>JAAVDF010000001.1 GCA_014801945.1 Bacteroides sp.
TGGCTCAAGCCTGAGATCGGAATGAACATCATGCGCGATCCCTCCATCGTAGTCGGTCCGGACAGTACCTATCATCTTGTGTGGACCATAGCTTGGAAGGGTGACACCGGATTCGGCTATGCAAATTCAAAGGATCTTGTCAACTGGAGCGAGCAGCGGCGTATTCCCACCATGGACTCCATTGCCTCTACGCAGAATCTGTGGGCTCCGGAACTGTTCTATGATGATGAGAAGGATCAGTTCATGATCATTTATGCATCCTGTGTGGTCGATGCCGGCTTTGATGTAGGTGTCGAGGACGAGAAGAACAACCATCGTCTCTACTATGTCACGACCAAGGATTTCGAGACCTTCTCCGATCCCAAACTCTTCTATGATCCCGGTTTCAGCTGTATAGATGCTGTGCTCGTGAAGCGCGCACCGGAGGACTATGTTATGGTGGTGAAGGACAATACCCGTCCCAACCGCAACATCAAGGTGGCTTTCGCCAAGTCGGCTGAAGGTCCTTACTCCGATGCTTCCGAACCATTCACGGAATCGTTTACGGAAGGCCCGTCGGTTGTCAAGATCGGTGATGAGTACTATATCTACTATGACACCTATCAGAAGTTCACTTACAGTGCTCATAAGACCAAGGATTTTGTCAACTTTACCGATGTCACTGACAGTGTGAGCGTACCCAAGGATCACAAGCACGGCACCATTTTCCGCGCTCCGCGTTCCGTCGTTAATAATCTAATAGAAGCCTCAAAGAAAAAATGAAACTAACAAGACTACTCCTCATCTCGGCTGCTTTCATGGCGGCTGCAGGGCTTAACGCTGAGGATCTTATCCATTATACCGGGACGAAGCTTTCGAATCCCAACCGTCACGACGGCGGTCTCTCACCAGCCGTGGGCGTGCACAATATCCAGACCATGCGTGCTAATCGCCGTTATGATCTCTATTCGCCAAATGAGAATGGCTGGACCTATAACCATCAACCCATGATGGCTTATTGGAACGGCAAGTTCTATATGCACTACCTGTCCAACCCTGTGGATGAGCACGTGGGTGGTGGCCGTACATTGCTCCAGACATCCGAGGACGGCTACCACTGGAGTGCACCGGAGATCCTTTTTCCGGTCTATCCCGTCCCTGATGGTTTCACTAAGGAAGGAATGGATCAGAAAGCTTCGAATGCGAGTGCCGTCATGCATCAGCGCGTGGGCTTCTATGTCTCCAAATCAGGCAAGTTGCTTGCCATAGGTAATTACGGTGTGGCTCTTCATCCGAAAGATGATCCCAATGATGGTAACGGTATTGGCCGTGTAGTGCGCGAGATCTATCCTGACGGTAGTTTCGGACCGATCTATTTTATCTACTACAACCACGACTTCAACGAGAAGAATACCGAGTTTCCAAACTATAAGCAGAGCAAGGACAAAGCTTTCCGCGAAGCTTGTGAGGAGCTGATCGCTAATCCGCTCTACCGTATGCAATGGGTAGAGGAGGCTGACAGAAACGACCCGATGATTCCGCTTCAGAAGCCTTATAAGGCATTCAGCTGGTACACACTTCCCAACGGAAATATAGCAGGACTGTGGAAGCACGCGCTTACTTCAGTCAGCAAGGACGGCGGCAACACTTGGTATGAACCTGTGGAACGCGCCAAAGGCTTCGTCAACAGCAACGCGAAGATCTGGGGTCAGAAACTGAGCGACGGAACGTATGCCACGGTCTATAATCCGTCTGAATTCCGTTGGCCTCTCGCCATCTCGCTTAGTGGTGACGGCCTTGATTATAAGACCCTTAATCTTGTTCACGGTGAAGTGCCTCCGATGCGCTATGCAGGTCAGTACAAGTCATTCGGCCCGCAGTATGTGCGCGGTATTCAGGAGGGCAACGGCACTCCTCCCGACGGTGACCTTTGGGTGACATACAGTGTCGGCAAGGAGGATATGTGGGTGGCACGTGTCCCTGTTCCGGTCGAACTGGTGGCTACTGCTCATGCCGATGAGAATTTCGCCGATTTCAAGAATCTTTCCGACCTCACGATGTGGAACATCTATTCACCCGTATGGGCTCCCGTATCGCTTGAGGAGAAGGATGGAAAGACTTGGCTGACGCTGGCCGATAAAGATCCTTACGATGTTTCCAAAGTCGAGAGGAAGATACCCCCCACACGCGAGCTTTCGGTGGAGTTTGACCTTATGGCCGAACAGAATGACCACGGAACGCTGATGATCGAATTCGTTGATGACGAGGGTACGGCTTGTGCCCGTCTCGATCTCACTCCCGATGGTGAATTTCGTTCAAAAGGAGGTGCCCGTTACGGCAAGATTCTTAACTATGAGCCGGGCAAACCCTATCATGTAAAGGTAGATCTTACGCTCGACAACCGCAATTCGACCGTCTATGTGAATGGAGAGAAGAAGGCCACACGTATGCTTTTCGCTCCTGTCAAGGAGGTTGAGCGTGTGGTTTTCCGTACAGGTGCTCACTCGACTTTCCCTAACGTTGATACCGAGGCCGATCAGCACAACGATATGCCGCGCGCCAACGATGTCGATAAGGAAGCTGTCTATCGTATCGCTAATTTCAAAAGTTCGTCGCGTGACGCCGACGGAACTGCTTCAGTGTTGAAATATGATGATTTTGCGCATCATGTCGATTATTTCAACGAAATGGAGGACGAGAATATAGTTCAGGCTATCCCCAACTCTCAGTCATCCGAATGGATGAAGGAAAACATACCTCTCTTCGAGTGCCCCGACGAGGACATGGAGGAGATGTATTATTACCGTTGGTGGACGCTCCGCAAGCATATTAAGGATACTCCGGTAGGCTACGGTATGACTGAATTTCTCGTTGACCGCAATTATGCCGACAAGTACAACCTTATCGCCTGCGCTATCGGTCACCATATCTATGAGAGCCGTTGGTTGAGAGATCCTAAGTATCTCGACGGTATCATCAACACTTGGTATCACGGTAATGACGGCGCACCGATGGAGAAGATGATGAAGTTCAGCTCATGGAATCCCGATGCCGTCTATAACCGCTATCTCGTCAACGGTGATTTCGATGCCCTTGCAAAGATGTATCCCGACCTCAAGGCCGAATATGCCCGCTGGGAGGAAAGCCACCGTCTGCCCAACGGCCTCTACTGGCAGGGCGATGTGCAGGACGGCATGGAGGAGAGTATCAGCGGTGGCCGTCGCAAGCAGTATGCACGTCCCACTATTAACTCTTATATGTATGGCAATGCCAAGGCTCTCGCCGCTATAGCCGGAAAGCTCGGTAAGACGGATGAGCAGGAATATTACGAGAAGAAAGCCGAGGAGATCAAGAATCTCGTGCAGACACGTCTGTGGAACACGGATCACGCTTTCTTCGAGACTGTCCGTGGCGATACCTGTGCTCAGGTACGTGAGGCCATCGGATTCATTCCTTGGTATTTCAATCTTCCCGACAAGGGTGTCTATGACGAGGCTTGGCTTCAGATCAATGATGAGAAGGGTTTCTCCGCTCCTTACGGTCTGACCACTGCCGAACGCCGTCATCCGGAATTCCGCACTCACGGTGTGGGTAAGTGTGAATGGGACGGTGCGATCTGGCCCTTTGCAAGCGCACAGACCCTTACAGCCCTTGCAAATTATCTTAACAATGAGGAAAATCCCGTTGTGAACGACAGCACTTACTTCGCGCAGATGAAACGCTATGTCGAGTCGCAGCATCACCGTGGTCGTCCCTACATCGGTGAGTATCTTGATGAAGTGACCGGCTATTGGCTCAAGGGTGATCAGGAACGCAGCCGTTACTACAACCACTCGACTTTCAACGATCTTGTAATCACCGGTCTCGTGGGTCTGCGTCCGCGCAATGACAACACTGTCGAGGTCAATCCGCTCATCCCCGAAGGTGAATGGGATTGGTTCTGTCTTGACAATGTGCCTTATCACGGACGCAATGTCACCATCCTTTGGGATAAGGATGGTCAGCACTACCACAAGGGTAGTGGACTGAGAGTCTATGTCGATGGAAAGGAAGTCGGTCATTCTCCGCGTCTCGAACGCATTGTCTGCGAGGATGTCCTTTAATTAAGTCGCATTATAAATAAACTTGTGAGATTATGAGGCAGATATTATATATCGCATTACTGCTTCTCGCATCTCTTTCATGCGGGGCACTTGAAGTGACCCGCATGACTTGTGAGATGTCGGATTCTCCGCTTGCCATACCGACCGCGTCGCCACGCTTCGGATGGCAGCTTGCAGGAGATAACGGAGCCAAGCAGAGTGCCTACCAGATCGAGGTTTTTGCTGAGAAGGGAAAGAAATCGGTCCGCGTGTGGAATTCGCAGAAAGTACCTTCGTCGCGTAGTCAGCTTGTCTCTTACGCCGGCCCTGCGCTTGAACCTATGACCCGCTATACATGGCGCGTGAAAGTGTGGGATGAGAAGGGTAAGGCTTCTGCGTGGAGTTCGCCTGCGGAGTTTCGTGTCGCGCCTGCGGGCGATTTTCTGACCGGTGACTGGATCGGAGCTGTTAGCTATGAGCAGGCAGCCCTCCCCGAAGGTCGCGGCTACACCTACGACAAATGGAAGATCCCTGAAGTCAAAGAGGCTTGGGAGCGTGTGGATTCGATGACAAACCGCAGTATCCTGCTCCGCACGGATTTTGACTTGCCAAAGAAGGTGGCCGACGCAACTGTCTATGTCTGCGGTCTCGGTCACTACGAACTTTCGATCAACGGACGCAAGGTCGGCGACGGTGAGTTCACACCTCTCTGGAGTGACTATGACAAGACGGTCTATTTCAACACCTACGATGTCACCGGTATGGTCCGCGAGGGTGAGAATGCGATGGGTGTGCTCCTTGGTAACGGTTTCTACAACGTGGTCCGCGGAAGCCGTTACAGCAAACTCCTTGTGGGTTTCGGCCCTGAGACACTTTGGCTGAAAATGGTCATCAACTATACCGACGGAAGCTCGGAGGTGATAGCTACCGGTGATGACTGGAAGTATGATCTGAGCCCCATCACTTTCCATTCGATCTATGGTGGAGAGGACTATGATGCGCGTCTCGAACAGCCGGGATGGAACATGGCAGGATTTGATGACAGCAAATGGCATCCGGTGGTGGTGCAGCGTGCTCCCAAAGGAAAGCTTACCCCCCAGATGGCTCCTCCGGTCAAGATCATGGAATATTTCCCGGTCAAGAGCCGTCATAAACTCACTCCGGAAGAAGTGGCTGCCGCTACTAAATCGACTAAACGCACTGTCGATCCGTCCGCTATCCTCCTCGATATGGGGCAGAATCTTGCCGGATTCCCTGAAATTACGCTTCAAGGTAAGCCCGGACAGAAAGTCACTATGGTGGTGAGCGAGGGTATTACTGATGAGAATGCGGCAAATCAGCGTCAGACAGGTCGTCAGCATTACTACACATATACTTTACGTAGCGACAAGCCGGAGACATGGCATCCGCGTTTCTCTTACTACGGTTTCCGCTACATTCAGCTTGAAGGAGCGGTGTTCCCCGGTGAGCCTAATCCTGACGGGCTGCCTGTGGTAGAGGATATAAAATCCTGTTTTATCTATAACTCAGCGGCCGAAGGAGGAGAGTTCGAATGTTCGAGTCCTGTACTTACAGCGGCTCATAAGCTGATACGCAACGCTGTCAGAAGCAACATGCAGTCAGTCTTTACCGACTGTCCCCACCGCGAGAAACTCGGATGGCTCGAACAGGTTCATCTCAATGGTCCGGGTCTCCTTTATAACTATGACCTGACATCTTATCTTCCCAAGGTGCTCCGCGATATAGCCGACAGTCAGCGGCCCAACGGCATGGTGCCGACCGTAGCCCCGCAGTATGTGATTTTCGAATGGGAAGGAATGGAAGGCTTCACAGAGTCGCCCGAATGGGCTGCAACGCTGATCATAGCACCGTGGATGTATTATGAAACCTACGGAGATGACAGTCTTATAAGCGAATACTATCCCAATATGGTGGCCTACGTGGATTATCTCGCCACGCGTGCTGAGGACAATCTGCTTGATTTCGGTCTCGGTGACTGGTATGACTACGGTGATTTCCGTGCCGGATTCTCACGCAACACTCCTGTCGGCCTCGTGGCCTCGGCGCAGTACTATATGGATCTGATATATATGGTCAAGGCTGCCGAACTTCTCGGCAAGACTGATGACGCGGCCCGCTTTGCAGCTCTTGCAGAGAAAGTGAAGGAGTCGTTCAACCGCAAGTATTTCGATCCAACCACCAATGATTACGGGACAGGCAGTCAGGCGTCCAACGCACTCCCGCTTTTCCTCGGCATGGTGCCTGATGACAAGCGTCAGGCTGTGATCGATAATCTCGTGGGTGATATCCGCGAACACGGCACACGTCTTACCACCGGCGATGTCGGTAACCGCTATCTTTTCCGTGCGCTTGCCGACAATGGCCTCGACTCGCTGATGTATGAGATGCACAATCACTATGACACTCCCGGCTACGGTTTCCAGCTCCAATATGGTGCGACTACTCTTACCGAACAGTGGGATCCGCGTCAAGGTTCGTCATGGAATCATTTCATGATGGGACAGATCGATGAATGGCTTTTCCGTTCGCTTGCGGGAATCAAGACAGATCTGTCGAGTCCCGGTATGCAGCATCTCGTAATCAAGCCTTCGGTAGTAGGTGATCTTACGAGTGTGCGCGGTCGCACGGCTACGCTTTACGGTGATGTCGAGGTTGCATGGGCTCGTGCAGGTGATGATTTCAGCATCAATATCACTCTCCCGGCCAATGTGACTGCTGATGTATTCCTGCCCGGAAATAGCGAGCCTGTGGCCGTATCGTCGGGCAGACATACATTGTCATCTAAAATTAAATAACCACCTTATCTATATAGGTTCATGAAAATAAGAAGTATAATTTTCGGGGCTATGCTTGTTGCACTCCCCGCACTTGCCCAAAATACGTTTGAGAACCAGTTCCGCCGTCCGCTCGGTGATGTGCTGACTGAAATCGGCGAACGTTTTCAGGTAAAACTGAAATATGACATTGATACTACAGGACTCGTGCTTCCCTACGCGGATTCACGCATACGCCCCTACTCGGTAGAGGAGTCACTGACAAATGTTCTTGTCCCGTTTGACTTTAAATTTGTCAAGCAGAACGATAAGACCTATAAGCTCAAACGCTATGAATATCCACGCCGNACCGANGCCGACGGNCGTAAGCTCATAGCTTGGCTCAACTCTCTCTATTCCGACAAAGGCTCATGGGAACTCCGNCGCGACTCCGTGAAGCGTCAGGTAAGGGAATATCTCACTATTGATGATGCTCTCGCACAGCGGGTGGATGCCAANCCGGTCTTCTCGAAGATCAGAAAGTTTGACGGTTATACGGTTCAGAATTTCTATCTTGAGACTCTTCCGGGANTATATGTATGCGGTTCGATCTATGCCCCGACAACCAAGGGTAAACATCCGCTCATCATCTGTCCTAACGGACATTTCGGCAACGGACGTTACAACGANGCGCAGCAGCAGCGTNTGGCCACTCTTGCCCGCATGGGTGCTATCTGCGTCGATTATGACCTCTANGGCTGGGGTGAATCGGCTCTTCAGGTCGGGAGCGAAGGCCATCAGACCTCNAAGGCACAGGTTGTGCAGGCTCTCAANGGCATTTCGATCCTTGATTTCATGATTGAACGTAAGGATGTCGATACGGAGCGNGTCGGTGTCAACGGCGGTTCAGGCGGCGGTTCGCAGTCCGTGCTGCTTTCCGTGATCGATCCGCGTTACACGGCTGCATGTCCCGTGGTGAGTCTCTCGTCATATTTTGACGGAGGCTGTCCCTGCGAGAGCGGTATGGCCATAATGCGTGCCGGCGACGGAACTTGTAATGCAGAACTTGCCGCTGCTTTTGCCCCGCGTCCGCTTTGCCTTGTTTCCGACGGNAAGGACTGGACGAATATCACACCTGAAAATGAATATCCCTACATCAAGCGTATCTATGGCTTCTATGATGCCGCCGATAAGGTTACGAACGTNCATCTTCCGAATGAGGGACATGACTTCGGCCCGAATAAGCGTCAGGCAGTCTATGATTTCTTTATAGAGACATTCGGTCTTGACAGATCGAAACTCGACGAGTCTAAAGTGACCATTGAATCTCACGATGCTCTCAAGAGTTTCGGCCCGAACGGCGAGAATATGCCTGCAAACGCTATCCGCCACAATCCCTGACGTTATTATAGCATAACTGAACTGCCGGATATACGGCTGCTTATTTACGCAGCCAGCATATCCGGCAGTTTGCTGTTTGGTAGGGTTCAGTCAAATAGAATTGCCATTTGCCATAAAAATCATTGTTCTTTCTGCATGACTTTTCCCGTAATGGCGCAGACACATGAATCTGACCATACGTTTTCGGCCGTCTCGATCATGTCGATTATGGTATAGATNGGGAGAATTATACCCATGATTCCGACATTGGCACCGATACCCGACATGAGTGATAGCGTCAGGAAATAGCAACCCATCGGGACGCCGGCGTTTCCGAACGCTGCGAAAACGGAGATGAGCAACCACACCAGCATGGCAGGTAGGGAGGTCTCTATGCCGTTGTTCTGCATCACGAAAAGCGATGTGACGAGTATGAATGTCGCGCATCCGTTCATGTTGACCGTCGTACAGATAGGAAGGACGAAACGAGCCACTTTCGGATTGATTCCAAGACGTTTTTCTGCATTCTCCATCGTTACGGGTAGCGTTGCAGCTGAACTTTTCGTGAATAGAGCCATCATTACNGCCGGCATCATTCCGCGCAGTGTCTTTATCGGATTGAGNCCTTTTATGANCAGGAATATGGGTAATACGATGAAGAATTGACTGCAATTGGCCACAAGGATCACAAGGACATATTTGCCAAGCGAATCCAGCATCACTCCGCCTCCCACCTGCGCGGTCAATTGAGCTGCAAAAGCGACTATGCCGAGTGGCAGAACAGCAATTAACCATCGGATAAGCATGAAAAGNAGTTCCTGAAGTCCTGAGAGTCCGTTCAGAAGTGAACGTTTGGGCTGAGTGTCGGGCATTTTTGACAAAGCTATGCCTACNGCGAAGCATATAAGCAGGAGTGCGAGCACATTGCCGTCGAGAAACGGTTTGACAATATTGTCGGGGATAACCGACATCAGATGNTCCGCGTATGAGAAGCTGACACTGTCATCCGCAACAGCGTTTTCAGCACTTATAGTTCCTGCGGGAAGATTGCCGGGAGCAACGATCAGATAAAGCCCCAATCCGACAGCGGCGGCAGCTGTGGTCGTGAGCAACGTATAGGTGAGGGTGGTGCGGAACATGCGTCCCATCTCACGGCTACCGCCAAGCGATGCGAGCGTTGTGATGACGGCGAGTACGATTGTCGGTACTGCAAGCAGACGGAACAAGCGGGTGTAGATCGTGGCTATAAAGTTCATGACGGTATCCACACTGTCAATACGCAGCAAGCCGATACCTACGCCGATTATCAGCGCAAAAAGCCATATTATTATCTGATTCTTTTTCATAGTGATGAATAGATGAATGCGAATGCAAAAATAATCTATTCTTCAGAGATAAGCAAAGAAGCGATTCTGTAGAGATAGTTTTTGACGCATAAAAACCGTTCGGATGACTGTATGTCCAAAAACTATTCTGCCCGTCATGATCATCACCTTTGACCATAACGGGCAGAATTATGTTGTAGAAATCCAAGACTATGGAAAACTTACAATTTCTTGAAGTAATAGACTGTAGTCTTGTCGGCTGATTGCAGGTTGTAGTCACCTGAGATCTTTGTTGATTTGCTGATCACCGTAGCTTCGCCTGATTTGGGATTGTAAGCCGTGATGCTGTACTTACCGGGGGTGAGGTTGAGCGGGATTTCGTTCGCGCCCTGCGAGTAGATGATCGCACCGTCTTTGCTTCCGAGGATCTTGAACTCGTCGCTTCCGGAATTGATAATATTCATTCCGGCTGCTGAAGTCAGGAACGATGTGTCCTTGACGGGGATTCCAGCGAGAGAGCCTCCTCCCATGAACACAGCCCATGCCATGTCGGGGTAGTTCTGCGCATAGTAAGTGACGGCTTTGTCGGGATACTTTGAACGATATTCGCTCACGGCCTTGTAGGCTTCGTTGAATGTCACCTTGCCGACTTTCATCTTGCGGGCATGTTGGCGAGGAGCAAGGTTCTTTCCTCCTTCCGGCTCGTAAGTGCCGTCAGTCTTGTAGTGCCAGTAACGGATATCGATAATATCGACAACATCGGCATACTTAGGATTGGCAAGAATGGCATCCTGAACATCCTTTGTGGTGCTGAGTGCGATTTTGGCATCCTTGCCTGTTTCCTTCTCCCATGCGTCGATCTCGTCCAGCCAGAATTCAACGAAGTGCTGCGGACCTGTGAACTCAGCACTGATCAGATGGATCACGTTGGGATCATCCGCGAAGTTGTCAAGATTCATGCGGATGAAATTCTTGTGGAGTTCACGGCGGACGGGATGATTCACGTCATAGAACATATCGGCTACGAAGATGCGTTTGTCACCTGCGAACGGCACGGGTTCAGGGAAGTCGGTAGAGTTGATGTTGTTGGTCGAACGCCAAGGCGAATCAACCCAGTGCGCACCGGCTTCGAGGATGTTGTGCTGGAAATAGTGTTCGTTGAAGAGCACACGACCGGCCTCGGCACCCTTGTCGGCAAACTCACCGAGACGACTCCAGTACCATGCGTTGGGGCGGGTGAGATCATACTTGCTGAGACCATCCCAAGCCGTACCTTCACCGCTACGGGCGAAAGGTTGCTCATAGAACGGGGCCCAGACATCACCGTCGCGGCGGCGGATGCGTTCGTGGTCGTCACGGCGGCGTTCATACCAGAGACCATAATTATGGTCAAGCACCGTAATATCCTTTTCAACCATGTATGTGATGGTGGAGTCGATGCGGTCAGTGACTCCGAGACCCTCGCGTCCGGGGACGAAGCGTGTCACGTGAGGTTTGGCCTTCGGGAGATAGTTGTAGCGGATCTTGCCGTTCCACCAAGGCACTTCCTGACGTCCGCCTGTCATCACCGCACCGTCGATCACGAGACGTCCGTCAGCGATTTCGTAGGTCGGGACTGCTTTGGCAGGAGTTTTGTCGGCCTTGATCTTGAGGTCATCGACGCTTTTGAGCCCGGTAGGATNGACAGANGCGGTGAAGGGGGCTTCCTCAATNCATTTTTCAAGTGTGAGACGCGGGATATATGCCTCTTTTGCAAGNTCCATAGCTGCCTCGACAGTCGGGCTGCTCGTCGCGTTCGTGGCACGTGGAAGAATGCGNGACTGGCTTTCGGGCACATCNTTACCGAGACGTTCGGCAAGCTGTGCGTAGAAAAGGCTGCGCGGCTGCACATGATTGTTGGATTGNGCCCATTCACCGTCGCCTGAGAACTGCGCCCAGCAACCGTAAGCNGCATTGACAGCATCAGGAGCAGGGGTNTAGCACTCGATNTCNGCCGCAGTACACTGCCAGAACATTGAATTACCTGTGTTCCAGCCCGCGCCGTTNTTGTCCTGACCGAGATTCTTGAACGTAAGGTTGTTGCCGTCGATATTAACGACATCAAAGAGTAGGCCGGGCGACCACGCATCNACCGATCCGCTGAAGCCGAGCGATTCGTCGGCGTCACACTGCACGAATGCATTAGGACCGGGAGCTATGAANCCGGCTGAAAAGTCNTTGATACCGTTCTTGGAGTAGCAACGCTGGAAGAGGTTCTGCTGACCCAGAGTCTGGAACACTGCNCGGCGCATACCACCGATCTCCGAAACGGGATNTGTAGCCTTGCAGTCCTCGACAGTGATCTTCGAGGCGGTNGCCTGAAGGATGACTGCGCTACCTGCAAAGTGACGGAAATCAACNTTCCTTACCCAGCAGTTCTCGGCATTCGCTATCGAGATGCCGTCCCAGCAGTGATCCTCGTCCTTGGGATAGAGCTTATTNTAGTCCGAAATGAGAGTCATGTTCTCAATGCCGACATCCGATATGCGGCCTNTCCAAGAGTAGGGGAGGATCTTGGTGTCGGCCCATTCGCTGTCGAGTGCCATGGTGACNGGAGCGTCGAGCGTGAGCTNACCGCCCGCTGCGTCAGTGACCGTGCGGTCCCAGCGCATGTCAATGTCAGTCGGTTTCCATGAGATCGCACTGATTCCNCCGCCGAAGATGTCACATCCCATTTCCTTGATCCATTCAGCCGTGGAAGGACGGAGAATGAAAACCCGGTCACCTTTNTGGANNGAGGCNGTGGAGTTGACACCTATTTTCGATGAATTGACCGGAACNTAGGTATCGGTAATGGAAATGGTATCGCTCACAACCGGGTTGAAGATACCTTCGACATAGATGAGCGCACCGCGGTCAGGACCGGTCTTTTTGATCACGGTAGCCGTTTCGGAGCTTCCGCGGAGCACCACTCCGGAAGCCGAAATACGCAGGGCGGTAGCTATTTCAAATTCACCCTTGTCGAGCAACACCGCACCGCGGAATCCATCCTTGTCCAGCGGCAGTGAGGCTATATGGTCGATGGCACGCTGAATNCGGGCGGAGTTGTCGCCTGCCTGCCACGGAACGAAAATCGCATTGCCGACATTCGGGATGGCTACNTCCGAATTGCGGTAACCGCATGTGGAATAGTCCAGAGTACGGTTGCCACGCGCGTCGGTCACATAGCTTATCTTGCCGTCTTTAACCGACAGCGGAAACTCTGCATGGACAGCGAATGCCATCAGCGAGACCAGACCTGCGGATAAGAACTTCTTATACATAATACTTTGATAATGTTTGGTTGNTTTCTGTCAGGATGCCGGGGCGGATCAGATCTTACCTCCGCGTGCCTTGATGCGCTCGTACCAAGCCTCGCGCTCCTTCGTGAGGTCATAGCCGCGCTTGGCGAGATAATTGTTGATGCGNCCCTTGTACTTGCCGAACACCTCATGCTTCTTGTTGGAAGTCTCGGCATCCATAGCGAGTTCGCGCGCTTCGATGAGCCATGCCATGATCTGCGCCTTCTCCTCGTCGGTGAGTGTGGGGATCATGTCGAGGTGNGAATCGTANGTGACTTTNACCACACCGTAGGTCATGCCGTCCTTCACATCNACTATCTGTTCGGGGGTGAGATAGAGCGAGAGATCGGCGGGAAACTCGAAGTGNCAGCGGTAAAGGGCGGCATCCTTCTCGTTCTGCGCGGCCTGNATGGCCTGATTCTTNGCCTCGCCGGTCAGACTGTCNTTTGCGGCTTTCACTTTTGCATCGCGGACAGTGTAGATGTCGTTGAGCTTGAAATAGCGGTTGGCGATGATGTTGGTCACATCTTTAGCCTTATTTTCATCGTTGATGCCGAGTTTATCGACTATNTTCTGCGAACGTCCGACGATAGACTGGACGTAGGCCGGATCGCGTCCCTCGGAGTTGAGCTCTACAGCTCCCGCGCTCAGAGAGAGCGCGGAGAGCAGCAGGGCAAATATACAAGTTCTGTTGAATTTCATGATTCAGTGAACGGTAATGNAATTATTTTGTGGTATTGCTTGACGTTTTTTCTTACATCAGCTTGCCTTTTGCAGCAAGAGTGTCGTAGTTGTTGCGGAGATCTGTCCAGTCGATGCGGAGNTTGGTGCTGATACCGTTGATATACTTCTCGATGTTGGTATATCCGTCGCCGGTGCAGTCACCGTTGGCATCGGAGGGATCTTTGGGATCAAGACCGTTGGCGATTTCCCACTCGTCGGGCATACCGTCTTTGTCAGTATCGATGTAGGGTGTACCCTTGTATTCGGGATAGCCGCCCATCTGCATGGGATCGGTGATGATACCTACCTTGTAGGAATCCTTCGGGAGACGGCGATATTTGAATGATCCGTCCTCNGCGCGCGATTTCTCAGCCAGACCTGAAGTGTCGCCGTTNTACTTGGGAGCAAGTTTCTCATCGTAGTAGGGGACACCGGTGCGTACTTCCTCGATGATGCGCTCGTCGATGATGTCGCGGGTGGGGATTGTCGCGCCGACATTTTTCAGGATNAAGTCGTAGGCATCGTCAGCCGAAGTGATGCGGACGTAAGGCATTTCAAACGGAGTCTTCGAGCGCATNTAGTCGGTGAACTCGCCGGTGTCGGGATCAGATTCGATCTGGATACCGCCGGCCCAGTTGTCAGCCGAGATTTCGGGGAAACCTTCCATCACGTTGCCCTCGGCATAGACGCGGCCATAGACCTTGTGGTCGAGTTTGCTTCGGCCGGCTTCAGGTTTGAGGATACGGTGGCTGAGGTTGCCTTCCTTAGGAGTNGCNGGACCGGGCTTGTAATAGTTGTTGATCATGTTGAACTTGGCNGTNTAGTCGCCACCGTCCGATGAACGGTGTACCCAGTTGAACACGACATTGTTGACGAAGTTGAACACGCCGTTCCAACCGATCGAAGGATTACGGCCTGAGTTGCTGGCCCAGAGGTTGCGGGTGAACATNTTGTTCTCGCCGCCGAGGGTCGAACCGAAAGCGTGGTTGTAGGTGTCGAGAGCCTTTGCCGAAATGGAGTTCTGNATGGTGACATTGACTGTCGGNAGTTTCAGTTCGGTGGTCTCATACTGACCCTCGCTCGGATCATACATGTGACGGTAGAAAGAGATATTTTCNTCGAGACCCCACTCGGCCGAGCAGTGGTCGATCATGATGTTGCCGACNGGATTACCGCCGAAAGAGTCCTCGCGGTTGTGGGCNCGGGTGTCGCCNCGACGGAANCGCATGTGGCGGATCACCACGTCGTGCGTATCCACTTGGAACGATTCACCGGCTATGCAGACGCCGTCGCCGGGTGCTGTCTGACCTGCGATGGTCACNTAGGGGGCGCGGACATAAAGAGGTGTCTTGAGGTTGATGATACCGGAGACGTTGAACACGATGATGCGCGCTCCACCTTGTTCGCAGGCTTCGCGGAACGAGCCGGGACCGCTGTCATTGAGGTTGGTGACGGTGATCACCTTGCCTCCACGTCCGCCGGGAGAGTACATGCCGCCTCCTTCCGCACCGGGGAATGCGGGGATGGGTGCTTTGACGAGATCATCGGGACGCGAAGCCCAAGGCACATACGGACGGCCTTCACGTGCTTCTTTCTCGACAATCGGTTTGGCAACGGCCCATGC
>JAAVDF010000002.1 GCA_014801945.1 Bacteroides sp.
GACCTTGATGTGGCTGCAAATCCTGAAATCGTGATGGATAACGGTGTCATTCAGGTTAACGGTTATGGTGATCCCATCGGCAACCACCGTACGATCAGCCATCTTGCCGGACGTTCGCCTAACTTTACCGCTATTGCACATAAAACATATTTTGGTGCTATACCTGATTTTAAGATCGCGCTGTCGCCTGTCAAGGACTTTGATATACAGATTAAGTCAAACGTCTCTGACGCCAAGATTGAGCTTTATTTCAAAGGTGAAATAGTTAATCCGGATGAATCTGGCAATTATACCGGCACTTACGGTACGTATAATATCGTAGCGTCAAAAGATGGTTACAGGTGTTTCCGCGCTGATTACAATATTGCCGATGATGCATCCGGTGTACAGGTATTTGATGTAGCGATGGAAGCCGCTCCCGATGCATGGGATGGTGTTGCGAAGGCTGAACCTGCTCTTCTCAATTCTGTATATCAGATATCATCAGGTGCGGAACTCGCATGGTTTGCCGATCACGTAAACGAAGGTGGTGAAATCACCGACGCAGTATTGACCAAGGATATTGATCTCGGAAATTATGAATGGATACCGATAGGCGCGAACTCAAAACCGACCGGAGGTGTATTCTCAGGAAATCAATATACAGGAAATTTCGATGGCCAGATGCACACCATCTCCGGCCTGTATATAAATCAACCTACATATTCATATCAGGCTCTGTTCGGATATGTCAAGTCAAGCACGATTTCAAATGTAATCGTTGCGGGTAGTGTTTCCGGCAAACAGAATGTAGGTGGATTGGTTGGTTCGATGACACAGGATGCAGTCATTGACCGCTGTGTAAACAATGCGAATGTGACAAGTGCCACAGTATGGTGCGGTGGTATTGTCGGTAATATGGCTAATGCTGCTACAAAAGTAACCAATTGCTATAATACCGGAAATATTACCGGAACGACTTCATGTGGAGGTGTTGTCGGAATGAACAATAAGGAATCCGTTATTGAAAATGTGTATAATGTAGGAGTAGTTACCGGCACTACGGTTGGAGCCTGCATCGGTGGCACACCTACAAAGGAACATGTGAGAAATGCATTCTCAATTTATGAGTATGGCATTACCGAATCGCAGACACTTGTAACTGTTGAACAGATGGAATCAGGTGAAGTTGCCTATATGTTGGGCGAGGCATTCGGTCAGGAAATAGGTGTTGACAAATATCCGGTTCTCGGAGGTAAGAAAGTGCTCTACGATGCCGAGACCAACAGATATTACAATGACTCGACATCCGGTCTTGACAATATCGCAGTTCCTGACACTGACGCTGAGGTTATCTATTACAATCTTGAAGGTGTAGCCTCGAAGACTCCGTTCAAGGGCTTCAATGTTGTAAGAATGTCAGACGGATCTGTCAGAAAGATCTTTGTAAGATAATATATTTCCTTACGGACGACAGGTCATTTACAGACCTTAGGGAGGGCCATGCACATTGGGTGCATGGCCCTCTGACATAATAATTGAAACATTTGGGCTAATCCTTAAAGAGGATAAGCTCACGTTGATTTTATCTTTGCATTGGAAAATTTTAACCAATCAGAACATAAGATGAATCTACTCCTAAAATCAGCCTTGTCAGCCTTGGTGATGTTCACCATAAACATTGGTGAAACCATGGCACAAAACGTTTCTACGATCGACAAGATAAAAGCAAATTACCGTGAAATACTTACCCCTCCGGTAGGACAGTCTGATTCCCTGACTGTCGATATGATGAGTATCGAGCAGGAAACCGAGATGTCCGATCAGGTAGTGATCGAACTTCACGAACGTTATCCTTTCGATCTCGTAAAGATTGACGGTTATCTTGCCAAACTTACACCCGATGGTTCATGGTCAGACATAAATTACGCCGATACCAAACGTTCGGGGTGGGAGCCGAAACAGCATGCAGACCGTCTGCTTGAAATGGTAAAACTCTACAAGACGGAGGGCTCGCCCCGTTATGGTTCGGCAACTCTCCGTAATCAGATCCATAGTGCGCTCGGCTTTTGGTTCAGGGAGCGTCCGAAGTGTCTCAATTGGTGGCAGAATGAGATCGGTATTCCAAAGACGCTTGGCCCGGTGTGCATACTGATTGAGGATGAGCTTTCGCAGGAGGAGCGTGAGGGAATAATAGACGTAGTTTTGGCTGCTCGCTTCAAGATGACAGGTCAGAACAAGGTATGGCTTGCCGGCAATGTGCTTCTGCGCGGTCTGCTCCAGAATGATGATGAGATAGTGCGGATGGCGCGTGATACCATCATGTCGGAGATATGTGTGGGACGTGAGGAAGGCATAAAGCCTGACTGGAGTTTTCATCAGCATGGTCCGCAGCAGCAGTTTGGCAATTATGGGCTTGCATACGTGTCGAGCATGGGTTTCTATTATAGGCTTTTTGCACATACGCCCTATAAATTCGACAGCGAGCATGAACAGATACTCCGTTCGCTGATAAACGAGGGTTACAAATGGGTGGTGTGGAAGCGCAACATGGATGTGAGCGCGCTTGGCCGTCAGCTGTTCCACAATGCTCAGCTCCATAAGGCTTATGCGATAGCATTCACGGCAGCAGACTTCGGTATTGACGGTTTCCCTCTTAAAAGTAATCCGCTGGTGGGGCATAAGCATTTTGATGATTCTGATTATACCATTCACCGCACGGCCGAATGGATGGCATCGCTCAAAATGTCGTCAAGCCGTGTGATTGGAACGGAGGTTGTAAACGAGGACAATCATCTCGGCTATTATCTTGGTGACGGAGCGACATTCTATTATGTGAGAGGTGATGAATACCGTAATGTCTATCCATTCTGGGACTGGCGNAAGATTCCCGGAGTGACTGCCTACGANGATACGGCCTCCATNCCAAATATCCGTCAGAACAAGTCGCGCAACCGTTCGCCCCTTGTCGGGGGACTTACATCNGGCGGACGTGGAGTGAGCGCGATGGCTCTTGACCGCGATAACCTCAATGGACGTAAGGCATGGCTTTTCACGGANGACTTTGTCATGTGTCTCGGTACGGGCATCAGCTCCGACAGTGCATTAAACGTNACGACGGCCATCGAGGGTCGGCTCAAACATGGCGATNTTGAATGGTTGACTGATAAAGGCTGGCAGGGACTTAACGGGAAATATTCATTTCATTCGGGCGGTGGACGCTTCTATCATGATTCCACAGGTTATGTAATACTTCCCGGAGATACGCTTTTCGTGGAGGCAGGAACACGTCGGGGAAGCTGGAATACATTCATGAAAATGTATCGTTCCGGAGAAATCGAGGGAGAGGTNTTGGCAATGCACCTTAGCCATGGTAAAGNACCGAAGAACGGAGCATACAATTATTTCGTTCTCCCGGCCTGTCAGCGTGAGGATATAGAGAATTTCAATCCAGTATCGCGCATAAGGATTCACCGTAATGACAGTGATGCGCAGATCATCGAGTCACTTGATCGTGAAGGCGAACTCTGGGTCATTGCATATACGCCGGGTGAAATCTCGCTGACTGATATCAGGATCAATGCCNATGCCCCCGGTATATATCTGTTTAAGCGTGATGGTGAGAAGTGGATTGAAAAAGATAAAACTCTGTTTAGGATATGAAATATGTTTTGTTTTNATATGATGACCGGACATCCTGCTGACAGGAAGTCCGGTCACGTTTCTTTGGAATAAATGTTGTCTTAGATGAGCGGTNGCAGGCTCATCACGTTCTGAAGAATATACTTTCAGNGGGTGATCAGCCGATCATGGAGGCAATATCGGCATCCACGGTAGAGATTGTTCCGATATTGAATTTCTCCTGAAGGACTTTCAGTATGTCGGGAGTGAAGAATGCGGGAAGGGTAGGACCGGTATGGATATTCTGCACACCCAATGCGAGCAGGGCGAGAAGCACGATGACGGCTTTCTGTTCATACCATGCAATGTTATATACGATCGGGAGCTCGTTGATATCTTTCAGGCCGAGTGCATCACGCAGAGCGAGGGCGATCCTGACAAGTGAATAAGAGTCGTTACACTGACCGGCATCGAGTACACGGGGCACACCTTCGATGTCGCCGAGCGGGAGTTTGTTGTAGCGGTACTTTGCGCAGCCGGCTGTCAGTATGACGCAATCTTCAGGCAGAGCTTCCGCGAACTTGGTATAGTAGTCGCGCGAGGGGAAGCGTCCGTCACATCCAGCCATAACAACGAATTTACGNATCTTGCCGCGTTTCACGAGATCAAGAATTTTCGGANCAAGCTCGATCACCTGATGATGTGCAAAACCGCCGATGATCTCGCCCTTTTCAATCTCGGTGGGGGGAGGACACTGCTGTGCGNGGGCGATAAGCTCGGAGAAGTCNTTGGGTTTACCGTCGTGTGTCTCCTCGATATGATGTGTCCCCGGCATACCGACGACACCGGTCGTATATACGCGGTCAAGGTAGGTNCAGTTCTTACGNGGGGGAACGATACAGTTGGAAGTGAAGAGAAAGACACCNTTGAATTTCTCAAATTCATCTGTCTGTTTCCACCATGCGTTGCCATAGTTACCCGCAAAGTGAGGATATTTCTTGAATGCGGGATAGTACTGACCGGGGAGCATCTCCGAATGGGTATAGACATCGACACCTTTATCCTTGGTCTGTTCGAGGAGTTCTTCAAGATCCTTGAGGTCGTGACCACTGATGAGGATACCGGGACGATTGCNCACACCGATGTTGACCTTGGTGATCTCAGGATTACCGTAGCTCTCNGTGTTGGCCTTATCAAGCAGAGCCATAGCCTTTACGCCACCTTCACCCACATTGAGAACAAGTGAGAAAAGNTCATCGACGCTTACGTCNGGACGTGCTGTCTCTGCCATNGCATTTTCAATTACGGCATAGACATCTTCATCTTCGTATCCGAGGTTGGCGGCGTGGCGTGCGTAGGCTGCCATACCTTTACACCCGTAAATTGCGAGNTGCTTCAGACCGCGAATATCAGCGTTCTTTTCGGCAAGTACACCGGTAAACTCCTCNCATTTCTCTGCATCTTCNGGAGTGGCATAGAATTCCACTTCCGGCAGATCGGGCAGGGTGATTNCCTGCTTNTTCGCAGTTCCGGCAAGACGGTTTTTGAGTTCGAAGCCACGACGGATATAATNNTCGAGCGAGGGATTGTCAAAGTTGGCATTTGTGATGGTGGTAAACAATGCATCCATCACGAAATGGCTTGNTTCACGCGACGGTTCGCCTTTCTCGCGGAGTGTGCGGTTTATGAGTGAGATACCGCGCACGACATAGAGCAGCAGATCCATACGTGCGGAGGTGTCGGCATGTTTGCCGCATACACCCATGAGTTCACATCCCTTGCCACGCGCTGTCTCCTGACACTGGTAGCAGAACATTGCAGGCTGNTTATCCATAATCCTATCAGGCTTTTATTTTGGTTAACATTACTTTGGCATTGCTGTGGGCTTTGACGCTATGGGCTACGTCTTTACCTACGAGTAAGAAATCACCATNCTTGAGGATTGAAGGCTTACCGTTGACCGAGAACTCAATCTCGCCTTCAAGCACTGTAACCATGAGTTCCGCTGGNGCAAGGTGTTCGGCGAGTTCCTGATCTTTTTCAAAACCGAGGAGTACGACTCCGCCGTTCTCATTACTGAATATTTCTTTGAATGCGACTTTTGTCGGGTTCACCTCAATCTGTGATTTGAGATTGATGACCTCACCGAATTTATAATCTGTGTGTAGCATAAAAGTAAGTGTTTTAGGTTTAAAGGAATTCAAGTGAATTTCCGTCTGTTAAACAATCTCTTTAGGAATTATGTTTAATCCTGCTTCTGGATCATGAGTCCGATTATTCCGATTATTTGTGCTACAGATGGTCAGGCGTTAATTTTGCATAAGTAAAACTTTTGAATGAAATAACAAAACGAATAATAATTATGGAAACAATTACTCTCAGGAATGGTGTCGTCATGCCGGCACTCGGTTATGGTCGGTAAAGGACTTGCCGTGCGTGGCGCGACCGCACAGAACGAACGAGAGAAGGCTAAAAAGTCTGTCGAGGCATGGCTTGAAAAGCTTTAATAGAGAATATATTCCATTGATAGGTACATAATGCGGTTTAAAATTTAATGAGGCAGTATTAGGCTGTGTCAAAATCAACCCGGTTGTAGGGCCTGCGCTTGCGNTGGTCGAGTTCNATANNGTAATTAGCTGTTTATCACAGAATACTGAAACTCGGACAGCGCAACCGCAGGCCTTACAACCGGTTATATTGAATTTTTAGGGATGTCAAATTCTATACTTTCTCGCGGACAAGTTTAAGGAAGTCCGTACGATTTTCTGCCGGACCGTGGGCAGTTTCGCTGCAGTCATACCACTCGGCATTATGAAATCCGACAGCATCAAGAATCCTGCTCTTCAGGTAGTCGGCGAAGAACGGACGGAAGAGATCGGCCGGTGCTTGTGAAGTAGTAAATATCAGAGTCCGTTTCAGATTTATTTTGTCAGGGACAAGATTGCCCGATGCGTCATAGCCGTAAGCTGTACCTGCAAGCATTACTTTGTCAAAGAATCCTTTGACTATGGCCGGCATCATGCCCCACCATACGGGGAAGATCATGATGATGGAATCGGAGGCAATGAGCTGATCAAGATATTTTTTAGCAAGAGGATCGGCTGTCTCTCCGCGACTATACAGACGCAGGCTTGATGCTTCGAGAGCCGGATTGAAACCATCGGCGTAGAGATCGATCACGCTATGGTCACGATTCTGTTCTTTGAGGACTGAAACTACTTCTTCGAGAATAGCATGATTGAAACTGCCGCTGTAAGGATGGGCATACAGTACTGTTGTCATTCTTAGTGAGTTGGGTTAAGAGAGTGAATAATAAGTGTCTTTTTTCTGCTCTTAACATGAAAATAGAGAGAATCGTTCATACGGATATGAAAAATTCTCTCCAAGTACTTAGATATACTTCCGGTCATGATATGCTGTGGCCGGGTCGTGGTGTTTTCTGTTTTTTCGTTTAGTAGCCGAAGCGTTCGGCCGCACGGTGCATACCGTCGATTATCTTCACTCCGAACGGGCAACGTCTTTCACAAGCACCACATTCCATGCATTCGGATGCATGATGTTTCAGGGCTTTGTAATGCTCGCGGACGGTCTCAGGTATGATTCCCTGAGCTTCCGTCAGATTGTAGAATTTATTGACTGCCGCTATGTCGATTTTAGCCGAACACGGTGCGCAATGCCCGCAGTACATACAGTGACCTGCCCATGAAAATCTGTCGAGACCCTGCATTATGCCGGTATAGTCTCGTTCCTCTTCTGTCGCGCTAACCCACTTCAGGGCATCCTCAATCTCTCCCGTACTGTGGGCACCGATCATAACCGCAGCTACTGCAGGTCGCGTGAGGGCATATTCAATAGCCTGCGAGGGCGACATTGCACGTCCGAACGGTGAGTTCTGTTCGCTTAGGAGGTCCCCTCCACCATAGACCTTCATCACGTCTATCGCCACACCTTCGCGGGCGCAGAGTTCATAGAGGCGTTCCCGTTCAGGATCAATGTTGTGGCGTGCATGGGCGAATGTAGCATCATCAAAGAGGTCATCTACGTTCTCGCTCGGCGGCTGGAGATCGTAGGCAGGATTTATTGAAAACATAAGCACGTCGATGAGTCCGCTCTCAACCGCCATCCTCGCCACGATAGGGTTGTGGCTGCTGAGACCGAGATGCCTTATCCGGCCTTCCTCTTTAAGTCGGAGGGCAATTTTGATGAGTTCACCGTCGAACACCTTATGGAAATCCTCCTCGGCATCGACATAGTGGATCATGCCGACATCGATATAATCGGTGTCAAGCTCTGTAAGCTGCTTATCAAAAGCCGGGACAATCTTGGCTATGTCGCGCGTCCTTAGATACTGGTCATTTTCCCATACCGTGGATAGGTGACCCTGTAACACGAATTTTTCCCTCCTGCCTTTGAGTGCAAGCCCTATATTTGTACGGAGATCGGGATTAGGCGAGTAGAGATCCATGAAATTTATACCACGGTCAATGGCATAGTCCATGAATGATCTCACTTCATCTTTAGTCTTATGCAGAAGACCCTCGCAACCCAGAGCTATTGCGCTTACTTCGATCCCGGTACGTCCTAAAGTTCTGTATTCCATAATGATTGATGCTGATGTTTCTTGGATGGTGGATGCATTTGCTTCAGGTTACAAATTTACAATTAAACTTGCTTTCGACACACATCAAAATCAAGGAATATTTTACCTTAATTACTTTGTGTTGATATTAAATTATGGTTGCCATGTCAACTATTTTCCTGTTTGTGTGTTCTAAAGTTACTATGACGAACAAACCCCATATTTACCAGATGCCGAATCTCGGCTGTATGCTCGGAACAGCTTATCAGTGTCTGCTCGGACGGCTTTCAGAAGCACTTTTCGATGCAGGGCTGGACATTACGACGGCTGAATATCTCATTCTCCGTGCACTATACACATCCGACGGGATGCAGCAATGCGAGATCTGTTCGCTTATCAATAAGGATAAGGGGGCTGTCAGCAGATGTGTCGCCGGATTGGTCCGTAAGGGGCTTGTGGTGACGGAGTCTGTCAGTCACAAATGTCTTCGGGTGTTTCTGTCGCCGGAGGGTCGGAGAATAGAACCGGAGGTAATGAAAGTGGCTCGTTTGCGTCATGATGATCTCGCCGGTATCCTTACATCTGACGAGGTCGGTGCACTGACAGAGATACTGTCAAAGATAATAGAAAAGAGCTAATGCATATAACCAACATAATTTATAAAAGAACTAACATAAACAAAAAGAAAGGAAAAACACTATGATCAATCTTACTATTTGGAGTGATTTCGCATGTCCATACTGTTATATCGGTGAAACACGTCTGCAACGTGCCATTGAAGAACTCGGTCTAAAAGACGATGTTAAGGTTGATTTCCGCGCTTTCGAGCTTGATCCTACTGCTCCGAAGGAGGTGACGACGACCACACCTGAACGTTTCGCAATGAAATACCGTCTGTCACTCGAAGGTGCCAAGCAACAGATTCAGCAGATTTCGGATCTCGGTAAGGAACTTGGAATAGATTTTCGCTATGCGACCACGCAATACTCCAATACCCGTGATGCCCACAGGCTTATGAAACTTGCCGAAGATAAGTATGACAGTGCTACGGTAGGCCGTCTGAACGAAGCACTTTTTGCCGCCTATTTCACCGAGAATCTCGTGCTCGCCGACCATAAAGTGTTGCTTGAAAAGGCAGTGAGTGTCGGTATGGATGAGAAAGAAGTCAAGGATATGCTTGAGTCGGACCGCTATGACGACGAAGTCCGTTTCGATGAACGCGAAGCCGGTATGCGCGGAGTACGTGGAGTTCCTTATATCGTTTTCAACGGGACATTTGCAGTTCCCGGAGCTATGAGCATCGATGCGTTCAAGTCAGCCCTTCAGCGCGAATTGAAGAAGCAGGAAGAAGATAATAAGGTAGAAGAGAAGCCCGCGGAGCGTCCGCACACATGTGGCCCTGACGGGTGCCAGCTGCTCTGATAAAATGGATTTAGAAAGGAGGGTCTGAAAAATGATCAGAGAATTGACTGTCCAAGGCGTTTTTGCCGAAAACTGTTACTTTTACATCGACGATGCAACAAAATCCGGGTTTATCATTGACCCCGGAGCACAAGCAGGTCTCATCTATGATACGGTCATCCGCAATGGCTGGACTATAGAGAAGATCCTTCTGACCCACGGTCATTTTGACCATCTTGGAGCTGCGGAGCTCTTGCGCGAGAAGCTTGTCGCTCCGATCTACGTCTATCCGTCGGATGCAAAGTATCTCACCGATCCATATCTGAATCTCAGCGGAAATTCCGGTCGGCCGGTTACTGTTGCTCACTACGAGGAACTATATGACGGTGAGATCATCAGGCTGAAGGCTCATTCGGCATTNTATCTTAAAGTCATCCATACGCCGGGNCACACACCGGGTTCGGTGACCTACTATTCGCCGGATGACAATGCCGCCTTCGTCGGCGACACTCTTTATGAGCATGGCCCCGGTCTTACCAACTTCCCCGGCGGTAACCGCAGGGAGTTGGAGGATTCGATCGTCAATAAGATTCTGACTTTGCCAGATGACACCGTCCTGCTTTCAGGACATTCCTCACCAATAACGGTAAGGGAAGAACGCCGTCTGTTGCTCGGACGATAANATACAATAAAAATCAGGATGGTATGTACTGAATCGCCAGCATTATGAGGGTGATCAGTGAAGCCACACACAAACCATAGAAGCTCCACTTTTCAGCAGTAGTGAAGAGTGGGGNTTCCTTTTTATGGTTATCTTCACGCGCTTTGATGTAGAATCCTGTTCCGGCAAGGTAAAAGACGGATGTCATCACCATCTCGGNGAGACCGCCGGCGTAGGCCATCCACAGGCAGAATGCAGTGGTGATTATGGCAACTGTCCTTATGCCCCATTTGTCGGCTTTTTTGAGCAGGAAGAGACCGGTGAAGAAATAGCATGGGATGATCATCAGACCTGTGATGTTGAGGGCGGCGAGATATACATCGTCTGCCATGACAACCATCATGAGAAAGATTTCCATCACGATGCTTGACGCGAACAAGCCGAATGTCGGCATTCCGTGTCGGTTAACTCTTTTGAATGCTGGAGGAAGTATGCCTACAATGGCAGCTTCGTAAGGAACTTGNGCAACTACAAGTGTCCACGCCACCCAGCCTCCGAGCAGCGATATGATCACGGCGCAGATGACAAACCAGTAAGCCCATTCGCCACAGGTTTCACGCAAGATGTAGGCAATCGACGGATCGTGNAATTCCGCAAGATCAGCTCTGCTGAGGAGNCCGTAGCAGAGGAGTGATACTGCCATATACAATGCAAGGGAGATGAGAAATCCGGCAAATCCGGCTTTCCCGACATCCGAGCTCCGTTTTGCNCGTGCCGACATCATGACTGCTCCNTCCACTCCGAAAAAGCAGAACAGCGTGACCATCATTGTTGATTTCACCTGTTCGGCTGTCGTTCCGAGTCCGGCGATATCGCCCCAAAGGTCGGCTTCAAATAATCCTGCCTTGAAAAACAGTATGAGAATGGTGATTATGAAAATCAGCATTATGACCTTGACACCTGCCAGCAGTGTGTTGACGATCTTGGCCGTGGTGATTCCACGCGCAACGATGGCAAACATAAGCCATATAAGTACAGAGCCGAACACCACGGTTTCCCAGCCGTGATGAAGCAGNTCCGGAAAGAACGCTCCGAAAGAGTCGTTGAGCATAACGCCNTAGGCCACGTTNGAGAATGCCGTGCAGAGCCAGTAGCCCCACGCTATATTGAATCCGACATAGTTGCCGAATCCGGCCTGTGCATACTGATATATGCCGGCATTGTATTGCGGATAGTGGTCGCTGAGCCACTTGAAGGATATTACGAGGGGTAGGATTCCTGCGGCTGTCACTAACCATGCGATTGCCACTGCTCCGGGNGAGGCGACTGATGCCATGTTCTGAGGGAGATTATAGATTCCCACACCGACCATGAGACCGAACACGAGTGCTGTCAATCCCCAGAATCCAAGTTTNCCTGTACTTAGCATAATGTCTGATCTATNGCTTACAATTNTCGGAGGCGCAGACCTCCTGATCAATTTTTATAGGTGGATTGGTATTAAACCGACAAAAGTAGCAAAAAATCTCCCGATTTTCGTTACTTTTGCATAGAAATTGATTTGCATGTAAATAATAAGGACAATTTAACAGGAGTATGGAAAGAAAGATGCGAAGATTCAAGCAGATGCTTGCTAAGGNTGATTGTGACAATATATTGGCCAAGGCTACTAATGGAATCCTGTCGTTGGTGGATACGGACGGTGCTCCCTACGGAGTCCCCATGAGTTTCGTATATGACGGTCATGACAGCATCTATCTTCACAGCGCGGTCAACGGACATAAGATTGATTGCATACGTCACGACAGACGCTGTTCGTTTGCCGTNGTTGATCAAGATATGGTTGTGCCGGAAGAGTTTACTACTTATTACCGCAGTGTGATCGTCACAGGAAGGATCGTGCTGCTTGACGGTGACGAGGAGATCCATAAAGGTCTCATAATGCTTGGCGAGAAGTATTCGCCCGGTATCTACAGCGGCGAGGAGATCGCCAAATCTTTGGATCACGTTATGGTGATGCGTCTTGACATAGAAAGTATGACCGGAAAGGAATCAATAGAACTTGTAAGAGCAAAAANCCGACGGATATGATATATTTTAACAGTGACTATATGGTGGGCGCACATCCTGAGGTGATGAAGCGTCTGGTGGAAACAAATGACCTGCATACGGTAGGTTACGGATTTGATCAGTTTACGGCCGAGGCACGCCGACTGATACTCGAAGCCTGCGGNATCGATAATGGTGGTGAAGTGTTTCTGCTCGAAGGAGGAACGCAGGCCAATGCCGTGGTCATAGACCGTCTGCTTGATCATAACGACGGCGTGATCGCCGCCGAAACCGCACATATAAATGTCCACGAGGCTGGTGCGATAGAGTCAAACGGTCACAAGATCCTGACACTTCCATCGCACGCCGGAAAGCTTCACGCACAGGAAATAAGGAAATATATACAGGATTTTTACAATGATGATACTAATCATTATATGGTACGTCCTGCGATGGTCTATATTTCTTATCCCACCGAACTTGGAACTATCTATGACAGATCTGAACTGATTTCGATAAAGAATGTATGCGATGAATACGGCATACCTTTGTATATTGACGGTGCACGACTTGCCTACGGTCTTGCAGCGGCTGGGGGAGANCTTACATTGAAGGAGATCGCTGCTCTGTGTGATGTCTTTTATATCGGTGGCACCAAATGCGGTGCGCTTTTCGGAGAAGCTGTCGTGACCCGTAGGCCGGAACTGNTGCCACGATTNGTATCGCTGATAAAGCTCCACGGTGCTACTCTCGCCAAAGGCCGTCTGCTCGGAGTGCAGTTTCAGGCTCTGTTTAACGATGGATTGTATGAAAGGATCGGGTATCATGCGGTCAGCATGGCCATGAAACTTAAAGCAGGTTTTGTGGCTAAGGGTTATAAACTCTATATTGATTCTCCGACCAATCAGCAGTTCTTCGTATTGCCCAACGACAAGATAGATAGCCTTAAAGAACATGCGTCATTCGAACTTTGGGGACCGCGNGGAGAGCATGAGACTCCTGTACGTTTCGTGACCGACTGGGCGACGACGGAGGCAGATGTCGAGACGCTCATAAGCCATCTTTAGCAGCAAGTGGCTGATACGTCCTTGTAGAATTAGATATGAAGTTCCTTTTTGTGCCCTAAGGTACGTGTGTAACTGAAAATACCGGCACAAAGGGCAAATGCAACACTGATTGTCAGGCAGACATGGACGGCACTGATATTGTTGGCGGTGAGTGCAAAGACCGAGCTTACGGTAGTTGCGCCAAGGGTCTGTCCGACAAGTCGTGCCGTGCTCTGCATCCCTCCGGCTCCTCCGGATCGGTTAACNGGTGTAGCCATTACCATTACAATATTGTTTGGTGTCTGGAACATGCCGAACCCTAAACCGCAGATTGCCATTCGCCATACGATGTCCAATTCGGATAATGTANTGCCTGAAATCAGCAGAAGCGAGACTCCGACAATGAAAACTCCCATGCCGACGGCTGCGGTGGCTCCCGGATTGTGTCTTTCAACGTAGCGTGCTGCGATAGGTGANGCTATCATTGTTGCGATTGGCCACGGGGTCATGAGCAGACCGGTTGTTATCTCGGAGAAATGATAGGTGTTGAGATAGAGGAACGGTAAGGCNATCATTGTAACTGTCTGTGCAATGAACGAGCAGACGGATGTGGCGATACTCATGCTGTACATTGAGTTCTTGAACAGATCGACCGGTAGCAAGGGTTGGTCATAGTTGAACTGGCGGCGCAGATAGAACACACCGATAATAATACCGATCATAAGGAATATNCCGCTTATGACGAGATCACCTTTTCGTGCAAAATTTCCTAAGGCATAGAAAATAAGCCCGAATACAATCATATTCTCGATGGCACTTATCCAGTCAAACCGTGCTTTATGTCCGCTCTCAGGATTATCTGGCAGAAGCCGGAAGCCGATACAGAATGCTATTATGCCGAGAGGGACATTAATGATAAACAGCCAATGCCACGACGCGATCGATAATATCCCTCCGGCTATGGTCGGGCCGGCTGCAGTGGCGATAGCGATACACATTGCATTCAGAGCCATNCCNCGGCCGAGAATCTCACGCGGGTAAATCAGTCGTACTAAAGCCACATTGACGCCCATGACACACGCTGCACCGATGCCCTGTATGCCTCGCGCGATGACGAGCATGGTGAAGTTCTGTGACAGGGCACACATTCCCGATGAGAGAGTGAAGATGATCACTCCAATGAGGAATGTCCGTTTGTAGCTGTGNAGATCTCCAATAGAGCTTACAGGCAGAAGCAGCATTGTAATAACCAGCTGATATATGGTTATTATCCATACGGATAGTGAGCTGCTGATGTTGAATTTATCCGCGAGGACGGGTAATGCGACGTTGACGAGCGTGACATCAAGCACCGTCATCACGAGTACGATCTGCAATGCGATGACCGCAATATATTTTCTATATGAGAAGCCTATGGCTGCCATTGATTAGCTGAATTGTCGTTATTGAAAATCGGTTATTAAAACCATCTTAATCTTAAAAACGTATTCAACCGGTGATTTTGTTTGCAAGAATATTTAGAAAATAGAAGGAAGTTTAGTTCAAATNGTTTAGATATAGATGAAAATATGGTTGGGCTGTGTCTATATGAGTCATCCGAGTTTCAATTGGGTGATCCAAATAAATTGCTGATTTTACACTTGTCAGTTAAAACAGCGGTTTTTGAATTCTATTCGGTTAGCGATCCTTATCATATCAGCAATTAAGGTTTATATAACCATAATTAAGGTCTGTATTTTACATTGAATAAAGNTAATTTTGCAGTCAGTTAATCAGTTGTAGTTCTAAACCACAATAATGAAAAAAGTAATGATTAGTTCGGTGATACTGCTTGCGGTATCATTGATGTCAAATTCTCAAATTATGAATAATCCGAACACGAATCTGTCACTTGCGCCGGTAGAGCATCTGACGCTGACACAGGAATGGGACAAGGTGTTCCCGAAAAGTGATAAAGTAGATCATCGTAAGGTCACATTTGTGAACCGCTATGGCATAACNCTTGCCGCNGATATGTATGTNCCTAAAGGTGTGACAGGAAAACTTCCGGCCATAGCTGTGAGCGGTCCGTTCGGGGCNGTAAAGGAACAGTCGAGCGGTCTCTATGCGCAGCAACTTGCCGAGCGTGGCTATCTTACAATTGCGTTCGATCCCTCATTTACCGGTGAAAGCGGTGGTATGCCCCGTCGCGTGGCTTCTCCCGACATCAATACCGAGGACTTTTCAGCAGCGGTTGATTTTCTGTCAGTGCAGCCGGAGGTTGATGCCGAGCGTATAGGCATACTGGGTATCTGCGGCTGGGGTGGCATAGCCATACAATCCGCGATCAATGATCCGCGTATCAAGGCNACGGTAGCATCCACCATGTATGATATGACCCGCGTGAGTGCCAACGGATATTTCGATGCCGATGATTCAAAGGAGAAACGTAATGCCAACCGTAAAGCTATGGCTCAACAGCGTACTGAAGATTACCGCAACAGTAGTTACAGCCGTGCCGGCGGAGTAGTTGATCCGCTACCTGCTGATGCTCCTCAGTTCTTGAAGGATTANCACGCTTATTACAAGACATCACGNGGTTTCCATCCGAGATCCGGAAATTCGACCGACGGCTGGAACATCACTTCGACTTTGCCCTTTGTCAACTTTAAATTCTTCGAGTATGCGGATGAGTTGGATAATGCAGTTCTCATCGTGCACGGTGACAAGGCTCACTCATATTATTTCGGAAAAGATACNTTCGCCAAACTTAAAGGCGATAATAAGCAGCTGCTTACCATCAAGGGTGCAAGCCACTGCGATCTATACGATCAGATAGACATAATTCCTTTTGATGAGATNGCCGCNTTCTATAAGGAATATCTGAAATGACTACGGCTGAATTTCAGGTGGTGTCCCGGCAAAAGTACTGAAATCTTCTATTGATCCATCAATCAGCAACTGATTGATGGNTCAATAGAATTATCCGATGGTATCTTGGAGGATGAGGGTAGTTAGCGTGTGACAGTGTAGATAGTTCCGGGGTGTGTATTGAGATCATATTCATACACCTTACGAATAATTGGGTGGCGTACTGTTATTTCAGGTGAGATAATGGCCTCCTTGACTTCTGGAACGAAAAAGAGAGGGTTGGAATTCTCACCCTGAGCCGGTATGAGACCTTCACCTTTGAGGGGTATGTATGAACGCAGTCGCAGATTGCCGCCGAGGCGTGAGGTGATTGTAGCGGTGTTGAGCTGTCCGCCATCCCATGTCATGGCTACTTCGAAACCACCGCGGCTAACAAGACCTCTGACCTCACCCTCGCTCCATTCATCTGGAAGCGCAGGAAGGAGATGTAGCGCGCGGTCGTGGCTCTGCATAAGCATCTCAGCCACCCCGGCTGTGTAGCCGAAATTACCGTCGATCTGGAAGGGGGGATGCGCGTCGAAGAGATTCGGGTAGATGCGTTCGCGAAGCATGTTGTTGATAATTGTGTAGGCGTGATTGCCGTCCTGAAGGCGAGCCCAAAGATTGATTTTCCACCCGATCGACCATCCCGTAGCTTCGTCACCACGATGAATCATGGTGTTGCGGACCGCTTCGAAAAGAGCCGGAGATGTGTATGGTGAAATCTGTGCTGCCGGATAGAGGCCGAAAGCGTGCGATATATGTCGGTGAGTATCGTTGGGTAGGTCATAGTCACCCAACCATTCCTGAAGCTGATTATATCGTCCCACATGCATGGGAGGAATNCGATCAATGGCAGCGGTGAGTGAATCGATATAACTTTCACGTTCACCGAGCAGACGTGCGGCACTAAGGGTGTTGTTGAATAGCTGATGAACTATCTGATTATCCATTGTGCAGCCGGCGATGATCCATGCACCCGGATGGTTGGAGGGGCCGTGTTCCGGTGACACGGATGGAGCTGTGACAAGCCAACCGTGTTCGGGCTCCTCGACGAGATAGGACAGGAAGAAATCTGATGCGCCTTTGAGTACGGGGTAAACCTTGGTAAGAAATGAAAGATCACCGGTGTGAAGATAGTGTTCCCAAAGATGAGAGGTGAGCCAAGCACCACCATTTGGCCATCCTCCGTCATGGGCTGAATCCATGATGCCAGAAGANCGCCATATATCGGTATTGTGGTGGGCCACCCATCCTTGACAGCCATACATCTCACGAGCTGTGATACGGGCATTTTCCGAAAGGTCGGATACGAGGCTGAACAGTGGTTCGTGACACTCGGATAGATTTGTCACTTCGGCAGGCCAGTAATTCATTTCGGCGTTGATGTTGAGGGTATATTTCCCATCCCAAGGTGCATTCGGAAGATTGTTCCATATACCNTGTAGATTGGCGGCCTGTCCCCCGGGTTGCGATGACGATATCAATAGATAGCGTCCGAACTGAAAGAGGAGNGCGGTAAGTTCCGGATCGTGATTATCGGCAAACTTAGTGATACGCTTGTCGGTNGGTAAAGCACGGATAGAGTCAGCCGAAGTACCGAGTGAAAGNGANGTGCGGGCAAATTGAGAGCGGAAACGGTCAATGTGGGAACGGCGTGCTGCATCGTAGGGTTGCNTTTTTGCTGCCGAAAGCAATGCTTTGACGCGACGGGTTGCCGATGCGGATGTATCGTGGTAATTTACGAAATTTGTGGCTGATGCGATGTAGAGCGTAGCTGTGTCTGCACCTGTCAGAGNGAGTGAGTCACCTGCGGCTGTNAGTTTTCCTCCTTCTGAGACAATCTCCAATCTCGTCTCATCCACTATTGAACCGGGAATACCTTCGTGGNTAGAACCATAGGTGGTGATGACGAGAGTCTGTCCATCGCGCCTTACATCATATTTCTGCATTGGCGAGGTGAAGGAGGCAGAAAACGTAATCGATCCGGGNTTCGAGGCTGTNAGATGCACGAGTGCAGCGTTAGTGGCAAATGATGTGAATGCCTCGCGTTGGAAAGTGATATCACCAATGTTGTAGGAGACTGTNGTCAATGCACTGTCGAGATCAAGTTCANGACGATACTCACTGACGTTTTCATGCCCGGGAAAACGCAATCGTAGCGAACCGATGGTCTGGTAGGGCATGCCATGTGCGCCTGTTACNAACGTAGTTTCCATGATGGTTTGTGCCTTATCATTCTGTCCTGAGAATATGAGGTCACGCACTTCTGAAAGGTGCTTGAGAGCCTCAGTTGAATGGTTGNTATGAGGTGATCCGCCCCAAAGAGTCTCTTCGTTGAGTTGNAACTCTTCGTATGCAGGGATNCCATAGACCATCATACCGATATGTGAATTACCGAGCGGTAAAGCCTCCACCCATTCTGTCGCTGGTGAGTCATACCAAAGTTTTAGGGGATTTGCATGAACGGTTGCAAGCATCGTGGCTGAGAGCGAGAGGAGTGCCAGACGTCTCAATGTATTCATATTGAAAATGGTTTATAAATGATTAGTGGAATCTACCATTGGAAGAGAGTTCCGGTTTATTAAGGTATGGAGATAATTGATGATGAAGTAAGTTTACAAATTTAAAGAAAATTATAATACTTATCAAGATTTTATTGAAATATGTGAAAAATTGAGATAATATCGTATATTTGCATGTAAAAATTATAATATTGAAAAANGAGGGTCGCTCATCGGTCTTGCTATGGATTCCTCCATTGTTTATGGATGNGATCAGACTGATGTGAGGAGCTCAGGATTTATACGTAACATTTTAATGGCTCATTTATGAAATTGCGGTTATTGGTTCTGACAATTTTTTCGTTGATTGTCATGACACTTCTTGGTGCGACGTCCGAACTTAAAATCAAAAAGGGAGAGTGGAACGGATGTGAGATGCACTCGTTTACAATCGAAGGACGTGAAGGCATCGTCATTATTCCTGATACCCCGCTTGAAGGAAATCCATGGGTATGGCGTCCGGCTTTCTTCGGTGCGTTCCCCGGCATTGACGAGGAGTTGCTCAAGAATGGATTTCATATTGCATATTATGATAACACCTATGAGTGGGGACGTCCTGAGTCTATTGAATCGGGTCAGAAATTCTACGAGGCGGTAACTCGCCGGTATGATCTGATGCCTAAAGCCGTGATGTATGGACTAAGCCGTGGCGGCTACTATTCGCTGCGTCGGGCACAACTCTATCCGGAAACCGTGGCATGTCTGATTCTTGACAATCCGTTGGTGGACATATTCGAACTTCAGCGCAACAAAAAATGGTGGTCGGATGTCATTGATAAATGGCACATTCATGAGAATCCTCCCATGAGGGGAGAGTTTCTTGAAAACGCGCTTAATAATCTCCATATCCCTGCAATCAACCGGATTCCTGTGCTGCTGCTCAGCGGTGACACAGACACCATTGTGCCGTATGAAAATAACGGCCGTCATATTGTCGAGGTATATCGTCGCTACAATGCCCCCGTCAAGTCCATAGTGCGCCCCGGAGCAGGTCATCATCCTCATGGTCTGGTCAATCCCGCAGCGGTGATACCGTTCGTCAAATCCACAGTCGCAGGGCAAACCGACGAGCGACATCCTGTAAAGGTGGCATGTCTCGGAAACAGTATAACTGCTGGTCTCGGAACATCCGATATGGCTACCAAGGCATATCCGGCAGTATTGCAGCGTCTGTTGGGGGATGATTATGAGGTGCGGAATTTCGGGGTGAGCGGAGCTACCGCTCTTCGTAAAGGTACGGATTCGGGTCGGCCATATTGGTATGGACTTTTCGGCGAGTGTCGTGCTGCCGTTGATTTTAATCCGGATATAGTGATACTCAAGCTCGGAGGTAATGACAGTAAGGGATTTAATTGGCAATATGGCGAGGAATTTGCCACTGACTATCAGGAACTCATCGATATGTTCAAATATCTCCCATCGTTGCCTAAGATATATTTATGCTTGCCGGCGAAAGCCCGTGTTGATGATCCGGAGAAAATCTGGGGCATTAACGAACGTGTTATTCTCGAAGAAATTACTCCGATTGTACGTGAAGCCGCCAGAAATAATCGGCTGCCTACTATTGATCTCCACGACGTTTATGACGGCGAGGAGTCAATCTGCTATTCTGATAACATCCATCCCACCGACCGGGGTGCAGAGCTGATAGCGCGCCGCATTTATGAGGTGATTACACGCGGGGAGAGCAAAAGGGAATGATGTACCTCTGCGTAGGCTCGTGGATAAGGGTGGCAAGAGTATTGAAAAGCTACTCTTGTTAATCACTTTTGCAGGTGTTGGTAATCAGGTATTAATATGCTATAAATTAGCCCGGATAACTGTCAATAAAACGACAATTATCCGGGCTTGGATTTATAGAAGCCTTATGTTATGAATGTGTGATCAATGCTGTTCCGTGACCGTTAAGCTTTATATTGGTCATGGCGGCGGGAAGCAGGACAGTCGTGCCGGCTTTGATTACGGATTCTCCGGTAGGATAGGTGAGGGTGATCTCTCCGTCAAGACACATGAGGACTGTGAATGAATCGGAGTCCAGATCTAATTCAATTTCTCCATCAAGTAGAATCCTGTTGGTGGTGAAATGATCACATTTTATTATTTCAGCGTTGGTTACTTCTGATGCGACAGGGTCATTTTTGTACCTGTCGTGGATTGCATAGTCAATGGCGTCCATTGCAAGCTCGGTGTGGAGTTCGCGGGTATTTCCGCTAGCATCACGTCTGTCGTAGTCGTAGATACGGTATGTGATGTCGCTAGATTCCTGAATCTCGGCAAGCAGATTGCCTGCACCTATGGCATGCACACGTCCCGCCGGCAGGAAGAATACGTCTCCGGGAGCGGAATCATGGACGGTAAGAGTTTCGGCAAATGTCCCGCTGGCTACTCGCTCGGCATAGTTGTCAGGAGTCATAGCTGTATTAAGTCCGGCATAAATCTTGGCATTGTCATCCGTCTGTATGATGTACCACATTTCAGTTTTGCCGAGACTTCCGTGACGTTCCATAGCGAGTGTGTCGTCAGGATGCACCTGAACCGAAAGATCGTCATTGGCATCAATCAGTTTTATGAGCAGAGGAAATTTTCCGTCATAACGTTTCATGACATCTTCTCCTAACAGCTCAGCACCGAAGCGGTCAATGAGTTCGGTTATGCTCAATCCCTTATAAGTGCCGTCGGCTACGACGGATTCGTGACCGGGGACAGCAGAGATTTCCCAGCTCTCACCAATGTTTGGTTCTGTCTGCTCAATTCCTTTATAAGAACAGATCTTGTTTCCTCCCCATATCACGCTTTTTAGATAGGGTATGAAGCTGATGGGGGCTTTATCAATAGTCATTTTTTTTCATCAATTTTAGAAAGAGCGAATGCGTATGCACCCGCAGAGATTGCTTTGGATGCACCAAGTTTAGAGAATGTGACACCGATACGTTTCATGTCGTCATATTCGACGGTCACATTTGTTCCCTGTATGCTGATCGTCTTAGGATTGCCTTTAGCAAACTTCTCGAAATCAGTTGAGTCATCCAGATTGAAGACTTCCATCTGCAGACGGTTTACGGTATCTCCTCCGAGTGTTGAGAACTTACCACGGAGTTCGAGCAAAAGTGAGGGAAGTATCCAATGGCGTGCCGCTGTAATACCTCCGCCGATCACGATTATACCGTCAATTAGCTGAGCGGCTATGGCCATGGAATCACCGGCGATCTCTCCGAATTCAGCAAAGGCTTTACGGGCAGCCTCTGCATTTCCTTCGCGTTTGCCATCTGCAATTTCACATATCTCTTTAGGTTCGAAATTATGACCGAAGTCACCGGATGCTTCCGCATAGACACGCTTGATGGCACGTACGGCCACACCTTCTTCTGCAATGATTCCACTCTTGGTCTTATGAGGTAAGCAGAATGTTTCCACACACGAGTTGTCACCACGGTTTAGCTGACCGTTGACCACGAGTCCTACGCCAAAACCGGTGCCGAATGTGTAGCCTAAGAGATTCCGGTAACGCTTATTGCTTCCTGCATTTGCAAGACGTCGGTTGATCTCCGGTAACGCTCCGCAAAGGGCCTCACCGTAGGCGAAGAGGTCTCCGTCATTGTTGATGAAGACCGGGATGCCGAATTCTTTCTCAAGGAACGGTCCGAGAGCGACACCGTCGCGGAATGATGGGAAATTCGGGAGATAGCCGCCGATGATCCCGTTTGGATAATCGGCAGGACCGGGGAAGGCGAAACTGATTGCTGCCGGTGTTTCATCAAGTGAGTCAATCACCTCACGGAATCCACGGACCATAGTGTCAAGACACAGGTCAAGGTCGTGGGCGTTGGACGGATATGTTATGGGATCTGTTATATATTCGCATCCGCGCATTGCGCCGAAGACGAGATTAGTGCCCCCGGCATCAAGCGTGATGACTATTCTATTATCATTGATATACATTATGCTCGTTGGTTAAAAAGTCATAATTATGTATGAACATTGATTAATAACAAAGATACTACATTTAGTAATATTAATTTGAAAATCGTAATATCTTTTTCTGTTAAGAAGTGTTGTAGGGTAAAATTAACCTTAGCTAAGTTATCGTGTATTTCTGCACTTAGTGTGAATATGGTCTCGATGATTTACCATAAGTGCTGTCTAACGGTCTTGATGGTGCCGTCGGGGTTATACTCTAACTTGTCAATACATATAGAGCGGAGATTTCCCATGCCTGAAAGAGCTTGGTTGTGATAGAGAGCATACCACTGACCCTTGTATTTTACAATAGATCCGTGGCTTGTGTCACAGCCGGTGGGTTCGAGATAGACACCGCGATACTCCCAAGGTCCGAGAGGATTCTTGCTTGTGGCATAATGCAGACGGTTTGCTCCACGATTTGCTTTATCTACGTGATTGTCGGAATATGACAGATAATATGTATCGTTATACTTGTGTACCCAAGTTCCCTCATGAAAATCTTCAAGGCCCTGCATTTCGCGGACGGAATCCGCAATCTCAACCATATTATCTTTCAGCGGGACAGCCCGACACTTTCCTGCGCCTCCAAAGTAGAGATATGCTTTGCCGTCATCATCAATGAATACACACGGGTCAATCATGCCGAATTCATCACCGAGATCCTTTATATAACCCCAGACTTTGAAATCAGCTGCCGGCTTGTCGCTGACCGCCACTCCGATTTTCCACGTATCATTCCAGCGGGTCTCGCTCGGATGGGGAAAGTAGAAGTAATATTTGCCGTTCTTGAAGGCACAGTCGGGAGCCCACATGAAACCACCTTCCGGACGACCCCATTCAACATCGGCTGATGACAGGATTTCGCCATGATCGGTCCAATCCTGAAGATTGTCTGTTGAGAATACATGGTATTTGTCCATACGATCACATCCCTGTGGTGGATCAATGTCATGTGAAGCATAGACGTAAAGTCGGCCATCATCCCACACATGACCGGAAGGGTCAGCGGTAAAAATGTGGGTTACGAAAGGATTAGGTCCAAGAGCTACTTCGCGGTGTGTGTGGCAACTTGAACATAACATGGCGATAATGGACAGCGAACACGTTAATTTTTTCATTTTGGTATTATTTAACGATAATATGATGATTTTTCGCAAAATTAAAGAGATACATATTATTTTACGGTTAATTACATTCTAAGGGGAAGAAAAAACTTTTATGCTGCAAAGGATTGATACATACCATGTTATGATTATACGTAATGGATTAATTGATATTTAAGCAGTCATTAATTGTATTTTTATCGCAATTATTATAGATACAGGATAAATTTGTGAAAAAACTACCATGAGTAATAGAGCAATCTTTTTGATCCTGTTGAATTGTATTTCATTCATTGGAATTTCATGTACGGCCAAGCCGATGGCTATATACCATAAAGGTTGGATTGACTTCAACAAGAATGGAGTCATGGATATATATGAGAATCCTAATATGCCGATAAATAAACGTGTTGAGGATCTTTTGAAGCAAATGACGATGGATGAAAAGACCTGCCAGCTCGCCACTCTTTACGGATCGGGTAGGGTGTTGAAAGATTCGCTACCGACGGATGATTGGAAAAATGAAATATGGAAGGACGGTATTGCAAATATTGATGAGCAGGCCAACGGTCTTGGATCTTTCGGTGTGGCGTTGTCATTTCCCTATGATAAAAGTGTAGGTAACCGTCAGACAATCCAACGCTGGTTTGTAGAGAATACACGTCTTGGAATACCGGTTGATTTCACTAATGAAGGTATCCGCGGACTTAATCATGACAGAGCAACTATGTTTCCTGCTCAATGTGGTCAAGGAGCCACTTGGGATAAGGATCTTATACGTGAGATTGCGCGTGTAACAGCTGAAGAGGCGAATGCACTTGGCTATACCAATATTTATGCGCCCCTCCTCGACATTTCACGTGATCCGCGCTGGGGGCGCGTAGTGGAGTGTTACGGTGAAGATCCTTATCTCGTTGGAGAACTCGGCAAGCAAATGATAGAGGGCCTTCAGGTGCATGGTCTTGCATCGACTCCGAAACATTTTGCTGTGTATAGTGTGCCGGTGGGTGGTCGTGACGGACAAACGAGGACGGATCCCCATGTCGCACCGAAGGAAATGCGTACACTTTTCCTTGAACCATTCCGTAAGGCTGTTCAGGAGGCGCATGTCAAAGGTATAATGAGTTCCTATAATGATTATGACGGTGAACCGATCACAGGTAGCCATAAATTCCTGACAGAAATCTTGAGACAGGAATGGGGATTCAACGGATATGTGGTATCCGACAGTGAAGCTGTGGAATATCTTTATAGTAAGCATGGAGTAGCTGAGAATGCTGTTGACGCTGCGGCACAGGTTATTAATGCAGGTCTTAATGTCAGAACAAACTTTTCTCATCCCGAACAGTTTATCAAACCGCTGAGAGAGGCTATCAGGCAAGGACTCGTGTCTGAGAAAACTATCAATGACAGAGTCCGGGACGTGCTTCGCGTGAAATTTGAACTTGGATTGTTTGATAATCCCTATAAAGGGGATGTGTCAAGGGTTGCTGAAAGTGTCCATTCGGTTGGCAACAGAGCCGTTTCCCTTAGAGCCGCCCTTGAATCCATAGTGCTTTTAAAGAATGAGGCAGATGCACTGCCATTGTCTAAGAATCTGAAGCGGATTGCGGTAATCGGACCGAATGCCGATGAGACGACCAATCTTATCTGTAGATATGGACCGGCTAATGCTCCGATTAAAAGCGTTTATGAAGGAATTAAGGATTATCTTCCCGAAGCAGATGTCAGATATGCAAAGGGTTGTGACATACTTGATCGATATTTCCCGGAAAGTGAGTTGTATGACGTACCGCTTGACAGTGTCGAGCAGAAGGATATTGACGAAGCCGTTGATCTGGCACGGAATAGCGATGTGGTCATTATGGTGCTTGGTGGAAATGAAAAGACTGTACGTGAGGAATATTCACGTACTTCGTTGGACTTGTGCGGACGACAGGAGACTCTGTTGAAATCGGTTTATGATACGGGTAAGCCTGTGATATTAGTTATGGTGGATGGAAGGGCCGCATCGATAAATTGGGCAGACAAGTATATTCCGGGTATAGTCCATGCATGGTTTCCCGGTGAGTTTATGGGTGATGCCATAGCGCAGGTCCTGTTCGGTGAATATAATCCCGGAGGTAAGTTGCCAGTGACATTCCCTAAATCGGTTGGACAGATACCTCTCGCTTTCCCGTTTAAGCCGGGTGCTGATTCAGATGGGTTTGTCAGAGTGGCACATTCGCTCTATCCGTTCGGCTATGGCTTGAGCTATACGACATTTGAATATTCCGATCTTAGTATAGTGCGGACTGCATCAGGAATTAATGGCAATGTCATTGTTACATGTAAGGTGACCAATACCGGTGATCGGCGAGGTGATGAGGTTGTCCAATTGTATCTACGCGATATGGTCAGCTCTGTCACCACTTACGTTAAAGTATTGCGTGGATTTGAACGACTGACTCTTGAACCGGGAGAATCAAAGGAAGTTTCTTTCGTGCTTACTCCACAGGATCTGGGATTATGGAATAAGGATGGACATTTCGTTGTTGAGCCGGGCGACTTTAAAATTATGATCGGATCATCTTCGGAAGATATCAGACTTGAAGGAAATTTTGAACTTATTGGATCGTTATAAGGGATTAAAATATGTTTTACAGCATATAATACACGTATTAATTGGAAATTAAGTCTCAATTTTTAGCGTTACTCTATATTTGCAACAAATTCAATTGTTATCATGAAAATAAGTAGAACATTATTAGTAGTAACTTCATTGTCATCTGTACTGAACCTTTTCGGACAGACATTGCAAAATGATTTTTCGGATGGCAATCAGACATTACAGACTGTCGGCCGAGGATATAGCCATGTTTCAAACGGAGTCCTTTCGACAAAGGGTAAATATGCACTTTTCGGACAACCTGATTGGAAAAACTATACGGTAAAGTTTAAGGCTCGCGCTCCGAAAGATGCAGAGCAGGTACAGATCTGGGCCGGTTTCAGGACAAAGAATCGTTTTGACCGATATGTGCTCGGTATCAAAGGTGGTCTGCAGGATGATGTATATCTCATGCGTACCGGTTATATGGGTGCTGATGAACTCATGGGGGTCAGACCGCTGGGTTTTCATCCGGAACCGGGAAAATGGATAGACGTGAAGATTGAGGTCTGCGGTAAGCGAATGAGAGTATTCATCAATGACAGCAAATATCCTTACATTGACATTGAGGATAAGAATGGCTGGCAGCTCGCTCAGACCGGTGAGGTGGCTCTCGGTGGCGGATGGATCGAGACCGAATTCGATGACCTGAGCATTACACCTCTTGCTGAGAATGCTCTTGATAAAGTTCCGAATCGTGAAATGTTCTTAGGAATGACGGCTGCCGAGAAGGAGTCAAAGCGTTCCAATCAGAGAGCGGCATATTCTCCCAAAAGACTTGTGAAACTCGATGGCGTGCGTACGGATTTCTCACTTGACGGAGACTGGTTGTTCATGCCGACATATCAGCTTGATGATGTTGATAAGGCTACCGATGCCAGTGTTAGTGACGAAGACTGGCATGTGATGAATGTGCCTGATTTCTGGTCGCCGATCCGTATATGGCTTCACGGTGAAACTATGCCTTCGCCACGTGGCGCACAGCCTAAAGGTGTATCGGATACATATTATCAGATGGAGACAGACCGTTGTGAGAACTATACATTCGATCACCGCAAGACTAAGGGTGCATGGTATCGTCAATGGCTTGAATTGCCTGATGATATAAAGGGGAAGAAATTGACATTACAGTTCGATGCCGTTTCGAAAGTCGCTGAAATCTATATCAACGGACATAAGGCGGCTTCCCATATAGGTATGTTCGGAAACTTTGATGTAGATGCTACGCCGTATCTTCATCCCGGTAAAAACTTGATTGCCATAAATGTAGTGCGTGACATAAAGGGCGCAGGGCCGCAGACAAGCGATGCGATGGAGAATTTTTATTCATCTGTCCGTAAGGATGTGGAGGATAATAAAGATGATGCGCAGGCAAATGCTGAGGTGATAGCCGATATCCCTCACGGCTTCTTCGGCGATAATCCTGCCGGTATATGGCAACCTGTGAAACTTATGGTGACTGATCCGCTTCTTGTCGAAGATGTATATATAAAGCCATCGATGAACGGAGCTGAGTTTGAAATCACCGTAGATAACACTGTTAAGAAGAAACGTCGCTTTGACATTAAAGTAGATATCACGGATAAATCCACCGGTGAGACTCTCTATTCCGGTATCCTGCTGAAGAAGATTGATCTTGCCGGTAACAGCCGCGAGACTTATAAAGCATCTGTTTTAGGGATCGCGCCAAAACTCTGGGAGCCGGAAACACCAAATCTATATGATTTTAAATTCAGCATCATAGAGGGGAAGAATCTGACGGACGAGTATGCCGTGACTTCCGGATTCCGTACATTTGAGGCAAAGAATGGTTTCTTTTATCTCAACGGCCGTAAGTTCTGGCTTCGTGGCGGGAATCACATCCCGTTCTCGCTTGGAATGGACAATGAAGCTCTGGCTGATACGTTCATGTCATTTATGCGTGAGGGAAATGTAAACTCTACACGTACCCACACCACTCCGTGGAATGAGCTATGGATGTCTGCTGCCGACCGCAACGGTATTGCCGTAAGTTTCGAGGGGACTTGGTCGTGGCTTATGATACATTCTACGCCGATTCCTTCACAGGCTACCCTTGACCTATGGAGCAGAGAATGGTTTCAAGTGATGAAGAAATTCCGTAATCATCCATCAATCATTTTCTGGACCATCAATAATGAGATGAAGTTCTATGACCTTGATGCTGATACCGAACGTGCGAAGCAGAAATTCTGTATCATCTCCGATGTCGTAAAGGATATGCGTAAGGTTGATCCCACACGTCCGATATCGTTTGATTCAAATTATATGCACCGTAATGGTGTCAATCGCTTCGGCGAGGAGTTCATGGCCACAGTCGATGACGGTGATATCGATGATAACCATGCTTACTATAACTGGTATGATTTTTCAGTGTTCCGTTTCTTCAATGGAGAATTTCAGAATCAGTTCCTTACTCCGGGCCGACCTCTTATCAGTCAGGAAATGAGCACAGGCTACCCGAATGCCGAGACCGGTCACCCGACACGCAGCTACCAACTGATTCACCAGAATCCCTATTCGCTTATCGGTTATGAGGCGTATGACTTTGCTGATCCGAAGAACTTCCTCAAAGTCCAGTCATTTATAACAGGCGAGCTCGCTGAGGCTCTGCGCAGATCAAACGATAAAGCATCCGGTATCATGCACTTTGCCTACATGACATGGTTCAGACAGTGCTATGATGAAAATAAGATGGCACCGTGGCCGACATATTACGCCATGCAGCGAGCCATGCAACCCGTGCTTGTCAGTGCTGAACTATGGGGACGTAATTTCTACGCCGGACAGAAGATACCTACAAGAATCTATGTGGTAAATGATAGCAATGACGGTCGTGACCTCGGCGATATGGAGCTTACATGGACTCTTATCGATGACAATGCCGGTGTCCTTGCAACCGGACATGAAAGCTTCCCGGCAGTTCCATATTATGGCCGACAGTACATCGAACCTGTCATTACCCTTCCTGAAACTATGCCGGAAGGTAAGACTTACGGTAAACTCGTATTGTCACTTAAAGAAAATGGGAAGGAAATTTCAGCTAATGAATATGATCTGACATTTGCACCCAAGTCTTGGGCTACGGTTGACGCGGCAGGCAATAAGATCCTGTTTGTCGGTGATGACAAGACTGCATCGTCATTGAGAACCGTCGGACTCAATTATGACAGAATCTCCTCTATTACTGAAATGCTCGATAAGAAGCAGAAGGCAGATCTTTGTATAATAGGAGGGATTGAAAATATCAGTGAGGATGATGCCAAGCTTATACGCGACTACCAGAAGCAGGGCGGAAACCTCCTTATGCTTGATGCCAAGAATTATGCTGGAAGCGTATATCCTGAATACATCTCCGATGTGATTATTCCGACTGAAGGCGATATCGTGGTTATGGAACGTAGCGATGATCCTGTGTTTGATATGCTCGATCCGCTTGATCTGCGGTATTTCAACAATAACAAGCGTGAGATACCTCTGGCATGCAATGCCACGCTGAAGGCCGTCCGTGATGAAAACGTCAAGGAACTTGCCTCACAGATGAAGATCCATGCCTATATCGACGGAGGTAAGCCTGAGGATCGTATCAAAAAAATCGAATCGATGCGTGGCCTGACCATGATGGAAGTATCTGATGGAAATGGCAAAGCTCTGATCTCTACCATGACTACCGATAAGGCGGAGACCGACCCGATAGCGGGACGCGTATTGGTAAACATGATCAAACAGTCACTCAGATAGTGTTTACGGTTTTCATATAGCAAGAGAAAGGACCGTCTTTTCAAAAGAATGACGGTCCTTTTCATTAATTCTTACTTTAAATTTTTAATACAGTAGATTTATGAAAGTAAAATTCAGTGCATTAATAGGGCTTCTTATGTTGCCTTGTACGACCCTGTTCGCACAATCCATACAGGCTCCTATGAAAGCAGTTTATGATCGTCCGGCCTCTATATGGGAGGAGGAAGCGTTGCCGATAGGTAACGGATACATGGGTGCGATGGTGTTCGGTGGAGTATTCCGTGACGTGATTCAGACTAATGAAAAAACTCTCTGGTCAGGAGGTCCGGGTGAGGATGCGGCTTATAACGGCGGTCATCTCCATTCAGCCGACGACATACATGCTGCTCTTCAGGACTTCAGACGTGATTTGCAGGACAGGGTCAACAGTTTCGATAATTCCGCCTATGAGACTACCGGTAAATGGCAGGATGCACGGGATTATGATAACTCAGGCTTCTATGATGATTCTTGGAATCAATCCATGTATGTCAACCGTATGCTTGGCACGAAGGATCATTTCGGCTCTTTCCAGACTCTTAGCAATATCATAATGGAGGATCCCGGTTATCCGGCACTGACTGTGGCTGCGGTCACCACGAATTATAACGATTCGAAGAATAGTGATCAGGATATAAGTAATCTTTTCGACAACAGTATTCAGACAAAATGGTATGCTAATGATTTTGATGGAAAAAGTTTCCCTGTAGAGATAAAATGGCACTATGATTATGTCCCTGAAGCGTTGGGCTACACGCTCATTTCAGGCAATGATCATCCCGTGCGTGATCCTAAGTCGTGGACGCTTTATGCATCAAAGGATGGGGTGAGGTATTTTCCTGTAGATACCCGTTACGGTGATGCTTGGGAGGGGAAGCGACGTCATGCCGCTGATTTCATGTTTGAAAAACCGGTGAAAGGTTGCAGATATTTCAAACTTGAGATCAATGAGGATATGCGCGAACGTGAAAAACCGCAATTGTCTGAAATCTCACTGATCGAGCGAAATAAAAAAGATCCGGATTACTCGGACTATATGCGTGAGCTTGATATCGACAATGCTGTACAGCGTGTCACTTACAAGAGCAAAGGTGCGAAGTTCGAGCGTGAATATTTCATGAGTTACCCTGATAATGTGATGGTGGTAAGACTGCGTTCGGACAAACCGTTCTCACGCCGTATATCAATCAATACTCCTCATAATGACCACACTATATCAGCAAGTGACGGGAGTATCACTCTTACCGGTTGGCCTACACCCGTAAGCGGAAATAAAAAACGTGAGAATGAGAACTGGCGTGATTGTCTGAAATATGCACAGACACTTGCCGTCCACAGTACCGATGGGAATGTCAGCACTGAAGGAAATGCTGTGACTGTCAGCAACGCACGTGAAATCGTATTAGTTATGAGTGCCGCGACAAATTATAAGATGTGTTTCGATGACTCGTTTGATTTTTTCTCGGATAAAGATCCTTCCGATGTTGTGGCCGGGCGTATTTCAGCCGCGATTTCCAAGAGTTATGATGCATTGCGGGACAGACATCAGGCTGACTATCATGAGCTATATGACCGTAATCGTATAATCCTTGGAAAATCAGGTGAGTATATGGCTCTGCCTACCGACTCGCTTCTGCGCCGGTATTCCTTCGGAAATATCACTCCCGAACTCAGCCGCTATCTCGAAATGCTTTATTACCAGTTCGGCAGATATTTGCTGATTGCCTCCTCGCGTCCCGGTTCTCTTCCTGCCAATCTTCAAGGTGTCTGGGGCGAACGTCTTGCTAATGCATGGAATGCTGATTATCATACTAATATAAATATTCAGATGAATTATTGGCCCGCACAGCAGACAAATCTTTCGGAATGTCATCTGCCAATGGTCGAATTTGTCAGAAGTCTTGAACCGCGCGGGACAATAACCGCCCGCCATTATCATTGCCGTCCTGACGGAGGTCCTGTCAGAGGCTGGACTGCCTACCATGAGGTCAATGCGTGGGCTAACACGGCCCCTGCACAGACCGGCACTCACAGCATGTTCCCGGAAGGAGCTATGTGGATGTGCAATGATATATGGGAATACTACCGTTTCACTAATGACAAGGAGTTTCTCGGAAAGTATTTCGATACGATGAAGAACGCTGCATTGTTCTGGGTGGATAATCTTTGGACTGACGAGCGTGACGGGACTCTTGTGGCCAACCCATCTCTTTCGCCGGAACATGGAGCATTCTCCCTCGGATGCACTTCTTCGCAGGGTATAATCTACGAGATATTCGATGCGGTTGAGAAATCAGCTAAGATACTCGGACGTGAAAATGAAAAGGAGATCCAAGAAATAGCTGATGCAAAAGGTCGCCTTTCGATGCCTAAGATCGGCAAGGGTGGTCAATTTATGGAATGGAAGGATGAAGTGAGAGCGGATCTTACAGGTGAAGGCCAGTGGGATGAAAATCTTGGGAAGTTTGTCAATACTCATCGTCACACCAACCACCTTTTTTGGCTTCATCCCGGTTCTCAGGTAGTTCCCGGTCGCAGTGAAGATGAGGATAGGTTTACTGAAGCCATGAAAGTTACCCTCAACACCAGAGGTGATGAAGGTACGGGATGGAGCAGGGCTTGGAAATTGAATTTCTGGGCAAGACTTAGGGATGGCGACAGGGCTTATAGACTTCTTAAAAGCTGTTTGAACCTCACCCGTCCCGGAACCTCGGTAGGTGGAGTCTATGCCAACCTTTTCGACGCACATCCGCCGTTTCAGATCGATGGTAATTTCGGTTACACATCAGGAGTGGCCGAGATGCTGATCCAGAGTCAGGGTGACGCTATAGAACTATTGCCAGCATTGCCTTCCGAATGGGCTGACGGTAGTTTCACAGGAATGTGTGCCCGTGGTGGGTATGTCGTTGACGCTTCGTGGGCTGACGGACTTATCACAGAGGTTGCCGTTAAAGCGAATGATGATGGGAGATGTCTTATAAAATTTCCCGGATCAGATAATGCTACAGTCATTGGTGCTTCTTATGAACGTCTCGACAACAATACCTTATGCATAGACATGAAGGGTGGAGATCGCGTCCACATCCATATCAAATAGGACTGGCGTTCAAAAGTCTATCAATCATAAAACTTCTAATTCAACTCAAGCACATGCAAAAATTAAAATTGTGTAATTTATTCACTGTCCTTCTTCTCCTATCGTGGATAAGTATAGATGCTAATGCCGCAAAGAAAGTTGCCTGTATGGGTAACTCAATAACATACGGAGCTACGATCGGTAATGATACTGATAAGTATCCCTATCAATTTTACGTTGCCGCTGAGGGTCAAGCGTGAGGATTGGACCATCAATGAAAAAAATCTCCATGAAATCATCGCCATCATCAAGTCAGTGGGTGAGGAGAAAAATATCGGAGTCATCAATCTCCATACTGTATTCGAAGATGAGTTGGGCGATGACTGGGATACTCTTTATAACGATGGTGTACACCCCAACAGTGAAGGTGCGAAGATTATGGCCACACGCGTGGCAGCCGCAATCGTTGACGGAATCTTAGGTTCGGATAAAGTGACTCATGCACACCGTCACAAAAGATAATACGCAATAAGGCTAAACAACTTACGCTGAAGGCTAAATTAAAGTAAACAAGGCGATTCGCAGATGAAAAGATTATTCATCTGCGTCTGATTGGAGGATTTTGGAGAAGGGTACTTCGTATTCTTCTCCATAACTTTTTTCATACTCACGGCAGAATGCATCATAGACGTTTTTAGCCACGCCTTTCATCCGCTGCTGCGTGAGTATGCGACATTTTATGGCCATAGCTTCCTCACTCAGTTGATCGTGATGAGAGATTGTGTCCGCAATTTTATAGACAAGTTCCTTATCACGTGAGTCCGACATGCGTTCAAGGATATGAGAAAGGAACTGAATGGACAGTGCAGTGTAATTGCTTTTGAAATCATCCAGCCATTCGTAAGTCACCGAAGGTAATAACGGCCCATTTAGCAGCAGTTCGATCATCTCATCGAGGTCGCGGTTTGAAAGCTCGTCGGGATTGGAAGTCTTGTGAAGACGCGTCATGATTTCATGATAATCAATAGTGACGTCACAGGCATTTATACGGTAATATCCCTTGTCATACGCGATCTCCATATTACCGATCTCCTCAAGAAGTACACGGAGTTTACGCATATATACATTACGGTTATTTTTCGCGGATTTTTCATCCTTATCAAACCAGATGGCTTCATCAAGAGTCTCATAGCTGATACCCTTTTCATCTTTCTCGCTATATACGATAAGCATGATCAGAAGATCCCTTATGCGGGAGGTGAACTTCGGGGTTATATCCACGCCGTTGATATCTTTCACCTCGAAAGTACCGAGAAACGATATGGCACTCTTACTTCTGTTGAAGTATGCGGTTCTCGAAGTTTCCTGTAATTCATTTACAGGCTCTTCTTTTACAGTCACATTTGTTTTTTCAATCGGATTTACAGCATCGACGCTCGGTATATGCGTAGGAATCGTATCCGATTCTTCCTTCTGCTGAGCGATGGCCTCCGGTGAATTGTTGGGCAGGATAGGATCGGACACATTTATCACGGGAGATTCTGTAGAAGGGGCTGTCGGTATTTTCGGGGTAGCATAACTCTGTTTATTTCTACGTCTGGACATAACGAAGTAGCCACAACTGATTGCAACTATTGCGAGTAAGACGCCGATGATCCATGACCAATAACCGGTCGATGGTTCTTTTTTCACGCTTGACAGGTATGTGTCAAACAATAATGCATCACTGAACGGATATGCGATCTGATATATGGCATAATCATGACTGAAATCATTCAGACGTTTATCAATCACAAGATAGTAATCTTTAGCATCTGCCGAGCGATAGAGATTGAAAACGCAATCGCGGAAATCCATTTTTGAATGAATTGGATTCGACACGATTTCGTAGCCCTCCTTGTAGGGCGAGATACTCATCATGCAGCCGCCAAACAGAGTGGAAGCGAAATAGAAGCATGAATCCCTATCTACATAATACATTGAAGATGATGGCAGGAAATCATAGGATACGGAATCCATTTCCCAGACCTTCTGTCCCTTCATTGTATCCAGATCATACTCCCAAAGATCGAAATAGTGCTTGGAAGGAATCTCCTGCTTTCCGACGCTGTTGCCCATGCCACCAAAGAGATATAGTTTTCCGTTTGCCACACATAGTGATGAGGATGTGCGTGGGTCGGGCAGGGGATGTAAGGTTATATCCTCCATTTCACCGGTCCGCATATTGAGTTTGACAAGATTGTTATGGTACATGTAGAAGCCATAACCACCGAACAGATAGCTGTTTGTTCCATCCGATGCATATCCGTGATTTGCAAAGTGCGGCTCGATGTCGGTATCGACAGCATTGATCCACTGCTTGGTATTGAAGTCAAAAGAGCTTATCCGCTTCGGATCAAGACTATAGGATAAAAGATTGTCTGTGATGGAATCATAGACAAGATAGTTGGAATATTTCATCGCCCTTCCATCCTTGGCCACCTCGATGTGTAGCGAAGAGTCAGAAATGGGATTATATTCGGTGATGCGTTTAGGGCTGACTATATAGAAAAGCTCTTTTTCGGGATTGAACGCCGTCTGAATCTTTTCATCCGTTTTAAGACTGTAGATCTTTGACCATGCGATATGTTCATCAATGAGCCAGTGTGGTGAATTTGAGATGGCTATAACACCTTTTAGCTCATCTGCCGTTGAATCGCCCTGATGCTGTCGCAGCTCCCATTTATGTGTATTCTGGGCTTCCTGATAAATTCTTATGTCCTGAATTTCCACGGGGGCGACAGTGGCCTGAGTCTGCAGTTTACCGAAGTTGATATCTACGGATGTCGTTTTTGATAGATCTACCGGAAATGTGAACCGTTCCTTATTATATACGAAAATGACTTTGTTATCGCTGCGTCTCAGTATTATTATCGGGTGTTGCGGCTGCGATGGAGTTGCGTCAAACGAAACCGGTATGAGGTGAAGATGGTTGTTGATCACGATTCCCGGCTGATATCCTCCATCTACTGCTGATGAGACTAATGAGACGGTTGTGCCGTCGTTTCCAGTCGCCGTACAGATCAATCCGAAGCGTGTCGGATCATAAAATCCCATTTCAAATCCAAAAGCAATTTCACCATCAAGCTTATATGGAGACGTACCGAGTGTCAGCGACGTACGTTCATTAGCCGGGAATGAATGGGACTTGAATCGAAGTCCGTATTCCATCCCGAATGAACTTAGGCTGCAGAGCATGATCAATACGGTTAGTAAATGGCGAGTCTTGTTTTCCATTTGGTGTCGGTATAGTTTTTAAGATTATACTGAGATAGAATAACGATACAAAAGTAATAATTATTTTAGATTTTTGTTGTATAGTGTTAGATTATTTTAGTCTCTTTTGAGTTAAAATCAGATGATTAAGTGTGATTAAGCGATAATTAACCGTTGCTTAATAGACTGTTAATTTATAGAGGTTTATTTTGTACAAAAAATGTAATAAACCAATAATAAGTCAAACCATGAACTTTAAATTACTTCTTCCGATAGGGTTGGTGGGATTGATGTCCGGATGTGGTTCCATGACAATGGATGATCATGCGAAGACACCGGTTGACTATGTAAATCCCTACATCGGAAATGTGAGTCACCTCCTTGTTCCGACTTTTCCAAACGTCCATCTTCCGAACAGTATGCTCAGGATGGTTCCGGAACGTGCCGATTTTACGGCTGACAAAATCAACGGGCTTCCCATCATCGTCACTAATCATAGGGAGAAATCGGCCTTCAACCTTTCACCGTTTCAAGGCGATAGGAATGCGTTAGCTCCGGTGATAGCCTATACCTACGACAATGAGGATCTGCGTCCCTACTTCTACTCAGTCTATCTTGATGAGCCTGAGATAAGCGTGCGTTTTGCACCTTCGCACCAGTCTGCTGTCTATGAACTGACCATGAATCCCGATGCGCCTGCCTATATAATAGTAAATTCCAAGAATGGAGAACTCAGGAGCGAGGGCAATGTCATTAAAGGTTTTCAGAATCTTGATAATGATGTGAAGGTCTATCTCTATATGGAGAGTCAGCAGTCGCCTAAGGAAGTGCTTATGGTAAAAGACGGTTTGACATCGCCTTGCCGCGTGGCTTCAGGTAATAACGCCTGCCTTGCATTGAATTTTGACGACAATACCAACAAATTGAATCTCCGTTACGGTGTCTCGTTCATCAGTGAGGAGCAGGCTGCAAAAAATCTGCATCGTGAGATCTCCAATTACGATGTTGATTCCGTGGCGTCGGCTGCCAAGGCTATCTGGAACGAAAAACTCGGTAAAATAGAGGTTGAGACGGATCAGGATAATGATAAGACCCTGTTTTATACTTCACTTTATCGGGTGTATGAACGTCCGGTGTGTCTTAGCGAAGATGGAAAGTATTTCAGTGCGTCTGACGGCAAGGTGCATGACGACGAAGGTCATCCGTTTTATACCGATGACTGGATCTGGGATACGTATCGTGCGGCACATCCATTGCGCGTCATCTCAGAGCCTGAACTCGAACTGAACATAATTCATTCTTATCTCCGCATGGCTCAGCAGACCGACAGTCTGTGGATGCCGACCTTTCCTGAAATTACCGGTGATACCCGGCGCATGAACTCGAATCATGGTGTGGCCACCATTGCTGATGCCTATGCCAAGGGACTCACTGATTTCGATCTTGAACTGGCATATCAAGCCTGCCGTAAAGGAATTGAAAACAAGACATTAGCTCCTTGGTCCGGAATGCCTGCCGGAAAGCTTGATGACTTTTATAAGGAGTATGGCTATATCCCTGCTCTTGCCGAAGGCGAACGTGAAAGCATACCCGAAGTGCATCCGTTTGAAAAGCGTCAGCCAGTGGCGGTTACGCTCGGAACTGCCTATGATGAATGGTGTCTTGGCCGTATAGCAAAGTTTCTTGGCAAAGAGGATGAGGCTGAGTATTACAGCCAACGGTCATATAACTACCGTAATATATTTAATCCCGAAACCAAGTTCTTTCATCCCAAGGATTCAAAAGGCAAGTTCATTGCTCCGTTTGATTACCGCTATCCGGGTGGAATGGGCGCACGCGAATACTATGGCGAGAATAACGGATGGGTCTATCGTTGGGACGTACCCCACAATATTCCTGACCTGATCAAACTCATGGGTGGTCCGATGGCTTTCAATAATTCGCTTGATGAGATGTTCAACGAATCTCTCGGTAAAAGCAAATTTGAATTCTACGCCCAGCTCCCCGATCACACCGGTAATGTAGGTCAGTTCTCGATGGCTAATGAGCCGAGTCTCCATGTCCCGTATCTCTACAATTACTCCGGTCAGCCTTGGAAGTCTCAGAAACGTATCCGCACACTGCTCCGTCAGTGGTTCCGCAACGACCTCATGGGTGTCCCCGGTGATGAGGACGGAGGTGGAATGTCAGGCTTCATCGCTTTCTCGATGCTGGGTTTCTATCCTGTCACCCCCGGATTGCCTACCTATACAGTCGGCTCGCCGATGTTCACTCACGCGACTATTCATCTTGACAATGGTAAGGATTTTGAGATCATTGCTGAAAACAGTTCGGATGAAAACAAATATATCCAATCGGCTAAACTTAACGGCAAACCACTTGATGCTCCTTGGTTCAAGCACGAGGATCTCAAGGATGGTGGAAAGCTTGAATTTGTAATGGGATCTGTCGCTAACCGAGAGTGGGGAAAAAATGCTGATCTGAGTACACAAATCTTGGCAATGCTTCTTGACTTATAAAGAATGAACAAAACCATATTATCAATATTGATGTGCAGCTTACTTTCGGTAGGCTGCACATCTAAAAAAATGACCTCCCGAACATACGACAGTTATCGTGGACTTGTTATGGCTGGTTATCAGGGCTGGTTTAATGCCGAAGGCGATGATGCCGGTCGGGGATTTTATCACTACAAGGGTAGGGATGGATTCAAGCCCGGTTCGGCCACTGTGGATATGTGGCCGGATGTCTCGGAGTACGAGAAGACTTATCCTACCGAGTTCAGGATGGCTGATGGCAGTCAGGCACGTGTGTTCAGCTCCTATGATCCCTCTACCGTGGATACGCATTTCCGCTGGATGAAGGAGTATGGTATCGATGGAGTGTTCATGCAGCGTTTTGTCGGAGAGATAAAAAACAAAAGCGGTCGCCATCATTTTGACACTGTACTGTCATCAGCGGTGGCAGCGGCGAAAAAATATGATCGGGCCATCTGTGTGATGTATGACCTGAGCGGTATGAAGTCAGCTGATACGACGGTCGTGCTCAGTGATCTCAATAATCTTGCCACCGATCACCATATTTTTGACCGTAAGCGGAATCCCGCTTATCTTTATCATAATGGCCGACCTCTTGTCGCTGTCTGGGGAGTCGGATTCAATGATGGTCGGGCATATAGTCTTGACGATTGTGCCGGGATTATATCTGAACTGAAGCGTCGCGGCTACAGTGTGATGATCGGTGTACCTACATTTTGGCGCGAGCTGCGTGAAGATACCACGCCCGATCCTGCGCTTCATGATCTCATCAGGCAATGCGACATAGTGATGCCTTGGTTTGTGGCACGCTATACACCTGATAATTTTGATAATTTCAGGGAGCTGATCGCTGATGATGCGGTCTGGTGTCATAACGCCGGTCTTGATTATGCTCCGCTCGTGTTCCCCGGATTTTCATGGAAAAATATGTATGGCAAGGACACTATGTCGATTCCGCGTTTGAAGGGGAAGTTCCTGCAGTCGCAGATCGATCATTCCATCAACTCCGGTGCACAGATGCTTTACGTCGCAATGTTCGATGAGATTGATGAAGGCACGGCTATCTTCAAGTGTGCGTCTGATGTCCCGGTTGATTCGCTTGGGACATCCTTCCTCCCGATTGAACCGGGGCTTGATCCCGATCACTACTTAAAAATTGTAGGAAGAGCGTCCAAGACATTAAAGAAGAAATTCAGACGCGATTAAAAAACACTTAATTAATATGCTATACGGTTAAGAATCAAATAAGTGTAAAAATGACACGTTTTTGACGGAAAAAGTGTTTGTTATCGGACTTGTATGCGTAAAAAAGCAGTTTTTCTATTTAGTGCATCGGCTTTTTATGTTTTACAGCATATTCTTACATTTTAATTGCACATTAATTACACATTAATTACAAACTAATGTACCGATTAATTTGTCTAAAATAATTTTGTCGGCACATCGGGAGCGCACCTTATGTAATATCATTAACGTAAAAATGAAAAAATCATGAAAACATTTACCCCTATGGCTGTCTGTATGCTGTTGGCCGGAAGCATTCCCGGAACAGCATTGGCAAAGGATCTCTATGTCTCAGCCAAAGGTAGTGACCAGAACGATGGTCTTACAGCCTCAACACCTAAAAAGACTCTTACTGCACTTGATGCAATAATCGAGAAGAACGATATCATCTACGTCTCTGGTCTCCTCGATATGAATGATGAAATCGCTGATGATTTCAATCCTGCTGTCGGCATGGGAGCCGGTGATCTGAATGATTGCGGTGGTAAATTCGTATCACACGACGCTGGTAAGAAGCTCGGCTTCAACATTGCATCTCGCGGTTCGAAGAACTGGCAGGGTATCACATTCATTGGTGAAGATCCGGCAACTGACGGTTTCAGCGGCGGTGGCAAGTGGGGACATTTCATCATCCGTGGTAAGAATGAGGGTGGAACGACTTTCAAGAATCTTTCGTTCATCGATGGTATATCCAATCTTGACGGCGGCACTATCTTTATCAAGGATGAGGCCATAGTGACTTTCGAGAACTGCTCGTTCAGCAATAACCATCCAGACTTTGCAACGACCTATAAACTTGAAGGGAATGCATGGAAACCCAATGGCTCTGCAAGCGAACGTGGCGGTTGTGTCCGTACGGAAAGCAACTGTGTTGTCAACATCAACAACTGTACGTTTGAGAACAATATCAACCGTCATGGCGGTGCTGTGATGATCTGTGGTTCTGCCAATGGCATCAATAACACCGGCGGCGTCACTATCACCAATTCTACGTTCCTTAACAACACTGCATGGTGTTTCGACGATCCCGAACAGTATCTCGATAATACTCAGGGAGCTGCCATCGAGGTGTGGTCACTCAACGCTGACTGTTACCTCAAGGTGGATCACTGTGTCTTTGACGGCAATAAGGTCTGGAATAACGGTGGTGCGGTTTATATCTATGATAACATCAAGTATGGTCACTATGCTGACGTGACAATCTCCAATTCTGCGTTCTACTACAATGAAGCTGAACGTGGTGGTGCCCTCCAGATTTCCAATTATGCCGATGGCCCCATGGAACGTAAGGATTATCTTACCAAGACCAAGAATGTCAATCTCCTGAACTGTACATTCGTCAATAACAGCGCGCGTACCGACGGCGGTGCTATCCTTTATTGGGGTGCAATGACAGACGCTACTCAGGCTGATTATCCTCAGGATGAATTCCGTATGGTCAACTGTACTCTTATCGGTAACTCTACAAACGGTAACGCCGGTCACGGGGCAGGCTATAAGGAAATGAACCGTTCAGGTGACAATGAAGCTTTCGGTAAGGTCGGAAATGCCAACCGTTACTTCTACAACTGCATCATGGAAAATAACTATGCACTTGAGAGCAATGAAACCTCGGATTTCTGTACAGGTGAGCTTTTCGGTGTTTCGATGGACAATAACTATATCGGCCGTATCGTTGTCACCGGCGGTGCTCCTGTCGAGGAATTCCTTGGCATAGTCAACAACGGTGAGGGTGTCAAGGCGTCTGTTATCGGTTATTCCGGCGAACAGCTTGGCGACAACACTTTCTATGTAGCGAACGATGCCGTTGCAACCGGCCTCTATGACATGTCAGGTTTTATGATTCCCGGTGTCGCTATTCCCGGTGTTGATTCGCCCCTGAAGAGTGCAGGTGATGTCAAGTGGCTTACTCTCGCCCAGCGTGAAGTCGCTATCCCGAATACCACCGACAGAGTTGTATATCGCTCAGGCTATGATATCTCCAAGGCCGACGCTCTCGGCTTCGCCCGTCCTGAAAGCACATGTGCTGTAGGAGCTTCCGAATTCGATGTGGAGACCATCACTCCCTACCTCGACGGAACAAAGGATCTTCCATACCTCAGCGAAGGTGAGCAGTCTGCTATCGATGCTATCGCAAGCGACATCAAGTCTGTATCTCTCACCCGTAACGGTGACATTATCTCTGGCGATGGTGCACTCATCACCGTCTTCGATCTTTCCGGCGTGAAGGTTGCTGCAGGCAATGATTCTGTCAACATTTCATCGCTCAATAGCGGCGTATATGTAGTGAAGGTTCAGGGCGCGGAAGGCTCAGCAGTTGCGAAAATTATCAAATAAGGCTTCACATAGAATTCAATATAATAGACAATTTCCGCGAATTTCCGATAGTACGTTCAATTTCTAAGGTAAAAAAGATTTTTAGAGGTTCATTAATATTACAGCAAAGATTTTTCAAACGTTCACATATCAATAAGCGTACTATTATCTTCTAAGTAAAAAAGATTGTTTTAAAGGTTCACATCATTTTATTCTTACCGAGAATATACATTATCCACTAATCATATTATCACAATGCAATACCATTTGAAAACAAAGGTCTTTACGAGCCGCTGTGTGCTATGGTTGCTCTTCATGACGCTTTTCTCTGGTTCGCTTTATGCCCAGAATATAAAAGCGACAGGCGTAGTTCTTGACAGCGAAGATGAGCCTTTGACCGGGGCGACAGTTTCCGTAGTAGGAACCAAAAAGGCCGTGGCTACAGATATTGATGGAAAGTTCACCATCGACATCAAGGCCGGTCAGGTTCTTCAGTTCCGCTACATCGGCTGCAAACCTTTCAATTATCAGGTGAAAAATGACAAGCCTCTCACCATCCATCTTGAGAGTGACGATAATACCTTGGACGAGGTTGTAGTGACCGCGATGGGTATATCGCGTGAGGCGCGTGCTCTTTCCTATGCACGTCAGTCGGTCGATACGGAGAGCATGACCGAGGCTCGTGGTACGAGCCTTATGGATATGCTTGCAGGTAAGGCTGCCGGTATGCAGGTCGTAGCCGGTGGTGGTCCGACAGCTTCAACCCGCGTGGTGCTTCGCGGTAACAACTCTCTGACCGGTAACAACCAGCCCCTCTACGTGATCGACGGTGTTCCGGTGCTCAACAACAGCGGTGAGGACGGTGACCTTGACTACGGTAATCCCGTCAACTCTATCAACCCTGACGAAATCGAGAATATCGAAGTACTCAAGGGAGCGAATGCTTCAGCCCTCTATGGTTCGGATGCCGCAAACGGTGTCATCCTCATCACTACCAAGTCCGCACAGGCCAAGAAAGGTTTCGGTGTGTCCTATGACTTCAACATGATGTTCGGTCACCTCTACAGCTATCCTACCTACCAGAATATCTACGGAGCAGGTCAGAACACAGGTTTCCAGCGTTGGCAGGGTGTCAACTTTTATGGAAATGAAAACAACGGTGTGAAGTTTGATCCTAATCTTCCTTACTTCGCGTGGAGTCCGAATATGGCTGCTCAGGACCAGCGTTCATGGGGTCTGCCGATGCTCGGTTTCACTACTATAGGCCGCAATGGACAGGCAACGGCATATTCACCACATCCTGAGACCATCAAGGATATGTATAAGCACTCGACCATGATCACCAACAGCGTGCAGGTCGAGAAGGTGTTCGAAGGTGGTTCGTTCCGTCTTGCCTACAGCAATGTCCACAGTGACGATATTCTTGCGGACATCAATAAGCTTAACCGTAACAACTTCAATTTCCGAGGCACGGCGGATCTGGCAAAGTGGGTCAGCGTGGATGCCAATGCCCGCTATACCTATGAGACCGTCGATAACCGTGGTTTCCGTAATGCTTCCAAACGTAATCCTCTCTATGTGATCGCCAATCTCCCGCGTGATGTCTCGACCGACGAGCTTATCCCTTGGAAACAGCCTGACGGTAGTGCAATGAACTTCAAGGGCTTCGTTAACCCCTACTGGGTGCTTAACGAGACCAGCAATGCCGATTCAAAGAATTGGTTTGTAGGTAATGTGACCCTGAATTTCAAACTGCCTTACAATCTTACTCTCCGTGGCCGTGCGGCCACCGATGCGCAGTTCTACGACGGTTGGACTTTCGCCAATATCGGTTTCCCCGATGATATGGCTTACAACGATGGTGAATATGTGCGCTGGAAGCGTCAGTGGACCAACAATAATTTCGATGTCCTTCTGTCCTACAACAAACGCTTCTTCAACAATAAGTTCAACATCAGCGCTAATGTCGGTACAAGCTATCAGGAGATCGAAGGCTCCAAGATCAGCTCGAAGGTTGACATTCTGCAGTTCCCCGATGTCAAATCACTTGCCAATAACAAAGGTCTGATGTCATCGACTGAGGAATACGAGCATAAAAAGAAGGAAGCCGTTTATGGTATGGGTAGTTTCGGCTATGACAACTGGGCTTATCTTGACCTGACCGCCCGAAATGAATGGTCATCAACGCTTCCTAAGGACAACAACAGCTACTTCTATTGGTCGGCAGGTCTCGGTGTCGTAGCCAGTGATCTTTTCAAGCTTGACCCGCATCTGTTCCCCTTCCTGAAGATCCGCGGTTCATACGCTCAGGTTGGTAATGATACCGGCTTTGACCGTCTTATCTCAGGTTACTATAAGGATGCCACCAACTACACTTTCAACGGTATTCCTTACTATATGGGTGACCGTGTCCTCAAATCCATGGGACTCAAACCCGAACGTACGCGTTCATGGGAGCTTGGAGCTGAGCTGCGTTTCCTTGACAACCGTATCTCGATCGACGCTACTTACTATAATAAGGTCACCCGCGATCAGATCGTTGAAGCTGATGCTCCTCTTGCGAGCGGTTACGAGCGTGAGATCATCAACGCAGGTAAGATGCAGAACCGAGGTGTCGAGTTGAGCATAGGTCTGACTCCAGTGAAGACCAAGATTTTCACTTGGACAAGCACGATCAACTGGTCAAAGAACAGCAATAAGGTTCTCGAACTTGCCGACGGTATCGATCGCTTCGAACTCGGTTCAGGTGACAACCTGAAACTCTACGCTGAAGTAGGAAAGCCTTACGGTGTGTTCTATGGCAATGACTTCAAGCGTGACGAGAATGGCAATATCCTCGTGTCAATGGACAAGGGTCGTCCGGTAGAGCAGGATTTTGACGCATATCTCGGAGGCATCCAGCCTGACTGGTTCGGAGGTTGGACCAACACATTCCGCATTTGGGATTTCGACCTCGGTTTCGGACTTGATTTCCAGAAAGGCGGTCACGTGTGGAGCTACACTGCTTATCGTGGTGGTATCGATGGTAACACCGTTCAGACTCTTGACGGTCGTCTCGAATATCTTCTCTCCAAGCTCGCCTACAATGAGGAGGATTGGGAACGTGCGGGTTACATGCTCAAGGATTATGTCAATGATCCCAGCAGTGTAAACTACCAGTACATTTACCCCGATGCGGACAGCAAGAAGGGTGTACAGCTTGGAAACGCTATTGTCGAAAACTCCTTTGCCGCTCAGGAGGCCGGTCATGCCGGCGAGCAGTCATACGCATGGATCAACCCGATGGACTATTGGTGTCACGATAATACTAAGTCAGCTGCACGTTACATCTATGATGCATCCTTCATCAAACTACGTGAAATCAGCGTAGGTTACAATCTGCCTGCCCGCTATTTGCGCAAGACCTTCCTGAAAACTGCAAAACTCTCGTTCGTCGGACGCAACGTGGCTATTCTCTATCAGAAGACACCTAAAGGTATGGATCCGCAGGCAACATCGACCACCGGCAATGCCCAAGGTTTCGAACGCGGATTCACACTCCCGCAGGCCACCTACGGTTTTGACATAAAAGTTACTTTCTAATGCTACCTATCCATGAAATTTAAATCATATATAATCCCCGGTTTACTCTCAGGTGCGTTCGCACTCTCGATGATCGGATGTACAGATGACTTTGAGGAGGTAAACTCCAATCCCAACAAAGTCTATAGCGTTGAGCTTGGCGACCTTTGGTCAGGCACGGTTAAACGTTCGATGGATTTCTTCTCAGAAGTGAATTACAACCGTCTGTTCAACTTCTCGCGCTCCATCATCGTGCAATACAGCACAAATCCTTCGCAGGATACAGGAGACAGTTATTTCAAGAAGTTCTACGTCGAGATCATGCGTGACCTGATCAATCTTGAGCGTCGTTACAGCCAGAATCCGGAGACATACGGTACGCGTCTTGCCATCATCAAGACATGGAAGTCATATTGCTTCTATTACATGTGTTCGCTCTACGGACCTATCCCTATGAGCGATGCTATCAGCGACGGCTCGGAAAACAAGCGTTATTATGCCTACGATTCTGAAAAGGAGATCTACACTGCCATCCTCAAAGATCTTGATGAGGCTTACACTCTATTCGAGAACGGAGCTCCGGTCGAGGCTCTTGAGATGGATCCTGTGTTCGGCAACGGTGGGGCTGCTGATCTTGGCAAGTGGAAGCGTTTTTCCAATTCGCTTCGTCTGAATGTAGCAATGCATGTCCAGAATCTCGATTCCGATTTAGCACGCGAGAACGCTCTTGCCGCACTTGGCCGAGACCTTTTCATCAGCAATGACGACAATGTGAATCTGAACTATGGCACTACTCTTGAAAACAGTGCTTCGTGGTACTATAATCGATTCATTTATAATCAGAGCAGCTTTAGCCAGAGCAGCTATCCCGCGCTCAGCGAGTATCTCTATATCTACGTCGCTTCATTCAATGATCCGCGTCTTGAGGCAATGTTCCTGAAATCGAATGCGAAGAATCCGTCTCCGACATCGACTGTCTATGTATATACCGACACTATCACCCGCCCTCACGCATGTGGTAACAATAGCCGTCTGACAGATACATACTGTAGCGACTACAAGAAGCATCAGGCCGACGGACTCAATGAGTATCGCCGCGACTCACTTACGATAGAGATTACTTCGCCCTACGTTCCTTTCTGCGAACTTAACAGTATTCCGACCGGATGGCAGTGGGCCAACAATCCTGCCGATGTAAACGGTACGCGTTTCACTGATCCGCTTTGGAAGTATCAGGGCGAGTATAATCCCTCTTTCATTCAGGATCGTTATGTTGACGAGACATCATCTCTGACCTTGCTCACATACGCTGATGTATGCTTCCTTCAGGCAGAAGCTGAAATTATCTTCAAGGGCAATGCCGGTGCGGCACAGGGTTATTACGAGCAGGGTATCCGCGCAGCGATGGAGCGTGCAGGTGTCACTGACTATGCAGATTACATGAAGCGTGACGGTATCAAGTGGGGTACATCGTACGCCGGTTTCCATGATCGCCGTATGCTCTATCAGGCCAAGATCGACGGAGCTAACGGTACGGAAGGTCTTCTCGAACAGGTCTATAAGCAGAGATGGTTTGCCGATATCATGATCCCGCTGGAGCAGTGGAACATGGAGCGTCGCACACGTGCGCTTGACTTCCCGCCCTTCTTCCTTTACAATGCTTCAGTAAGTATCGACGGCGTTAACAGTACCTACAACTACTGGACCGAACGTCTGATCTATCCGAATGCCGAGCACATCAAGAATGCGGCAGCATGCGCAGAGGGCGTTCAAAAGCTACAGGCTGCCAGCCCGTATTATCGCACGGAGCGTGAGGGTGACAATATCTTCACAAGCCTTGGTATCGCCAAGAAGATTCCGAACATCGAAACAGCTGATGAGACTTGGGGACGTTCACACACCGTCTTCCCCCGACTTGAATACTGGCATCATCAGTGGGGGGCTACCTACGATGAAGTTGTTGAGAGTGCCAAAGCCTATACCGGCAACTCGAATGCAAGTCTTGCGCTCGGACTCGTAAAGTTCAAGATAAACAGCAAGAAGGTCTATGACACACCTGACATGCCTGAGATCATTGATCCGGAAGAAGACGAAGAACTCTAACCTTAACCGACACTAATTTACCAGAACATACACTATGAATAAAATACTTATCGCAGGTATCACTCTCTTACCTGCAGTATGGCTCAGCTCTTGTAACACCGAAGAGAACAGCATTGACGATTATCCCCTCAACTATGAGATAACCGAGGTCAAGGCTACTCAGAATATTCCCGTAGGTTGTATTCTCTACAATCCTTACGGTGACCTCAACGATGCAGGTAAATGGGAGCGTCTTGAAGAAGAATATGACGCTGCCGCAGGCCACATCGGACCTAACATGGTTCCATCGGCAGGGGTATATCGTTTCATGGGTACTTCCAAGGATGAAGAGGATCAGAACGAATATGCGCGTCAGATCGGGCGCATCGTAGGAGAGATGAAGACCGCAGGAGTCGATTTTCTCATTACGCCTGCTACCCGTGAGAGCGCACAGCTCTATCCCAACAACATCAATCCTGAGGATAGTCTGTTCCTTAACATCATAAGCGGACGTAATAAGGATCTCGAATGGCACAATGACGGAAGCATGAAGTTTGCCATCCAGATCAACATGCAGAATTTTGCAAATGCCAACGGTTTTGACAATTCGAGCACTTCGATCGAGCTCCGTCCTGATCAGACTTATACTTATGAGGATGAGGAAGGGGAGACCCACACCGTCACCATGACCCAGTGGGAGCGGTTCATGTCCTATGCCCGCAATCTTGCAAAGTATATGAACGATGATACTTACTATCGTACAGCCGACGGTCGCCCAGTGGTGTATTTCCGTGAGCCTGAGAAGTTTTTCGTACAGGAGATCGAAAATTTCTACAATGATTTCCGTTCAGCTGTTCAAAGTGTCTGCGGTGCTAATCCTTATATCATCTGCAGTCTGAAGAATTGGGATATAGCTCCCCGTTACCAGTACATCGTGCTCAACGGTAAACCCGACGCTCTCGCTCCGCGTAATATGGCTGACCTGCGTGCGTCAATGGACCGTTTCTATCTTTGGGATATACTTCAAAACGAAAATTTCAAGAAAAATCGTGAATGGCTTGGTGATAATTTCCCGACGATTGACTTCATTCCGTCCGTATCCAATGGTTATCTTGAGTATGTCATGAACGTGAACTACAGATATCCTCCGATGTATCCTTCGGTCAGCGAGCTTAAAAAACGTTGTTGGATTGCAAAGATGAATATCGGTAAGCAGCCTATGGTCATCATTGATTCATTCAATGACTGGGGTCACGGAAGTTTCATCGAGACCTCAGATCCGAATGTCGGTAAGGGTGTTGGCGACGAGTTCCTGAAAGTCATCAAGAGTGAATTTAAGATTAATTGAACCGAAAATTGAATCTGTGATCATTAGATAAGGAAGGCACCGCCCATTCGCTGAATGAGTGGTGCTTTCGTGTTTAATGGACTATATGTCGCATCAAATATATGTTACGCAACATAATTAAGCACGATTAATTGGAAGTTAATTGGATTTTACCCCTCCCATTAAGCCGCGAGAGCTTATTTTGAAGTAAAAATTATAAATTTTAATACCGATATATGAAATCAGTCAAATCACGTTTTATTGCAGCTGCGGCATTTTTTGCGTCTGTAATGATGAATGCTGGGGCATCTGTGGTTTATAATTTCCCGTTTGCACCATCGACAGGGATTGTAAATGAGGTCGAAAAACCTTACCGTCAGGAATTATGTCTTAACGGTTACTGGGACTTCCAGCCGTTGAAAACTCCCAAGGAGTATAAGCAGGGAGCAGGTATCGCTCCGGAACTTCCGCAGCCGACGGACGATGGCTGGAGTACGACTAAAATCAAGATTCCTTCGCCGTGGAACATCAATTCGTATGCCTACCGTAATCTTGAAGGTCCGGATCACCGTAACTATCCTTCGTATCCAAAGGAGTGGGACAATGTGTTGATGGGTTGGCTTAAAAAGACAGTGACAGTCCCTGCTGACTGGAAGAATGAGGAAATCAGACTTTACTTCGAGGCTGTGGCCGGAGAAGCTGTCGTGTATGTCAACGGAAAAGAGGTTGGCCGTAACTTTGACCTGTTCCTCCCATTCAGCTGCGACGTGACCGATGTGGTCACTCCGGGGCAGAAAGCCGAGATTCTTGTAGGAGTCCGCAGTCAGAAATTATTTGAAGATAATTCCACTGTCGGTCGTCGCATAGTCCCCGCAGGTTCTATGTGGGGTTACCATATCAACGGTATCTGGCAGGACGTGTATTTACTCGCCGTCCCCAAGGTAAGTATCAGTGATGTCTATGTGAAGCCTCTTGTCAGTGAGAATAAACTTGAAGTGGAGGTAGAACTGAAAAACGCCACGGAGAGTAAGGTGGAGGTAACTCTTACAGGCGAGGCTAAGGAATGGATCAATAAAGCAGGAACAGATGTGAACACAGCTCCCGTGCCGGCATATTCGCTCGGCGAAACCGCGCTGACACTTCCCTCACAGAAAGTAACTCTGCCTGCCGGTGGGTCTGTAAAGGTCACTCTTTCTTCACCGGTCAATTCATCTCTTGATTTCTGGACTCCTGAACAGCCTAACCTTTATGGATTGGTGCTGTCAGTCAATAATAAGAAGCAGAAGATCGATACGAAGTATGAACGTTTTGGCTGGCGTGAATGGACCATTGACGGTGACCGTCAGTGTCTCAACGGAGAGCCATACGCCCTGCGCAGTGACTCATGGCATTTTCAGGGCATACCTCAGATGACCCGCCGCTATGCTTGGGCTTGGTTCAAGGCCATAAAGGATATGAACGGTAATGCTGTGCGTCCTCATGCTCAGATCTATCCACGCTTCTATCTCGATATGGCTGATGAGATGGGTATCTGCGTTCTTGACGAGACTGCCAACTGGGCTTCGGACGGAGGCCCGAAACTCGACTCTGAATTGTTCTGGGAAAATTCCAAGGATCATTTACGTCGCTTTGTCAAGCGTGACCGCAATCATGCCTCTGTTTTCGGATGGTCAATAAGCAATGAAAATAAGCCTGTGATCCTCTATGTCTATAACCGCCCTGATCTTCTACCGCGTCAGAAGCAGGAATGGGAAGCATGGCGCGACATCGTAAGGGAACTTGATCCGACGCGTCCTTGGATTTCAGCCGACGGTGAGGATGACGGTGATGGCATCCTCCCTGTGACCGTGGGGCACTATGGTGATAAGAATTCCATGAATAACTGGAAGGCTATCGGTAAGCCGTGGGGTATGGGTGAACACAGTATGGCATATTACGGCACACCGGAGCAGGTAGCCAAATATAATGGCGAGCGTGCCTACGAATCACAGGAAGGACGCATGGAGGGTCTGGCAAATGAATGCTACAATCTCATAAAGGATCAGCGTGACATGGGTGCATCCTTCAGTACCATCTTCAATATGGCATGGTATGGCCTGAAACCTCTTCCTCTCGGCAAAACTGATCTCACGACCACTCCCACTGTCGGAGAGGACGGCATCTTCTTCGGGGAGTATGTTGAAGGTGTTCCCGGTGTGCAGCCTGAACGTGTAGGATCTTACTGCACCACATTCAATCCCGGCTATGACCCCAATCTGCCACTCTATGATGAGTGGCCACTCTTCGCTGCCATCAGGGCTGCCAACGCTCCCGGCGCACCGGCTTACAGCGAATGGGCTTCGATTGACAAGTCAAAATATGAAGCTCCCTCCGCACTTCCGGCCGAACCCTATAAGGAGGTGGTTTATGTAGGTAGCACCGACAGCCGTGCCAAGACTATTCTCGATAATCAGGGTGTCGTATGGTCAAATTCCGTTAAGACTCCCGCCTCGGCACTTATCATCATAGACGGTACCTCTCAGCTGACCCCGCAGAACAAGAAAATTGTCATGGATGCAATCGCTAAGAGTGCGGATCTATGGATCTGGGGCATTACTCCCGAAACTGCCGCTTCGTTCTCTGACATTCTTCCTCTCGCGCTCAACGTAGAAAATCTCTCACGCTCCTCCTATCTCCCGCGTCAGTGTTCGTGGACACGCGGTTTCAATAACAGTGATTTCTATTTCTGTGAACTTCAGAAGGCGGATGCATCGAAGCACAGTCTTTCCGGCGAACTCGTTGAAAATGGTGAGATCATGCTTGAGGCATGTCCTACCGACTGGCGTGCATGGAATAAACGTCCGGAGGAAATCAAGACAGCCGGAACTATCCGCAGCGAGAATGAGTGTGGGGCAGCTCTTCCGGTATTTGTAAAATATCCGGGAAAGAATGGTGAGATCTATGTAAGTACCATCACTGAGTTCGCTAACTCGGAGAAGGGATTCAACACGCTATCGACACTGCTTCACAATGCCGGAATCCGGTGTGAGAGGCAGGAAATTGATCCTAATGATGTGTTCTTTTTCCGTGACGGTACTATAGTGCTTCCCGCGTCCTCAAAAGAGAATCTTACAAAGACTGCCGACGGATGGCAGATGGTGTTCTATGCATTCAGCCCTCGTCCTCTTGACGATCTCCTTATCGAGCCCAACGTCCCGAAGCTTGATCTGGAAGTGAAGTGTAAGAGCGGAAGCCTGAAAGTAGGCGATACGGAGGTCAAGGCAAATCAGGGACGCAATGAAGTACGTTTCAATGAGATACCGCTGAAGCAGGGATGGAATAAGCTGACCCTTACCGTCGGTGCTGATGATCGTGATGGCTTTAGCGGTTTCTTCTACTGCAAGAATAACGCCGAGTTCATGCCTCAGATGAAGGCTTCGTATATAAATCCCGAAACCAAATAATTAACTTACCATGATAAAAAATTATGCCTTATCGGCCATTTTAGCTCTGTCCGTCACTCTTGACGTAGTGGCGGCAGACTATGTGCCGTCTTATAAGCTTATTGATACTCCGGAATATTATTCCGAGGATCTGGCGGTGGCCACATTCAATGTTCTCGATTACGGAATCGACAACACAGGTTCTACCGACTGCACGTCGGCAGTGCAGAAGCTCCTTGATGCCTGTGCGGGTGTAGGGGTCGTGAGTAACACACGAGGCGATTACCGTAATCCTACCGGTGGTATTGTCTATTTCCCTGCAGGACAGTATCTATTTACTGGACAACTTACAATTCCGCGAGGAGTGACCATCCGCGGTGACTGGCAACGGCCTGTGGAAGGAGAAAAGTTGAAGGGTACTGTTTTCGCTGTGAAACCATTGAGGGGAAAGGGTGTGACAGCTCCTTCTTATGCCTTCATCACCATGCAGCCCTCAACCCTCATCTCCGGAGTTGCTTTCTGGTACCCCGATCAGAATCCGGCTTCCATAAGTAAATATCCTGCCACTGTCCTTTACGGGCAGAACAGCTACTGGGGAAACGACTATTGCAATGTGCGTCACTGTACATTTGTCAATAGCTACATAGCGGTTCAGTTCAATCCGAATAACGGTGGAGGTTGTCCGAATATTTTCGATATATATGGCACACCGCTTTACGAAGGCATAGAGATGGATTGCATTGCTGACGTAGGGCGTTTCGATGGAATAAATTTCGCAGCCTCCTACTGGGAGGATTGCGGATTTCCATCTGCTCCACAGCCCGGTCAGATTGACGATTGGCTCTATGAAAACGCAACGGCCATCGCCATGCGTCGCAATGATTGGTCATACACTTGTAACCTGTCAGTCTGTGGTTATAAAGTCGGTTTTCATGCGGAGGCTTCTCCTGTTGATGGCCGACCCAACGGTCATAATTATGGCTTCGAGCTTGAAAACTGTAAGACCGGTATTCTGATCTCATCGGTAAGCGGTTCAGGAATAATGTTTACCAATGTCAGCACTCCGGATTGCGAGACCGGTGTCTCACTTCTTCCCGGTGCTGATGGTCCTGTTCAATTCTATGGCTGTAGGATCGACGGTAAAGCCGCCGCTATTGACATGGATGAGGACGCGACTTCGTCACTCATGTTTCAGGATTGCGATGTGACAGGTGCGACTATCGTTAACGGCGGACATTTTCAGGCTGTCAACAATACTTTCAGTTCAAATGTCGGAATCAGTGCCAAGGCACGCACGATTTTTACAGATAATAAGTTTAAGAACAGCGCATCATTGTCCAATAACTCAATCTTCAAATGTGTTGTTGAAAATTCGACCGGCTATTCCTATCCGAAGTTGCCTTCGTTTGGCCGTGACATGATGGAGATACGTCAGACTTATCCTGCACGCCATGCTCTTTACGTTGTGACTGCCGATGAATTCGGTGCCAAGCCTTATACTGATGTTTCGCTTGATCCGTCAACTCAGACCGATTGTGCAGGAGCTATTCAGAAAGCTCTTGACAAGGCAAAGGCTGATGGTGGTGGCATAGTATATCTCCCTGTAGGCCACTATCCCTGTAAGAACTCTCTTGTCATTCCTGAAGGTGTCGAGTTTAAAGGAGCAGGTGATATTCCCACCGTGCCCAAGAATAACGGAGCTGTGTTGGAAGTGCTGGTTGGTGAAGGAAATGAGAACGGAGCACCGTTCATCACAATGTCCAAAGCGTGCGGATTACGCGGTATAACGATCAATTATCCTGCTCAGAAAGATCCTAAGAACATCACTCCTTATCCTTACTCCGTTCGTGGAAATGCCGATTGCTACATAGTCAATATGGCTGTCAGAGCCGCATATCGCGGACTTGACCTATTCACTAACAAGTGTGACCGTCATTACGTGGATTATCTTGCCGGACATGCGTTTATGAATGTCGTGCGTATCGGAGGTAATTCGGAGGATGGAATTTTTGCAAATACACAGTGTAACACGATCGCTTATGCCTGCGGTGATGAATCGAAGTTCGGGTCATGGCCTAACAGTCTTGCAATGGCTGATTACACAGTGCAGCAACAGGCTTATTGCCAGAATGAGCGCGATCTGGAGTTTATGATTGTAGGTGACTGCAAGCGTGAATTTCTCTATAACAATTTCCTCTTCGGATGTAATAAAGGCATGTGGTTTGTTTCCGATAATAACGGGGGGGCGGTTGACTGCCGTTCACTCGGTAATGCGGTTGACGGTGCGATCCAGACTTTTGTCATTGATGGTATAGGATCGGATCTGAATCTCGTCAACAGTCAGATCGTCGCGCTTGATCATGATCCTTCTGACAATAAGCACCGTGTGGAAATTTCAAAATATATCCCCGCCTATTTTATCAGAACCGGTGACGGTGTAAGTGGTAAGACCGTCAATTTCTTATCGAGCAATAACTGGGGTGGGGGTGACTATATGACCGACATCAAAACAGGTACGGTTAATATCGCTATGACGAACATGAATGCGTCGGGCGAGATAAGCACTTTTAACGTCGCTGGCGGGGCGAAAATCAATGTGTTCAACGGCCGTTTCAACGGTATGAAAAAGACACTTGGATCGCTAAGCGATGCTTCCCGTACATCTGTCGTTTCTTCAGTGATCGAATACAAGAGCGGCAATATTCCTGCGGAACTTGTATGGGAAAATAACCTGCTTCCTACTTGGGAATTTGAAAATACCTCGGATCTTGAGAGCCGCAGTGGCTGGACTGCTACAGCGTCAGACAATAACGGTAACGCACGCCGTGCGATCGATGGCGTGAGCTCGACACGCTGGGATACCGGTGGCCCGCAGACTAAGGGACAATGGTTCGCTGTGAACTTCAATAAATCACTTACATTCAACACCGTCATTCTTGACGCATCCCCAAGCGGTAACAGTGACGGACCGGCAGCCTACACAATAGAAGTCTATACGGAAGGCCAATGGAAAGAGGTGGCTACCGGTAAAAATGCCGGAGCAACCTGTGTGATTACCTTCGCACCCGAAACCGCTTCGCAGGTCAGAGTTACGCAGACCGGTTCAAAAAGTAACTATTGGTCCATTCATGAGTTCTATATTGGAAATCTTGAGATGTCAGGTATAGAGGATGTGCTGAATGATTCCGATGCTAAGTTATCATTTGACGGTAATGGCATCTTAGTTGATGCAGACTGTATTGATAACGCAATGCTTGAGATATATGATCTCAACGGAGTTCTTGCTTATTCTACAAGGATTGTTGATACAAGAACCGATGTATCGTCACTTGCACAAGGTGTTTATATTGCGTTAGTCCGCTCATCAAAAGGATCTTCAACACTGAAATTTTCAAAGAGAATGTGAGATTAATTAGAATTTATCGGTAGAAATATGAAGATTAAGTGCTGATTAATTGACTTTCTAACCATTCAGCTAACCACTTAATTGTAATTTTGCAATGTCGAATCGAAATAAGTAAGATTTATCTCATACAGCAAGGTTAACAATTAAGGTAAAAGATTGATTTAAAGTAAGCCGGGGACAGACCTACGTGAGTATCTCTGTCCCCGGTATTTTTTATTTAGTTCATATAGCTTGCCACTATCTGAATTACTNATAATTGTGACNGCGTACTGATTAAGTGTGATTCTTTATTTCCACTATACATGACGTTGGTTATAAAAGAATTTCTTTTATAGATTAATCAAAAACTTTNAGAANCGGNATTGTAGNGANGCGAGAATTGAACGCGGTCTGATATTGAACNTGTGTTCCGAGCGTGAAAGCGTTCCATAGTTCACATATTCATAACATCTTTTATCAAGGAGGTTATTGGCTGTGGCTNCAAATCTGATCTTACTNTTTATCTTCCAGACAGCAGAAGCATCAAGCAGGATGAGATTTGAGAAATTACCNTCCGGAAATTTCGTGAGATAGTGCTCTCCACCGATGGTGAATTGTACGATATCATTCGGGATTATCGTTGCGAAAAGATTCTGGTGAAGGGTTCGGTATCTGTTTGTGACTTCGGCGATATTGAGCTTTGAGAAGCTNCATTCCGCATCATAGTTAGCTGAGAGCCAGCTGAGAATACTTCCTTTGAAATAAGGNTTTATCCCGATTCTNACCTGCTTGTAGNGNATGACTGCNTTATCGCGCATGGAAGAGGCGGATGTGAGCGATCCNTCAGTCTCGACTCCGATCACCATTTTGCTGTGACCAAGACCTTTACTGAAACCACCTTTCAGATGCCATGTGTCGTTATGTGAAAGCTTNTCAGTATAAGTCGATATGATNAAATCTTCGATAAACAGTTGATCCGACATTATATGACTGCGATGGTAGCTATATGCTNCCGATAAGTTGACAAACAGTGANTTCATNGGGTTGCGATAGCGGTAAGAAAGAGCCGATGTCANATTATGTGAATATCTGTCAGGNTTACAGGNGATTAAAAGATTCCGGTAATCGGATANGATCGGGATGCANATATCGAGATAGGCCTGCGGAGAGCCNAGAAGATNGCCNATCGTCCACGATAGCTCTGATTTTGCGGNAAGTTGCTTTCTCGCATTGAGCTTCGGCGCAATATTTATATAGTCATGATGCCCGGTTATGGAATAATGATACCATTTCAATGGCACTACGAGCGATAACTTCCAACCNTTTCTNTCATAATCGGCCTGAGGCGAGGCGTAGAGATTTGACAGGANTGCNTCATGCACACCATCGTTGTCAAATTCCCCAAGACCTTTGAGCATACTGTTCATGCGGTGATAGTTGATGTCGATACCGGTTGTGAGGTAGTATTTCCAGAAACGTGTCAGTTTNCCTAAGCGAGTTTCTGTCCGGCTTCTGAAATCCGCAGTTCCNATGGTNTGCGTCGCCTCTTCATTNCCTGACACGATTAGTTTATCGGGATGATGCCGGAAAGAATTTCGNGACGAGAGTGTAAATAATCTTTTTTCATTACGTTTGACCAGTTTCAGATCGTTCACGGCTGAAAAGTAGTCTCTGTTCACGCGCTGCGCGAGATCGTATGAACCAGTGATAGCTGAGTTTGACTTATTATGGCCCGTTGAAAGTGTCAGTTTATCTTTCAGATAATAACCGGGTTTGTTTGTCTCGCTATAAAATTGNGCNGACATGTCNCGGCTTTTCATACNTTGAGAATTATACTGAAGGAAAGTCGGTATCTGCTCACTGAAATAGTCAGTGACAATCCCNGAATTGTACTCCAGCCTATCACCTGTAAAATCTATTTTAAGCCTCATTGACGTATCNCCCGATTTCCATGCGGTGATNGCGTTGNCGAGCCACGANAGATTGTCGCGTGTCCGTTTTTCTGATAGAGGNGTGTCAATGATGTCCGCNGAGANATATTCGGGCCANAGAGAGGATTTGTCGTCCGATGAAAACATCATGTCGAAATCATTATCGCGTATCTCATTCGCAGGATTCCATCCGGTATTGTCGGCTTTCAGTGTGAACATNTTCTGTATTTTGGATGCCATACGCATCGTGAACANAGAACCATCATAAAGAACAGGCTGCACTCCTGCGGCGGCTTTAGCCACACCGACCCAACGGCTACGGGCATCNTCTTTAAGTTTCAGGTTGATTCCGGCCTCTTCCGGGAACTCGATACCTTCGAGNGCCTTGACCGGCTGATGGTGTTCCATAACCTCNACGGATTTCACATCCTTGTGCGAGATATTATTGGTGGCCAATCCATACTGCCCTCCGATAAAGTCNTTGCCGTCAAGATAAAACTTATTGATCGGTTTGCCCTGATACTTTATCGTACCGTCCTCCTCGACCTTAATGCCGGGAAGCCGCTTGATGACATCGATAATCGCATCATCCTTAGCATTGGCATAGCGCGAGACGTTGAACACCAGAGTGTCCCCCTTGGCATAGATGTCCGGAGCTTGGACTATCACATCATTCAGCTGTGTAGCTTTNGGGTTAAGCCTTATCTCCCCAAGATCGGCCGATGCTGCTAACGTGAGAGTCTCGTAACCTATGCAACGGAACGAGACNGAATCCGCATNGGCTTTCATTGAAAGATTGAAATGTCCNTCGCGGTCAGTCGATGTGAATGCACCCTTGGCCTTCACGATNGCACCGACGACCGGTTCGCCCGTGACGGCATCTCTGACAGTNCCATGCAGTCTGCCCGGATCTGCCGCCATTACTGACAGCAGANCGAGCATGAGGNATAGTATGAAAAANCTGTATCTGTTCATTTCTTCCANTCGAGTTCGATGTAGTCAAACGGCAGNTCTATCGGGTCGTAAGCATCGAGCTGGATATTCCCGGCCTCATCACTTACCGTTATGTGTCCACCTGTTGTTGCTTCAAAATAGGCGTATGGATTCACCTCGTAGCGATGCTTGGTNTCGTAGTAATCGCTGCGTTTCACCTTGTTGAAAGGGACTTTGTAGATTGTGATCGGCCGATCGGCTTTCGATTTTATACCTATACATTCGAAGGTATAATGCCCTTTTTCATCAGAAGCCCTCATTATAAGTCCCGGCAAACCATGTAGTTTCCAAGGNCCGTCGGCGAGGGGAATATCCTCCGTATAGAATACCGTCCATTCTCTTCCACGGAACATGCATTTGGCACTCTGACATTCATAGCCGAGNANATTTATGACAGAATCCATAAGNTCCCAATCAAANCNGGGCATATCCTCATCGTANCTGAACCAGTCCTGACAGATTTTCTCCGTATGCGTCAGTCGCCCTGCCGGATAGTTCTTATANATAGTCATGAATTCACCGTTGCTGAGTTTNCCCTCNAGAGCGGCGTTGGCAATCTGCTCCTGACTTGAACGCATGAGGANGGAATCGACCGTGAGATTCTTGTAACTTGAAAACTTCGAAAGACCATCCGGTCCTATCTGAAGCAGCATATTGTCACTCGATATGTTATCTTCAATTATATTGGTGGTATCGATGCAACAACGGTAGTCATAGACGAACTCCATAGTTCCACGGGCNAGNGTTTCGGTTTCCGGAACTGAATTTTGAAAAATACTGAGCTGACGCTTGATAATCTTGCCTGAAACAGTGGTTGACAGCATGACTGTAATAGNGAGAATTAAAAGATTTCGTTTCATTCGGTATATGGGTTATATGGTGTCGAAGTGTTGATTGATTTCACGATGCAAAGTTATCCATACGAATCCCTTTATGCCGAAAATAATCATTACTCAAACATTATGGAATTATTACTAAATTATTACTGTCAGTCAAATAGCTTGATATGTATGGTGATCAACTGCCGTGACTTTCGTAAATTTGCATCATGGAAAAACGTATCAAGTCNCTGTATATAATNACTATAATTGCCATACTCGCNTTCCTCGGAATGCAGGTCTATTGGCTGTATGGCCGCTATGAGTACGCGCTCACGGAATATGAGAGATCTCTGTATGAACGGATAACTGAATGCGTGGAAGACTATGCTGAAATCCGTAACTCNTCCAGCAATAGTATTGTTGATTCAATAAATAAAAATGATGCTGAAAAGATCATGTCAGTTCCGACATTCTCACTCCGGCATGAATATGGAGATTCAATTAAGACTACNCGTACCTCCAAAATCTATACTTATGTTTTCTCAGCTCANGAACTTCTTGGTATCGAACCCGGAACACCNCTAAGTGACAGTCAAAAAGATCAGGCTATTGAATTGGCTCAAANGCAGATGAAAGANCCAGTCGATTCAATGTCTTTCGATGCTTCGGGGGCTAAAGATGAGAATGAAGCTTGGATAGCCACTAAAAATGTNCAGATCGAGAGGAAATCTCCATTTACGGTCCAAGGTATTGACTCTGTTCTTATGAATGCNGGAATAAAGGCCACGATAAGTCTGGCCAAGGCAGATACGACGGTGTGGAGAAANAAAGTCGAAGATNACAGTCCGGTCTTTAATCCCGAACTGTCGGTTACAATACCGTATTCACAGTTGGAAGGNAGGACGGCCACTATCCTGATTGCCATCAANCCTTTTAAGATNCTTCCGGGAATATGGCAGATACTTACCATCTCGATACTCGTGTCATCCTTACTGATAATATGTCTCATTCTGCAATTTTCCACGGTGTTGAAACTGTCACGCCTTGACAAGATGCGAAATAGCTTCATCACGACGATGATCCATGAACTTAAACGCCCTCTCTCCACACTGAAGATGTGCGTATCGGCTCTGTNCAACGNGCGGATGATGGANGACAAGATAACGAAGAAGGAGATCCTGTCGGAGACAAGAAATGCCCTTGACAATCTTTCGGCATACTTTTCAAAACTCAGGGACATCACATTTAATAATGTGGAGCAAATACCGCTCAACTTACGGAGCGTTAATCTCCATGAATTGTTTGACAACGTGATTTCTGCAACTGCCTTCCCTGCCGATAAAGCGGTTAAGNTAAAGAACGGGATTGATAGGGGAGTGGTGGTTTCGGCGGACCGTACCCACCTGTATAATATTTTGAATAACCTTNTTGAAAACGCTGTNAAATACTCCGGAGCTTCAGTAGAAATCAATGCTACTGCGGATGAGAAAAATGGATGTGTCGAACTTCACGTGAGCGATACCGGCAACGGAATTCCATCCNCCGACATNAAGCATATATTCAAACGTTTNTACCGAGGAAAGGCATCTGCCGGCAAACAACCCGGAATNGGACTTGGACTTGCATACGCAAAGCTTCTGATTGATGCGCATGGAGGCGATATCTCAGTTGAAAGTTCGGAGGGNGAAGGCTCGTGTTTCACTATNATATTACCTCAATGATGAAGGCGATTAAGATACTTCTGGTCGATGATGATCTCCGCAATTCGATGCTTCTGAAACGTTTCATCGAGGCGGAAGGTTATGAAGTGATCTATGCCAACAACGGTATGGTAGGATTGGAAATGTANAGGGAGATCCGTCCGGATCTTATCCTCCTTGATATCAATATGCCGGAACTNGACGGATTTGAGATGGCNCGTATCATCAGGCAGAACGACAAAAGAGTCATTATTTTCTTTCTTACTGACCGAACCGATAAGGTTGATCGTCTGCACGGTTTTTCTCTCAAAGGGAANGACTATATACCGAAACCGTTTTANCCTGAAGAGCTTATGGCCAGAATCAACGANCGGTTTGGGAGTATGACGGTCAATCAGGACGTNGAATACCGTTTGGGTAATACTATTTTCCGGCCNAATCTGTCATCACTGACCTACGAAGGCGAGACACATTCCCTTTCAGTCCGTCAGACCGAAATTCTCCAGATNCTTGCTGAGAATATAGGAAATCTGGTGGAGCGTGATGTGATACTTGATAAGATATGGGGTGATATAAGCTATTCCAACTCTCTCGCCTTGAATGTGCAGATCACCTATCTCCGCCGACTCCTCCCTGACCCGGCTCTGACAATCACTTCAATTAAAAAGAAAGGATATATACTNTCAGTTGNCAGGCAGTAAGCAATGTGATAAGAAGGTGTCAAGTGAAATAAATTTCGCTGATTGGAATAACCGGAGCTGATTCTAGCGGGAGCATGGCATTGATGAGAGAAACTTTGGTGATTCCCAATCTGTTGGCCGGAGCGATATCCTCAGGACTTAGATCAATCTCCTGTANAGTTCTTTTATTCAACAGATAGTGGCGCATCACGCCTTTCAGAAGTGGTTGACGTGGAGTATAGAGACCGTTCTTGCCATGAAATACAAGGTTGGTATAGGACGTATCCGTGATGAGTCCGTTGCGGACAATTATGATCTCGTCGCAAGAACCTTTNCGGGATGCAAGTNCAGACAGCGCGGATCGGTCGGAACTTTTCAGATGGTAGTCCAGAGAGGAATCACTTTCAATTACTTTCAGGGATTTTACAGTGCGGGTTTGATAGGCTTGAAATTCTATTTCGCAGATCGTCGTGTCATAGAGAATACGGCATTTATATGTTCCGTTTTTAGGAATGCTCCCGATTGAATCGAGTGCAGTCNTGATATCAGGCACATCTATGTCGCAGGCGTAGAGTTCCCGGACAGTAGCAGTCAAACGCTGCTGATGGAGTTTAAGCAGATGAAATCGCCCGTTTTCCAGTCGGATAGTTTCGATGTATGTCATAGATCGATTGTTTCTCATTTAGTAAGATATACTTTGGTGATGAGTTCCTCGTATTCCTCACGGCAGTCACTGTTGACTGTGACTCCGCCACCACTATGGAAGTATAGCTTTCCATCATTGGCTCGCTGAATGCATCGGATCATTACGGCTGATTGCATTGCTTCACCGTCGAAATATCCGAAAACACCTGTGTACCATCCGCGTGGAGCAATCTCCGAGCGGGCTATGAGTTCGATGGTGGCCGGTTTTGGTGCTCCAGTGATACTTCCGGCCGGAAGCAACGGCAGGATTATATCACCGAAATCAAACCTTCGGTCATGGGGGATCTTACCNAGTACTTCAGAGCTTGTCTGTAATATATTCCGCGTCCGGGTAGCGATATATTCGACATAGCGGAATCGTGGCACGCAGACCTCTTCAGCCACCATATTGAGATCGTTGCGCATAAGATCCACAATTGTGTGATGCTCGCATATCTCTTTGTAATCCTCCAGCAGTGTGCGTTCCGCGTCAGGACGGGAGGCGTCAATGGTGCCTTTCATCGGAAAAGCCGAGATGTAACCGTCTGATGATATCTTCACGAAAGATTCCGGAGAAAAGCATACAAATCTGTCGGGGATCAGGAGTTTGAACGGCGCATTGGAATGTGAGAAAATATCCTGTAATGAACCGGAACATTCAACCTCAGTAGGCGCGGTAAGATTGGCGAGGAATGAATCGCCACGAAGCAGTCCCTTGCGTAGCGAGGCGAACATATCGGCATAAGTCCCGTAACCGATACTGCCGATGATTTTAAGAGTCGGTGCATGGGTTGCGACTTTCTGATCCCGAGCATTCCCGATACCTCTCACTTCCCAAAAAATATCGGATGAGTCAAACGGTGAATCAAGAATAAAACATTTCTCGCAGGTATAGTCCACACCCCATACAAACGGGGCTCTTGCTTGACCCAATGCGTTCATCCCTATCCTCAACTCTTCAAATGAAATCAGATTCATCAATGTTCTTAAATAAGTTTGGAATAACCGTAGTGCAAAAATATGTAACTTTGCATGAAATTTCAAAGAATTGTAATGAAAATTCTTCTGATAGATAATTACGANTCGTTCGTGTATAATATAGTCGGCCTTTTGCAAAGATGCAGGCAGGAGTTTCCTGATCTGGAGTGGAAAGTTGTAAGAAATGATGTTGTATCGCCGGATGATGCAGACGGTTTCGATGCCATCATGTTATCTCCCGGACCGGGTGTTCCGTCAGAAGCCGGATTGTTATTATCCCTCATACGACAATGTGCCTCTACCCGTCCAATGCTCGGTGTCTGTCTTGGGTGTCAGGCTATTGCGGAAGCATTCGGATGCCGGTTACGCCGTCTCGATATGCCACGCCACGGTCANAGCTCGATATTGAGAGATGTTGATCCGGAGGACTCCGTCGTGGGATTCTGCAGTGAGGAGAGGGGAGTTGTCGGTAGATATCATTCATGGGTGATAGATGAAACNAGCCTGCGAAAAGATATCCCGCTAATCATAAGTTCGCGGGATGAAGATGGGAATGTAATGTCCATCAGACATCGGTTCCTTCCTGTGTTCGGTCTGCAGTTTCATCCTGAAAGTATAATTACGGATTGCGGATTGCGGATGATTAAAAATTTTCTCGCGCTCTCCGTGTCATCCATGTAACCAACATTGCTTATGGAAGGGATAGGTAGAATCAGAGGTCAGATTATCCATGAATTCTGACGTTTCTTTACGGCAAGCGATTCGGTTAGCAGTCTCACNAACTCTTTCATGGATTGCTTGTGGTATGTATCTCTGAGNACGTGGACACACCCCGTCATCTCACTGTCGGGAACATTGAGNGGGATAGCCTTGACGTCANGCTCATTATAGATGGAATNCTCGGCAAGCACGGTCACAAGATGGGTCTGACGTATTAGTTTNAGCAATATGTTTACTTCGTTAAGTTCGATGCAGATGCGGAAATGATCGTAGTCGGTGATGATGNTGTCAAAGGCGTTGCGNGCCTGTAACCCTTTGGATGGCAGGGCCAGATCATATTTGGCTAATTCGGCAAGCGTGACTTTCTCCTTTGATGCGAGAGGGTGGNTAGCNCAGACAACGGCCGACAAACAGTTCTGAAATAATATATGAGACTCCACATCGGCAATCGGATGCGTGGGTTTGAAAGCAAGTACAAAATCAAGCTCGCGTTTGGACAACAGTTCCATCAGATCACTCATCGGCTTGTAGATGATGTTGAGTTTTATGCGNGGATACATTTTCATGAATGACACCACTGTTTCGGTCAATATCGGGCTGAAAGAGTAGGTGACACCTATGTTTAATGTCCCGGTCAGCAGNTTCTGCAAGTCGTGAATGCGGTCCGCGCAGGTTTCTGCATCATGAATGGTGCGTAAGGCAAATGGAAGCATGACCTCACCGGCTTCGGTNAGGCGTATGTAATGACTGTTTCGAAGGAACANCTGGACGTTCAGATCATCCTCCAGTTGTCTTATCTGTTGTGAAAGCGAACTTTGCGCTATGTTCAGTGCTTTTGCCGCATCGGAAAAATTCAATGTTTCGGCGGCCTTGACGAAATATCTTAACTGTCTTAACTCCATAGTTACACAAATGTATCAAAAATATCATTATCTCGTAGCNGTAAACGAAANTTTTTTGAACAGGAATACAGGGATGGTAGCCCCGACGACCATCCCTAATATGATGAATGTACAGGTCAATCCGTTNTAAGTCAGCAGATAGAAATAATGTCCGAAGACTTCCTCCTGTGTATTGTACAAGCAGGAAAGNAGTGCCTCTATTGTGCGGTAGGCATACATTCCCGGTATCATCGGCAGCAATGCCGGAAAGAAGCAGACTTCTGCAGGACATTTGATACGTGATGAGAACAGTACGGCAAGCAGACCGATGGCGAATGATGCAATCGTACTGGCAGGGATNATATGAATGCAGCCGAATTCGGGCAACGTCAGTGCATAGCGTATCGAATGGCCTGCGGCGGCAATAACAGCACATGTCAGATAGGCGCGATGCGGAGTGTTGCTGATGCTGGAAAAACCGATGGCTGCGATAGCTGCAAACAATCCATCCTCNAGAAAATTGATTAAAATATCATTCCACATAAGCTCTAAAACCATTTTAATCCCAACNTGAATAGTCCCGCGCATAGCCCGACAGATAGGCAGACGGTGAGGATGGCTGNATCCATGAAACGGCTGAAAGCACACAGATAGTGGCGGTATAGCATATCACTGACCGCATTTATATAAGGTACGCCGGGTATCAGATAAAGCACGCTCGTGCTNACTGCTATTTCTGGGGTTGTGCCGATGTTGAAGATCTGTCCCCCGGCGCTGAGTGCGGCTGAAAAGAATGATGAGCATACGAAAGTCAGCCTGACATCGCGTTTGTCCTCAAGCATTATCTGCTTCANTCGGTAGCCGGCGAGNGTNGATATGAATACTATCAGCATTGCCATNGNATCACCGCCAAAAAGATGGCAGAACGAAGCNTTGGCAAGGCTCGTCAGCACAAGTATCTCCCACTTTCCGGTCGGCTTGGTTTCGCTGATTTTTGNAAAACGTTTCGAGGCAGTTTCGAGATCTATATGATTGTCTGCCACTTCCCAGCTCAGTCGGCTCAACTTAGCATTGAGATTGAAATTAATGCCGNGCTCGGAGATCTTGCGGAGAGCCGTGTGGCTGTNAGNCGTGTCCTTATTCCATACCGATATATATANGTTGGTCGGCATTATGCACAGATCGGCTTCCACTCCGAAAGCGGCGGCCAATCTCCGGGTGTTTTTCTCGATGCGTATGCATGTNGCGCCACACCCTGACAGCAGTGACGCATAGTCGGCAAGGAAGGCTGCAATGTCGCGCATAAAGATATTATCCCGCATATCGGCTGTATTATAATTCATCGAAGCCATCATCATCCACATCTCCCGGAATATAGAATATGTCTTTTTCCTTGGCCATCTCAAACAGATGTCGTGGCTTCTGATCGTTATGACGAATCTCTGTATAATACCTTTCGATGGCTCTGAATATAAATGCGAACAACAGCACTCCCGCTATTACGCACCATACAATGACTGGTTTGTTCATAAACTGTTATGATTTATTTTTCTTCGGCGCAAAAGTACTATCAAGCTGAAAAGATGGGAAATGTTCATCAAGGGATTTTCCGATAGCCGTAATCGTTAAAAAAATATGTCAGGCGGGGCAATTAAACTTTTATTTCAAATTGTGGCTATTGTCCGGTGGTCATGCGGTCAAAACAGTAACATGATAACTATTCTTACAAATGTGATGTCCATAGGTATTACCGATAGACATCCTATTTTTTTTCAATTATTTTTACACTATTCCATAATGAATACTTCCATAGTAATACAAGCGAAGAGCCTGTGTCAATTTCTTTACGAAACCGTGAGGTATAAATTAAGTGGAAAANTTTCTAAATCAGGAATGTCTTAGCTTGTGCCATAAGTTTATGGTATATTGATAAAAAAGACAGCGTATGGATGAGCGAATCACGCCCAGATGCCATACGCTGTGTTTNGTTTGANTCTTATGGNAAAAGATCCTTTATAAGACTGATTATTAAACNTCCATACTGTTTGTGGAGAAGATCGTTTTAATTCGTAGTGCCTTCTGATCCTGTCTTTTTNTTGGCCGTTTCCAGCATATTTTTCAATACTGACTCCGGAGCTTTGAAGATTGTGCCGTGCTTATGTCCGTTCGGAATAGATATCTTNTCGTCGATAGGGGTGAATGTCTTGAAATCTTTTGTCGAAACCGCACCATATTTCCCCTGACGATACACGTCGAAATATATNAGCCATTCATCGCCGACTTTCACGGCACAAGGACCTTCGGAATATGTAGGAGCGAATTTCTCGGATGGATCAGAGAAAGGCCCTTCGGGAGAATCTGAAGTNACACAAAAGAGATCGCTGAAACCGGGCTTGCGATTATCTTTAAGTATATAGACATAGTCATTCTTGTCGCGTTTCAGTAGGAAACCGTCAATAGAATTAAAACCGGGATCGTAAAATTGCTTAGTGGGTTCGAATGTTTGGAAATCAGTGGTCGTCGTGTAGTAAGTACGGTGGGCGATATTTTTTCCTAAAGTATCTGCNGCAGTATATTTTTCAGGCATTATTGACGATGACCATATNATAAGGAAACGNTCACGATCATCATCGTAGAACAATTCAGGAGCCCATACATTGTTGGTCATCGAATCAGTCATGACTTCTATCTCACGCTGCTCTGTCCAGTTGACCAAGTCCTTTGAGGACGAATAGCCGAAACCTTTTCCTCCGCTCCAGCCAAGGGTCCACACCAGATGGAACGTACCGTCAGGTCCCTGAATAATCGACGGGTCTCTCATCATTGAGTTCGGGAAATATTTAGGTTGCTCAACCTGCTGAGTGTGATAGTTGAAATATTCTTTCTTATTGCCTATCTCCGGTTTGAGCCACACTCCCGGCACACTGTCCCAGTGATAACCGTCGTAACTGTAGAGGAAATGGAGGCCGTCAAGAGCGGGTTCGCGATGGGAGGTAAACATATAGACCTCTTTTTCTTTATTTACACACGCCATAAATGGCAATAACAGAAGGATTAAAAGCAGTTTCTTCATTATAAAAGATTTATATTAAAATTGATTATTCCCGCATGTAATGCCGGAATTAAGATGTCTTCACGGAATGATTGTCTTTGCGAAATTAGTGATTATATCGCTGCCGGCATAGTAATATATGTTTAAAAATATGTTAATTCTATCATAGAAGTAGGAAGGAATNTTNTCTTCTTAGATCATAGTCGTGTCTNTTAATAGCTNGGTATTAAACGCTTATGCCGTNNTTTTACTNTTGTGATAAAAATACTGCATAGAATTTATATTTTTGCACCGGATAAACTTATCGTAAGTATANCCGTCATATATATAATGGTAATAATCTATTAATATGAAATTCCGACGCACCGATGAANATAAANTCTTTTACCAATAATCTCTCCAAGTATGCAGGATATTATAATCCACCAGCTCTCTTTGATAAGATAAAGAAGGTGGCGCGAAAAGCGGGCATAAAACTGACCTATGTAATATTGATTCTATATTATTCCACCCTTGATAATGAGTTACCGGTTAAGGATAGATTGCTGGTATTGGCCGCACTCGGTTATTTCATTCTCCCCATCGACTTTATACCGGACACATTGCCCGGCGGTTTTACGGATGATACGGCAGCTTTGATATATGTAGTGAAGCAGATTTGGAAAAATCTCACACCCGAAACAAAACGTAAGGCAAAGGAGCGTCTTACAGAATGGTTCGGCAATGTATCTGAGTCTGATCTCCATATCCCGGGACTCTGATCTTATTCAGATAAAGCCATGATATGGTTCAGATTACAATTGCACAGATAACCATTGAGGGTGGAGTGAGGAAACAGGCGTTGCATTTCTTATCGGAAACTTTGATCGGAACTTTTAAAAAGTTTAAATCAGGTCGTTGTAGGAAAGTGAAAATTTATGTAATTTTGTGGGCAAATTATACTCATTTTCGAAAAATCATTATCATCACCGATAAACCACATTATGAAGAAGGTACTACTACTCGGTTCCGGCGCCCTCAAAATCGGGCAAGCGGGCGAATTTGACTACTCCGGTTCTCAGGCTCTCAAGGCACTGCGTGAGGAAGGTATTTCCACCGTTCTGATAAACCCCAATATCGCAACAATCCAGACATCAGAAGGTGTTGCTGATCAGGTTTATTTCCTCCCGATCACTCCCCATTTCGTGGAAGAGGTAATTAAAAAGGAACGTCCAGACGGTATTCTCCTCGCTTTTGGTGGTCAGACTGCACTCAATTGCGGAACAGAGCTCTATCTTAACGGAACTCTCGAAAAATATGGCGTGAAGGTGCTCGGCACTTCGGTTGAAGCAATCATGATAACCGAGGACCGAGACCTTTTTGTAAAGAAGCTTAACGAAATAGATGTCAAGACACCTGTTTCACAGGCTGTCGAAAGCATAGAGGACGCTGTTGAGGTGGCTCACCGTATCGGATATCCCGTTATGGTTCGTTCTGGCTACGCTCTTGGTGGTCTCGGTTCTGGTATCTGTACCAACGATGAGGAATTCCGTACGCACTGCGAAAGCGCACTCGCTTATTCAAAGCAGATTCTCGTAGAGGAATCACTGAAAGGCTGGAAAGAAATTGAGTTTGAAGTTATCCGTGACGCCAATGACCACTGCTTCACTGTAGTCCCGATGGAAAACTTCGACCCGCTTGGAATCCATACAGGTGAGTCGATTGTAGTAGCTCCGATTGTTTCTCTCTCAAAAGAGCAGATCAAGATGCTTGAAGATATCGCCACCAAGGTTGTGCGCCATATCGGAATCGTCGGTGAATGCAATATTCAGTATGCTTTCAATGCCGAGACCAATGACTATCGTATCATCGAGATCAACGCACGTCTCAGCCGTTCGTCAGCTCTTGCATCTAAGGCATCAGGTTACCCCCTCGCTTTCGTGGCAGCCAAACTGGCATTAGGCTATACTCTTGATCAGATCGGTGAAATGGGTACGCCTAACTCTGCTTACGTTGCACCCTCCGTTGACTATATGATCGTGAAGATCCCACGTTGGGACCTTACGAAATTCGTCGGTGTGGATCGTGAGATCGGAAGTTCGATGAAGTCTGTCGGTGAGATCATGTCAATCGGTAAATCGTTCGAGGAGATCATTCAGAAGGGTCTCCGTATGATAGGGCAGGGCATGCACGGATTTGTCGGCAACAATGACATCCATTTCGATGATCTTGACAAAGTCCTGTCTCACCCGACGGATATGCGTATTTTCGCCATAGCTCAGGCTCTTGAGGAGGGATATTCGATAGAGCGTATCGAGGAACTGACGAAAATCGACAAATGGTTTATCGAACGTCTCAACAATATTGTAAAATACAAGAAAGTTCTTGAAGGTTACAACAAGATAGAGGATCTCCCGAAGGATGTGCTTAAAGAAGCCAAGCGTCTTGGATTCTCAGATTTCCAGATCGCGCGTTTTGTTGAAAATCCTGAGGGTAATCTTGAAAATGAGATCCTGCGTGTACGCAATCACCGCAAGAGCCTCGATATTGTGCCCTGCGTGCGCCGTATCAACACTGTGGCTTCCGAGTATCCGGATCTCACCAACTATCTCTATGTGACATACGGAGCTGATGAGAACTCGATCCGTTACGACATGAACTCCGGCAACAATATAGTCGTGCTCGGTTCAGGTGCTTACCGTATCGGTAGCTCTGTTGAGTTTGACTGGTGCTCGGTGAATGCTGCTACTACTTGCCGCCGTCTCGGTTACAAGGCCATCATGATCAACTACAATCCTGAGACTGTTTCTACTGACTATGACATGTGTGACCGTCTCTATTTTGATGAGTTGAGCTTCGAGCGTGTGATGGATATCCTTGATCTTGAAATGCCCCGCGGTGTGATTGTCAGCGTCGGCGGACAGATCCCCAATAATCTTGCGATGAAGCTTTACCGTCAGCATGTTCCCGTGCTCGGAACTTCACCTATCAGCATTGACCGTGCAGAAAACCGCCACAAGTTCTCGGCAATGCTTGATCAGCTCGGCATAGATCAGCCTCGCTGGAAGGAACTGACCACTACAGAGGAAATCGACGGCTTTATCGCTGAAGTAGGCTTCCCGGTTCTTGTCCGTCCGAGCTACGTGCTTTCCGGCGCAGCTATGAACGTATGCTATGATCATGAGCAGCTCCACCGCTTCCTCTCACAGGCAGCTAAGGTGTCGAAGGAGTATCCTGTGGTGGTTTCCGAATTCCTCCAGAATGCCAAGGAAATCGAGTTTGATGCCGTGGCCCGTAATGGTGAGATCGTTGAGTTTGCGATATCAGAGCACGTGGAATTTGCCGGTGTACACTCCGGTGATGCCACACTTGTGTTTCCCGCACAGAAAATTTACATGGCCACCGCACGCCGTATCAAGCACATCAGCGCGCAGATAGCCAAGGAGCTGAATATCTCAGGACCTTTCAACATTCAGTATCTTGCAAAGGATAATTATGTGAAGGTAATCGAGTGTAACCTGCGAGCTTCACGCTCCTTCCCCTTCGTCAGCAAGGTGCTTAAACAGAACTTTATCGAGACCGCGACGCGCATCATGCTCGGCGAGAAGGTAGATGCTGTCGATACTTCGACATTTGACATTGACTACGTTGGTGTGAAAGCTTCGCAGTTCTCGTTCGCACGTCTCCATAAGGCAGATCCCGTCCTCGGCGTGGACATGTCATCAACCGGCGAGGTCGGCTGTCTCGGCAAGGATTTCGATGAGGCTCTACTCAACGCCATGATCTCTGTAGGACATAATGTTCCCAAGAATGCTGTTCTTGTCAGCTCCGGAGATGTCCGCGGTAAGGTGGATATGCTTGAGGCATGCCGTATGCTTGCTGAAAACGGTTATAAGATCTATGCAACTGAAGGAACTGCTGCATTCCTCAACGACAATGGTGTGGTGAGCGATTCAGTATGCTGGCCTGATGAGGAGGGAGAAAACATTCTCAATCTCATAGCTGACCATAAGGTTGATCTCGTGATAAATATCCCGAAAAATCATACGAAACGCGAGTTGACCAACGGTTACCGTATCCGTCGCTGGGCCATTGATCATAATATACCCTTGCTCACAAACGCCCGTCTTGCAAGTGCCTACGTTAAGGCATTCATCAACAAGGGCACTGAGAACATCGGTATTACTCCTTGGAAGGAATATTGATTCTATTTCCGGAATTAAGTAGATTATAAAAAAGAGGAATCGGTCTAAAAATAGGCTGATTCCTCTTTTCATTTTACGATATGCATTGAAATATGCGTAAAAATTTAAAAAAAATTAAATAATTTGCTTGCAATATGAGATATTATTCATACATTTGCTTCAAAAGCCATTATCACTTTGAACAATAGTGACTTTGAGAGATAATGGGATATTGACTATTGTAATTATATGCTTATTTGCAATGACTATTTTGTAATGGCAGTTATATAATTAGCTTGAATATTTTTTAATAATTAACATTCTGTCTATTCATTACTATTACATATACAGAGTTGTTAAGGGAAAGGAACGACAGAATATTTTAATCCCCTCATTCAAACCATGAGAACAAAAGAGCTTTTGATGGCGTCTCTGCTATCACTTACAGTCATTTCATGCGGACAATCGGAAGATCAGCCACAACCGGACGTATTGGAGGATTCTCCTCTTGAGAGTGTGACGTTCAGCATTTCGACAGGTGAAATGTCACGTGCCGGAACAGACAATGCCGAGCCGTCACCGACAAGAGCATTCATGTATGTCAAGGACAATACTACTGGCGAGATACTGTCAAAGGCACAAGAGGAAAGAGTCAGCAATGGAACATTCAATTTTGAAATCGATCTCAGGAGGACGCATAGGTATGCTATCGCATTCTGGGCTGATGATGAGAAATATGACATCGATCCGGATAAAGGGTTGGAGGTCATAACGTATAAAAGTGAATTTGTCAATAATCCCGGAATTGCTTTCTCATATCAGATTGATAATTTTTCTCCGGATGGAAATTCAAAACAAGTGGTGCTGACACATGCGGTCGGCAAGCTGATCATACGTGAAAGTGATGTGCTGGATGTGAATGACAGGGTTTCGATTGCATTTGACAGGGAGGATTGCACGTATTCAGCCATAACAGGAGAGTATAAGAAAACTTCTACTAAAACTCCGGTTTCAATCCAATTTATCGCTGATGCATCAAATCGGAGCGGTGACTTGATATCAACCTATATGCTTGCTCCTAATTCCGAGAAGACATCCTTGATGATTGACAATATCAATTTGGAATATACTCCTGACGGAGATACGGAAGCAAGTAAAAAAAGGATCTCCTATGTTCCGCTGAAGGCAAACAGACGCACGATAGTTGAAGGTGCTTTCAAGGGACTATCCTTAGTATCACAAAGCTTTTTGGTTTCTGTAGATACCGGATGGGAGGGGGATGACTCATTACCATCGACAGGTAACGATGGTGACGATATCAATACGCCCTCATCAGATGTTTTTGAAATAGCTCTCTCTTCCTCAGTCCGTCTTACATCATCAATGCTGGATGGAATAGGAGATGCCACTACTCTGAAGATTACCGGAGAGATGAAAGATGCGGATTTCTTGGTATTCCGTGACTATTTTTCAACTAACGGAGCAGGGGAGAGCAAACGTATCGCCCTTGATCTGAGTAAGGCTTCGTTTGCATCGATGCCTGAATATGCATTCTCCATTGATGATGAGGATATCTATGATCAGACGCCGATCAATCCAATGTTGGCTCTCACATCCATAATATTACCGGAGGGATTGACGGCTATATCAAAAGGCGCATTCATTGATTGTCAGAATCTAAAGAGTATAACAATACCGTCAAGCCTAACCGAATTAGGCGAACTCTCCTTGTATCGCAGTGGTATCACCGAACTTAATGCTCCATCAGTGACAACCATTGATGTAGATGCCGTTGAGGATTGTCCTGATCTTACGACTGTTGTTCTTGGTCCTTTGAGCAAGGTTGGGAACAATGCTTTCCGTAACTGCCCATCGTTAAAAGAAATGGATCTGACAAAGTGTACCGGAATTCCGGGTGGAAACCAGCCTGTATTTGGTGGGTCAGCCTCTACTACTCCATCCATCAATATATATGTTTCTTCGACCGACATAGCCAATGCGTTCAAAGGATCTAATAATTGGAATACCAAGAATCACAATTGGATAGTGAGATAACTCCCGGAACTATCTCTTCAACTCATCACAAAGGAGTCAGACGAAATGCCTGACTCCTTTGTTGCTTCATCAATAATAGAGGGTATTTTATAATGGTAATTATTCTAAGTTATGGATTGCCGCAGTTGTAGAAATTGCAACAACAATCTCTGATATCTCTCATAAGTGATAGGAAATTTCGAGAGTTCTATCAGAAAGCGACAGATGTCGATCGAGTAAACTGCCACAGATATGACAATATCATAAATATGTCGAAATTGAGCTTGTCAACAAAGTACTTCTTGATATTATATACTAATTTTGCAGCATAAATCTCTTGATATGGAAAAACTTGAAGTTTTTGATTGCTCAAATGTTTTCATTGCGAGCTTTTTCACGGATGATCGCGGTTGCGCCCACTGTAACCGCGAACATACACTGATATATATTCTCTCCGGAGAGTTGGAGATCACTGATGGTGGAAAAAAGACAATCCTGCATCCGGGAGATTGTGCTTTCATGCGCCGAGACAACAGAATGTGGCTACAGAAACGGGCTTCAGAAAACAAGCCTTACCGTTCAGTGGTCATGAAATTCTCACGCAATTTCTTAAAGGAATTTTATCATAATATAAATCATCGCGAGATACCGTCCGACTCAAAGAGGGAGAAGGTGAGTCTGATGAAATTTCCTTCCAATCGTCTTGATGTCAGAAGTCTTTTTGAGTCATTAGTCCCCTATTTTGATGCAGGGGTAAAACCAGACGATGACATTCTTAAGATGAAAATGACCGAGGGTATGCGGGCTATCCTGAAGACAGATGTAAACCTCTATGCTTCGCTTTTTGATTTCATAGAACCTTGGAAGATAGATATTGTCGATTTCATGGAGAAGAACTATATGAATGAACTATCTATGGAGGAAATGGCATATTATACCGGACGTAGCCTTGCGACTTTCAAAAGGGATTTCAAGAAAGTAAGCGAGCTGACTCCTCAGAAATGGCTGATACGCCGTAGGCTGGAGGCTGCCCGCGATCTGATCCTTAAAGGAGGGAAGAAGGTATCGGAGATATGTTCCGATGTCGGATTCAAGAACCTTTCGCATTTCTCAAAACTCTACAAAGAAATGTACGGTATCGCACCAACACTTTCTGCAATTTGAACTTCCTGACAAAACAGTATGAGCCTCGCAACAAAGCGGGGCTATTTTTTTAGATGTAATTTTGCATCAGAATAATTAAACAATCAAGGTATGGAAAATATATTTGAAAGAGACCGTAACGGTGAGGTCATATCACCCAATGAGCCGGGATATGAACTCCTGATTGACGACATTTTTTCCTGTATGGAAACTGCTCAGGAACTTTCTACCGTAAGCGTCCGCGATCAGAAACGCGTACACGAGCTGATGGGAGAGATTCTTGGCAAGCCGCTTCCCGAAAGCACAACGGTCCTTCCTCCGTTCTATATAGACTATGGCAAACCCGTAACCATTGGAGAAGACTGCTTCATTCAGCAATGCTGCACATTCTTCGGACGCGGTCAGATTACTATTGGCAACGGAGTCTTCATCGGTCCGAAGTGTAACCTTATCACCATCAACCATGATGTGAATCCCGACAACCGCAGTGCGACTTACGGCCGTCCTATAGTTATAGAGGATAAAGTATGGATCGGTATAAACTCTACGATTCTACCCGGTGTTAGAATCGGTTATGGTGCGATTGTCGGAGCGCAGAGTGTGGTTACACACGATGTTCCTCCTATGACAATTGTTGCCGGAAATCCTGCACGTGTAATCAAGAAAATCGAGCTGTAATGAGTGGAAATAAGTTTAGCCGAAGAGGATTCATTAAGACTCTTGGATTGACCATGGGTGCGATGGCATTGGAACCTACCTATAATAAAATGCAGGCGGCTACCAAACTCGTTGAGCGGAAAGACGGCAAAACTATGTCCGGAAGCCTTCCTGTCCGTACTCTTGGTTCGGGTAAGGCTGCTTTCGATGTATCGGCTCTCGGATTCGGTGTGATGGGTATGACCTACAACCGTTCGCAACATCCGGACAAGAAACAGTGCATCCGTCTTCTGCATGAGGCTATGGACAGAGGCATAACGCTTTTTGACACTGCAATCATCTATGGCCCGTTGACGAATGAGATTCTTGCTGGTGAAGCCTTGTCTGAGTTTCGCGGGAAAATCAATGTCACCACAAAATTCGGCCATGAGGTTATCAATGGAAAAGGCACGGGACGTCAGGACAGTAGTCCTGCAACGATTCGTCGTTACTGTGAAGATTCCCTGCGTCGATTGAATACAGATTGCATACCAATGTTCTATCAGCATAGGTTTGACCCCAATACACCGATAGAGGATGTGGCCGGGACAATCAGTGATCTAATGAAAGAAGGGAAGGTGCTTCATTGGGGTATGTGTGAGGTCAGTCCCGAAACAATCCGTAAAGCTCATGCGGAATGTCCGCTTACCGCTATCCAAAGCGAATATCACCTGATGCATAGGCTCGTTGAGGAGAACGGTGTGCTTGATGTATGCAAGGATCTCGGTATCGGATTTGTGCCTTATAGTCCGCTCAACCGTGGTTTCCTTGGCGGTTGCATAAATGAATACACCGTATTCGACAGCAATAACGATAACCGGCACACACTTCCACGGTTTCAGCCTGAGGCGATGAGGGCGAACACAAGAATAGTAAACGTGTTGCAGAACTTCGGACGTGAACGTGGCATGACCTCCTCGCAGGTTGCTCTTGGCTGGCTACTGCAGAAAGAACCGTTCATAGTTCCGATACCCGGTACGACAAAGCTATCGCATCTGGAGGAAAACCTCAGGACATTGGATTTCGAAGTGTCGCCCGAAGAATGGAAAGAATTAGAACTCGCAGTAGCACAAATACCTGTAGTAGGGGATCGCTACAATGCAGAACAACAAAAGCAAGTAGGATTTTAGAAAAAAACGCAAGCAGATATGAAAAGAATCGTTTTTATTTTAGTAATGATGATTGGTTGCTTGTCAATCAATGCGAAAACACTGATAATATATTACAGCTACACCAATAATGTCGAGAAGATAGTCAACGAACTCAACCGGCAGATAGAAGCGGAAGTAGTAGAAATAGAACCAACGGAGAAAGGTCTTGACTATGCGGCCAACAACTACACGATAGGAAGTGCACAGATCGGAGCTATAAAGAATAATCCCGCCGACAGTTCCTCATATCCTACAATTGACCCTGTGAATGTAAATCTCGATGAATACGACACCATAATCATAGCTGCGCCTCTGTGGTGGAGTCAGATGGCAGCTCCATTACAAACCTATCTTTTTCACAACGGTAAGAAAATGGCAGGAAAGAATATAGGATTGATTGTATCGAGTGCAAGTAGCGGTATAAGCGGAGTTGAAGCTGATATGAAACGCCTTATCCCTGATGGAAATTTCCTGAGTCCCAGTCTCTGGATTCGTAGTTCCCAGACCTCAAATGCCTCATCCATGCTTGAAAACTGGCTGAGGGAAATTGACTATGAGAAGTTGACCTCCGGAATTGATCGCGTAAGCAACGATGTAGCAGCACATTTCACAGTATATACCTTATCAGGAAGACAGCTCATGTATAAATCCAAATCCATTGACTCACTGCTCGATGGAATATATATAATAAATGGAAATAAAACTTACATATCACGATGAAACGATTAATGATAATGCTAATGAGCATAACCTTCATTTTCAACCTTATGGCACAGACAAAAATAGTTCAGACTGCCGGACGCGATGCGCTCGGCGAGTTTGCTCCCGAATTTGCCCGTCTCAATGACGACATACTCTTTGGAGAGGTATGGAGTAGAAACGATCTTCTTTCCCTGCGCGACCGCAGCATGGTCACGATAACTTCCCTTATTTCACAGGGTATCACCGACAGTTCGCTCACCTATCATCTTCAGGAGGCAAAGAAAAACGGTATCACCCGAATAGAGGCGGCTGAGATAATTACCCATATCGCATTTTATGCAGGTTGGCCCAAAGCATGGGCAGCCTTCCGTCTTGCCAAAGATGTATGGAACGATGATATCAAAGGCGATGATGCGAAAGCTGCTTTTCAACGTCAGATGATATTTCCGATTGGAGAGCCAAACACCGCATACGAGAAATATTTCATCGGCAACAGCTATCTTGCTCAGATTTCAGACTCCCAGATCCCGTTCGCGAATGTCACCTTTGAACCCGGATGCCGCAACAACTGGCATATCCACAAGGCAGAAAATGGGGGAGGGCAGATGCTTGTTGGTGTTGCTGGTCGTGGCTGGTATCAGGAGGAAGGGAAATCGGCAGTAGAGATTCTACCCGGTACAGTGATTCATATTCCGGCCAATGTCAAGCATTGGCATGGAGCCGCCAAAGATTCATGGTTCGCGCACTTGGCATTCGCTGTTCCCGGAGAAGAGTCCGAAAACGTATGGCTCGAACCGGTGACTGACGAGCAGTATCTTTCAATTGAGTAAACGAGATATGGCTGTGTCAGAATGAATAAATTCCGGGTTGATGCTGTGTCAAAATCAAATCGGTTGATTTTGACACAGCCATATCTTTATTTCAAGGATGCGAACACGCCTTTGGGACATGTACGGATACATTTATTCGTTAATGGATGTCGTTCAATGAATTTAAACTCACCGTTGTTTTTCAGTGCGCTCTACGAGCTGCATGAATGAAGTTAGTACGTTTTTCTGTTATTGACCATCAGTCCGCGTGTTGTTGACATTGGATCTTTCACTACTGCACGGTGTGAGGCCTGATTTATGCGGATAAGCAGTCAGTGAGTGGAAAATAGAGAATTTTGCAAAATTATGGCGGTATTGTGGCATTTGATGTAGTTGAGGAATGATATTTTTGCAGCAGTTAAACTTCGCTTCTATTTGATATGAAACTGTTCTACTATTTAATTGGGATCTTTATGTTTACCGGTTACATTACGGTCAATGCAGAGAATGTAACACCATTATATGAGAATCCTGTGTGGCCAATGCCCACTGCTGATCCGGCGGTAATCCGTGCTGATGACGGGGCTTTTTATGTTTATGCCACTCAGGGAATAGATGCAGATAGTATAATGTGTAATATACAGGTGCTCCGTTCGTATGATTTAATTAACTGGACACATCTCGGAGATGCATTGCCCAAGAAACCTAAATGGGCTCACTCAACTCAGAATTTCTGGGCACCTCATGTTACTCGTCATAAAAATAAGTATTATATGTATTATTCAGCTGAGCCGGATGCTGAAGTCAAGACAGGAACTGATTTGGGACTCTGTCTCGCAGTGGCTGTCTCCGATAACCCCGTAGGTCCGTTTATTGATTCGGGTTCACCCTTGATTTCCGGTGATGGTTTTGATAATATAGATCCGATGGTATTCAATGATCCGGTGAGCGGGAAAAATTTCCTTTATTGGGGATCGGGATTCAAACCTTTAAAAGTTAAAGAGCTTGCCGATGACATGATCAGTTTTAAAGACGACACTCCGGGGATTGAACTCATCAAGGCTTTCGGGCCGGGTTACGGATTCCTTGTTGAAGGATCATGGGTGATTTACCGCGACGGTTATTATTATCTGTTTTATTCAGGTGACAATTGTTGCGGTGAGCGTGCCCACTATGCAGTGATGGTGGCGCGATCCAAGAATCCTACAGGTCCGTTTGAAGTCTATCGTGATGGCCGTGATGACGGCTGTCCGATTCTGGCCGAGGGTGCCAGATGGATGGCATGCGGACATAACTCCATCATTACCGATGACGATGGTCGGGATTGGATTATGTATCATGCGATAGATCGGTCCGATCGTGTAATTCATAAATACAATAAGTCAGAAGATAAACGTGTGCTGATGATTGATCCGATAGAGTATCGTGACGGATGGCCGAGAGTAGTGGGTGATTATCCGTCGGAAACTGAAGGCTCAGCACCGAGAGTAAATAGGTATAAGTAATACGACTAAGCTATAGTTGACATTTGTGTTGGGCGGGGCGATTGAGCCTGTGACATTATTGTGTCACAGGCTTTCATTGTTTTATTGTTGTATAAATGACTGAATATTCTGTTAAATGAGAGTAATGTTCAGAGCTAAAGGCCTGTAGCTTGTGCGAGGATATTGTCACCAGTGAATTGGCAGTGACAAAAATGTTGCCTTTGACAGAATCGTTGCAGTAAATGCGCAGTTTATGATAGGATGTAATCAAGTAAGATTTTAATTTTGCATTAACATAAATTTGGTATATGAGTGCAAAATTTGAACGTGTGCTGAAGTTTCCAAATTTCTTCATTGTAATCCTGCTGATGCTTATGACAGGAGTAGAGATGAAGGGTATGGACGACTATCAGTTTAGAATATACAGAGTGGAGGATGGATTGTCGCAAAATACAATATGGTGCTCTCTACAGGATCATAACGGTTTTGTGTGGTTCGGCACAAGGGATGGCCTGAACCGTTTTGACGGATGTCATTTCAGGGTCTTCAGAAACACCCCGGATGATAATACCAGCTTGGGCAATAACTTTGTCCGCGCACTCTACGAAAAGGCTGATCATATTATCCTCGTTGGCACGGATAACGGTCTGTTTAAGTATGATCCTGATGAGGAGACATTTGCTAATGTAAGCATTCCGGGAACTGAAAATGACAGGCAGGTGGCGATCAATGCCATTACCGCTGACCGCGAAGGCCGGATATGGATAGGAACATTCGGGCAGGGAGTCTATGTCTATGACAATGGTAAGTGGAGTAATTACCGTGCCACAGGTAAGGAGGGAGCTTTGAAGTCTGACCGCGTATGGAAACTCTATCTTGATTCATACGGGACAATCTGGGTCGGCACTCTTGGCGGCGGTCTCTGCCGTTATGATGCGTCGCGTCGTTGTTTCAAGTGTTTTAACTTCGATAGCGTCGGAATCGACAATGATATATATGAGATATATGAGGATTCCTCACATCGTTTTTGGATCGGAACATGGGGGAGGGGACTGCTCAGTATGAATCGCCGTGATGAGACTTTCACCACTGAAATATCTCAGGATGTATGCGAGGCCATAAGGGCTATTCACGAGACAGATCCGGGAGTCTTTCTGCTGGGTGGCAATTCGGGCCTGTTTCAGTATAATACAGTGACCGGAAAGTGCAGCGAAATTCAGCTTTCAGGTGTAAATACACGTCTGCAGGTCAAAGATGCTGTCTATTCAATACTGTCTGATAGAGAAGGTGGATTATGGGTGGGCGGATATTTCGCCGGTGTAAACTATACTCATAGCCATGCGCGTAATTTCATTCACTACCGTCTGTCGGATATCGATCGTAGTCCTTCCAGTTCGGTGGCAGGTAAGATGATCGAGGATAAGAAACGCAATCTGTGGGTAGCCACCGAGGATAGGGGACTTGTCTATTTCGATAGATATAACCGTAATATGAAATTTATCAACGAGCCCAAACTCTCACATCATAATCTCCATGCATTGATGCTTGAAGGAGATCACCTGTGGGTTGGCAATCTCAGGGGTACGATAGATATTGTGAATGTGACAAATTGTAAGGTCGAAAGGACCGCGGATTACACCGACGGACTGGATGTCGGTCCTATATATACTATTTTCCGGACGCGCGACAACGATATATATGTTGGCGGAATCTTCGGACTGTTGAAATATGACAGGGCGTCACGGCGGTTCATCCGTGTTACAAAATTTCCCCCCACGGCCTTTGTCTATGACATAATCGAGGATAATGAAGGCCTGATGTGGGTTGCCACCAACGGCAACGGTGTCTTTACGTTTGATACACGTTCGGGCAAATGGTACAATTATCTTCATAATCCGACGGATCAAACCACGCTCATGTCCGACAAGATCATCAGCCTGTGTATGGATGATCGCGGGGTGATATGGGTCGGAACTGAAGGTGGCGGTCTCTCCCGATTCAACCGCACGGATGAAACCTTCACCACATATATGGAAAAGGACGGACTTCCGAACAATGTGATTTATGGTATCGTGCCTGACCGCAGTGGCGCGTTGTGGCTGAGTTCTAACGCCGGACTCTCCTGCTTCTATCCTGACAACGATTCTATATGTGCCTATAAGTATGGAGACGGAATGTTCGGTTCGCAGTTCAACTACAAATCCTCTCTTCGTCTGGGTGATGGTTCGCTCTGCTTTGGGGGTATAGATGGAATAAATATTTTCAATCCCGGCCATATCGATCGTAATACTTACGTACCTCCGGTGATGATAACGCGCTATGACTGTACGCGTCACGATGGCACGCATGATGAAAATTCAGTGGCCGGTAAAGACGGAGGCACAAAACTTGATTTTTACGATGTAGCGTCGGTGTCGTTTGACTTCGTGGCTCTCAGCTATATTGATCCGTCTAAAAACAGGTATGCCTTCAGGCTTAAAGGTGTGGATCATGATTGGGTCTATACGGATGATCCGCACAGCGCGATCTACAGGAATCTGTCGTCGGGCAAATACACATTCGAGGTGAGAGGCTCAAACAGTGACGGTATATGGAATCCCGACGTCACTTCGATTGACTTTGAGATCCATCCTCCGATTTACCGCAGCAATATGGCCTACGTGATCTATATTCTGCTGGGCTTAACGTTGATATATTGGACCTACACTGTTGTCAAGACCCGGCAGGAACGTCGGCGCATGCTCGCACAGATGAAATATGAGAATGAGAAACAGCATGAGTATTACGAGACTCAGTTGAGCTTCTTCACCAATATCGCCCATGAGATCCGCACTCCGCTCAGCCTGATCAATGCTCCGCTTGAGGACATAAAGGATATGTATCCGGATGATCGTGAGTTCAATGAGGCGGTGGATGTCATGCGAGACAATACGTCGCGTTTGATGACACTTGTCAATCAACTGCTTGATTTCCGTCAGATTCCTCACATGTCAACCCTGAGTTTCTCGGCAGTGGACATGAACGCTCTTATTGCGGGCATCCGCAGTCGCTTCGGCCTGCTTGCGCGCCGGCGCGGAGTGAATATCATGCTTGACCTGCCTGCGGAATCCCTTGTGGTTTACAGCGACAAGGAAGCGATCACCAAGATATTGAGCAATCTTATGTTTAACGCCGTAAAATATACGCGTGACACCATAAAGATCGGTCTAAAGGTGGCTGATTCGGGGCGCATTTTTGCAATTACCGTGACGGATAACGGTAAAGGCATCCCTGCAGGACAGAAAGAGAAAATATTTACTCCGTTCTACACCACCGCTACTATGGAAAATCTTCCTGTGACCGGTTCCGGCTTGGGTCTTGCGATAGTCAGCAGACTTGTGGAATTGTTGAAAGGTAGGGTAGAGGTGACGGACAATGAGCCGTCGGGCTGTGTGTTTACCGTTGAATTGCCGCTCGGCGACAGCAGCATGGTGACGGATAGCAGTGAAAATGACAAGACCTATGATGAACCGTCGGACGAAGAGGTCTCGACCGCCGGCGATACCGTAGGTATGCTGGTCGGTTCCGAGTCTGAAAAACCTACAGGTGCACTCAAAACCATACTCGTGGTAGAAGACAATGCTGAACTGCGTGAATTTTTAGTGAAAAAGTTGCGGACGGAATATAATGTGATGTCGGCTGAGAACGGCAAAGTGGCACTTGGCGTGCTTGATAATCAGGACGTCGATATGGTCATTACGGATGTGCTTATGCCTGAAATGGACGGCATGCAGCTTTGTGAGGTCATAAGGTCCAAGAACAAATGGAATAACGTGAGCATCATACTCCTTACAGCCGTGTCAGGTGAGATGGTTCATATGAAGGGGCTTGATGTCGGTGCGGATGCCTATATGTCCAAGCCGTTCTCTATCGGACTGCTGCGCACGCAGATTCAGAACATATTTGCTTCGCGTTCGAGAATCCGTCAGGAATATATGGATAAGTCATGGTTACCCTACAAGGAGTCCAAGGATGTCAATGCCAATGATGGTTTTGTGAAGGAAGTTGACCGGATTATCGAAGCGCATATCGCCGACAATGAATTTGACATAGATATGCTCGCCAATGAGCTGCACATGAGCCGAAGCGGTCTTCACCGTAAGATCCGCAGTGAAATCTCCATGACCCCCAATGACTATGTGCGTCTCTACAGACTGAAGAAGGCGGCCGAGTTACTGGCCTCCGGGCAGTATCAGGTCTCGACCGTGGGCTATATGGTAGGGTTCAACACACCGTCATATTTCAGCAAGTGTTTTCTTGCCCAGTTCGGCGTCAGCCCGAAGGATTTTCTGGCTAAAATCGTGGAAAAAGATCGCTCCCGCACCAAGAGGGCAGAGGGCTCTGAAACGAAATCGGAGTAGAGTACCTTTAAAATGCCACTGGAAGGATTGTTGCATCATTTGGCAGGATTGTTCCCTATGCATAATTGGCTATAAGTTAATTTTGTGACGTTGCCATGGGGATAAAACGTATCCGGTTATGGCAAAAAACTTGCTGTAAAACCATTCATAACACAACTAAATAATAGTAAACCAATGTATGCTTTAAATCTAATCGTAAAAGGCATATCCGTCCCCCGACTGCTGCTTGGCGTGTCATTAGCCATGAGTACAGTTGCGAGTGCCACGGCTATACCTGAGCCTCAAGCGAAGGCTACGGTGGGACAAGTTACTGCGTCCGGAGTTGTTGAGGATACATCCGGCGAGCCTCTTATCGGAGCTACGGTGCTTGTAGTAGGAACCACGACAGGTGTTTCCACCGATATTGACGGACAGTTCTCTTTCTCCGTTCCTGCTGGCTCGAAACTTCAGATCTCCTATGTCGGCTACAAACCTGTAGAAGTTGCCGCGGGCCAACACCTCAAGATTGTCCTTGACGTTGATGCCGATGTGCTTGATGAGGTCGTAGTGGTGGGCTACGGTACTCAGAAAAAGACCACCCTTACCGGTGCCGTAGGTGGTGTTAAGGGTGACGAGGTGCTCAAGACTCCCGTCGCTAATATCCAGCAGTCACTCACAGGCCGTATCCCCGGTCTGGCCACGACAGTCCAATCAGGTGAGCCGGGCGCGGACGACGTTACATTCTGGCTTCGCGGTGCAGGTACGGTCAACGGTACTGCTCCCCTCGTTCTCGTTGACGGTGTTCCCCGTGACAACATGCGTGTGATCGATCCTCGTGAGGTCGAGAGCATATCGGTGCTGAAGGACGCATCCGCAACTGCCGTGTTCGGTGTGCGTGGTGCCAACGGTGTCATCCTGATTACAACCAAGCGTGGTCAGAAGGGTAAGCTTGAAGTGTCGGCATCTTTCGAATATTCCATTCAGGAGATGGCACACCGCGAGGAGACCCTTGATTCCTATACATTCGCACTTCTTAAAAACGAAGGTCTGCGCAACGACGGTATTGTCTCGACTGACAACCGTTACTACTCGGATGCTGACCTCGCGGCCTATCAGTCATGGCTCACGGGCACTCCGACTGACCCCGTAGGTCACCCCAACACGAACTGGATGGACGTCCTTTTCAAGGACTACGCTCCCCAGACGCGTGCCAATGTGGTTATGAACGGTGGATCGGAAGCTACACAGTACTTCGTTTCCGTAGGTTACGTTCATCAGGGCGGTATGTTCAATGTCCCCTCCAAGGATAAGGTGGGTTATGATGCCAATACTAACCTTAACCGTTACAACTTCCGTTCGAATATAGACCATCAGATCAGCCGTTACCTCAAGGCGAGTCTTGACATCTCAAGCTACATCGAGAAGGTCAACAAGCCTGCCCGTGCCGGTGACAACATTTATCCGTGGGGTTATGTGATGCGCCCGACCACTCCCGGCCCTCTGACCCCCGAAGATAATCCATATCCCTTCGAGTACAATGGCGCACAGTCCGAGATGACTCCCGGTATGCTCGTCGTCGATGAGAATGGCCGAAATGACCCCAGCCCTTACGGTAACCTCATCCGAAGCGGCTATGAGAAGCAGACCCGCGCCGGAGTTAATGCGATCGCAAATCTCAACCTCGATCTCTCGTTCATCACGCCCGGTCTTACCACTCGCGGACTCGTGTCGTTCGAATCAAAGGGTAATTCTTATCAAAGAGCTGAGAAGAGCTATGCCACATATTATCTTGACAGATCACAAGGTGACCCTGAAACTTATGTGTGGAAACTTACCGATGCGAATAACCCTGAGGACGGCCAGCTTGGTCTGAGCAAAAGCACATTCACAAGTTACTTTGTCAACCTCCAGTGGTACCTCAACTATAACCGTACCTTCAATAACCTCCATGATGTTGGTGCTATGCTCCTCCTGCAGCGTGACTATCGCCGCACAGAGGCGACCGGCGGTGACGGAGTGCTTCCTTACAATGTGATAGGTCTCTCAGGCCGTTTCCAGTATGCCTACGATTCACGCTACCTGCTTGAATTCAACATGGGCTACAACGGTTCCGAGCAGTTCTCACCCAAGAAACGTTTCGGTTTCTTCCCCGCATTCTCGGCAGGCTGGGTTATCAGCAATGAAAAATTCTGGAGTTCGCTTGCCCAGACTGTAAGCAATCTCAAACTGCGTGGTTCATGGGGTAAGGTCGGTAACGACAACATCGGTGGCGCACGTTTCCTCTTCATGGATAACATCGGTATCAACGGCACCGGTGCTTACTGGGATTCACGTGAGAACGGTATCTACGACATGCCTTCGCTCGGCATCGGCAACGGTTACAACCTTCAGTATCTTGGCATCGGTAACCCCAATATTACATGGGAAGTTGCCACAAAGACCAATGCCGGTCTTGATCTCACGCTCTTCAATCACCTGACTTTGACAGCCGATGTGTTCTGGGAGAACCGTGACCACATGCTCATCAGCCGTAACACTATCCCTGTACTTCAGGGTCTTATCGGCGGCATTTTGCCTAAGGTCAACATGGGTGAGATGGAGAATAAGGGCTATGAACTTTCAGCCCAGTGGCGTCAGACTATCGGAAAAGATTTCGCGTTCAGTGTAGGAGCCAACTTCTCCCGTACAAAGAATAAGATTACGAAGTTTGACGAAGTGCCCCTTGGTGAGGAATATGCTTACCAATATCGCACCACTGGCTTTAGCTACGGACAGCAGTGGGGCTATCTGATAAACTATGAGGTTAATCCCGAGCTCGGACTTGACGGTTCAGGCTTCTTCAATTCACAGGACGTGATAGATAATTATCCTACTTATGAGATTGGCGTACCCCGTCCCGGTGACTTCGTTTATCAGGATCTTAATGATGACGGAGTTATCGATACCAAGGACCTCGCGCCGGTGGGCAAATCCACAGCATTCCCCGGAATCACCTATGGCTTTAACTTCTCGGCAAACTGGAAAGGATTTGATCTTTCATGCCTCTTCTCAGGCGTGGCTGACTATTCGGTTAACCGTCAGGGCTGGGGTATCTTCGAGGAGCATGGTCAGGGCGGTGGCGTCTATTCCCAGCAGCTTGGCCGCTGGTCACAGGAACGCTACGAAGCCGGCGAAAAGATCACATGGCCGCGTCTGTCATCCGCTGGAGGTAGCACGAGCCACGTTACCAATGACTTCTACGTAATGGACGGTTCATTCCTCCGTCTGAAGAACCTTGAGATCGGTTATTCATTCCCCGCTTCGATCACACGTCCCCTTCATGCCGAGAGCATCCGCATCTATGCCAATGGCAACAACCTCATTACGTGGGACAAGCAGCGCACCTCTGTCTATGACATCGAGCAGGCAGCAATGCAGTATCCTACGATGCGAGTATATAACTTCGGTATTAACGTTACTTTCTGATAATTCACACTATGAAATTACTACATAAATCCTTAATTTTCGGTGTGGCATTGGCCGGAATCTCAGTGACATCATGTAATGATTCTCTCGATGTCACGCCTGACGGCCGTCTGCCAATTGAAGAAGCATTTCAAGACCCGAAGGGCACTGCGGCAGCGTTCAAGACCTGCTTCAATCATCTTCCCCGCCGAGGTATGCGAGGCGTATATTTCTGGACGAATGCCCGTATTCCCCTGTCGGATGAGGCATTTGTCAATGCTGCCAGTTTCGCTGTCAATGACTGCTATGAAGGCAGAACTACGGCGGATAATGACTGGCGTTGGAGCATCGGTCACGTAGGTGGTTTCGATGCCATGTACTGGGAACGCTATTGGGGGCAGATCCGCACGATCAATGAATTTCTAAAGTATCTCCCTACCGCTGCTCTTACCACCGAAAGCGACCGCGCTGTCTGGGAAGCCGAGGCTAAAATTCTCCGTGCATTCTTCATGAATGAACTGATCAAGCTTCACGGACCTCTGCCCGTGGTCAAGGAGGTGTTCGCTCTTGACTATGACTTCGCATCGCTCGGTCGTGGCACCTATCGTGAGAACGCCGAGGCTATCATTGAGGATTGCAACGATGCCATCGCATGCGAGTCACTTCCTTGGCGCTGGACCAATCCTAACTATAAGATGCGCATGAACAAGGCAATGGCATGTGCGATCAAGGCGGAGGCAGCCCTGTTTGCCGCCAGCCCCCTCAACAATGAGGGCGAAGATATGTGGGAATGGGCTTATGATGTATGTAAGGACAGCTATAATAAGCTTATCAATAACGGATATGAGCTCTATACCACTGTTCATGATCCCGCCAATTACGGCGACAATCCTTATCAGGAACTTTTTGCACTCCAGCAGGATCTCTCTACCAATCCGCGTGACCGTGAGACAATCTTCCAGTTCACCGGGCAGGGTACCAATATGAGTTATTTCAATGCTCTTCCTTCCTATGGCGATTACGCTTACTGTGCAGGTCTGTGTCCGACTCAGGAACTTGTGGATGCCTACGATATGATTTCAACCGGCAAGAGTGTCCTGAATCTTGAGCAGCCTTATCTCGACGAGACACATCTGCAGCCTAATTATAACGAAGGATCAGGATATGACCCCGCTAAGCCTTATGAAGGTCGTGACAAACGGTTCTATGCGACAGTGCTCTACAATGGTGCTCAGCGTGGAGGTAAGGTTGCCAATATCTTCACTTATGATCCTGAACATAAGGCAGGTAGCCGCCGCCGTCAGGACGGAGCTGACCGCATAAAGGTTGGCGATATGAAATATACCGCTACAGGTTATTATCGTCTGAAGCATCTCCCGATTGACTCATACGGTTCACTTACCGGTGAGGAAGGCGACGGAGGCACTAGGTATTACCGTCTCGGTGGAGTCATGCTCGACTTTGCGGAGGCTGCCATAGAGGCCGGCCATATCGACGAAGGTCTGAAGGCAATCAATGATATCCGTCATCGTGCAGGCTTCGATCCCTCCGTCGATCTCAAGACTTCTGATAAGAATCAGGCTCGTCTGCTCGTGCGTCATGAGCGTCAGGTGGAGCTTGCATACGAGGAGAACCGTTATTTTGACCAGATCCGCTGGTGTCTTCCCGATGAGGACATTCAGGATGTCAAGTATTCGACAGGCATGAACATCCTGCGTTGGGATGTCGGTAATACCACTGATCTCGATCATTATTCCTATGAGCGTATTCTCCTGAACCAGAATGAGTCGGAAGATCTGCGTCCTACCCGCAAGTGCTACGTGTCAAAGTACAAGAGATATCCTATCCCTCTCAATGAGGCTTCGCTGTTTGAATCGATCACCGGCGATAAGTGGCAGAATCCCGGCTGGTAATCCAGTTATTTACCATTAACTACTCACAGTCAATCATGAAAACATTTATAATAACTAAATATCTGGTGCTTGGGATGCTTTGCGCAGCAACCCCTGTAGCGGCCGTTGCCATGCCGATTGAGACAACCCAGCTCGACGATCAGAATAGTGTCGCGCTCATCGGTAGGGTACTCAATGAAAACAACGAGCCGTTGGCAGGCGTGACGGTAAAGGTGGTGGATACCACTATCCAAGGCATCACCAATGTTGACGGTAACTTTACAATCAACGCACCTAAGGGCTTCAATGTGGTCACTCTTCAGTTCATAGGTTACTCGACAGTCACCGTTGATGTGAATCTGAATGAAGAAAATGTCTATCACATGGCCCCTGATGCTCATGACATGAGCAAGGTGCTTGTCCTCGCACAGGGAATCCGTACCACAGAGGAAGCTCTCACGGGCGCAGTATCGACTGTAAGCGGCGATGCTCTCCTGCGCATGCCCGCCGCGGGTACTACTCCGCGTCTTGCCGGTCAGCTCTCAGGTCTGGCATTCATCTCAGGTACGAGTGACCTGAACGCTGACGGTGCTACGCTTTTTGTACGCGGTCGCCGTTCGGTCAACGGCAATGATCCCCTGATCGTGCTCAACGGTGTTCCTTCGCCAACTACTGACCTCAATCTCATCGATCCCTATTCAATCGAGGATATCGTGCTCCTCAAGGATGCATCTTCAATGGCTCTTTACGGTCAGCAGGGTGCCAACGGTGCTCTCCTCGTCAATACAAAGCAGGGGCGTCAGGGCCGGACTAACATCAATGTATCAGCTGAGTTTGCAATTCAGCAGGCCACAGTGCTCCCCACCGTCATGAACTCATGGCAGTATGCCACACTGCGTGACTGGTCGCTTCTCAACGACGGGCTCGGCCTCCTGTACTCTCAGGATCAGATCGACCGCTACCGCGAGGGTAACAATCCGCTCTATCCCAACAACCGCTGGTATGACATGTACACCAACGATAATGCCACAATGCAGCGTTACAATGTGAATATCACCGGTGGTAATCAGCGTGTGCTCTACTTCCTGAACGCATCCTATATGCGCCAGACAAGTATTTTCAAGACTGAAAAGCAGGATAAATACAATCCTGAATTCTATCTCAACCGCTTCAATGTCACCAGCAACCTTCAGGTCAACGTCTTCTCCAACTTCAAGGCCAGCCTTAACACCAATGTGATCATTGACAACCAGAACGGTGCCAACAGCGATGATTTCATCGGTACAATGCTCCGCACACCGGCTTTGGAATTCGGTCCTTTCACTACCGATATTATCAATGATGAAGGGGAGATCGTGCCTTACGACAAGGGTATCGTAGCTTCGGACTACAATATGAATCCTATCTACGGTCGCCTCAACAAGAGCGGTAACCGCAATTCAACCCGTACGACGGTCAACGTGGCTCTCAATCTTGACTGGGGTCTTGACTTCATCACCAAGGGACTTAGTGCAAAAGGTCTTCTCGGTTATGAGGCGCGCTATGCCGAAACCACCTACGGTAATACGGACTATCAGCGTTACATCTTTGACTCTGACGCATCAGAGACCGCCGGACTGCCGGTATTCACCGAGTACGGTACAAATGTCAATACCCCGCTTTCCATGAGCAAGGGCAGCGAGCAGTATTACTATCTCAACTTCATGGGCTCGCTCGGTTATAACCGTGTGTTTAACCGCGTCCACTCTGTTGATGCGCTCGCAAGCTACTTCTATCAGGATTATCAGAAGCAGAACTTCGACGCTCAGGGAATGCTTCCCTATAGCCGAACCAACATTTCGCTTCATGCACAGTACGGTTTTGATCGTCGTTACTATGTGCAGTTTGACGGAGCTTACAGCGGCAGTGATGCTTTCTGTTCCGCACCCAATAAGACCCGCTGGGGTTTCTTCCCATCGGTATCAGGTTCATGGGTTATTTCAAACGAACATTTCTATGGCAACACCGGTATGTCACACTGGTTGACCATGCTTAAACTGCGTGCGTCCTACGGTCTCGTCGGTAATGACAATGTCGCAGGCGGTCGTCGATTCCTCTACATGGACGATTACTATGTAGGTGGAGGCGGCTATCTCAGCCAGTCGCCCTACTACGGTGCTATGGCATCCGAAGGTCTGCTGGGTAATCCCGCAATCGAATGGGAGAAGGTCCACAAGCAGAACTATGGTATCGACCTCGGTCTCGGTAACTGCATCACTCTTCATTTCGACTACTTCCGCGAACGTACCAATGACATGGTGGTTCAGTCACAGCTCTTCCCTGATTTCTCAGGTACTGACCGCAATAACCTCCCTTACGTCAACTTCGGCAAGATGCACAACAATGGTTTTGACTTCGACGTGACTTTCCGCAAGCAGCTTACCAAGGACTGGACTCTTTCAGTAGGCGCACGTGGCGGTTATGCCAAGAACAAAGTTGAGAGTGTAGGTGAGCTTGACCGCACGGAAGCCGGGTATGCTTACGGCCTCCGTACTGAGGGTCATTCCATAGGCACGACTTGGGGCTATCTCATCGACTACTCTCAGGGTCGTGGTTTCTACAACAGCCTTGAGGAGATCGCCGACGGTCCTATCTTCGAAGGCCAGAGTCCGCGCGTAGGTGATTTCCGCTATGTTGACCTTAACAATGACGGTTACATCAATGATAAGGACCTCGCACCATTCTCAGGCACAGATATCCCCACATTCAACTACGGTTTTGATGCGGCGGCCCAATGGCGTGGATTTGATCTCTATGTGCTTTTCCAAGGTGCGTCCGGACGTACATTCTACACCTCCGGCCTCGGAGCAATGGAGAATGAAGCACGCGGAACATACGCTGACATTCATCTGCATGCTTACACCCCCGAACGTTACGCAACAGGTGCGGAAATTACTTACCCTGCACTGACATCGACCACCTCAACCAGCCTTCAGGCTAACTCATTCTTCGTTACCAAACGCAATTATATGCGTCTGAAGACTCTTGAATTCGGATACAGCCTTCCCTCCAAGATCTGTCGGAAAGCCACTCTGCAGGGTGTCCGTTTCTACTTCAACGGTATGAACCTCCTGACGTTCGACAAGCGTAAATTCAAGGATTTCGATGTTGAAGCTTACAACGCTTCATCCTATCCCATCTATCGCACATATAATCTTGGCGTGAATGTAACCTTTTAAAATTTAGTAGAATGAAACTCATCAAAAATATAATAATCGCAAGCGCGCTCTTAGGCTCTATGGCCGCATGTTCGCCCGAATATAATCCGGATGGTCGCGTTGACAAGAGCGAGCTTTTTGAAACTGACAAGAAGACTTTCAGCTACCTTAACCTCTGCTACAGCCATCTGCAGCAGCAGAGAAAGGGTAACTGGTACGGCAACGATGCGTTCCTGTCGGCATTCACTGACGATGCGTATGATGCAAACTCGATTGACAACAGTTCATCTGCACTTTACTGGCGCGGTGTCTCCACGGCATATAATTTCCCTGTGGAGTCAGGTGTCAATGCTGGTTGCTGGAGCGAATATTTCAAGGGTCTGAACCAGTGCAACACATTCCTTGAAAATATCGAGACCGCTAAAGTGAATCAGCAGGAAGACCGTGAGTCATGGAAAGCACAGTGTCTCATCCTCCGTGCGCTCTACTCTCTGGAACTGGCAAAGCGTTACAATGAGATTCCTTATACAACTAAGTCATACGATGCGGATTTCGATTTCGGATCGGCTGAGTTCAAGAATTTCAGTGCTATTGCCCGTCAGATTTTCGCTGACTGTGATGCGGCTCTGGAATGTGAATCTCTTCCTTGGAATTCAGGTAGCAACGAGGCTCTGCGCGGCATGATGACCAAGGCTGTCGCATACGCCGTGAAGTCACAGACCGCCCTTTATGCCGCAAGTCCGCTCTATAGTGACGGCTCTATCTCATGGAGTGAGGCTGCTGATATCACCAAGACTTGTCTCGATGCTCTCCGTGACAATGGTTTCACTCTCTTCACGAGAGCCGGTGCCGCCAATCAGAATATCAGTGCGTATGATTCATATTTCATCGCTCGTCCTGACGGCGCACGTGTCACGGATAAGGAAACAATCCTTGAGACCCGTGATCAGATGTCGGTCTGGGTCTCAAGCGGTCTGCCCTCAGTGACCGGTTCAATCAGTGCGGGTACATGCCCCTCACAGGAACTTGTGGATATGTATGAGACAATAGACGGCGTTCAGCCTATCCTCGGCTACAGTGATGCGTCGCACCTACAGCCCATCATCAATCCAGAGGCTACACTCTATGATGAGCAGAACCCGTATGCAAACCGTGATCCACGTCTGGCATCTACCATATATTATCATGGTGGGAAGCGTGCTCTCGACTCTGCGACAAGTATCATTAACACCAGTGAGGATGGTGCAGAAAGCATTGACCTTACCAAGCAAGACAAGAAGCACTCGCCGACAGGTTATTACCTGCGTAAGTATAACAACTTCGCATCTGATCTCAACAACAATGCCGACGGGTATTTCCGTCAGTTCCGTTTTGCAGAGATCCTCCTTAACTATGCCGAGGCTGCCGCTGAAGCCAACGCAAATGTTCCCGCTGAAGCGTATGCGGCTGTCAATGAGGTCCGGGCACGTGTTAACATGCCTGAGATCGAAGGCCTGAGCCGTGATGAATTCATCAAGCGTGTCCGCAACGAGCGTCGTGTGGAGTTTGCGTTCGAGGAACAGCGTTACTACGACGTCCGCCGCTGGAAAGTGCTTGACAGCAACTTCTCGGTAATTACCGGCATGAAAGTGACGGAGGGAAGCGACGGGAAAACCCGCTTTGAGCGCATCGTCGTTGATAATACCCGTAATTGTCACGACAGCAAATATCTTCTGTCCCCGATACCGGGCAACGAGGTCGTCCGTATCCTCTCGCTTTCCGGTGTGCGTCACCAAAATCCCGGATGGGAATAAGTAACGCAGAAAGGATAGAATTTCCCGATATGGAAAATGACTTCTCTTTTGTGAATTTCCAATAAGTAAGTGAAATATATTTAAGGTTAATTGATTTAGGATTCGTGTATAGCAGTGCCGGAGTTTCGATAGCCCGGCTTCGGCACTGCTATCTTTCCAACCATTACGATTCAATGATGACATACCTTTACAGACTTCTCCTGCTTCTCACTATTTCATGGGTGATTCCTGCAACGGCACAGAACAAGCACTCTGAGTATTATTATCAGCGTGTCTCGCTTTTTGACCGTCTCCCGGCTGATTCCGATGACATCATTTTTCTCGGCAACAGTATCACCAACGGATGTGAGTGGTGTGAACTTTTCTCGAATCCCCACATCAAGAACCGCGGCATAAACGGCGACACATCGCGCGGTGTACGTGACCGTCTCCAATCGACTCTCAAGGGAAAGCCTGCAAAAGTATTCCTCATGATAGGTGTCAACGATATCGCCAACGGCGCATCCCCTGACTCGGTGATATCCGTTATGACCCAAATTATTGACCGTACAGCCTCTCTTTCTCCCTCAACACGTCTCTATGTCCAAAGCATACTTCCCATCAACGATACATATAACATCTTCTGGGGTCACATGGACAAGAGCGAACAGATAAAAGAATACAATTCAAAGCTGGAATCATTATGCAAGAAACGCGGAGTGCCGTTCATCGACCTTTACAGCCGTTTCTACAATCCCGGCACCGACCGAATGAATCTTGCCTATACAAATGACGGCCTTCATCTCATGGCCGACGGCTACATGTTGTGGCGCGACACTATAATGCCTTATATAACTGAATAACCAATCGACAATGAATAAATATATCGCAACTCTTGCACTTGCCGGTATGGCGGCCTTACCGAACGTTTCGGCCCAGAAAATCGCTGACAATGAATCGCTAAAAGCGCTGCGGACCGAGCTTTCGGATGTCAACGAACTCATGAAAAACGGCATCATGACCGAGGAGGTTTCCGGTCTGGATTACTTCACCGGTTACAGTTACCGCACGCTTTATGACTGGGATCAGTACTTCGAGTCTATTGTCCAACTTTATATGGGCTGGCCTGCGACTTATATTAAAAATGGTGTTCAGATCTTCCTTGACAATCAGCGTGAGGATGGATTTATCGTCCGTTCAGTTCCCGGCAACGAATTTCATGACAATGAACATGTAAAACCATTCCTCGCCCAGATAGCGTTGCTCGTATATGATGAATATGGCGATAAGGAACTGATCCTCAAGCCTGAAAATATGAGACGTCTGAAAAAATATCTTGACTATTGGTTGGTGGATATGGACAGTAACGGGAATGGTCTCAGCGAATGGATGAGCGCGCCCCACACAGGTATGGACAATCAGCTCGAACGTGCCGGCCTGTGGTTGGAGCGTGTGAGTGAAGGTGTAGATCTAAACTCCTATCTCGTCCGCGAGTGTAGAGCATTCGCCCGTCTGGCCGAGCTCTCAGGCGACAAGAAACTTGCTGCTGAATATCGCAAGAAAGCCGATGAACTTGCCGAGCGTATCCGCACAATGATGTGGGATGACGAGGACGGTTTCTTCTATGATCTCAAGGTAGATCCTGAAGGTCCGATGGATCACTATAATAAGATTGCCCGTGTGAACATGTATAAGCAGAAGGGCAACATGATTCCCGTACGTTCTATTTCATCGTTCACACCTCTATTTGCTGAGGTGGCTACTCCCCAGCAGGCCGACCGCATGATCAAGGAGTATCTTTTTAATCCTAATGAATTCTGGACTCCGGCACCGATGGCAGCCCTTGCAAAATCGGAGCCGTGGTACAGCACCATTCTTCTTCCCAACGATGTAGGATGCTCATGGCGTGCAAATGTCTGGATTCCTACAAATTATATGGTATATCACGGTCTGCGCAACTACGGTAAGGATCAACTTGCCTCGATCGTGGCACACTACACTCAGAAGATTGTGAAGGAGGCGGGTAACCGTGAGTACTACAATTCAGAGACAGGCGAAGGATGCGGTCTCGATCCTTTCTGGGGTTGGAGTCTGCTCGGCCACTTCATGGAGTGGGAGGATTCAATCCCTCAGGATGTAACTAAAATTGACAAGTAAATTAAAACCTTAAAGTAACATATCTATGAAATCATTTGCAACATGTTTTCTTACAGCAGCATTAGCTACTACAAGCCTTGCGCTTGCTGCATGTGACGATACAATGCCTAAATGTGATCCCGATCCCCTTCCCGCAGAGCCCGAACCGGATCGTACGGAAATTCTTCAGGGTGCAACAGCTCCGGTGGAGGCATTCGGTGATAATCTCGTCGCTACCGACGGTCTTGGCCGTACACTTCCCGGATTTGATGAATGCGGTAGCCGTTATGGCAACCGTTATGTCGGCCTTTTCTATTGGCTTTGGCACGGTGACCTCCGTCGTGACCGTGATAGATCTAACTATGATATAAGCAAGATACTTGAGAAAGATCCCGGCTTTACCCAATGGGAATTTGCCGAGTATTACTGGGGAGAACCCGAACTCGGCTACTACCGTTCGGATGATGAATATGTGCTCCAGAAGCACCTCAACCTTTTCACTCTCGTTGGTATCGACTTCCTTTACCTTGACTTTACGAACTGTGTGATCCATGCCCCCGAAACTCATGCGCTCATTAAAGTTATCAAGGATATGCAGTCCAAGGGCTATCAGCCTCCGCGCATCGTGCCTTTCTTCAATGCAGATGATCCCAACAATCTCGATGGAAGATACTCGCTCGATTATGAGCTTAATCAGTGGTACACTGAGTTCTATTCGAATACAGATTATGCAAACTGCTGGTTTGTGCTTGACGGCAAACCTCTCGTGCTCTCTCCCCGCCAGCACACAAGCAACTCCGCGTTGAACAAAGCTTTCACATGGCGCACTATGTGGGCCGATCTGCCTCCTACACCTGAGAACGCTGAAAAATGGCGTTTCTTCAACAAGTGGGATCAGCGTGCATGTGCTGTCGTCAATGGCAAGAAGGAGCAGTGTTGTATCTCCAAGGGTCTCGGTGCTCCGCTTTGGGACGCACATCTCTATGGCGGTGCTTCATCAACACATAACTACACACCCAGCTATAATGCCGCATGGGTATGTGATGAGACATACGGAAACGGTAAATTCTTTGAAGAGCAGTGGGGCTGGGCACAGGAAGAGAAAGCTCCCATACTCTGCATCACCGGATGGAACGAGTGGACTGCCGGTGCATGGCCTGTGGATGCAGGGCTGGTTGGCGCAGGATTCAAATTCCAAGGTCGCTTGCTTGCCGAAGGTGAAATGTACTTCGTGGATGAATTCAATGAAGAGTTCAACCGCGATATCGAGCCTGCCGCCGGTGCTCTCTCTGACAATTTCTTCTATCAGATGGCAGGTTATATCCGTCAGTACAAAGGCATGAATGCCCCTGAGGCCGGTTCTGCATCACAGACCGTCGCTATTGACGGGTCGTTTGGTGAATGGAATAATATCACGCCTGTATTCAACGACTTTGTAGGTGAGAATCCCAAACGAAACAAGAAGGGATCACCATTTGATAAGCAATATATCGACAACACTTCACGCAACGATATCGCGGCATCGCGCGTAGCTTATGACAATGATAATGTCTATTTCTATGTCAAGACCGCTAATGATATGACCCCCTGTACCGACAGCAATTGGATGATGCTCTACATTGACGCTGACCGTGACAAGGCTACCGGTTGGGAGGGCTATGACTTCGTGGTCAACATGGAGGTCACTTCGGCTAACGCTACCACTCTTAAATCACGCAACGGCGACAAGTGGGAGACGGTTGCTTCATGTCCCTTCACCGTTAACGGTAACGAAATGGAGATCGCTGTTCCCCGTTCGGCTCTCAAGTTCGGTGACAAGCCCGACTTCTACTTCCACTGGGTTGACAATATTCAGGCTATCGATGATATCACCGAATTTTTTAAGCACGGTGAATCAGCTCCTGAGCGTCGTTACAACTATCACTACTTTGCTGAATAATAAATAATTGTATAACTGAATAGAAGTATTGATTTGAATGAGTACCGGTCATAACATAATTCTTGCGATTGCACTTCTTTCCGGCGTGCAGTTTACAACTTATGCACAGGAGGAGTTTCCTCTTGCGCCACGGATTGCGGATGCATTCATTCAGAAGTATGGTGACTGGTACTACATGACCGGTACTCCGTGTCCCGGTGATTGGGAAATGCAGTGGGTGGGACTATGGAAATCACGTGACCTTGTCAATTGGTCAGGTCCGATGCTCGCATTTGAGGGCGATCCTCGTGATCGCCCCATGTGGGCCTCTGAAATCCACCGTAAGGGTGACGAATATTACATCATCACCACCTGCAACACATGGAATCCCGGCAATACTTTTATGGTGCAGAAAGCTCCCGCACCTGATGGCCCCTACAGTTTTTATTCCTTCTTGCCGAAACGCGGCCTTGATCCGAGTATCTTTGTCGATACGGATGGACGGTCATATCTGCTCGACAGTGAGTGGATTGCACCTCTTAGCGATGACTGGACGCGTATTACCAATGACTATGTTGGTAACAGAGCCAATAAGGAGGGTCCTTTTATGGTCAAAAGCGATAATGACTACCTTCGTTTCTATGCCCGCATCGATCCGACTTATTATATGGAGATGGAGGTTTTGAAAGCCGATAACCCTTATAGCACTGATTATGTGGAGCAAGGTGAGGTCCTCACCGGACCTTGGCTTCCGGGCCACGGTTGCATTACGGTGTCGCCTGACGGTTCCGAACTTTGGTATGCGGCCCACGCCAACACTGATGGCAGTTGGGAGACACGGGCACTGGCCATAGATCCCATGCGCTTCGATGAGGGACGTCCTGTCCCTACCAGCCGTAACGACCAGCCGAAACCTGCGCCATCGATTTCGCGTACAGTCAATCTCGCCCGTGGTAAGGTTGCAAACTCGACGGCCTTCGCTTCCGGTCATGAACCGCATAAGGCTATTGATGGAGATAAATCCACTTGGTGGGAGGCAGTGGTGACGCCTGCCGACACTATCGCGCCATATCTTGAGGTCGATCTGATGGGTGAGTTTTTAATTGATGGTATCGCTGCCCGCACTCCTGACAAGAAGAAAGCAGATGCCGAAGTGACAGTGTCGTGTGATCGCATAAACTGGTCAGCACCTTCATCTGACCGCACGGCACGTTACGTGCGCTTCACGCCCGCATCGCCTTGCCGTATCGCCGATGTCGAGATCACGCGTGTGCCTTACCACATTCCTTCACGCGGGAAAGTGGTGGCCAGTTTCAGTATGACTGACGATGTGAAATTCACTGTCCCCGCAACCGGTCTGTATGATATCGAGTATGTCGTTGAATCCCGTGCGCTGGATTCATCATGGGCACTGTACGACAATTCAACTCTCGTTGCACGCGAAACTGTTGCAAATACAGGGCCTGCCGGCAATAATACACGCATAATATCCTTCGACGTACCGCTGTCGGCCGATCGCGTCCACAATTTTAAATTAGTACCGTTAAGCGGTGACTATACCATACAAAAAATCACAGTCTATTCACAGAAATAACGCAAATACACGACGATATATATGATAAAGACTTTNGTTACAGCAGCCATATTATCNTCAGCCTTGCTTGCAANTGCAGCCAAGACTCAGGCAGAGATAGACCGCGAGATAAAAGACCTGATCAGCCAGATGACACTTGAGGAAAAGGTCCGCATGACCTTCGGAGGTGAACGTTTCGGTGAAGTGGTATTTCCCGGTGTCGAGCGTCTGGGTGTGCCCGAACTTCTCGGTTCTGACGGCCCGCGCGGTGTGGTCATCCCTGATGTTACCACTTTTCCCTCCGGCCTTGGCTTTGCAGCCACATGGAATCAGGAACTTGCCGAGAAAGCAGGNCATGTGATAGGGGAGGAGGCACGTGCACGTAATATCTCNGTTGTGTTNGGNCCTGCATTCAATATCAATCGTGATCCTCTGGGCGGACGTTTCTTTGAGTATATGTCGGAAGATCCGGTGGTGAGCGGGAAGATCGCTGCCGCGCAGATCCGCGGCATGCAGGATGAGGATGTGATTGCCTGCGCAAAGCATTTTGCTGTGAATGGCCGTGATCTCAACCGTAACTTATACATGACTTGGGCTGATGAGCGCACACTCCGTGAGATTTATCTGCGCGGATTNGAGATCGCTGTCCGTGAGTCCGATCCGTGGTCGGTGATGACGGCAGCCAATGGTCTNAACGGCGAACTNTGCAGNGATAATCANTGGCTGCTCAATCAGGTNCTNAAAAACGAGTGGGGATTCNGCGGTATCGTAATGACNGACTTCTGNCACTCCCGCTCAACTGTCAAGGCTGCTCTTGCAGGTCTTGATGTAGATATGCCATGGGGACATTATTCAGATGTACCTTTTGGTGCAAAACTTGCCACTGCAGTAGAGGAGGGTAAGGTACCGATGGAGGTTCTTGATGAGATGGTGCGCCGTCTCCTTCAGGTGCGCTATAACATTGGCAAGATGGGTGGTGANAANGNNANNCCNGCNCCTCAGGTNAATACTCCTGATCATCAGCAGGTGGCACTTGATATGGCCCGCGAAGGAATAACCCTCCTCAAGAATGATAATAATCTCCTGCCGATTAATCCGGACAGGATCAAAAACGTGGTTCTNATNGGTCCGTCGGTCAACCGTCGTTTCGATGTGCTCGGTCTNGGCGGTTCATCAGGTGCGCAGTCACCTTTCGAGACAACCGTTCTNGACGGTTTCCGCNCGCGCCTTGGTGATAATGTNAACATCACCACTATTCCTCTCACCGGTGAGGCNGAATTTGTCACGCTTAGCGGCGATCGTCTTAACGGATCTCTCAAAATTGACTATACGGATGCATCCGGCAATAATCATACGGCTGCTGAGAGCGATGAATTCAGTTTCCGTTGGTTCAACGAATCACCTTCAGAGAACATTCGTCCCGAAGAGATCCGTGCCGTCATCAACGGTGTCTTCAAAGCCCCTGCGTCCGGTCTATTCATCTTCCGTCTGAGCAGTGATGATGCAGCTGAACTCTGGGTNGAGGATATGGGCGCACCAACACTTAAAAACGGCGAACACGGAGTACCTCAGACCGGTTACTCTATGGTNCAGCTTGAAGAGGGTAAGGAATACCCTGTCAGAGTGTCCTACAGNCGNACTCCCGAAGGCGCGAAGAATTCTACCGAAATGAACTATTGGGCCAAGGAAAATCCTTCGCTCAAACTTGAATGGTCCATGCAGGGCGACAGTAAGAGTATAGCCCATGCACTCGCTCCCTATAAGTCCGCAATCAGAAAGGCCGATTTCGTGCTCTTTGTCGGAGGGCTTGATCATAATCTCGACTGTGAGGGTCGTGACCGTATTTCGATGGAGTTCCCTGAAGGTCAGACNGAGCTCATCAATCAGCTGGCAGCTCTCAATAAGAAAACNGCAGTCGCTCTCTATCACGGTTCGCCTGTTACCCTCCCTTGGNTAGACAAAGTCCCTGCTGTTGTCGATCTCTTCTATCCGGGTATGTTCGGTGGTCAGGCACTTGCCGAGGTTATTTGCGGTGATGTGAATCCTTCGGGCCGTCTCACATTTTCTTGGCCTGTNNATTATGCACAGGCACCACTTAATGTGCTCTCTACACAGGATTTTGATAATGTGTATTGTAATGAGAAACTCAATGTCGGTTATCGTTACTACGACAAATATGACCAGCAGCCTCTATTCCCATTCGGTTACGGTCTCGGCTACACCTCATTTGCNTATAGCGATCTCAGCNTAGCCCCCGATGGTTCGACCGTATCAGTCAATGTCACCAATACCGGCAAACAAAAGGGAAAAGAGGTCGTGCAGATCTACGTCGGTCAGCCCGATGCTGCTGTCGAACGTCCCGTCCGCGAACTCAAAGCTTTCAGCAAGGTTGAGCTTGAANCNGGTCAGACTACCACCGTGACACTTCCGCTCGGCGAGGATGCTTTCACATATTATGATGTGGCGAGNCACTCTTGGGTGCGCGATCCGGCCCCATTCGTCATTGAAGCAGCTTCATCCTCACGTGATATCCGCCAGTCAAAAGAATTCAAATTTTAAACTTATATCTTCATGAGATTTAATAAAATATACCTACCTGCTGCCGCAGTGTTAACCCTCCTCGCTGCATGTCACAGCGAGTCATCCGACCGTCTGACCGACAAGCAACTAATGAAAGAATTTGCCGATCCATCTGCCGAATGGCGTGCCAAGCCTTTCTGGGCATGGAACGGTAAGCTCGATAAGGACGAACTGCTTCGTCAGGTCGGGGTGCTTGATTCGATGGGTTTTGGCGGTTACTTCATGCATTCGCGTGTGGGGCTGCAGACCGAATATCTCGGCGATGAGTGGTTTGAACTCACCAATGCAGTTGCTGATTGTGGCACAGCTCGTGGCATGGAGAACTATCTCTATGACGAGGACCGCTGGCCCTCAGGCACAGCAGGCGGATATGTGACTCAGAATCCGGATTTCCGCATGAACTTCATTACGATGAAAGTGTATCGCCCAGAAGAGTTCAATTGGGAGGATTCGATCACTGCTGTATTCGCGTGTAAGCTCGACAGCACTTCATATACTGGTCTCCGTCGTCTGAAATCACCTGCTGAAGTGGCCGATGTGACTGCCGGTGAGAGCATTCTCGCATTCTTTCCAGAACGTGCAGCCGACACTGACTTCGTCAACGGTTACTCCTATGTGGATGCAATGAACCGTGAGGCTACCGATACATATATATCGCTTACCCACGATAAATATAAGGAAAAATGCGGTGGTCGCATAGGTACTACCATCAAGGGCATTTTCTTTGATGAACCTCACCGTGGTCCTCTCTTTACCGCATTCAGCAATGACAATGCCAACCGTCCTTACATGGCTCCTTGGACAGCCACGCTGCCTGAGAAATACCGTGAGACTTATGGTACTGACATCATCGATGAGCTTCCCCGTCTTTTCCTTCATCAGNACGGTGCGACATACGACCGCGTGAAATGGCAATACTGCAACGTGGCTCAGCAGCTCTTCCTTGACAATTTCGTAAAACCTCTCTATCAATGGTGTGACGACAATGGCATGGAACTCACCGGCCACGTGCTTCATGAGGACGACTTCGTGTCACAGGTGTCAATGCAGGGATCACTTATGCGTACTTACGAGTTCATGCATGTCCCCGGTATCGATATCCTTACCCAGAGCAACCGCAACTATTGGGTGGCCAAACAGCTTCAGAGTGTAGCCCGTCAGACCGGCAAAAAGATGCTCCTTTCAGAGCTCGACGGTTGCACGGGATGGCAGATGACATTTGACGACTATAAGGAGATCGGTGACTGGCAGGCACTTTTTGGTATCAATCTCCGTTGCCCCCATCTCTCATGGTACACTATGGAGGGAGAGGCCAANCGTGACTATCCTGCATCTGTAAGTTTCCAGTCAGGTTGGTATGGTGATTACAAATATGTGGAGGATTATTATGCCCGCATGGGGCTGATACTTTCGCAGGGCACTCCCGAATGCGGACTCCTCGTGGTCAANCCCATCGAGAGCGTGATGGCTCAGGTGGCTGTTGATGTGTTTGATAATCTCAACGCCAAATCACCCGTAATTGCAGCCATGCAGAACCGTTATGCCGACCTTTTCCATTGGCTTGAGGGCAATCACATCGACTTTGACTACGGTGATGAAGAGATGATGTCGCGTCTGGCACATATTGAAAAGGATTCAGAAGGCAATACCGTAATCCGCATGGGTGAGGCGGCTTACTCTACAGTATTTGTAGGAAATATGGCTACAATGCGTGAATCCACTTTTGATCTCCTCCGCAAATTCATTGAAAAAGGCGGTAAGATCGTAGCCGCCGGAGATCTTCCTTCGATGGTCAATGTTGAGGAGACCACTGCTGTAGCTGAATTCCTTCTCACCAATGCCACTTGCGTACCTTACACCGAATCAGCCATTGTCGATGCCGTGAGCCAGACTGTAGCTCCTATGGCAAGCGTGACCGACATTGAAGGCACTAATATACCTGAAATCTACTGTCAGGTGCGTAACGACGGTGACCGCAAGATCTATGCGTTCATCAACATGAGCCGCGAAAATGCCTATAATAATGTCAATATCTCTATCCCTGCCGAGGGTTATCTAAGCGAGTGGAACTGCCGTGACGGAAAGGTATATGAGGTAAGCGCGACTCAGAATGGTGGAGGCGACAGTTTTGTAGCCGACTTCGCCGGATTGCAGGAACACATCTACATGGTCACTCCCAAACCGCTCGAAGGTGTCATAGATGCGGTTGTTACTGACAATGCAGCCGGCACACCTCTTGAGCAGACTGCTTTTGCTTATGAACTCAACGAACCGAATGTGCTCCCGCTCGACTTTGCTACATGCATGATTGACGGTAAACCACTCGAATCCAAACCCACAGAAGTCCTTAAAGTCGATCAGGCTATCCGCCGGCACTTCGGTCTCAAATATCGCGGTGGTGCCATGCTTCAGCCTTGGTTCTTTACAAAATACAAGGGAGCTGACAAGCCTGTCTATGGGAAGGTGCGGTTGACCTATCCGTTTGAGATTGCTGATATGCCACAGGGTGATGTCTATCTCTGCATGGAAACTCCCTCTCTGTTCAGTATCACTGTCAACGGTTCGCCTCTCACCACTGCTCCCTCTGGATGGTGGATAGATCCCTGCTTCAAGAAGATCAAGCTTGATGCCTCGATGCTCACCATCGGAAAGAACGAGATTTCGATCGAAAGCCCCTTCACGGAGGATCTCAACTTCGAGACCATGTATATCATAGGTAACTTCGGTGTACAGGTTGATCTCGCAGGTCTTGCCGAAACTCCCGGTGCGCGTCCACGTATCCACACCAATGCTGATGGTATCCTTGCGTCCAATCCCCGCATAACCACACTCCCTGACTCACTCACCATCGGCGATATAACCGGACAGCGTCTGCCGTTCTACTCCGGCACAGTTTCTTACCGTGTCGATAATTCCGATGCCATCAAAGCCATCAAGTCCGATGACTTCGTGGGTGCTTGTCTGAAACTACGCCGTGGCGACGAAAGCTCCATGATTGCATTTGAACCTTACGTGGCAGTTGTCCCCGATGGCGATGCACCTCTCTATCTTGACGTGGTTCTCACGCGCCGAAACACATTCGGTCCGCTCCATCAGCTCCCCGCACGCATCTGGGCCTACGGTCCTGAAATGTTTGTCAGCGAGGGCGATGCCTTTACAAACGGCTACGTTCTCTTCCGTTCAGGTCTCCTCGAATCTCCAACCGCTTATAACAAGAAATAATAATGGGACGTACGTTAAGGATATATCTTCCGCTTGCCGCAGCACTCAGTGTCGTGACGGCATGGGCTCAGAATCCCATTGTGCCTCAGGGCATGTATATGGCCGATCCATCAGCCCATCAGTGGAAAGCCGGAGGACCGGTTTATGTATATGGATCGCGCGATGAAGCTCTTGATTACTATTGTTCGTATGACTACGACGTATGGTCATCCACGGACATGAAGAACTTCAAACTTCATCCATACGTGTTTGCATCCCGTGGTGACAATGATGAGGTTAAATACAACGAAGAACTCCTTTTTGCTCCCGACTGTCTTGAAAAGGATGGTAAATACTATCTCTTTTATTGTCAGGGTGGATCGCCGGACGTCGAGGGTGTGGCAGTAGGGGAGACCCCTGCCGGACCGTTCAAGGCCGGTAAGCTTCTCAAAGGTGCATGGCAGATTGATCCGGCTGTATTTGTCGATACCGATGGCAAACCATATCTGTTTTACGGCCAGTTCTCTGCAAAGGCTGCCCGTCTGGCAGATGACCTCATGTCGATTGATCGCTCCACCATCACCGACAGTATCATCACCGAGCGCGACCACTATTTCCATGAAGGAATTCAGGTGCTCAAGCGCGACGGCTGGTATTATCTTGTGTATGCCGATATCAGTCAGCGTGGTATGCCCACCTGTATCGGCTACTCCATGTCGCGCAACCTTATGGGTCCCTACGAATATAAGGGAGTGATCGTCGATAACTTCGGTTGTGATCCTAACGTTTGGAACAACCACGGCAGCATCGCCGAGATCNACGGTAAGTGGTACGTCTTNTACCATCGCTCCACCAACGGTTCGGAGCGCATGCGCAAAGCATGTGTAGAACCCATCACCTTTAATCCGGACGGTACGATCAATCGTGTGGAGATGACCACTCAAGGAGCTGCCGGACCGCTCAATCCATTCGAGACTATGGAGGCATGGCGCACATGCTATCTCACAGGCGATGCCCGCATCTCGCTTGTCAAACCAGCCGACTATCGGACCAATACCCCCGGCATGGAGATGGTAACAGACATCCGCAACAATAACACCGCGGCTTTCCGCTACTTTGATTTCACCCGTGAACCCCGCAAGATCACCGTCACAGTGGTNCCTGAGGCCGGTGGTACGATCGANGTATATGCCAATACTCTTTCGCTCCCCCGTCTTGCTGTGATCGACGTCCCTGAGGGCAATGGAAATACCCCTATGACCATTACTGCCGATGTGATTCCGGAACCTTCTATGTCACTCATCGGAGTGCGTCCCATATTCTTCCGTTTCCGCGGCGANAATGGTAAANATCTCATGAAATTCCTATCCTTCAAGTTTGAATGAACCTTATGAACTTCACAGCAAAAAGAATAGTATCGATCCTACTGCCGCTCCTCGCANTGTTCGCAGATGTTCCATCAGTCAATGCCGCCGATGTGCGTCCGGAGTATCCGCGTCCCGACTTCGAACGTCCCGANTGGGTTAATCTTAACGGCACATGGACTTACACCCTCGATCAGTCGCTTTCGGGTCACGAGAAAAACTATCAGGCATCTACCGGATTTGACGGCAAAATCACCGTACCTTTTGCCCCGGAAAGCTCACTGTCTGGCGTAGGTTTCAAGGACTTCATCAACGGTATCTGGTATCAGCGTGAGGTCAGCGTGCCTTCCGACTGGCAGGGCAAAGAGATACTGCTCCACTTCGGTGCCATCTATTATAACGCCGAGGTCTATATCAACGGTCAGCTCGCCGCTCTTCATAGAGGAGGTAGCGCACCTGTCAATGTAAACNTTACCCCTTATGTCACTCCCGGTCAGAACGCCAATATNGTGGTCTGTGCTACAAGTGATTTGCGCTCTCAGCGTCAGGGNGCAGGCAAGCAGAGTCTGCGCCACGACTCCAACGGTTGCAACTACACCCGCACCACCGGCATCTGGCAGACTGTATGGCTTGAAGCCGTAGCCCCCGGAAGTCTAAAGGATGTCAAGGTCAGCACTGATCTCGCTCAGAAGCAGATCGTTATTNACCCTACTTTCTATCCCGGTGGTGAAGGCCGTACTCTCAAGGTCGAGCTCCTTGACGGAAACCGCACTGTCTCACGTGCCAGTGTCGATGGNACTAATCAGTCCGTTGTTGTTCTCCCCGTCAAATCACCCAAGCTTTGGTCACCGGAATCACCTTTTCTCTACGATGTTGTCTATACAGTCGAGGACTCCGATGGCAAGGTGATTGATACCGTGAAGTCCTATGTCGGAATGCGCAGCATCGACATCCGTGGCAATAAGCTCTATCTCAACGGCGAGCCTTACTTCCAGCGTCTCGTGCTCGATCAGGGATTCTATCCNGACGGNATCTGGACTGCTCCCACTGACGANGCTCTCCGTCACGATATCGAGATGTCAAAGGCTGCCGGTTTTAACGGTGCACGCCTCCATCAGAAGGTCTTTGAGCCCCGTTATCATTATTGGGCCGACAAATTAGGTTATATCACATGGGGTGAGGCTCCCTCGTGGGGTATGGATGCTAACGATGAGATTGCTGCCTACAATTTTCTCAGTGAGTGGAGCGACATCATTGCCCGTGACACCAATCACCCCTCCATCGTCATCTGGACTCCGCTCAACGAGGAGTGGTGGCCCGATACACGCAACTATCCTCGTTTNGTGACATCCCTCTATGATCTCACTAANCAACTCGACCCNACACGTCCGGTCAACGATGCCAGCGGCGGCTGTCATGTCAAGACCGATATATGGACAGTCCACACATACGAGCAGGATCCTGCGGCTCTTTCGCGTCAGCTCTATGATCCCGAGCGTTCTGAGGANTATGCCGGACGCTTCATGCAACTCAGTCATGCACGTGGTGTCACCGTACCAAATATCGGATTCAACACCGTTGCGACAGTCGATTATCCTTTCCCCGCTTATGACGGCAAGATGCCATTCCTCGTCGATGAATTCGGTGGTATAAAGTGGACTGGTGAGACTACCGATGGCGACGCATCAGCGTGGGGATATGGCGAGGCACCCAAGACCGCCGAGGAATTTCTCTCGCGATTGNCTGGTCAGGTGGATGCTATCGTGTCCCTCGGTGACCATATNGCCGGATANTGNTACACNCAGCTNACNGANGTGGAGCAGGANCAGAACGGCCTCTATTTCTATGACCGTCGTCCCAAATTCGACACCGCCACACTTTACGGGATATTCTCGAAAAGCCCTGAATACAGTAAATGAAACAACTTTTTAATTCTGCAAATAATATGACCGCGAAATTCAAATCACTCTTTTTGGCTGCAATGCTTGCGTCATCCACCTGTGCATGGGCGGGGACTCCTGTCACACATGTGATGCCCTGCTGCCGCAGCATGAACAATGGCACAAAGTTTCTTGTCAACGGCGAGTGGAATCCTGATCATGACTACAATGATATCAATCAGTGTCGTGACATACTCCAGAAAATCAAGGATGCCGGAATCAATGTGGTTTCCGTTGATTTCACCAATCCCTCGCAATGGGATCTCCCTTACTTCGACAATGACAAGCAGGGTGAGAATTTCGATGAGACTTTTCTTCCGATGCTCGACAATATCGTCAAGGTGTGTGCTGAAAAGGATATGAACTTCTTCATATTCCTCGGCAATACGCGCGCTTGGACCATGAAATATTGGAACGATATAGCAAAAAAGGTGTGGGACAACTACGCACAGCTCCCTCACTACCAGCATTACGGTTACGGCGATGATCGTCCCATGCTCCTGATCTTCCTTCCCGGACGTGATTTTGCCAAGCAGTGGGCTGAGACTCCCGACAACGAGAAGGACTATCTCGCTAAATTCCGTATAGGTACCACCGAGGTCAACGAACGCATCCTCCCTGTCGAGACCGACGGATGGGGTTACCGTAACTTCTCCCAGTCATCTGACGGAAAAGTCCGGTTCTGTGCTCCCAACGGTGGTGTCCATCCATCCACATGGTGTCGTATCGACGCCAAGGAGTGGGCCGATCGCGTCAATTGGGCGCTTGATGCCGATGAATATACCGTATTCGGATCGTATGACGATGTCTGTGACGGTATCTTCTGGGGCATTGCAGATTGCAGCGGTTCGCAGAGCAACTATCATTGCAACACCTCCACACTCAATGATCCTTACGTGTATTATAATATCGTAAAGGAAAGTCTCACCGACAATATCGCCGCTAAATAAATGCAAAACTGATTTACTTTACTCAAATATCTAACAATTTAAATTCTTCTTACGTTTCTTTAACCCATGTAAACCAATTAACTTATGAAATTGAAACATTTTCTCCTTTCTGCCGCTGCAATTTCTGCTCTGTCTTCAAGCGCAGCCATAAACGTGACTTTCCAAGTCGGACAACAGCGTAACGATATCATCAAATCAGGTTACAATGCTGATGGCGTATTCGAGTACATCTCTGATGGTCAATACCGCGGTGAGGTGGATGAAAGCGGTAATCCTAAAGGTGACTTCGGCAACACTCTTATCTGTATGGATAAGTTCGAACTTCCCGCTCCCGGAAACTATGTCCTCGTGTTTGACTACAAGATCGACGCTCCTATGTTCAACAGCGTACGTGTCCGCCGTACTTGGGATGACGGATCTTCCATCTGCACTGAGGGTGATCTTCAGGAGCGTTTTGTTCCCGGTGACGAGTATCAGACTTACTATATCCCCTTCCTCAACACTGAGACTCCGGTCGGTGCTCCCGAAAATGAAGGCTATGCCGAAGGCTGGTACAAGCAGGCTTGGTTAGGTGGTAACTGGGGCGCTCCTGATAGTAAATATGTACCCTACATTCTCTTTGATCAGGATGGCAGTAACGGTAAGCCCGGTCCTTTCACTCTTCTCATCAAGAATGCCCGCATTCTCACTTACGAAGAGGCAACCGCCGAGATCTTCGCTTCGTCAGCCGAGCAGCCTGAGGATATCTTCCCCTTCCATGGTCTCCGTGCTGAATTCGATGATTTCACAAACTCGGATTACTTCACATTCGATGAGCTTTCAAAAAATGAAGACGGTTCTTACGCTGAGCAGGCTATCATCGGTACAAACACCCGTGTTCTCCCCATCAATCCTAAGAACAATCACTTCACCTTCGAATACAGTGTTATGGATGCGTTCAAAATGCACGTTATGGCTGTGATGGAAGGTACTGAATGGTTCGCAAGAGAAATCGGTACTATCGATCTCGAAGCCTCAGGCGATAACGCCGGTTTCGCTGATTCATTCAAAACCGCACAGGTGGATCTTTCCGAGGTGATCAATAATGACAAGTTCGGTGCTACTTTCGGCAGCAAGAGCTATCTTTGGATTCAGTGCTATGAGTCACCCGCACAGAACTTCATCTATGTTCAGAATCCACGTTGGGCTCCCGCCATCGGTGGTGGTGATTCAAGTGCTATCTCTGAAATCGCTACCGACAACGCTGAAGGTGAAGCCGTGTTCTACAACCTTCAGGGTATCCGTGTAAACAATCCTGCCAACGGCCTTTACATCAAGGTTCAGGGTGGCAATACTTCTAAAGTGCTTGTAAAGTAATCAGTCTTACCTTGTTTCTTTAAGAAGAAATCTTTGTTAGATAAGTTTTTATCGATTGGCGCAGGCTGTGGCAGAAATTTTCATGGTGCGGCCTGCGCCTCTTTTTATAGCATCTGACCTATTAACCTGAACTCAGTGAAGATATGACAACTCGTTTCCTTACCTTAATTGCAAGCCTTATCTGTACGGGTTTTACATCCGTCCATGCTACCGACACCAAGCTGTCGGGCATACCTTTCGGCTCCGAGTCCTTCGACTATTCGACAGGCATGCCATCCACAACCGTCAATATCCCCGCGAACGCTTTTGATGGTGACCTTTCGACATTTTATGCTTCTGATGCCCGTTCGCGTACCTATGTCGGTCTTGACTTGGGCGAACCGCACGTCATAACCCGTGTCGGTTGGTCGCCCCGCAACGACACCTACGGGCCGGGACGCGTTGTCCTCGGAGTGTTTCAGGGAGCTAACAGCCCTGATTTTATGGATGCTCTTCCTCTCTACATCATCACGGAAACAGGTGAGATCGGCACTATGGACCATGCCGATATAAATTGCTCGCGCGGTTTTCGTTACGTGCGCTATGTCGGTCCTAACGATGCCCGCTGCAACATCGCCGAAATCGAATTCTACGGACATACCTCTGCCGGAGATGATTCACACCTCTACCAGTTTACCAATCTTCCTACGGTTATCATAAATACCAAGGATGCACAGGAACCGTTTGATAAAGAGACCAACATCGAGTCCAATGTCATCATACTCGATAAAAATACAGTTGATGTGGAAGCCATTGCCGGAACGCGCGAACGCGGTAATGCCTCGCGCGGTTTCCCAAAGAAACCGTGGCGTGTGAAGTTTGACAAGAAGCAGAATGTGCTGGGTTCACCTGCCAAGGCAAAAAAATGGTGTCTGATCAACAACTACGGTGACAAGACCCTTATGCGTAACGAAATCGCTTTCGAGGTGTCGCGTCGTATGCGTATGGCCTATACTCCATTTATCCGTTCGGTCGATGTGGTCATGAACGGTGAATACAAAGGTACTTATCAACTCTGTGATCAGGTGGAACTCAATGACGGACGCATCGAGGGTGTAGAAATGTCGGAGAAGGACATCGACGGGGATGCCCTCACCGGCGCATATCATCTTGAGATCGACGGTTATGCTTACGAAGAGGTATCGATGTTCGAGTCNCGCAACGGTATTCCAGTCACTATAAAGTCACCGGATGAGGATGAGATCCTGCAGGTGCAACATGACTACATAGAAAAGGCATTCAATCTCATGGAATCGACTGCGCGTGACAACCGCTTTCTTAACGAGGGTGTCAGAAACTATCGCAATTACGTCGATACCGACAGCTGGCAGCGTTACATGCTAATAGAGGAGATCGTGGCCAATCCCGATCAGCTTTTCAGTATCCATCTCATAAAGTCACGTGGCGATGACCACATTGCAGTCGCATGCGTGTGGGATTTTGACATCGCTCTTGACAATGACATCCGTTATCCCAATTCTGGTAACATCGGAGCTTATCTCTGGACAGTCAGCAACCCTGCGGGAACAGTCCGGGATCTTTATAAGCGTTTCTTCAACGATGATCCTCAGGGCGTGGAGGACATCAAGAATCTTTGGACTAAAGCACGCCGTGAGTATGGTATCGACGAAGATGGAATGCAGACATGTGTGGATAGTCTCGTGAATCAGCTGCGTGAATCGCAGCGTCTCAACTTCATGAGATGGCCTATCCTTGACCAGATGGTCCACAATAACTATCAGGCTCTCGGTTCATGGGAGGCAGAAGTGAACCATGTTCGTAAATTCCTCGCAGACCGTATCAGCACTCTTGACAAAATAATCGGTTTCGATGTCGCTTCAGCTATCACAGACGTTGAAGCTCTCGCCGGTTCCGTCACGGTCTGTGACGGTTCGGTAATCACCGAAGGTTTCGCTGAAGGAACAATCTACACGATCTATAATCTTTCGGGCATGACTGTGGCTAAGGGGCAGTGTGGCTCGGCATCCGTAAAACTCGCCCCCGGATTCTATGTGGTTAATGCCGGTGGCTCTAATGTAAAAATATCAGTTAAGTAACTTAAATTATGAAATTGATCTCAGTATTCACAACCGTTGCACTCGGCGCATCGGCATTAAATGCCGGCGCGGAGTTGCCACGTGTCTTTACAGCAGAAGCTGACACCGCAAGAGTGAAAGCCGATGCCCTCAGTCGTGCTTATGTCACTCCTTCGCGTGTGGTGTTTACGGAAGGTGGTGTCACCGATCCGGAGCTTCTACTAATACCCGGCTCAGGTCAGACCGACATTTTCAGCACGGGTATGTGTCAGCTATCCACCGTCAATGATTCTACGGCTTCAATCGTGCTTGATTTCGGACGCGAGCTCCACGGCAGTCTGCGCCTGCTCATATCGGCAGTCTCTCCCCTCAAGACTCCTCACATGCGTCTGCGATTCGGCGAGTCTGTTGCGGAGGCGTGCAGCGAACTCACGACTGCTGAGGTATCGGTAGCTGAGGATTTCAATAATTCAGAAGTGGATCTGAAGGCCAATACGGCTACGAATGACCATGCGATACGCGATATGGTGCTCACCATGCCGTTCTACGGGCAGATTGAGACCGGGAACACGGGATACCGTTTCGTGCGCATCGATCTGCTCGATCCCGGCATGACAGTTAACCTAAAGGAAGCGACTGCGGTGATGCGTTATCGTGACCTGCCTTACAAGGGCTCTTTCAGGAGTTCTGATCCTCGTCTCAACAAGATCTGGGATACGGGGGCTTATACCGTACACCTCAATATGCAGGAATATCTTTGGGATGGCATCAAGCGCGACCGTCTGATATGGCTGGGTGACATGCATCCGGAGACATCGACCATCGCTGCTGTGTTCGGTTGCGATCCCAGTGTCGAAGCCACTCTCGATCTCGCTTGCNAGCAATGGCCTTTNCCTCAATGGTTCAATGGCATGAGTGCGTATTCGCTTTGGTATCTTGTCATNCANCATGACTGGTTCAAACAGTCGGGCAACAAGGATTTTCTTGACCGCCATGCTCCTTATATCACTGCTCTGATTGACCGGATCGATACTCTTGTGGATGAGGACGGAACTGAGCGTCTGTCAGAGGATCGTTTTCTCGATTGGCCTTCAAGCCCCAACAAGGAAGGTGTCGAAGCCGGTTACCGCGCTCTGATGACATGGGCCATGACGGATGCCGAACAGCTGTGTGATTATATAGGAGACGAGGCCCACGCTGCTAAATGCCGTGACATCCGCCGCCGTCTCGACAAGAAAAAGATGCCTCACAATGATCTGAAACAGGCTGCTTCACTCATGGCTATTGCCGGAGTGATGGATCCGAAGAAGGCTGTCGGTGAGTGTGTGGCTGTAGGTGGAGCTAAAGGATTTTCAACTTTNGGTGGCTATTACATGCTTGAAGCACTTGCGCTCGCAGGACGTTATGACGACGCTCTCGACATTATCCGTAATTACTGGGGTGGTATGCTCGATCTCGGTGCCACGACATTCTGGGAGGATTTTGATCTTGAATGGGCTAAGAACGCCGGCCCTATAGACCGCCTTCCGGCTGAGGGTGAGGCTGACATCCACGGCGATTTCGGCGCATANTGCTATCCNGGNTTCCGNCACAGTCTCTGCCACGGTTGGGCAAGCGGTCCGACGGCATGGATGAGTAGGCACGTGCTTGGTGTCGAGGTGCTCGATCCCGGTTGCAGGACAGTTCGGATCAATCCGCATCTCGGCGATCTTGAGTGGGTCGAAGGAACGTACCCCACACCTGAAGGTGAGATCAGGATTTCTCANCGTCGCCGTCCCGATGGATCGGTGGATACCAAGATTGATGCTCCTAAGGGGGTGAAAATAGTGAAATAAGTCATGAGAAACCATAATTTCTTCATATATGTAACCGCTGTCCTTCTTTCTGTCCTGTGCTCATGTCACGGGCAGAAAGGGGATGACGGCTCTTGTCTCCGGGCTGTAAGCCCGGAGGATGTGAAAGTGTCCGGTGAATTGGCCGAGCGAATCTCGCGCAATTTCGATCGTCTTGAAACTACTCTCTATCAGCCAGACTCAGTGTTTTGGAGNGAGGANGANTCNGGNGGNTGGCCNGCNGATAAAGAGGGTAGGACTATTCTTGCACTCGTCCTCGACGCCCGCGCATCGGGGCGCACTCCGAAATATCTCGACACGATGATGACCATACTCCCCACACGTCTCAATGAGCATGGGTATTTGGGTACCATCCACACACCTGTGGTGGATGAGCAGCAGCTGTCGGGGCACGGATGGCTGTTGCGAGGTCTGTGCGAGTATTTCGAATGGAAAGGTGACTCGTCTGCGCTTGATGTGGCGCGTGGNATTGCCGAGAATCTGTTTCTCCCCATCAACGATGCCATCTCACGTTATCCGATCGACTCCATCGCCCGTCATAAGGATGTCGGCGATATGAGCGGATCGGCTCAGGAGACTGTAAACGGTTGGCGTCTGTCATCTGATGTGGGTTGTATTTTCATCGGCATGGAGGGTCTGATCCACTATTATGCCCATGATCCCAATCCGCGCATCAAGGAGCTGATCGACAATATGATCAATCTCTATCTCGGCATAGATCTCGCCGGCGTAAGAGCTCAGACTCACGCTTCACTGACGGCTCTGCGTGGAATATTGCGCTATGCGGCCATTACAGGTGACTACTCGTTGATCCCTGAAGTCGAAACACGTTGGGCTCTGTACAAGGATCGCGGCATGACGGAGAATTTTGAAAATTACAATTGGTTTGACCGTTTTGATACATGGACAGAACCGTGTGCGGTGATTGATTCATATATTGTAGCGATGCAGCTGTGGCAAGCCACGCGCCGGCCGGAATATCTGGCGGATGCAGATCGCATATATTACAACGGTATCTGTATGGAACAGCGTGCCAATGGCGGATTCGGTTGTGACACGCCCGTAGGACGCGAGTCGGATTATATAGGCATACATGCTGATGAGGCCCATTGGTGTTGCACAATGCGGGGTGGGGAAGGGTTGCCTCGTGTGGCGCAATACACGTGGTTCACCGCCGGTGACTCGATTTTCGTTCCNGTCTATCATGCAAGTACTCTTTCTCTGCCCGAACGCAGCTTGAAAATCACCGAACAGACCGACTATCCGTTTGGCGACATTGTGAAATTTACCTTTGATGAGGTACCGGGGAAGGCATTCACGTTAGCATTGGTATCACCTGCTGACGTAAAAGTGGTCAAGCTCTCCGTCAACGGCAAGACTACTGATATGGCAGTCACAGACGGTTTTTATCATATTTCACGAGACTTTAAGAAAGGTGACATCGTGGAGTTGACTTATGCCGCAGAGGAGCGTCAGGTAGCTACACATTATGATCCGTCGAGCTACAAGCTGATGCGTGGCCCACTCGTGCTCTCCACAGTCGCTGAAGGAGATTCTCTCACTCCGCTTTATCATCTCATGTCACCCTCAGTAGCCCAAGCCACCGATTTCAGACGCCGCATACTGTATCATAACCATAAATGAATAATCTAACAGATAATAACCCCTTAAGTATGGGCAGAGCAGAAACATAGTTTATATCAAAGTGTCCCGGAAGTTTTATCATAACTTTCGGGACACTTTATTGTTGAATGTTATCGACGTTACTTATTTTCCCAAAGGATAGCCTATGACATTGTTCATGATAGGAATCTGATTGACGTTCAGACCAAGCAGTTCCTTTATGGCATCACTGTTCATTGACCCTCTCGGACGGGCTGCGAGACCAAGTCCGGCAGCTGCCACACTGATGTTCTCACAGACTATACCGGCATCTACTGTAGCCATAGATATCTGACGAGGCTCTGTACCTCCGAATTTATCCATGTCCATAACAAGCACAAGNCTTACGGGGGCGGACTTTACAAAGTCCTGATGAGCTGCTACGAGATCACGGTTTTGACCCATTGCACCCCGGCAAATGATGAGAGAAAGGCTCCGAGAATTAAACTTTTGATTTTCATATTATTTTAAGTCCTATGCGTGATTATGCCGAGATATTAACCTTACTTATCACGGCTTCTTGCCATTTACCGATACTATCTTTGACTGCTTGACAAGAACAAAATCATACTCATCGGCATAGCCTCTTACTTCGCCTTTCATTGTGACTTTATCGCCTTTACTTACATGACGCAGTTTCAGGTAATCGGTGAATGGTAATACACATAATATGCGAGTCTTACCGCCTTTTGTATCTGAAAGTTCTACTGACGGCAATCCGTAAACATCCGGACCGACCTTGACTGCGTAACCGCTGATATTAACTTTAGGAGAAGCATTGGAAGGATCAGCATTGGATTTACCCTTTCCGGATTTACCCTTTCCTATTGAACCTCCACCTTGTTCCTTCATAATATTATATACTTCAATAGCAGTCTTATTATCGTTATCTTTCAAAGTCGCCGGAGCTGAAGTCTGGGCAAATGCAGCTATTGCCGCAAGAAGCGTAAATGAGATTGTTGTAATTGTTTTTTTTAGATACATTTTTATCATTTCTGTGTTGGTTTAACTCTGATATTTTTTATTATTGGTTTTAATTATGGTTTTCATTTGAAGCCTTGTCACAATGGAGCGTTAGAATATCAATCGTGGGATAAACTCCAAAGCGGAATGCGATGTTGCCTCCTACACCTGTGCTGACATATAGTTGCTGATTGCCTTCCCGGTAGAGACCTCCCCATTCAGGATAGGTCCATTTTGACGGAGAGAAATTACCGAGTCTGAATTGCATGGCGTGAGTATGTCCTGCAAGCATTAACGGAATGTCGGTAGTCGGCAAAACTTCCCTGCGCCAATGCGAAGGATCGTGCGACAGGAGGATTTTACACTCATTTCCCGGCAGACCTGTTAAGGCTTTCCTCAAATCTGATTTATCGGGGAAATGCCCGATACCGGCATTCTCTACTCCGACGATTGCAATGCTATCGTTGCCTCGCCGAATCTGTACCGATTGATTGCGGAGAAGATTCCAGCCCATCAATTCTTCAGACTTCACAACGCGCGCAAGTGCACGTTCGGGAGTATCGTCTCCTTTATATTGATGGTAAATACAGTAATCATGGTTTCCGAGAACAGAAATGACTCCATCAGGAGCTTTAAGACGACTGAGCACCTCTGTAAACTGATCCAATTCATCCGGCGAGGTGTTCACTAAGTCGCCGGTAAAAACAATAAGGTCAGGATTCAGAGAGTTAACTTTGTCGACAATTCTGTTGACTGCACCG
>JAAVDF010000003.1:0-79554 GCA_014801945.1 Bacteroides sp.
AACAGAGAAGTTAAACCTCACCACGTCGATGATACTGCGAAAGTGGGAAAGTAGATAACCGCCCCCTCTACGAGCCGGAGCTGAAATGCAAAATGCATATCAGCTCCGGCTTTTTTTATATTCATACGGCTATGGCGGGAGAGGATTCTATCCGGTTTCAGAATGCCCGGAATGCCTTTAGGGTGGCATTATTGGGTGTAAAAGGTCTTATTTCATGAGTTTTGTTTGACGTTCCGTAATTTTATTGTAATTTTGCATGGGAATGACTGTCAACAGCCATTTTAGCAATATACTTATCAAGAATTTTAACCTCACATACATGGAACTCACTGCGTCACAACTCGCTGCAATGGTCAACGGAACGGTTGAAGGTGATGAAAATGTAAAAATCAGTACATTTGCCCGGATCGAAGAAGGTCATCCGGGAGCATTGTCGTTTCTGGCTAATCCGAAATATACACATCATATTTATTCGACCGGATCATCTGTGGTTCTGGTCAAGCGTGATTTTGTCGCTGAACAGCCCGTGAGCGCAACGCTCATCAGGGTGGATGATCCGTATGCCACCGTGGCTCATCTTCTTGACATGGTTACAAAGATGACCAAGGTTGAGAAAGTCGGGGTGGAATCACCGGTGTTCATTGCCGAGGGAGTAGAAGTTCCTGAGGACGCTTACATCGGAGCATTCGCCTATATCGGCAAGGGCGTCAAGCTTGCACCCGGTGTGAAGATTTATCCTCAGACTTACATCGGCGACGGTTGCGAGATCGGTGAGGGCACAATCCTCTATGCCGGCGTAAAAATCTATCATGGATGTAAAGTCGGCTCGCGCTGCATCATCCATTCGGGTGCGGTCATCGGTGCTGATGGCTTCGGCTTCGCTCCGGTGGAGGGCGGATATGAGAAGATCCCCCAGACGGGCAATGTCGAGATTGAGGATGATGTCGAAATCGGAGCGAATACGACGATTGACCGTGCGATGATGGGCGCGACGCGTATCTGCAAGGGCGTGAAGCTCGATAACCTTATCCAGATTGCCCATAACTGCTCTGTCGGTGCTCACACAGTGATGGCCGCACAGGTCGGCGTGGCCGGATCTGCCAAAATCGGTGCGCAGTGCATGGTGGGTGGTCAGGTCGGTTTCGTCGGTCACATCGCTATCGCCGACGGCACACAGATCGGTGCGCAGAGTGGCGTGAGCAAGCCCACGAAGCCGGGTGAACGCGTGATGGGTGCGCCCGCCGTGGAGATGGGTGAATATGCGAGAAACCTCGTGTATGTCAAGAAGCTCGGTTCGCTTTATGACCGCGTCAAAGAGCTTGAGAAGAAGATAAAATAAGGAAATTAATAAACCACATATATGAATCAGAAGACATTAAACGGCGAGTTTACTCTCACCGGCAAGGGCCTCCACACAGGTCTTGAGATCACCGCACGCTTCCTTCCCGCGCCTGACAATCACGGCTACAAGTTCAAGCGTGTCGATCTTGAGGGCGAGCCGGTGATCGATGCTCTCGCTGAGAATGTCGTTGCCACCAACCGTGGCACCGTCATCGCCAAGGGTGATGCGCGCGTTTCAACTATCGAGCACGCAATGGCCGCGCTGTATGCTGCGGGAGTGGATAACGTACTTATCGAGGTGAATGCTCCTGAGCTTCCTATCCTTGACGGCAGCGCACGTTTTTACTGCGAAGCCATCGAGCGCGTGGGTCTGCAGGATCAGAAGGCCGACAAGGATTTCTTCTATATCAAATCTAAGATCGAAGTGCGCGACGAAGCCACCGGCTCGTCGATACTCGTACTGCCGGACGATGAATTTTCAGCCGACGTGAAGATCGACTTCAATTCGGTTGTGCTCAACAACCAGTTCGCAACCCTTGATACGATGGAACGTTTCGGTGAGGAGATCGCTTCGAGCCGCACATTCGTGTTCGTGCGTGAGATCGAGCCTCTTGTGAAAGGAAATCTCATCAAGGGCGGTGACCTCGACAACGCAATCGTCATATACGATACTCCGATGGAGCAGGCAGAGCTTGACCGTCTTGCCGACCTCATGAACGTGCCTCACAAGGATGTCAGCGAATTCGGTTATGTCAACGATTCGCCCCTCTCTCATGAGAACGAGCCCGCCCGCCATAAGCTCCTCGACCTTATCGGTGACATAGCTCTCATAGGCCGTCCGCTCAAGGGTCGCGTCATCGCTACCCGACCCGGCCACTCGATCAATACGACTTTCGCCAAGAAGATCCGCCGCGAGATCAAGCATCAGGAGGTACAGGCCCCTGTCTATAATCCCAACAAGGAGCCGCTGATGGACAACAACCGCATCCGTGAGCTCATCCCTCACCGCTATCCCTTCCTTCTCGTCGATAAGATCATCGAGAAGGGTACGAACTATATCGTAGGTGTCAAGAACATCACTGCCAACGAACCTTTCTTCCAAGGACACTTCCCGCAAGAGCCGGTGCTCCCCGGAGTGCTTCAGGTCGAGGCTATGGCACAGACAGGCGGTCTGCTCGTGCTCAGCGGTCTTGACGAGCCGGAGCGTTACTCGACCTACTTCATGAAGATCGACAATGTGAAGTTCCGCCAGAAGGTCGTCCCCGGAGATACTCTCATTTTCCATGTCTCATTCCTGACGGAGCTGCGTCGCGGCTGCGCCATGATGAAGGGCTATGCCTTCGTCGGCGAGAAGATCGTCACCGAGTGTGAATTCATGGCACAGATTATAAAGAACAAATAAGATTCAGAGATGAAACAACCATTAGCATACGTCCATCCCGCTGCCAAGATCCACCCCAGTGTGGTGATCGATCCGTTTGTGACAATTGACCAGAATGTCGAGATCGGCGAGGGAACGCGCATCGGTTCAAACGTGACCATCATGGAAGGCGCGCGTATTGGAAAGAACTGTACGATTTTCCCCGGTGCTGTCATTTCCGGCCCTCCTCAGGATCTGAAATTCCGTGGCGAGGAATCAGTTGCCATAATCGGTGACAATACGGTGATCCGCGAATGTGTCACCATCCACCGCGGTACGGCTTCGAAGGGTAAGACCGTCGTTGGCAGCAATTGCCTCATCATGGCTTACTGCCACGTGGCTCATGACTGTGTGGTCGGTGACAATGTCATCATGTCCAATGCGGTGCAGTGTGCAGGCGAGGTCGTTATCGATGACTATGCCGTGATCGGCGGCGGTGCGCTCATCCACCAGTTCTGCCACATCGGTCCTCACGTGATGCTTCAGGGCGGTGCGCTTGTCAACAAGGATATCCCTCCCTACGTCAAGGCTGCCCGCGAGCCTATCGCTTATGCCGGTGTCAATTCAATCGGTCTGCGACGCCGCGGATTCTCCAACGAGACTATCCGTGACATTCAGGAGACTTACCGCTACCTCTATCTTTCAGGTCTTAACAATTCGGATGCAGTGGAGCGTATCGAGGCTGAACTTCCCGCTACCAAAGAGCGTGACGAAATCATTCTTTTCGTCCGTAATTCAAAGCGTGGCATCATCCGCGGCTACGTCTAAGTCTCTGCAGCGGTCTTGACCCCGTCGTCACATTTCCGCTCCATATCCACATATACGATTGCATAATGAGACGTCTTGTCTCCATGATAATGATACTGGGCACTTCGGCTTCCACCCTTACGGTGGCCGAAGTGCCCTTTAACGGTAAAAGCGGACGGGCATTGCAGCAGGCTGTAGCGACCTATGCACGTCCGGTCAGGATGGCTGACAGGAACGGGCTAAATTTCACTATGTGCGATGAATTTTCAGGCGTTCAGATCGAGGTGAAGTCTGGGCAATTGCCACAGGGCTATGTGTGGAGCACATTCGTTCCGTCCGCATGGTGGAGCGAGGCTACGGGAAAGTACGGGGAGGCCGTCGGAAACGATGTTTACAATCTCCTGCCGCTGACGGAAGATGTGGATACACGGCGCGGGGATCTTACCCCCGGTTATGTCACGACTCCTTCGTTTGACGGCCTGCTGTGGAGCGTCGGGCGCAGTGAGATCTATGGAATCGAGACAGATCTCTATTCTCCTCCCGAAGCCCTGCGCGGGGAACTGGCCCGTGCATTTTTCTACATGTCGATGATCTATCCGGCCGGTGTGTGGACACCGCGCGGCTACATGGTCATGACCTCGGCTGCCTATCCGGGGCTCACGGAATATGCCGTGCAGTTGCTTCTCGGCTGGCATCGTGAGCATGCACCGTCGGCAATGGAAGTGGCTAAGAACAAGCGGGGCGAGGAGCTGCAGGGCAACCGTAATCCGTTTGTCGATTATCCGGAACTCGCGGAGTATCTATGGGGGACGCACAAGGGTGAAAGCTTCATAATCGAAGGCGAGCCGCAGCCGTTGCGTTCGGCCTACGCGTTGAGAACAGACCGTGTGGATCTCTGTTCACCGGAAATTCCAGCCGATGCAGAGTGGACCGTCGATGGGCTTGCAGTCACGTCTGAATCCATCCCGGCGATTGATCTCGGTGTGGGAAGCCATAAGCTTGAATACAGGGTGCGTTCCACCGGAGAGCGCGGAATGGTAATGATCAAAATCGAGGATAGATGATGGAAACGGTTCATTTTTTCAGAAATATCTCCGGTAAGGTCAGCCGTTATGTGCGCGTATCGGCATTCATCGGGGTAATCTACGCCGGATTGCTCTGCGGAGGGTGTGAACGCGGTTCGGATAATGTCCGCCGTGAGCCTGAAAAGGAAGAAAACGGCGGGCGTGATGAAGTGAAACCTAACAAGCCCGGCGATGATCCCCGGCCCGGTCCATCGGACAAAGAGCCTGATTTTTCAGCCGAGCTTTCCGACGACGGTGTCCGCTATAGCGGTCCGGAATTGGTGATGCGTTTCGACTACGGAGGAATACTTGTGAAGATCCATGCTGACGGCAGGCGTGAGATGATGGATCTCGACGGTGATTCGCGTGTGGTGTTCTCGGCCGGTGAGCGTCAGCCGGATTCGCTGCATGTCGGACCGACACTCACGGTCAACGGCATCGGTGTCTCATTGAAAACCGTCAGGATGAAAAAACAGACCGCCGAAGCGGTCTGGTATCATATCGTCGATTCGGATGACAAGTCGCATGTCATCGTCGTGCCGTAAGGCTTATTTCTGCATCATGCGGGCCATGGTGACCTTGTCCTCACGCTCCTTAATGGACTGACGCTTGTCATATTCCTTCTTACCACGGGCCACACCTATGACGAGTTTGGCCAGTCCGCGGTCATTGATGAAAAGGCGCAGGGGGATGATGGTGAATCCCGTTTCCTTGCCGTTCTTTTCCAGTTTTGCTATCTCCTTCTTGTTGAGCAGGAGTTTGCGGTCGCGGCGCGCGGCGTGATTGTTGTAAGTGCCGTAGAAATACTCGGCTATATACATATTCTTGACCCATACCTCACCCTTATCGACATAGCAGAAGGTATCGGCAAGTGAAGTCTTGCCCTGACGTATGGATTTGATCTCCGTGCCTGTGAGGACTATACCGGCAGTGAAAGTGTCGCCGATGGCATAGTCGTAGGTTGCGCGTTTGTTCTTTATGTTTATGTCTTTTGAAATCATAGGTCGGTTGTGTGAAAATTGTAAGCTGGGTATTCCCGTTTTATATAACAAGTGAGAAGAGGAAATGGAAGATATATGGAGGTATGAGAACTCCGAATATGACAATAATCATGAAAATACCGGTACATTCCGGCTTGACTCCCATGTAGCCGCAAGCCTTCCACTGTATCAGAGCCACGTAAAACGGAAGGAAAAAGAGCATGGCCGACGTGACAGGAAGGACGTTTATGATAAATGAGATGATTGCTAAAAGTCCGAGTGTGTAGAGGACGAAGGTGTGTGTCCGTTTCTCGTCATAACGTCGTTCGAGCGTAGGCTCGACGAAAAGCGACATAGCAAAGACGCCGAAGAAGTATGACACGAAATAGACGAGAAACGTCACTATCATCCTCATGAAAAGTTCGAGGAACTCGATGTGATGATAGAGACCTTGGATGAAAACGCTTATGGCTGTGACAGCGATGAGCGGATAGTAGCCGTGGACAGCTATGTCGCGCGTAGGGATGGCTGCCTTGTCGATGTCCTCCCATCCGTTTCCCGGCGATAGGATCAACTGAAAGAGATATTGCAGATAGCGTTTCATGTGATGTTGATGACTGTTATGATTCTTGCATCGGTTGGCATAAGTGCAAATGCACTACAAAGGTACATAAAAAACGCGATTTTTATGTACCTTTGTTATCTCTTAACCTTGATTTTTTGTATGCTCGTTAAGTGACTATATACTCGCATTGCGTAAATAAATTAGAATATGGATCCAAGTGTTGATAATCAGAAGTTTGAACTTCGTTTTTCAGAGAAGGCCGTGAGGAATAACACAATAACGGTAATTTTATACACTGTTATTATAGTGCCTCTCATCTATGTCGGCGCTAAATCTGTAGGCGGATGGGTAAACGTTACGCTTATGTTGATATTAATGCTTACAGCACTCTACAGTGTTTGTTATGTAAGAAGATTGGTAAGAGGAAGCTATTTTGAGATTACTTCTGATAGTCGGTTGATATGTATCTACAAAGGTAGAACCAAGATTGAATATCCAATCAATGAAATAATAAATATAGAGGAAGCGACCCTTAAACAGGCTAAACGGAAACACGCAGCCTTTCCGGTAATAGATAGCAGAGGGATAGAACTATATCCGTCGAGAGGAGTGTTGATCACCTTCAATCGCTCATGGATAAAAAGTGTCTTTCCTGTATATTTCAATCCGGCGGATGTTCAGGGATTCATGTCTGCAATCAAGCGGCGAATGGAATCTTAATAAGGCGATAGTGAAGATTGTAAAATCAGTGTTGAAAAGTTTTTGTTGAAAAATTTTGTAGATTCGGAAAAAGTTTCTACCTTTGCCACCGCAAAAGCAAAGGAATATCCGAGAAACTAATCAAAACCGGAGTCCTTTACTTGGTCAGATGGCGAGATAGCTCAGTTGGTTAGAGCGTCGGATTCATAACCCGGAGGTCCCGAGTTCAATTCTCGGTCTCGCTACCAAGAAAATCGGTCAGGCTCACGCGAGTATGGCCGATTTTTCTTTGAAATTACGAAAATAAGTTGTAATTTTGCCCCGCAATTTCAGCCAATCATATTCACAGTCCCCTCCATAGAGGTGAAAATGAATAAGAAACAGGTGCTGAAAGCATAATATTAACTAAAACCAACTAATCAAAAAACCACAACAATGATCATCGTACAAGTAAAAGAAGGTGAGAACATCGAGAAAGCACTGAAGAAATTCAAGCGTAAATTTGAAAAAACCGGTGTCGTACGCGAACTCCGTTCACGTCAGGCATTCCAGAAGCCCTCTGTCACCAACCGCAAGAAGATGATGAAGGCTATCTATGTTCAGCATCTCCGCGCTAACGAGGAGTAATCAGAGTATCCCTCGTCCAATCCGCTAAAGCAGACGATTTTTTCAAATCAATCGAAAGGAGGCTGAATACCCCCAAGCATCACCCGAATTTATTTGATACATATTATAGAATACGCTATCAGATAGCGATGAGGATTGGCCGCAATGCCTTTCCCCATCGCTTTTGTTTAATGTATAGTTCATAATTCACAGATAATGTGTCAAAATCAGCCCTATAACCCGGAATTTATCCATTCTGACACAGCCATATTCATAATACATAATATATTGCATATATATAATGCATAATCCATAATTTCCGAAACGATTTATTTCTGACATGCACCTGATCCTCCGAAAACTTTCGCTCATGATGGCTCTGCTGTCTCTCATGACTCTTGCCACCGGTTGCAGTAATGTGGCCGTAGAGGAGAAGGAGAGCCTTTACAGCAGTGGAGGGTTTGAACTGTATGCCGACAGTATTGTGCGTGACGGAACTGTCTATAAGGCTCTGTCGGATACCTGCATTGGCGAAGTGTGGTCGGCTACGTCCGATACCGGAAGACGGTCACCGCGCCTGATCACGGCCTTAAAGATGGCCGATGCACTTTTCGCAAAGGCCGTCGCGTCGCCGTCGGGCATGAGCGCGGAGGAAATTTATCTTAGTCTCGGACTCATGCGTCCTGAAGAGTCAATGGCGGCTCTCCGCCGTCTCGCCTCTGCCCCTGTGGATGACAACGAGGACTTTCCCCGCTCCTCGCTTCAGCCATATTGGGCTTCAGCGGCATGGGAAGTCTATTGCGCCACCGGTTCGAAGGAGTGGTTGCGTGAAGCTTACGACTATATTATCAAGATGCTTTCGCGCCAGTCGGCTCTCAATTCATCACCGCTCTGCACGGAGCTGAAATGCGGGATTCCGTGGAATATTACTGACCCGTCCGTAGCATATCCTCCACGAATGAACGATATGTCGCGTTTCCAGAGCTTCAGTTCATCGGTAAATATCGCGCGTGCGCATACGCTGGAGATAGCGTCGCGGATGGCCGCAGAACTTCACCTATCTGCCGAGCGTGAACTGCATGCACAGAGTGAAAACATCGGAAATACTGTCAACGACCGGCTCTGGCTTCCGGACCTTCAGCGTTACGGCCAGTATCTCTACGGTGACTACTTCCCAATAGTCTCAACCGTTACTGACAATGAGGCAAATCTGCTTGCGGTCATGGCGGAGGTAGCTACGCCTGAGATGAGTTCAGCCATAGTTGCGAACCTTCCTTCAGGTGAGCTCGGTGTTCCACATACTTATCCTTATCTTGTCCCGTCAGCTCCGCCCGTGGCATGGCTTCAGGGTCTATACGGACTCGCCGCCTCCACGGTCAGGAATTCGGCGGCATTTCTCCACGCCATGGCCGCAGTGTGGAGCGTCACGCTCGATGGTGACCAATCCGCCGTATGGCCGGCGATGGTGATAAAGGGTCTGTTCGGGATAAAACCTGAAAGGGACTGCCTGAACTTCCGTCCGATGGTCCCAGACATATTTCCCGGTGAAAAACGCATTGAGAATCTTTCCTATCGCGGAGCTACATTCGATATCGCCATTCACGGCACAGGTGACCGCATAGTGTCGTTCATGCTTGACTCGGTCAGTGTGACTCCCTATCGTGTGGCGGCTGATATCACCGGACATCACCGGATAGATATAACCCTTTCCGGAAATGATCTTAATGCCAAACCGTTGCGTATCATGGAGCCGCTTGCCCTCCCTGCGACTCCGGATGTGAAGTGGCCGACACCTTCCGATCTCAGGATAATAAATTTTGACGACCGTCTGCACTACGAGATATATACTGACGGAGTAATGACGGAAGCTATAAAGACTGATGCCTACAGAGTGCCTGACGGATGTCTCGTGACAGATATAGTCCCGACGCTCGAAAGGGGAGTTTCGGGCTATTCGCCCGCTTCACATATAGATGCTCCTGAAGGATCGCTCATAACAGTAAAGGCATCTTCAATAACTCCACGCCGTCCGCCGATCCATCTGATAAAAGATCCGGCCACAGCGACAAACTACATAGAACTTGCCGCACGCCACAACACACGCATCACCTGCTATGTCAACGTGGCTGAGGAGGGGGATTACTTCCTCACCGTCGGCTATACCAACGGATCGACCCGCTGTGCGGTCAGGACACTTGGGATCAACGGAAAGGACGTTGGTACGCTGCTCTTTCCGTCGCGCCGTGCCAATGACTGGGTGCGCGTCTATCCATCGACCACGGCGGTGGTTCATCTGAAGGAGGGTGTCAACAAACTCTGGCTCACATACGTCCGCGGTACGATACTTTTCAACAAACTTACACTTCTCAAACGCTCATGAAGACAATAGGAATCCTCTCCGACACCCATTCATGCTGGGATGACCGTTACGCCGCCCATTTCAAGGACTGCGATGAGATATGGCATGCCGGTGACGTTGGTGATGTTGACATTATCCGCAGGCTCGAAGGAGTAGTGCCCGTAGTGCGTGCCGTCAGGGGCAATATCGATCACGGAGATGTGTGCCGTCGCTGCCGTGAGGCCGAGATATTTGAGGTTGAGGGAGTGCGTGTGTTCATGACACATATAGGCGGATATCCCGGACGCTATGCTGCGGGGATGAAACAGCTCATGAGGGAACACAGGATCGGGCTTATGGTGTGCGGACATTCGCACATACTCAAGGTCATGCCCGACCATGAACTCGGTCTGCTCCACGTCAATCCCGGAGCGGCCGGTTATCACGGCTGGCAAAAGGTGAGGACACTCATACGCCTGACTCTCGACGCCGGAAAGATCACCGGACTTGAAGTCATAGAGCTCGGAAAGAGGAGTCAGATGAGTGACATTCAGTAACCGGACACAGGACAAAAAATACGCATCCGTCAGGCCTGAGCGGCGGGGGACTCCCGATCCACATTCCCTGACGGATGCGTATTTTTTCAATCTGTATTTATAACGATCGACTGTCTGAATTGTTCACGGATCAGAACGAAAATTGTGCGAGTGCGCCGATACGGCGTGCCCAACCGTGCTCACCGTTGAAGTCCTGACGCTTCCCGACATTGGCTTCAGCTCCGAAGCGGATACGCGGAGTCACGTCCCAGAACACATTGACAGCACTGTAGAGACCATATTTGTAGTCCGTACCATCGACACCGGTCGATGGCAGGTAGCGACCCTGACCGAAAGTGGCCGACATGAAAAGCTGAGGGAGGAAATTGTATTGCAGACCTACGAAATAGCCCCAACCGGGAACTGTGGATAGCTTGCCGGGATTTTTGGAGTCAGCGACGAGGTCATACTTTCCGAGAAGGAAGTCACCGCCGAAGTTGGAATATGACTTACCGGCGTTGACCGTGCCATAGACAGTCAGAGGATAAGCCGGACGGAACACGGTACTGAACTGGAAACCGTAGCCCACGGCCTGATGGTTGCGTCCGTTGACGAGATCGCGGTAAGGGAGGAAACGAGTAATGGCGGAGAGGCGGATATGCTGGCCGGTAGCCCATTCATACTGCACCATAGCTGCGATGTTGGGCAGAAACTCACTGCGCGCGGCTGTCTGAGTGCCGTCTGTCTCAAGGCTCATGGACGGGGTCTCGATCGATCCTGCGACAGAGATTCCGCTCTTACGGAAAGTGTGGAGGTAACGGATAAGTACGTTTGTACAGTCCATCTTCATTGTCGGGCCGGATGAATCGACTGTCGGAGCTACTGCTGCCCCGTCGCCGAAAGTAGAGGCGGCATAACCGATGGTCCAGTCATTGATGATGGCGTAAGCCTTCTTCAGATGGAGGTCACGCCCCTGATAGCCGTTGAAATTTGTTTCGATATAGAGCTGATAGGTGCCAAACTGCTTATTGCGGCCTATGACGCGGAAAAAGAGAGCCGTACCGGCAGGGGTAGTGCCGAGCACCTGACGCTGGAGTTCATTGCGGGTCACGGGTATGAAGTAAGGGGAGAATCCTGAAATACCTGTCGAACCACCCCAGTCGAAATACCCTCTCATGCGGACCATACCACCGATGCCCATGGCGAGCTGTGTGTCACGGCTCATGAATAGGAAATAAGGGGCCTGAGGGTCTTGGAAGCTCCGGAACTGATCATAATAGAAGTTCTCGACGAGATTGCGGATCGAATCGGCCTTCGGATCTGCACCGGTGCCGAAAAAGATCACTTTATGATCATTGACGAGGGCTTCGTGTTGCGCTTCAACAGGGCTGGTAGCCATTGAGGGAAGAGCTGCGAGGGCTGACAGCGCAAATCCCGCGAGGATACGGCGAATGTTCATGATTGAATGGTGTTGTTTTGTGGGGATGAATAGTTGGGAATAAGCCTTAGTGTGTGATGCGTGTGATCCTGCAAATATCTATATGCTGTTGCGGAGATCACTACAAAATATAAGCAGTATGAAATATATTTTTACTTTTTATAACACTCTATTCCCCGATGAGGTTCATTCGACAGTAAATTTAACAGTTGGTGTGTGACGTATCGAAGTAATTTTTTTTGAAAAGATGTGTAACGTTTGCACACTTTTTACGTCTATATTATAAAAGACATTCTGAAGCTACCGTCGGAAACATGAACCGCAACGAGTTTGAACGCATGGCCATTCCTTTGAGGAAGCGCATTGTCAGCATGGTCAGAGGGATGTCGGCCGAGTCCGACCCTTCGCTTGCCGACGATGTGGCACAGGACACCCTGCTCAAACTGTGGACCATCCGTGATAAACTTGAGGAGTACCGCAGCGTCGAATCGCTCGCTATGGTCATAGCCCGTAACAGAGCCATTGACATGCTGAGGGAAACGTCCGGGGTCACGGTCGGGCTTGACACCGTTGGGGAGCATGGTTCGACCCCTTCACCGGAGGAGGCCATGATACGCTCGGAGAGTGCCGACGATGTGCTCGGTATCATCGCATCACTCCCTTCCGTCCAGCAGGCGGTGATAAGGATGCGCCACCTTGAAGGAATGGAAATCGATGAGATCGCACGGATCACCGGTTCAACCGCCGGCTCGATACGCGTGGCTCTTTCAAGAGCCCGACAGAACATTAAAGAAATTTTCATTCAGAAGCAATGAATCAGATAGACAATTCAAATATTATCCACACAATCGAACGCTTCATGGCGGGCGAGACCTCTATTGACGAGGAGAAGGCTCTGTATGCTTTCTTTGAGCGGCCTGATCTACCCGACGGTCTGGAGGATTACCGCCCGATGTTCGCTTGGTATGCCTCTCTCGGCGAGAGTGAGGCCGTCAGCCACAGCGTCAGTCCTGAAGTGGCGGCTGAAAACCACACGACCGCATCTGAATCTACAGTGCGTTTGCTCCCATTCCGACCATGGCAGTGGCTTAGTATCGCTGCCATGCTGGTGCTCCTCTTTTCGGTAGGATTTTTCCTGCGCGACACCGGTTCAAAAATACCTGAGGAATATCTCAGCTATGAGGGCAGTTACATAATCCGCGACGGCAAGAAGATCACCGATCTGCGCGTTGTCGTCCCTGAAATCCTCCGGACGGAAGCAATCGTCAATGATCGGCTCGATGCCATAGACATGAGTCTTGAAGAGGGTGAGGATATGTTTGATCGCTCGGTCCTTGATAGCTACGACACTTCCGACCCTGAAGTCAGGGATCTCATCTATGCCACGCTGGATTACTGATCCTATTCCCCTCGACTATCCGCCGTTCTCCTCTCTCACCTCTCATTACTCCTCTCTCAGATTGCAGGCTCAGCTCTTCAGTCATGAAGCAGTTGATAAACCTAATCAAACATTACTCCCACATTTTAATAATCCGACATGAATTTTATCCGTCTGACCGCCCTCTCCATTCTCCTTCTCTCCAGTCTCAGTGTCGTGGCCCAGCAAGCCATTGACTCTGCCATGAAGGCACTTGAGAAGTCAAAGAGTGTCACGAACGAGGTCTATTCCGAACGGCGCGATCCCGGCACCAAGACCGTCGTCAGTTCCAACAGACTCTATGAGTTCACGGATGACGCTTTGGCAAATAAACTTATCGATGCCATCCGTAAGGAGCGTGGCAACGCATCGTCGTTTCAGATGAACAACCGTAATCCGAACGCCGGTTATGCGATCACGTTTGAATCGAAGGACGGACGATCGTACGCTAAATATGCTCTCGTGCAGAAAGGGGAATTGTGGGTATTTTCTGTGATCAAATCTACAGTCAGGGTCAACTCGTCAAAGAAACGCGGAAAGGATCGCAGTGAATATCATGAGATCCCCAGTGTGTCGTTGAGCTTCGACGGTGACCTTGACGGACTCGACATGGCACTGCTCGACAACAATGGCTGTTCGATGCTTACAGGTGTCACTCCCGGAGTAATCTATGACTCAAAGGGCAACCGCATATCTGTTGAGGGGACAAAGGAGGACGCATTGACTTATACGCATACCACTACTACCGTGTCGCGTGACGGAAAGACGATCGTCACTATTACAAGTAGCGATCCGGTTGTAGAAGCAGCAGCACAGACCATAAAGGAGGCTAACTGTGTGGCCATACAGGCAAGGGCCGAGGCCCGCAAGGCTGCCGCCGAGGCTCGTGCGGTGGCCTTACGGCAAGCTGCTGAAGCCCGCGCGGTGGCTGCTGAAGCGAGAGCGAAGACCTTACGGGAAGCAGCTGAGACACGTAAGAAGGCGGCTGAGGCCCGAAAGAAGGCAGCTGAAGCGAGAGCAAAAGCCGCTAAAGCACGCAAATCACAGAAATCATCATCTACCTCATATTATTATTTCTCCAGTATTGACTGATGAGGTGGGGGATTGACACCAAAGATATGGGAGTTGCTTAACAAATATAGTTTTTAGTGAAGTATCACCGGGTGGTGATAAAAGCAATATGAAAAATCGGCCTCTTGATGTTTCTAAATTTGTAAACTTTTAATATCTTTGCAGTGTTAAACTACTGAATATGGATAGACCACTTTTCAATCTTGTATTGCTCAAGGAAGCAGAAGATTTCATATTATCTCTTCCTGAAAAGGTGCAAAACAAGGTCCTGTTTAATATCCGTAAAGTCCGTTTCGGTGTTAAAGACATAGATCTTTTCAAGAAGCTCGGTGATACCGATATTTGGGAGTTCCGTACTTTATATCAGGGCATGGCATACCGTCTGTTTGCCTTTTGGGATAAAGAAAATGAGACTCTCGTTGTTGCGACACATGGGCTTATAAAGAAAACACAAAAAACACCTAAAAAAGAAATTGACAAGGCGAAGACAATAATGGCAGAGTGGTTTGACAACAAATACAGGTAAGTTATGGCACAAATGAAATACATATCAATAGAGGCTCTTGAGGATAAAATCCTTGGCACTGTCGGTACGCCACGTCGTGAGGCTTTCGAGACCGAGGTTAATAAAGAAATACAGGCTTATCATGTTGGAGAGGCTATCAGACTGGCACGGAAAGGTAAGAATATGACCCAACAGCAGCTTGGCGACCTGATGGGAGTCAAGAAAGCGCAGGTTAGCCGTATTGAAAATGGAGAGACCTTCAACCTTGCAACCGTAATACGAGCATTTAAGGCGATGGGGTTACACACTAATTTAGAAATCGAGGGCGGTATAAAGGTCGCACTTTGGTAAATGAAGACAGATATTCCCGTCAATGGAATTTCTGCCCGTTACTTACTATTGTAGCATGTGCGAACTTTAGATTGGGATGCTATGTTAGAACTTTATAAACTAATGAATACTAACATATCATTCCATGGACAAGATCATAAAGAATCCGGAGGATAGAAATCTCCAGAAAGAACTCTCGCAGATGAGTCCCTTTGAGATCAAGGGTACGCTTATCAAGCTTGCCGAGAGAGACGCACAGCGTTCGACAGCAACATTTCTCAACGCCGGGCGTGGCAATCCCAACTGGCTGTTAAGTTTCCCGCGTAAAGCATTCTTCCTTTTGGGTCAGTTTGCCATGGAGGAGGCTGACCGCAATAAGTTTGACTATGATCTCGGCATTGTGGCCTCACCCACGGAAGGAGGTATGGCCAAACGTTTCGAAGAGTTTATCGACGCTCATTCGGACGATGTCGCCGGTAAGGTGTTGCGCCATTTCTACACCTACGTCACCGGTGAACTGAAGGCTGACCCGGATGAGTTCGTCTATGAACTTGTAGATGGTATCATCGGCGATCACTATCCTACGCCTCCGCGCATCCTGAAATATACCGAAATGATCACCCGCGACTACCTGCGCTGGGCAATGGGTGGCGGAGATGACAGGACGGAGTATGATCTGTTCGCAACCGAAGGCAGCACGGCAGGTATGTGTTATGTCTTTGACTCGCTCAAGGCAAATTATCTCCTGAAACCGGGCGATAAGATTGCGCTTCTTACTCCATGTTTCACCCCGTATCTCGAAATCCCCGAACTTTCGGAGTTCGGTCTCGAAATTGTGGAGATCAGTGCGAATAAGGTTGAGAAAGACGGCTATCATGACTGGCAATATCCCAAGGAGGAGATCGACAAGCTCCGCGATCCGTCGGTAAAGGTGGTATGCGTGACCAATCCGTCCAATCCGCCGAGCGTGTGCCTATCGCCTGATGTGCTCGCCCAGTTTGTGGATGTCGTAAAGAATGATAATCCTGATCTAATGATCATCACTGATGATGTGTATGGTACTTTCATCAAGGATTTCAAGTCACTGATGTATGTACTGCCTTACAACACCATCTGCCTGTACTCGTATTCAAAATATTTCGGAGCTACGGGATGGCGTGTAGCGGCGATGGCACTGCGTCCCGACAACGTGTTTGATGCACGTCTGGCCAAGCTGTCGGCGGAGGAGAAAAAGGCTCTCGACAAACGTTACAGCTCACTGACACTGAAGCCCGGTAAGCTGAAATTCATTGACCGTCTTGTGGCCGACAGCCGTCTTGTGGCTCTTAACCATACAGCTGGCCTTTCAACCCCGCAGCAGATACAGATGGCACTTTTCTCGGCTTTCGCTTATCTGCACCGCGAGGAACTGCAGCCCAAACTGATCTCCATGATCACTCATCGACTGGAAAATCTGTGGAGTCCGACAGGCTTCAAACTCTTGCCTGATCCGTATCGCGCAGGTTACTACAGCGAGATCGACATGATGGTGTGGGCTACGAAATTCTACGGCGAGGAGTTTGCCGAGTATATGCGTAAGAACTACGAGCCGCTTGACTTCGTGGTGCGTCTTGCCAGTGAGACAGCCATAGTGCTTCTCAACGGTGATGGTTTTGACGGCCCAGAATGGTCGGTCAGGGTTTCATTAGCCAACCTCGACGACTCGGCCTATCTGAAGATCGGCACGGCTATCCGCCATATCCTTGACGATTATCATGCCCGCTTCCTTGAATCACTCAAGGGTAAGTGAAGTATCCTGTCGATGACATCCTCTCCTCATCCGTAAAATAAAAACCAATAACCGATTTTTATTCTACTCCCCACGGAATTTCAAAGTATTCCGAAATAAGGGGTTGATAAAAATCGGTTATTGGTTTTTATTATGAAAAATCTTACGCGTACATCAAAGATCAGAGACATCCACATCCATTGAATTGCCATCAGATGCCGATCTTGATTTTTCGGAAGCTGCGCCGGGAGGCACTTCGGCCGGGCCGGAGAGATTTACTGAATACCTGTAGCGTTTTCCCGAAAGCCATCTGTTGTCAGGCAGTTTGTCACCAAGTCCAAGACGTATCTGTCCGTAGCCGGGATTGTCTCTGGACAGGAGACGATAGTCGGTCGATGAATCGGGCCAAGCCGTAGAGCCGTCGGGATTTTCTATGCGGTAATCGATCTCAAGATAGGAGGAGTTGAAATATGCATCGAAATCGAACACACCGAGGCGTGAGGGAATGAAAAAATTATATCCCTGATTGTCCGCTTCAAGCGGAGAGTCGAGAACCGGAGTTCCGTTGTCGGAGAGGAACACGGGAATTCTTGTTGACTGGCCATAGATGTCCCAGCATTCCGAGACCTGCTCCGGAGTGGTCGAGGAGTTAAATCCCTCGGATGGATAGCGGAACTGCCCGACATTGCTGACATTGACTATGGTCGCACTCTTTACCCTCACGCTCCCGGAGGGGAGAGAGGAGTGGATAGTGACACCTACCATTGAAAGTGCGTGATAGAAATGCAAGCGGAGACGACCGGAAGTCTGCCTGACATTGGCCACGCGGCATACGACCAAGTCCTCCTCGCCACCGTTCTGATACTGCAACATGTCAAGCCACCAAGGATTAGTATTTATGTCGATCGACGCAGGACTGACGGCGGTGAAACACATCGTATTGCCTGTCCAATCAACGGCCGGGGAATAGCTCCAGCTGTTAATGCCCGTGCGCACCACCTTAACTCCGTTCATTACGTAGGAATACAGGCTGTAATCGTATGCCCATATTCGGAATTCCGGGATATTCTCGGTAGTGGTTACGTCGGCAGCCCGTGACTGCGGGATGAATGAGGCTGTTTCCGCATCGAAAGAGATCTGTCTCTCCTCCTGCGGGGATGGTGAAAGGGGTTCGTCAGAAGACGAGCAGGCGGCGACCGCACAGAGTGCCGTCGCCGCCATGAAGCTATATGGTATGCATATAAAGCTCTTCATCAGTTGTTGATTTGCGAGTCAATGAAATCAGGATACTCCTCCACGGTCACGTCAAAGTCGATCTTGCTGGAAGTGGCGGGAGCATCGATGTTGAGAGTGTAGCGATAAGCCTTACCAAGCTGCCATTCCGTGTCGGATGTCTGGTTGGCGTTGAGCGGGAAATAGATGTAGCCGGCTCCGTCGGCAACCACGTCTGCTGTCTCAGGCCAGATCTTCACACCGGTGTTGCGGTCAAAGATCTCGCAGAGCACGCGGGCGTAGGCACCGGAGTATGACGTACCGCTGATGTCAGACTTCGGAAGAGTCTGCGGGATGGAGAAGATATAGCCGGTGGAAAGGAGTTCCTTGGGGGTATCGGTGGCGAGCATCTCCGATCCTTCGAAAATTCGCTTTTCGGCGGGAGTGCTCTGATCGGTCCATTCACCTGTCACCTGATTGCCGATAGTGGTGGAGTTATCAGGGAAGTTGAACGAACCGACGGTGTTTGTGCCGAGAAGATCAAGAGCCCTCACGTTGACCGACAGAGCCTGTTCGCCTGACTTAGCTACGCGGGGACGGAGCTGGAAGCGCACCTGCGACAGTGCATGGCGGAAGTTGATCTGTACGGGAGTGGCCAATGATCCGCTTCGGGTCTCACCGATGTTCACCGAGTAGAGAAGGTCGGTAGAGCCACCGTTGATGAATCCCGGAATGTCGGGATTTGATGAGTCTGATTCCGTGGCGGTACGGATGGCCGGGCTGTAACTGTAGAAGTTAAGTGGAGTTTCAGCCGGCCAGTACATGGTCGGAGAGTAACTCCAGCCGTTTGACGTACGATCTACGGTCACGTCACTCATGTAAGGCTTTCCATCGGCAAAAGCCCACACCTTGAAGTCCTGAAGCGAATTGGTCGTTACAACCTGACGTCCGCTGAGAGGAGCGGAAGCGTTGAAGGATATGATGTTTCCCGATGAGGGAGCGTCTGAATCGTGGTCGGAGCAAGAGGAAAGAGAGAGTGCTACGGTTGCAGCGATTGCGATGTGTGTAAGAATTTTCATAGTGTCTGTATGTTTTTGATTGTTAGTGTCTTTATTATATACTCTAATAGGGATACAAATATCATGCCAAAAAGGTTTAGATCTGACGGCATATTAATAATTTGAGTTTCATTAACGTCCGTTATGGATTTCGTGTCAGAGTTCGATGTCGATGAAATCCCAGTCATCGATACCTACGTCAAGACCTCCACCACCACCTCCCTCACCCGGTTTGATTTCAGGGAGCGATGGCCCTTTTACGCGGATCACGAGGTTCATTGAGTCGGGAGCTTGGAGTATCTGGTCGGTTACATCATATAGATATACTTTCCGCTCTCCGTCGGCGAGCCACATATAGACGGCAAGACGGCTATGCGGGGAGTCTGATGCCATGCCGAAACTGGTGACGGTGGAGGAAAGCGATGATGAGTCAAGCGGCGACATGAAACCACCCATCGAAACCGCAGGCCCTGTCTGCCGTTGTCTGATTGGACTATAGCAGGCTGTAAGGTCGGAAAGCACGGCATAGTATCTGAGGGCAGATTGGAGATTTGTGATATCTGTCATCTCGATATGATAGTCGCGCGTGATTCGCTTTGGAATAAAACTCACGGTGTCTGTTGCAACTGTTGATCTAATCTCAATCTCCCGCTTTATGTCACACCACATCCTGTCAGGCTGTCCGTAAAGCTTCTGAGGAGGAAAGGGAAGCTGTTCAGCAGGTATGTCGCCGATCACGATAGGGGATGTGGAGAATGAAAATTCCGAGATATTGTCGATATCGGAGAAAAGTATGTTTTCTGTGTCGTTGTTGAACGTTACGGCATCGTATGCGCCTTTTGGCATCCTCACCGTGCCTCCTGCAGGGCGGAAATCACTTCTCCAGTAGCTGCCCGGATCATGATCGATCGGATAGAAAAGGTTGGCCATTCCGTCGGGCAGGGTTGTTTCCGTCTGATTCCAGTCATAGTCCACGGCTATCAGAGGATTTTCAATTATCCCGATGTCCTCGATGAGTTCCTTGTGGGTGCATCCTGTAAGACATACAGACATCAGCAGGGTCATCAGTGACGATCCTCCGAGGGTGGCTATATGTAGGATGTGATGCATTGTTTATCGTGGCCTTAATGAATGGAGACTTCTTGTTATTTAAACGTTTATGAATAAGGAAAGTTGTAATAAAATATGAGCAGGAAGGCATAAAAATCAGATAGGTTGTATGGCTTGAGTTTGTGCGAGCCATACAACCTATCTAATTTAATTATTCTTTTTCCACCATCCCTGTGGCGCGTGTTATCAGAAGGGGAGATCGTCGGTAGCCGACGGGCTGAGGTCGGGCACGGGAGGAGCGGGAGCGGCTGCGGGGGCTGCATAGCCTTGCGGCATGTTTTGTGCGGGTCCGTAAGCAGCGGGTGCACCGTAGGCTGCGGGCTGAGGTGCGGCCATGCCGACGTTGGGATCTTCAGCTTTCCATGCACGCACTTCAACATACCAGCGGCCGTTGTATTCACGGCTGTCGATGTCGAAACTGATCTTGACCACCTGTCCTACCTGAAGAGGGTATTGATCGACGCGGTCACCGAAGAAGTTGAAGAATATCTTACGGGGATATGTCTCCTGTGTTTCAAGTACATATTCACGCTTTTTCCAAGCGTTTCCCTTCTGGGAAGTGCCGCCTACTTCCGGGAGGGCGACAATGATTTTTCCTGTTACTTCCATTTTTGGATATTGAGAGTTTTTTGATTATTCGACTGTGTGGCATCTGATCCGCAGACTGTTTGTATTGCGGGCATTATAGGTCGCCAAAATCAGAGGCTGACTACAAAAGTAGTCAAAATTCCCCGACTCTCCAACAAAATCACCCCCTCACTTTTCAACATTCGGCTGGATATTGTAAAATCACATCATATCCGGGATGATATTTTTTGCCCATTCATGATGCAGAAATTTTTGCGTAACTGATGTCTTACCAGATCCGTTAGGACCGGCAATAACGATTAGTTCGGGTTTACGACCGGATTTAACCATTTATGGCACTGTTTATTCTTTCAGCCCATTTGGCAGCTTTTATTTTCGCTCCACAATGTAGCTCTTTGAAGTATTCATCAGTAGCCTTTTTTTGACGGATAGAAGCATCCTGAGCAACCTCTTTCATTAATTGCTCAAGCATCTCGTCGCTTGGTTCTTGCCCCGAAGTGAAACGATATGAATTCATTTCTTGTTCCGACATACCTTATTATGTTATGTTCCATTACAAAGATACAACAAATATTTCATATATTGAACTAATGGTAACTTATTACAAAATAAACTGGAAAATTTAATAAATATATAATTTAAGGTTAATTAACTTGACAAAACTACCATCATGTTGTATTTTTGTTGGTAAATAGCCAATATGAGGATTGCATGGTCCCTGTCTATCTCTGAGTGGTTGTTTTTTTACGATTCGTTTTTAATGGTTTTTTGTTTTTTATTTTTTCCATTATCGTTAATCCTTAATTCTCCCTCCACTGACTATGAACACTGATTCCCGTCGCACAGAGGCCATCATAGGCCGTGTGCGTTATCTGATGGAACTGCGCCGTATGTCGCAGAGGCAATTGGCGGCATTGCTCCGGGTGGATGCCTCCAATCTTTCGAAGATACTCAATTGTAAAATTCCTTTTTCGGACGGTATGATAAACCGCATAGTGGCTGATCTCGGTGTCTCCAAGCAGTGGCTGACCGATGGGGTAGGGCTTCCATTCGACAAGAGTCCTATTGCCAAGGAAATATCCACTGATGCACGTGTGCTCACATCATACAGTCTGCGTGGGACACCTGTCTATGATCTTGACGTGACGGCCGGCTGCCGCAGTCTCGAAGAGCTTTTCGGTGAAGTCAATCCTGTCGGGATGATAGACATTCCGGGAATACCTAACGAGGCTAAGATCGTGAAAGTGTATGGCGACAGCATGAAACCGCGCATTATCAATGGTGGCTATGTGGCAATCCGCCGTATAAAGGATATGCGCAATATATTCTGGGGGCAGATCTATGTGGTGGAATTAGCTGACTTCCGGATGATCAAGTATCTCCGCCGTCATCCTGATCCATCAATGGTGATTCTCCACAGTGATAATCCTGAATATGACGATATGGATGTGCTCCGCAGCGACATCCGTTCGCTCCACGTCGTGGAAGCGATACTTAACTACGAGATAAACTGACCTGCTGCAATGGCCACGCAGATGATCTCTTCGGTGGCCGGAGCGTCGTGGAACGCGAGGTCATACCACTGACCCCTCGCATTGGCTCGTGTGAAGTCCTGACTGGTGCTTATTTCAGTCAGGCCGAGTCCGGGTGTACGTGCGGCTTTATACACGGCTTCTTTTGCCGTCCAGCATTTCAACAGAAAATTCATGGCTGCGCTGGCGGTATTGTCCTCCTCTGTCAGACGCAATTGTTCCGCAGAGTTGAGGAAACGGGAACATACCCGCCGGAGCTGCGGACGCGGACTTTCGATATCCGCCCCTATAACCTGAGAGTTTTTGCCGACGGCAAGCAGGCATGAGGATGTCGAGTGAGAGAGCGATACGGGGATATCGGTGTATCCGGTAATGAAGGGTGCGCCGTCAGGGTAATGCGATTTCTTGGCTTCAGGACCGAATGCCGTATGGATGAGGTCGGCTGCGGCCATCTGTTCGCGTTCATGTCGTGTCAGCGAATCCGGTCCGGATTCTATACCGGTGAGATAGATGGTATAATCATCAGTCTCGATCTGTGTTTTCATAGACTCCGGAGATGTTTTAATGCATGGATCATGTCGCGTCGGACAGTCTTCACTATCGGAGCCACGGAATCGGCCGGTGTGTCAGCAGGAAAGTTGAAATAGAGCACTCCTGACAGCACTTTGTTTCCATCGTGAGCCAATAGTTGCACCGGTGTGGTCAGCGAACTACGGGTCACTGCAAGCAGTCCCTCCCATCCGCCGTCGGATGTCAGTTCCGTCAGTTCCGTCACCGCGCCGCCCGTATTCAGTTCCATGCGTTCACGCCTGTTGTCGAGAATCGCTTTCAGGTCATCAGGTGACTTTGCTCCGGAGAGTGTGAGATAGAGGTGCGCGTTCTGAAACGTCGGGTAGGTGATATTAATCCACGTTCCTTCATCTTTAGCCTCTCCGCTGACAGTCGCCACGGAGTTTAGCGTAAGACTGACGTTGTCAAAACTATGTTCGGTATATTCTTCAGCCGGAACTTCTATGCGTGGCCAAGCTTCAGGTTTCGGCACGGTGGCGTCGTTGCCACGTGTTGAGCATGCGCATATTCCAGCTGTAGCAAGAGCTACAGCAAGAGTATGAAGGAGCGGTTTGACAGTCAGATTGAGAGACGGCATCGGAAGTGGAGATCTTCTGTGGGGGTGGTATCAGGCTGTGTGCGTGGGTGTCATCTGATCGGCCTGAACTTCAGGCATCACTTTTACACGCACGTTGACGATACGGTGTTGCTGAATTGACAGTACGAGGAAGCGGCAACGCCCATAGACGATGGACTCTTTTTCTTTAGGGAAGTCACCTTTGATGGCCAGAAGCATACCGGCAAGAGTCTCGCAATCCTCAGTGACCTCGGAGTAGTCCTCCTCGTCTAGATCTGTCACGCGGAAGAAGTCGTTAAGAAGAGTCTTACCCTCGAAAATATATGTGTCGTCGGGGAGGCGGCGGTATGTTTTCTCCTCCACATCGTATTCGTCGTCGATATCGCCTACAATCTCTTCGAGGACATCCTCAAGTGTCACGATGCCCTGTGTACCACCGAACTCATCGACCACAATAGCCAGATGGACGCGGCGCGAGCGGAAATCCTCCAGCAGATCGTCGATCATGCGCGATTCGGGGACATAGTAAGGCTCACGCATTAGTTTTTGCCATTCAAAGCCCTCCTTGGTCTTGCCGATGTAGGGAAGAAGGTCACGTGAGTAAAGCACACCCTTGATGTTGTCCATCGAATTTTCATAGACAGGCAGGCGTGCGAAGCCGCTTTCGATGACAACCCTCATGACCTCGGCAAAATCATCTTCGATATCAAGACCGGTTACATCCACGCGGGGGGTCATGACCTCGGAAGCGGTGGTATCGCCGAATTTAAGGATACCTTCAAGCATGTCCTTGTTGTCACCGTCGCTCACCTGTGCTATTTCGAGAGCCTGCGACAGATCGTCGGCTGTCACGGAGGTATTCTCCTTGGTGACGACTTTCTTCACAATGCCGCTGCTCTTCACGAGGATTGATGACAGGGGATAGAAAAGTTTGACTCCTGCTTCAAGGACCGGAGCGGCCATGCGTGCCCAGCCGAGATTGTTAGAATTGGCGTAGAGCTTTGGCAATATCTCACCGAAAAGCAGGATCAGGAATGTCAGCAACACTGTCTGGAGGATGAAACTCCACACAGGACTCATCCCGGAGAATACCGGGCCGAGGGCGAAGTTACAGAGCACGACGATGGTGACGTTGACCAGATTGTTGATGATGAGGATGGTTGCCAGAAGGCGTTCTGGCACACGGAGCAGACGCAACACACGTTCGCCGGAGGGTGATTCCTCCAGTTCGTCGCACTGAACGGGTGTAAGCGAGAAGAATGAAATTTCACTTCCCGATACGAAGCCTGAGATCACAAGAGCCACGATTGCCAACGCGAGGGCCACCATCTGGGCCGTCGTCATGGCTGGTATGCTCAGGAGGGGATTATTGATGATGTCAAGAAGAAGGTTTGCCACCTGTTCAGTGGCCGGTAAAGGATCTGTGTCCAAGACTGTAAATATAAGTTAGACAATATCGCGGAGGTTCACCGCAGGTTTATCGCTGCAAAGATAGTAAATTTTTGCTGATTGACATTATAAAATGACATTATAAAAACGCATTGTAATTCTGGCCGGTGAGGATGCTTCATCCGCATTTCTCTGCAATAAATACTCCGCCGATAATTGCAGCAGCCCCGATGAGGGTAATGACAGTGAGTGGTTCGCCGAGGAGGATGGCCGAAGCAAGTATGCCGACGAGAGGGACGACATAGATATAGTTGGATGCTTTGTCAGCACCGAGGCCTTTCACGGCTACATTCCACATGAGGTAACACAGCATGGAGGCAAGAAGTCCGAGGAAGAGCAGGTTGATCCATACGCTCTGATGGGTGAGGAGAGCGTAGTCGGAGCTTTCAGTAGTGATGAGGAAAAACGGCAGGACGGAGATAATACCGTAGAAGAACACTTTGCGCGTGATGAAAAATGTGTCGTATTTCTTACTCAATCTTTTTACCACAAGGCAATAGGCGGCCCAAAGGATGGCTGCGATGATGGTGAGGAAATCACCGAGCGGACTGATTGAAAACTCCATGCTGGCGTTGAGCACTACCATTGCCACTCCGGCGAGCGCGAGGACTGAACCGCCGAGCAGGCTTTTGCGCAGAGGCGTGCCGAAAATGGCGCGTTCGAGCAGGATTGTGAAAATGGGAGTGGTTGATATGAGCAGTGACACATTGGAGGCGAACGTGATTCCGAGAGCCGTATTCTCGGTCAGGAAGTATAACGACCCGCCTGTGAGTCCGCCGAGCACCATCAGCAGTTCATCTTTCAGATTATCTGACCACAGACGGCGCATGAGCGGGAGCATACAGATATAACCGATGGAGAAGCGATAGACAAATATCTGCAACGGGGTCAGCCCCTCACCGATAAGTGTCTTTGTCGAGACAAACGTGATGCCCCACACTATTACAGAGAGTGATGCGAAGAGATGAGGGATGAATTTATTGCTGCGTTTAATATTACCGTGTTCCATGATTTGACTGTAATCCTTTTTCCTGCTTACGTGGTTCAGAGATCTGAATGTGGTTCGGGGCGGAGGTTGTAATTATTCCGGAGCGATTCGAATGTCGCCGGGAGCTTATCCGCCGGGACGGATTTCAGGGTTGCGGTATCGGCCTTGATATCATAGTTCATATCCTCCTCTCGGATAGTGCGCGGAACGGGATGGACCGCCGGGAGTGATGCCTTGAGCTTTTCGGCAGTTATGTCAAGTCCGTAGCGCGACGAGAGATGCGGGGCGAGAGCATCGAGAACCATTGACGTAGCGCGTATCTTGCCCTCTTGGGAGTAACCGGCGATGTGTGGTGTGGCCACAGTCGCAAGTGCGAGCAGTTCGGTGTCGATGGCCGGTTCGCCCTCCCAGCAATCAATGGCTACGGCTGAGATCCTGCCGTCGCAGAGGGCGTTTTTCAAGGCGGATGTGTCGGTGACAGGGCCTCGTGCGGCATTGATTATCATCGGACAGCGCGTGGTTCCGGAAAGGAAAGCCTCGTCGATCAGATGATAGGTCGGATGGTCGCCTTCGCGTGTGAGGGGAGTGTGGACGGTAATCACATCACAATTGCGTGCAATTTCGTCAAGACTTACGAACTCCCTGCCGTCAGTACCTTTCTCTTGCAGAGGAGGGTCGTTGAGCATCACTTTCATACCGAGCCCGCGTGCCCAGCGTTCGAGGATCGAACCGACGTTTCCTGCCCCGATGATTCCGATAGTCTTTTCTGAAAGCGTCTCGTCAGGCTTCATGGTCGATGCTATGGCGGCGAGGACATATTGGGCTACGGCAGGAGCGTTGCAGCCGGGGGCATTGGCCACCGTGATCCCCTGCGATTGACAATAGGGCAGGTCTATGTGGTCAGTACCGATGGTGGCTGTACCGATGAACGTGCAGGGTGAACCGGCAAGCAGAGAGCTGTCGCAGCGCGTGCGTGTGCGCGTCAGCAGGATGTCAGTCCCGCGCATGACCTCCGGCGTGATCGCGTCGCCGGGCAGATAGAGCGTTTCGCCGAGGCTGTCAATGGCCTCACGGACAAAAGGAATGTTGCGGTCAGCTACGATGCGTAGTGTCTTTCCCATAGTGCTTTTTTCTGAATTATATCGTCATTGCCCAGATATAGATTCCAAGATAGGCTATCATTACGGTCATGACAGCTATATAGCCGCGTCTCATGACAGTCAGACGGAAGAAATGTCCTACCTGAAAGGCTACGCAGGCATTGAGGACAGTCATATAGAAGGCGATGTTTGTGAAATTGACTATAGCGAATATGCCAGTTGATATGGATATGAGAGCCAAAAGCCCATTGTAAGCGCGGGCCTGTGCATTGAAACCCATTATCTTCAGGAGATTGAAGCAGCCGAAGAAAAATCCTGTGAGCAGTGTCAGTGCTGCTGATGCGAGGAGTGGCCATAGCGTCGGCGTAGATAGCACCAAGGCCGGGGGAGTAAACTCGAAATGCGGGGCTTCCGGAACGGGCACTATATCCAGTCCCCATGCGATCCAAGCCGGAGTGATGATGCCGAGGGAGGCCGCTATGATCTTCTTGACACGCAGGATCTTCATGAGGCCGAGTCCCGCTATGAAGAGCGGGATGTAAAGAGCGAAGGTGTATTCCACCATGAGTCCCAGACCCAGCAGGAAGAACGCGAGGAAAACCCTTCGGCTGCTTGGACGGATGTCATAGATACTGAACAATATCCATATTCCGCCCATGACAAACAGGGCAAGGATCGAGGATGCGCTGAGCTGTCCCAAGACGGCCGGAGTGGCTGCCATCGTGAAGGCGAAGTATGCTACGAAAAATACTGACGTGGTGCGCAGAAGATTGAAATGCCGGTTGATCAGGATCATTACTTCTGCCGTCGCTCCGACAAGAGCCATGTTGACCCACATCGAGATCAGTGATGAGGAGACCCACTCCGAAGGAGTAGGGAAGGCTATGGTGCGGAAGTCGGGTATATGCGGTATCTTTCCGAACGCGTATGCCTGTACGGTCATGAAAATGGCCGCGAGGGCAATGATGATGGCCATGCCCCGCGACCTGATGATTCGTGTAAATGTGACTTCCTTACGGGTCATAAACGAAGTTTAGAGGAGTGGAAGGTGAGTGTTCGACGAGTGTGTGATGCTTAGGACAATTTCTTGAGATCCTGTCCGATGTCACGACGCATGTACTTACCTTCGAAGTTTACGGTATCGGCTGCCGCATAGCTGTTGGCGAGAGCTTCGTCGATATCGTTACCGTAGGCACTGCATGCGATCACGCGGCCACCTGAAGTCACGAGTTCTCCATCGGCCGCACGGCTTGTGCCTGCATGGAAGAGGATGGCGTTGACGGTGTCCTCCGCGCCGGTGATGACTTCGCCCTTGGAATAGCTGCCGGGATAACCGCCGGACACGACCATGACTGTTGTGGCGAAGCGCGGGTCCTCGGCGAGCGGAAGAGTGCCGAGGTTGCCGGCGGCTGCTGCTTCGAGGAGGGGAAGGAGATCGGAGGCGATGCGGAGCATCACTACTTCGGTCTCAGGGTCGCCCATACGGACGTTGTATTCAATCACCATCGGTTCGCCTTCTACTTCGATAAGACCGAGGAAGATGAAGCCACGGTAAGTGATACCCTCGGCAATGAGGCCGTTGACTGTAGGGAGGATAATGCGTTCTTCAACCTTACGCATGAATTCCTTGTCGGCAAAGACCACGGGGCTGACAGCTCCCATACCGCCGGTGTTGGGGCCTGTATCACCTTCGCCGATACGCTTGTAGTCCTTAGCCACGGGGAGGATGCGGTAGCCGCCGTTGCCGTCGGTCAGCACGAACACTGAGCATTCGATGCCCTTGAGGAATTCCTCGATGACCACTGTGGCTGATGACTTTCCGAACATTCCGCCGAGCATTTCGCGCAGGGCTTCCTTGGCCTCATCGAGCGAGTCGATGATCAGCACGCCCTTGCCTGCGGCAAGGCCGTCGGCTTTAAGCACGTAGGGAGCTTTGAGGGTTTCGAGGAACTTGCATCCGTCCTCGACTGTCTCTGCCGTGAAACTCTGATAGCGGGCGGTGGGGATGGAGTGGCGTACCATGAACTGCTTGGCGAAATCCTTGCTTCCTTCAAGTGCCGCTCCGGCTTTAGACGGACCGACGATGAGGGGTGAGCCTTCACGCGAAGCGAAGAAGTCATAGATTCCGGCCACGAGGGGATCTTCGTTGCCGACGACTATCATGTCAATCTCTTTCTCGGCTGCGAAATCGGCGATGGCATTGAAGTCAAGGGGCGAGAGCTTTACATTTTCGCCGTAAGCACCTGTGCCGCCGTTGCCGGGTGCGATATAGAGCTTTTCGAGGCGGGGTGAAAGGGATATTTTCCACGCCAGAGCACATTCGCGGCCTCCTGAACCGAGGAGGAGCACTTTGAGCTTATCGCCCTGCTCTGCGAGTGTCTCGCCTGCGTTGAACGGGCTTTTTTCCGGAGTGTTGCTTACGGGGTGACGTAGCGTGTTGAGGTTTTGCTGGATTGACATGGTGGGATTATATGTGAGGGGTGATGAGTTGAAAAATTAGGGGAAAAGCCTTTGTGGTGGCAATGCGGGTGAATTTGTCCGGACATTATTCCGCACCGTTTTCCGGCTGATTGTCGGCATCGGGACGTTTCCAGCGGCGACGAGTGCGCATGAACGGTCCTTCGGGAGCGGGGATTGACGGCTGCTTGGGCGACTGGCCAAGTGATTTCAGCGCATTGGGGTTGCGGTGGCGCGAGAGGAGTTCCTCGGCCTCGCTGCTGGCGGCTGTCTCTTCCTTGAACTTGCGGCGACGCTCCTCATTGCGTGCATAGCCGCCTTTCTTGGGGCGGTATTTATCCTCAAGCGGGTTGGGCTTGCGGCGCATGGGGGAAGCTTCCTTGCCTCCCATGCCCTTGGCACGGGCGTCGCGTTTCCATTCGCTGTCGCTCTTGCGGGCCGGACGCTTACGCTCATTACGGTCGGTCGGACCCTCTTTGAGGACGCCTCCTTCTTTACGGAAGTCGCTCTTTGTACCTTCGAAAATGATGTATTCGCGCAGTTCGCAGTCAAGACCGCCGTTCTGCATGGCTTCTTTTGTCGAGGGGGAGAGGCCTATGGCTGTAAGATAGTCGGTGTTTGATGATATGACCCAAGCGTGGTAGCCGAGGAACACTCGTTTGAGCTTATTGCCGATGAGCTTGTAGAGCTGTTCCATATCCTGCGTGTTGATGCGCTCGCCGTAAGGGGGATTGGTGATCAGAACGCCGGGCACGCCGTCGGCAGGTGCTGCATCCCACTGCTGGAGCGATTTGATGCGCAGGTTGACATATTCATCCACACCGGCTGCAAGGATATTGCGTTCGGCTATGGCTACAGCCTTGGGTGATACGTCAGATCCGTAGATCTTGAAGGGGACTTCGCGATGTTCGGAATATTCCTCAAGGATTTTTTCGAAGAGTTCGCTGTCATAGTCATGCCAGTGCTCAAACGCAAAGCTTTTGCGGAAACTTCCGGGCATGATGCCGGCGGCGATCATGGCTGCTTCGACAAGGAATGTGCCGGAGCCGCACATGGGATCGACGAAGGGTGATTCGCCGCGCCATCCGCTTTTGAGGATGATGCCGGCGGCAAGAACCTCGTTGATCGGAGCTTCGGTCTGTGCGACGCGCCATCCGCGCTTGTGGAGCGACTCGCCCGACGAGTTGAGCGAGATGGTGACACGGTCACCGTCGATGTGGACGTTGATCATCACATCTGCGTCGCTGAGGCGCACGCCGGGACGCTTGTCGGGACCGAAACGGTCCTTGAAGTAATCCACGATCGCATCCTTTACCTTGTAGGTCACGAAGCGCGAGTGAGTGAACTCACTGGAATGTGAGGTGGTGTCGATTGAAAAAGTCTTTTCGAGAGTGAGGACATCGCTCCAGTCATATTCCTTTACCATCTCGTAAAGCGAATCAGTGTCCTTTGCTATGAACTTATAGATAGGTTTAAGGATGCACAGTGCGGTGCGGCAGCAGATATTGGCACGGTAGAGTATGTCAAGATCGCCTTCGAATGACACCATGCGGCGTCCGGGCTGTACGTTGACAGCTCCGATCGCGCGGAGTTCTTCGGCGAGTACTTCTTCAAGACCTTTGAAGGTCTTTGCAACCATTTCAAAACGATGTTCCATTCTTTATTCTTTGACTTTCTGTATTGTTTTCTCTTTTTATGGTGTGGCGGAGAGAGTGTGGCGGGAAGGGACGGGCTTTCCGAGAAGCCGGTATCATCAGTCCATTGACTCAGCGGGAGGACCGGAAATTGTCCGCACGGGCCTGTATGAGTTTCTCGCCGGGTTCGACGTCGCGTGTCACCCAGAGGTTACCGCCGATGATGGCGTCGTCACCGATGTTGACGCGTCCGAGGATGGTTGAGTTGGAGTAGATGACCACGTTGTTGCCGATGATCGGATGGCGTGCTATTCCTTTGATGGGATTGTTCGAATCGTCGGTCACGAAACTTTTCGCTCCGAGTGTCACGCCCTGATAGATCTTGACGTTGTTGCCGATGATGGCTGTCGCTCCGATCACCACACCCGTTCCGTGGTCAATCACGAAGCTGTGGCCTATCCTTGCTCCGGGATGGATGTCGATCCCGGTGTCGGAGTGGGCGAGTTCGGTGATCATTCGCGGAACGATGGGGACTTCAAGCTCATAGAGCCTGTGGGCTATGCGGTAGCTGATCGTTGCTCTCAGGCCGGGATAACAGGCTATGACTTCGTGGGTGGAGACTGCCGCCGGGTCGCCGATATACGTGGCATCGATATCCGTGTCAAGCAGATGGCGCAATTCGGGAAGGGTTTCGATGAACTGATCGGCACAGCTGACGGCCCGGTCGCGGATAGTGGTCATGGTGCGCTCGCAGTTATCAGCGTCAAAACACAAGCCTGCGGATATCTGTGTGATCAGGAGTTCGCGCAGCTCATGGCATTCGAGGGTCATGACAGCGCGCATGACTGACGCTCCGCGATCACTCTCGGTGAAAAATCCCGGAAACATCAGGCGGGATGAAAGCTCGATTATACGGCGGACATCATTATTGGACAATAAGGGTTCGCCCTCACCCGCGCGGGTAGGACATACGTGGCGCATTTCATCAATGCTGCAAAGGTGACCTATCACCTTGTCGATACTTGGACTTTTAGTCAACGACTTTTCCATAATTTCATTGCTGTTACGCCGGATCTCCCTTGCAGGAAGCCGCAGTACGGTTTTTTGAGTCTGTGCAAAGTTACGATTTTTTTGCGTGAGGAGGGAAATTTATCACAGATAAAATTTCAATATGTATGATTGTGCCGACTTTGAAAAATCTCAGCGAAACAGATGATCATGCCTTATGGAATCATGATAGCGTGACAAAATAATTCCATGAAACTGAAAAATGACGCGAAAACACACTGCCGTCAACAGTATTATTAAGATGGTTAGAATTTATATGCTACGGCAACGAATACTGAATGGGTGAGGTAATTATCGTTGTGAGGTTGGGGATGATGGCTTATTGGCCGTCCGGAGTAGAGACTGAAATTGGTTATGCCGTAGCCGATTGTCCATATCCAGAAGTCGGTCTGAACATTGATGCCTGCGCGGAAATCATGGGATGCTATGCGGGCTCTCTTACTTCCGTGTGCTCCGGGCGAGAGGATGATTCCGGCTTCGCCGAAAAGATGGAAGCCCATCTCCTGCTGTCGCCAATATATCAGCCGTGGCGTACGCAGGACTGCGGCCGGCGTGAATTTGAAACGTGCTGTGTAGTCGGTGGATTTTTCCCAATCCTCGACTCCCCAGTCGCCCATTTCCTCGATTTCAGCGGCAGTGCCGAGGCTCATTTTGAGTCCGAGATATTCGATGGGGAAACATGCGATGCTGAAATCAACCTGAAATCCATCATTATTAAGACCCGCACTGACAGCTCCCTCCCAGTGATAGATCCCTTCTTCTATGCGTATGCGCTGGGCAGATACGGTAAGAGATGAGATGATGAATACTGACAACAGGAGTAAGCGAGTGATGAGTTGAGAGGTGAAAGTATGCACTGCGAAATAGAATTGATGATATCTTTGGCAAAAGTAATACTTTTGTAGGTAAAAACAATGAATTTGTCGAAAAAAGTCAGTATTTCTATCAATTTGATATAATTATGGACTTTTGTGCATCGGGATGAAGGAAAAATGCAACAATGGGGAAAATAAAAATGACCATTAGACCAATGAAAAGGTATAGGGAAATAAAAAATCCACCCGCACAAATCGTGCGGGTGGACTATGGATGATTGTCCTTTCATTTCATCGGAGGCTGATGCCANCCAATGATTCTGTCAGATCAATTAGAGAACTGAAGAAAGGTTGAAAGAAGCGAATTCGAGGTCGTTGGCAGCCTGCTTAGCGAGCTTGTTGTCAAGCTTGATAGCCTTGCTGAGGTTAGAGGTTACCATCTGCTCGTTGTTGGTGCGTGCACCGAGGATAGCCATGAGNTAGTAAGTAGTGGCATCGGGAGTCTTGATGGCAGAGAGTGTGTTCTTAGCCTTGCTGTANTCCTTGCTGAGGATCTGGGCGAGAGCAGCGTTGTTGCTCTTGTCGTCAGCGAAAGCCTTGACAGCAGCGTTTACGTCGCCCTGCTGGAGGTAGTAAACACCGAGAGCTGAGCCGAGTTCGGGAACACCACCGGCCTTGCCGAATGCCTGATTGGCAGCCTTGAAGTCGTTGTTGAGGAGGGCTACGAGACCCTGGTTCATCTGAGCNTCACCGGCAGCGGGGTTGAGGGCGGCAGCCTTCTTGAAGTTGTTGAGNGCNCCGTTGTAGTCACCCTGCTGATAGAGNACCATACCGAGGTTGTTGAAGCCACGGTAGTCGTTGGGGAAGTACTGAGCGGCAGCAGCGTAGATNGCCTTCTGACGGTTGAGGTCGTCAGTAAGAGTACCTGCATANAGGATTTCGTCGATGGTGAGTGAAGAGGGGTTGGCGTCGAATACCTGATTGATTTCGGCGTCGCTCTTACCGATCACGTCGATAGAAGCGGTGAGACGAGAGTAACGGAGACGGGGGAGGATGGTCTCAGCGAGTTCGTCGAATACGCTTGTCATGTTGCGGATCTCACGNTCACGTACTTCNGGATCCTTGTACATCTTGAGGACGCTGAGGATGAGGTCCTTGTCCTGAATGTTGCTTTCAGAAACGAGCTTCTGGAAGCCTTCCCAGTCCTCAGGAGTGAAGTTGGCGGTAAGTTCGCCGAATTCAGTGATGTTGTCCTTCTTGAGCTGCTTTTCNAGGTAGCCCTTGGTGTTGGTCTCACGCTTCTGAGCGAGCTGNGCGTTGAAGTCGTAAGGACCGTCAGGTGAAGCGTAGGACTCGATGTTGAGTTCCTTGATNTCGCGACGGTTGTCAGCGTTGGCCTCAGCAACCTGCTTGTTCCAGTCCTTCATCTGATCAGAGTTGAGCTGGCTTTCGCGGAGGTTAGCGACGTTGATGAGGAAGAGGATGTCTGCCTTGTACTTTTCGTTGATGATGCGCTGGAACTTGTCGGCAGCGAGAGCGGGATTAACTGAACCTGCGTCAGCGAGAGCAGCTGTTGCGATCACGCCGTCAGCAACCTTCACGCGGGGGAGGACATACTGCTTGCCTTTCTGATCTACAGTGAAGCCGAGNTAGAGNTCTGACTTCTGCATTTCGGGCTGGTAAACATAGTTTACGGGGATGGTNACTGTACCGCCATTGTCATAAGAGATGACACGATTGTTACCGCGAACCTTCTCGCCTTGGAAAGTCATAGAGCTACCGGCGAGTTCGGTGTTGTCGAAAGTAAGGTAGGGAGTTACAGTTACGGTGGCATTCTTAACGAAGAACTTCGGGGGAATGTTACCGGTTACGGTAGCGGGTACGTTCTGACCTACTACTTCGAGGGGATTGGGGTTGGTTGAGAAGTAATCAGCAGCGAACTGATTCATCTTCTTGCCACAACCGGTCAGCATGACTGCTGAACCGAGAAGCATTGAGAATGCAATTTTTTTGTCCATAGCAAAAAAAATAGTTATAATATAGATGAATGTGAGCGTTGAAAAATATAGGCGGACGCAATTCAGTAGCAAAGATACAACCTTTATTGAAAATAAACCAAATTTATGAAAATAATTATGTGAAAAATGGATGATTTCATAAAATAAGTTGTACTTTTGTTTGTTTAATCACCACATCACCACGATGTGGCAGCATAAAAGCTGCCTGTTTCCGTAAGTTTTAAGTAAAATTTTATAAGCACATCAGCCGATGAGAAAATGGCGAATAGAGGACAGTGAGGAACTGTATAATATTCAGGGATGGGGACGCAAATACTTCTCCATCAATTCCAAGGGAAATGTAGCCGTGACACCCCGCGAGGGTTTTGCCTCGGTTGACCTCCGTGAGGTCATGGACGAACTTCAGGTGCGCGACATCACGTCGCCGGTGCTTCTGAGATTTCCCGACATCCTCGACAACCGTATCGAGAAGATTTCCAACTGTTTTGCCGTAGCATCGAAGGAGTATGACTACAAGGCGCAGAACTACATCATCTATCCTATCAAGGTCAATCAGATGCGCCCGGTGGTGGAGGAGATCGTCAGTCACGGCGAAAAGTTCAACATCGGTCTTGAAGCCGGCTCTAAGCCTGAGCTCCATGCGGTGCTTGCGACCAANATCAAGGAAAATGCCCTTATAATCTGCAACGGATATAAGGATCAGACTTATATCGAACTCGCGCTTCTCGCCCAGAAGATGGGTCGCCGTATATATATAGTGGTGGAGAAACTCAACGAGCTCCGCATCATCTCCGAGGCGGCCAAGCGGATAGGCATCGATCCCAATGTGGGTATCCGCATCAAGCTTGCCTCGTCCGGTTCGGGCAAATGGGAGACGAGCGGAGGAGATGTGTCGAAATTCGGTCTCAATTCATCGGAACTGCTTGAGGCACTTGACTTCATGGAGCGCAACAAGATGAAGCATTGCCTGAAGCTCATCCATTTCCACATNGGTAGCCAGATCACCAAGATCCGCCGAATAAAGACAGCNATCCGCGAGGCCGCGCAGTTCTATGTGCAGCTTACCCGCATGGGCTTCGACATTGATTTNATGGACATTGGCGGCGGTCTGGGAGTGGATTATGACGGCACGCGCAACTCNGCCTCCGGAAGCTCGATGAACTACAGCATTCAGGAGTATGCCAATGATGCNGTCTCGACCATNGTCGATGCATGCATCAAGAACAACATCAAGCAGCCGAACATCATCAATGAGAGCGGACGTTCGCTNACGGCTCATCATTCGGTGCTCGTGTTCGAGGTNCTTGAGACCACTCAGCTTCCTTTCTGGAAGGATTCGAAGGATATACAGGATACCGACCACGAACTTGCAAAGGAGCTNTATGAGATCTGGGACAANCTCGATCAGCAGCGTCTGCTGGAGAGCTGGCACGATGCCCTTCAGATCCGCGAGGAGGCTCTCGACCTTTTCAGCCTCGGTATGCTNGACCTGCGCACACGCGCACAGATCGAGGAGCTGTTCTGGAGCATTGCCCGTGAGGTGGGCGATATCGCCGCCGGAATGAAGCATGCGCCTGAAGAGNTGCGTAAGGTGNCCAAGATGGTNCCCGACAANTATTTCTGTAACTTCTCGCTGTTCCAGTCGCTCACGGANTCGTGGGCCATCGATCAGGTGTTTCCCATCATACCCATNTCACGCCTTGACGAGAAACCGACGCGCACATGTACGCTTCAGGACATCACCTGCGACAGCGACGGCAAGATATCCAACTTCATCTCAACCCACGGCGGTGTGGCCAACTCTNTGCCCGTCCATACAGTGAAATCAGGTGAGCCTTANTATCTCGGAGTGTTCCTCGTCGGCGCATATCAGGAGATACTCGGCGACATGCACAATCTGTTCGGCGACACGAACGCCGTGCATATCTCNGTTTATAAGGACCGCTATGAGATCGACCGTATAATCGACGGCGAGACNGTGGCCGATGTGCTTGACTANGTGCAGTTCAATCCAAAGAAACTCGTGCGCAANGTCGAGGCATGGGTGACATCGTCAATGAAAGCCGGAAAGATCACTCCGGAAGAGGGACGTGAATTCCTNAGCAATTACCGTTCGGGTCTTTACGGTTACACATACATCGAAAAGGACTGAGCCGTGGAGGAGGAACTGACAGCAGGACAGCCGAAACGCTANTTCATGCGTCTGGCTTATCGCGGCGCGCCGTTCCACGGATGGCAGTGCCAGCCGGGTGCTGTGACCGTGCAGGCTGTCATNGAGGCNGCGCTATCGACAGTGATCCGTAAGAATACGAAGATNGTCGGTGCAGGACGCACGGATACNGGAGTGAATGCACGCATGATGGTGGCGCATTTCGACACTGACGAGCCTCTNCGCGATCCGTCGCGGCTCGTCAGACAGCTCAACGCACTTGTCGGCAAAGATATAGCCATCGAAGATATATATGAGGTCGAAGCGGGGAAACATGCCCGCTTCGACGCTACATCGCGTACNTATCATTACTATGCGGTNACATGCAAGTCNCCGTTNTTCTATCCTCTGAGCTGGAAAGCTCCGGAGGGACTGGACTTTGCAAAGATGAATGAGGCGGCCGAACTCCTGCTTCAGACGTCGGATTTCACATCCTTTGCCAAACTGCACACGGATGTGAAGACAAACATCTGTCACGTCACCAAGGCGCGTTGGGAACAGATCGCTCCGGATGCGTGGNTGTTTGTCATCACGGCTGACCGTTTCCTGCGCAATATGGTCAGGGCTGTCGTCGGTACGCTGGTTGAAGTGGGNCGNGGCAAAATGACTGTTGAGGATTTCGGACGGGTAATAGCNAAGCGCAACCGTTGCGCCGCCGGCACTTCGATGCCCGGTCATGCGCTNTATCTTTGGGAGGTGACTTATTAAAAATCGGCTTTGATCGTTCTTTCCTGTTGANTTTTTTATGGACTATAAGAAGATACTGGAAGAAATAGCGGTGGAGATAGAGCCGCTTCGTCATGTAGGGCGGCAGGCTGACTATATTCCCGCACTCGCCAAGGTCAATCCGGANCGTTTCGGAATCTGCATCACCACCACTGACGGCGATGTGATAGAGTGGGGAGATGTGAGCGAGCCTTTCTCCATTCAGAGTATCACNAANGTGTTTTCGCTTTCAATGTGTCTCTCGATGCTNGGCGAGAAGCTTTGGAGCAGNGTNGGGAAAGAGCCGTCGGGGGCGGCNTTCAATTCGCTGATTCAGCTTGAGCTTGACCNCGGTATCCCNCGCAATCCGTTCATCAATGCCGGGGCGATAGTCCTTGCCGATATCCTGCTGTCGAACCTTGCCGATCCGGAGAAGGATTATCTTGATTTCGTGCGTGAGCTTGCTGGNGACAGTCATGTCGATTATGATCGTGAAGTGGCGGCTTCGGAGCGNGAGAAGGGCTACATCAANGCTGCCATAGCCAATATGCTCAAGTATTACGGAAATCTTGACAATGACATCGAGGATGTGTTGCACTTCTATTTTCTGCAATGTTCGGTCAGGATGGATTGCCGGCAGTTATCGCGTTCNTTTCTCCCNTTTGCCGACCGCCGGTCGGAGTTTCTGTTCGGGAGTGTCAGGCTGACGGCTTCGCAGGTCAAGCGTATCAATGCCGTCATGCAGACCTGCGGATTCTATAACGATGCNGGTGAATATTCATATCTTGTCGGACTTCCGGGCAAGAGTGGTGTGGGCGGAGGTATCGGTGCGGTCTATCCGGGNCGTTATGCGGTGGCTACATGGTGTCCTCGTCTGAATGAGAAAGGTAATTCCGTCATGGGAATGAAGGCTCTTGAACTGCTNACCACCTATACCCGCGAGTCGATTTTCTGATTTTTTGAGGGATCAGATAAAGCAGAGGATGATNAGCTGGGCGATGATGACTCGGCAGAACATGGAGAGGGGATAGACNGTGGCNTAGCTGACNGTGGCATAGTCGCCGGGAACGATGTCGTTGGCATAGTTGAGTGCCATCGGATTGGCCATACTTCCGCAGAGCATACCGCANGTGAGGCCGAANTCAAGGTGCATGGTCTTCATGGCNACTACTCCCATNATGAGTACCGGAATNACGGTTATGAGAAAACCAAGCCCGATCCACAGCAGTCCCTCGGAACGCATGATGGTGTCAAGGAACTGTGCGCCNGCGTCNAGTCCGAGACAGGCGAGATAGAGCGACAGGCCTATTCCGCGCAGCATGAGGTTNGCACTGCGGGTGGTATATGTGACGAGTCGGAACTGTGGGCCGAAGCGTCCGATGAGGATACCGATGATGATCGGTCCGCCGGCAAGTCCGAGCTTGATCGGAGTCGAAATCCCCGGTATGGCGATGGGTATNGATCCGACCACGAGNCCTAAGACGATNCCGAAGAAGATAGCTCCGAGGTTGGGGTCTTTGAGCTTCACTTCAGTATTACCGAGTATGCTCTCCACCTTCTCGATATCTGCNGCACTGCCGACTACATTTAATATGTCGCCGAGCTGGAGGACGAGACCGGGAGTGGCGAGCAGATGGAGACCGCTGCGGCTNATACGGCTGATGTTGATGTGATACTGGTTGCGCAGACGGAGCGATCCGAGTTTCTTACCGTTGATGGCCGGACGGCTGACGATGATGCGGCGCGATATGAGCTGATGGTCGATGGAATTCCAGTCGATATCCTTCTTGTTCCAGTCACGNGCCTCCTGACTTCCGAAAAGCACCTTGAGTTTGGCGCAGTCGTCAGGCGTGGTGATGACGAGGATGTGGTCATCCTTTTTAAGCACGGTTTTCGAGTCNGGAAGACTGACGGTGTCGTCGCGCCACAGACGNGAGATCACGAAGGGGGTCTTTGTCACCTGTGAGATCTGGCCTACGGACATATCGTAGATGGCCGGATTGCACACCTTGAATTCGGCGATNAATGTTCCGTCNGGTTCATCNGANTCGGATGAAAGNGGCATCCCCGGCTTGATGAGTATTTTACGCAGAAGGATTATTCCGAGGATCACACCGACAACACCGAGCGGATAGGTCACCGCGCAGCTCAGGGCNGCACCGTTGGCCGAGAGTCCCATCTGTTCGAGAGCCTGCTGCGCCGCNCCGAGCGCAGGTGTGTTGGTGGTCGCACCGCAGAGTATGCCTGTCGCCTCGCCGATGGGCACTCCGAGACAGACNCTGAACAGTACAGCCATGACGGTTCCGATCAGCAGCACTCCGAGACCGAGGAGATTGAGCTGCAATCCTCCCTTGCGGAAAGAGCTGAAGAANCCGGGACCCACNTTCAGGCCGAGTTCATAGACGAAGAGGACAAGGCCGAGATTCTCGGTGTAGTGGAGTATTGTCGGGTCTATCGACAGACCGATATGTCCGGCAAGGATACCGGCGAAAAACACGAAAGTCACGCCAAGCGAGATACCCCACACGCGGATCTTGCCGAANGCGAGGCCGACGGCGATGATAACCGATATGATTATCACTGCCTGCAGGGCCGAATGGCTCAGAAATATGTCATAAATCCATTGCATGGCTGCAAAATTACTAAATTATGCTTAAATTTGCAGACAAATAATATTTTTCTAACCCGTTTCATCCGTAATAGACATGATTACTCAGGAACAATTAAAAGAGACTTTTGAGCGCAAGCTGGCGCTGAGGAGGTATCTTTGACATCGACAGCAAGAAAATCCAAGTAGAGGAGGAGGAACTCCGCACACATGTGCCCGACTTCTGGGAACACCCCAAGGAAGCTCAGGCACAGATGAAGAAAATCAAGGANCTTCAGGCATGGATCGACGGCTATGAGGAGATCGACAAAGTGGTCAACGAGCTTGAACTCGCATGGGACTTCCTGAAGGAGGGTCTNGTNGANGAAAGNGATATCGACGCTCTCTATGCCGACGCTATTTCCAAGATCGAGAAACTCGAACTCCGCAACATGCTCCGCCGCGAGGAGGATAAGCTCGGAGTGGTACTCAAGATCAATTCGGGCGCAGGTGGCACGGAGAGTCAGGACTGGGCNTCGATGCTGATGCGCATGTATCTCCGCTGGTGTGAGAGCCACGGCTACAAGACTTCCATCGCCAACCTTCTCGAAGGTGACGAGGCCGGNATNAAGTCNTGNACCATCAANGTNGAGGGTGATTTTGCCTACGGCTATCTGAAGAGTGAGAACGGTGTGCACCGNCTGGTGCGCGTCTCGCCTTACAATGCACAGGGCAAGCGNATGACNTCATTNGCNTCNGTCTTNGTGACTCCGCTTGTCGATGATACCATCGAAGTGAAGGTCGATCCGGCNCTCCTGTCGTGGGACACCTTCCGTTCGGGCGGCGCAGGCGGTCAGAACGTCAANAAGGTGGAATCAGGTGTGCGTCTCCGTTACCAGTTCACCGATCCCTATACCGGCGAGCAGGAAGAGATCCTGATTGAGAATACCGAGACGCGTGACCAGCCNAAGAATAAGGAGAACGCAATGCGTCAGCTGCGATCCATNCTTTATGACAAGGAGNTGCAACACCGTCTTCAGGAGCAGGCCAAGATCGAGGCNGGAAAGATGAAGATCGAGTGGGGNTCGCAGATCCGCAGTTATGTGTTCGANGACCGCCGNGTNAAGGATCACCGTACCAACTATCAGACCAGCGANGTAGGCGGTGTGATGGACGGCGATATCGATGCCTTCATCAAGGCATACCTGATGGAATTTGCNGCCACTGAGGAGTAAAGCATTCCGAAATTNAAGGTATGAAATAAAAGCACGTGCAATCATGNGTCAGTATGATTGCACGTGCTTTTATTTTGTGTGGTTTTNTCGNCCGNTTTCAATCCCAGCACTCGGTTTCGGAGGCTATTTCGGGGATTGTGGAGGATTGATAGACGGGNTCGTGGCCTGCGCGGAGCTGGCTGCGGTAGTCGNGCAGGAGGCGGATGGCATATTTGCCGAGCAAAAGTATNGCCGCAAGGTTGCANAGGGTCATGAGTGCCATTGTGATNTCGGCGAAGCCCCATACGATGTCGAGCGATGTGACTGCTCCGGCATAAACGATAGCCCCGACAAGCAGACGNTAAATGTTGATCAGCGTGTCGTTGTCGTGGATGAAACGGATATTGGTCTCTCCGTAATAGTAGTTGGCGACGATGCTTGTAAAGGCGAAGAAGAAAATGGCGATGCTGACGAAAGTTGATCCGATGGCAGCGTCNGTCCCAAGTCCGGCATCAATGGCTTGCTGAGTGAGCACTATACCGTTGTCNCCATTAGTGAAAACACCGCTGCANAGGATTATGAATGCCGTTGAGGTACAGATGATCAGTGTGTCCGTATATACTCCCAAAGTCTGAATGAGTCCTTGCTTGACAGGGTGGGTNACCGAGGCAGTTGCAGCCGCGTTNGGNGTAGAGCCNTCTCCNGCCTCATTGCTGAAAAGACCNCGCTTNATNCCCATGACCATCGCTGCNCCGACCGTGCCACCAAGAGCCTGATCCATGCCGAANGCATTNTCGANGATCAAGGCCATGACGGCGGGGAAGTGCGAGATGTTCATGCAGATTATCACCAGTGCTAACAGTATGTAAGCGATAGCCATNACGGGNACGACGATCTCGCTGAAGCGCGACACGCGCTGTATGCCTCCCCAGATNACTATGAGTGTGAGTCCGCAGAGACCCCAAGCTGTCCATCCCGTGGGGATTCCGAACGAAGTTGANAGAGCTCCGGCTATGGTATTGGACTGGACGGAGTTGAAGGCGAATCCGAAAGTCAGGGTGATGAGTACTGCAAAAGTCACGGCCCACCAGCGTTTGTGGAGACCTTTCTGTATGTAGTAGGCCGGTCCACCTAAGAATGATGTGTCNCCCTTTACTTTGAAAAGCTGTGCAAGGGTGGATTCAATGAATGCGGTNGCCGCTCCGAAGATGGCTATGATCCACATCCAGAACACCGCGCCGGGTCCTCCGACAGCGATTGCCGTGGCCACTCCGGCAAGATTACCTGTGCCGACGCGCGAAGCGATCGAAAGGGCGAATGCCTGAAATGAACTGATGGTACCGTGNTGTGGTTCGTCGTTCNTGCGGTGGTCGTTGTCCCGTTTGCCCGAATGGATGAGGAGACGCAGCATCTCGCCCACCATNCGGAACTGCACTCCGCGGGTAACGATGGTGAAGAACANGGCGGCTGCAAGCAGGACAGTCACCATTACATAGTCGGTCAGGACTCCGCTGACAGCGGAAACAATTTCTTGAAGCATGGAATCGGTCATAGCGTCTGCAAAGTTACGAAATTGTCGTGAGCAACGGACGAAACCAAGGCCCACAATTGGAATTTGGCTTCATATAATATCGGNAGATCATATAAAAACAACTACTNTACAGACTCAACCATAAAAAGAGTCTGTACAGTAGTTGAAATNCGCTATGNTCTGAATTTATTGTATATCAGGCTTTTTTGATATAATNGACAATCCATNCGCCTACNGCGTCAGTGCCGTAGTGTGCGCCGCCTTCGACCTGAATNTCAGGNGTGCGNACNTTGGCGTCGAGCGATGCGTTGACAGCCTTGCGGATGAGTGCGCCTTCCTCCATGAGATTGAAGTATTCAAACAGCATGGCCACAGAGAGGATCTGGGCAAGGGGATTGGCGATATTCTTACCCTTGGCCTGAGGCCAAGAACCGTGGATCGGCTCGAATACGGGAGTCTTTTCNCCGGTCGAGGCAGAGGGGAGGAGACCCATAGAGCCGGAGATCACAGAACCTTCGTCGGTGAGGATGTCGCCGAANGTNTTTTCAGTNACCATNACGTCAAAGAAGCGGGGTTCCTGAATCATGCGCATNGCAGCGTTATCGACATACATGAAATCGGTGTTGACTTCGGGATACTGCNGGGCGATTTCCTGAGCNACCTTGCGCCANAGACGTGAGGACGCAAGTACGTTGGCCTTATCGACAACGGTAAGGTGCTTGTTGCGNCGCATCGCATAGCTGTAGGCCACGTGGAGGATGCGCTCGATTTCGGGGCGGGTGTAAGCGTTGGTATCGTAGGCACGCTCGTCACTTTCAAACTTCTCACCGAAATACATACCGCCGGTGAGCTCACGGATACAGATGAAATCAGCTCCTTCGACGAGTTCGGCACGGAGGGGTGACTTNTGGATGAGACAGGCGAAAGTCTCGACGGGGCGGATGTTGGCGAAGAGGCCGAGTTTCTTACGCATTGCGAGCAGACCCTGTTCGGGACGGACCTTGGCATTGGGATCGTTGTCNAACTTGGGATCACCTACGGCTGAAAAGAGCACTGCGTCTGCCCACAGACAAGTTTCGTATGTATCCTCAGGGAAGGGATCGCCTACTTTGTCGATGGCGTCAGCTCCGCAGATGGCGTAGCGGTACTCCACACTGTGNCCGAATTTCTCACATACGGCTGTCATCACATCTACTCCCTGACGGGAGATTTCGGGCCCGATGCCATCACCGGGAAGAACTGCAACTTTAAGATTCATTGTATATAATCGTTATATTATTGTTTNCGAATTGTACGGATCAAAACTTGTGTTGTCCGAACTTTAAGCCCTAAGCTTTGAGGGTTTCGAGGAGATTGAGCATCTTCACCGTAGCCTGAATGGCCGCTTCGGTCTGGTCGGGGTCGAGACCTCTGGTCTTGAATACGTTTCCGNCCAGATCCCAAGTGATGGTGGTGTGGACGAGNGCGTCCGTTTTGCCCCCCGGAGGGATATTGACCGAGTAATTGACCAGCGTGGGGAACTCGCGCTGAAGTTTGNCGCGATAGATGTTGCGCACGGCACGCATGAAAGCGTCAAACTGACCGTCGCCCACAGCCGACTCCTGAAATTCCGACTCGCCGACNACCAGTTTNACTGTGGCTGTCGGGCGAAGTCCGCGTGTCAGGGTCAGCGAATAGTTGGCCACCTTTACGTCCGAGGGCAATGTCGGATGCTTGAGCACATCGGCAATGATGAATGGGAGATCNCTCTGTGTGACGATCTCTTTCTTATCNCCAAGCTCGATAATGCGCTGTGTGACCTTGTGGATATCCGCTTCCGCAAGCTCGATTCCGAGGGCTTCAAGATTCTTCTTGATGTTGGCCTTGCCGGAAGTCTTTCCGAGGGCATATTCACGCTCCCGGCCGAAGCGTTCGGGGAGCAGCTCATTGAAGTAGAGCTGACTCTTGTTATCGCCGTCGGCATGTACGCCTGCACACTGCGTGAAGACGCTGTCACCGATAATCGGNTTNTTAGGGGGNACCATGATNCCGGAGAATGACTCAACGATGTGGCTGACCTTATTGATCTTGCTTTCGTCGATATCCGTCGTGTCGCCCAGCTGATCGTGGATCACGGCAACGGTACTNGACAGAGTCGCGTTTCCGGCACGCTCACCGAGACCGTTGATGGTACAGTGGACNCCCTTGGCTCCACCCTTGACGGCNGCGAACACGTTGGCCGTGGCCAGATCGTAGTCATTATGGGCATGGAAATCAAAGTGAAGCGTCGGGTAGTGCTTCACGATGGTGTGCATGTATGAAAGCGTNTCATACGGATTAAGTATGCCGAGGGTGTCCGGAAGCATNAAGCGGCGGATCGGAAGATCCTTGATGGATTCCATGAGCGCGAAAACNTAGTCGCGCGAGTGCTTCATTCCGTTTGACCANTCCTCAAGGTAGATGTTGACGTCGAGGCCGGCTTCACGTGCGCGCGCCACTTCGGCTGCTATGGCCGCGAAGTGTTGTTCCGGGGTCTGTTTCAGCTGCAGNCGGCAGTGTTTCTCCGAGCCTTTGGCAAGGAGATTGATCACCTTTCCACCTACGTCCTTTATCCATCTGACTGACTCACCACCATCAAGGAAACCGAGCACCTCGATGTTTCCGATATANCCTGTACGCGTNGCCCATGCGCAGACTTTACGCACGGTCTCGCGCTCACCGTCAGAAACACGTGCCGACGCGATCTCAATGCGGGGCACGTGGAGTTCCTGAAGGAGNAGGCGTGTGATGGCGAGTTTTTCGGAGGTCGAGAACGACACTCCNGATGTNTGCTCTCCGTCGCGGAGAGTGGTGTCCATTAATTCAACGTACATTCCTGTGTATGTGGGGGTAGAGTGTATGTTCGGGGGGATCGGATCGAGAAGAGGTCGGACGGCTGACATAGTGTCAGCGTCCGGCTTCCCATGCTTCGATATCGGATTTTTTGGAGAGNAGATATTCTATATCGTCAAGACCTTCGGAAAGACANTGTTTCTTGTAGGCGTTGATGTCGAATGTCTCGCTTTTGCCTGTGGCAAGATTGGTGATGGTCTGCGANGGAAGATCGACCCTGACTTCCGTCTTGGGATCGGCCGCGATCGAGTCGAAAAGCTCGGCGAGGAAAGGCTCGCTCACCACTACCGGGAGCACGAAGTTGTTGAGTTCGTTGTTCTTGTGGATATCGGCGAAGAAGCTCGACACCACGACGCGGAAACCGTAGTCATGGATGGCCCAAGCGGCATGTTCGCGGCTCGAACCCGAACCGAAGTTCTTACCGGCCACAAGGATGCAGCCTGAATANGTCGGGTCGTTGAGCACGAAATCCTTCACGGGGTTGCCGTCCTTGTCATAACGCCAGTCGCGGAAAAGATTGTCGCCGAAACCCTCGCGNGAGGTTGCTTTGAGGAAGCGTGCGGGAATGATCTGGTCAGTATCCACATTCTCCATCGGGAGGGGGACACAGGTTGAGGTTATAGTGGAGAATTTTTCTTTCATGATGCTTGCTGTTGGAGCGTGATGAGGTGGATTACATGAGGGTGCGGGGATCGGTGAGGACACCGGTTACGGCTGAAGCAGCCGCTACGAGCGGTCCGGCGAGGATCGTGCGCGATCCGGGNCCCTGACGGCCCTCGAAGTTACGGTTGGATGTGGANACGGCGAGCTTGCCGGCNGGCACCTTGTCCTCGTTCATTGCCAGACAGGCTGAACATCCGGGCTGACGGATCTCGAATCCTGCTTCTTCAAGAATCTTGTCCAGACCTTCCTCGCGGATCTGCGCATCTACCTTCCACGAGCCGGGGACGAGCCATGCGGTGATATTGTCGGCTTTCTTGCGACCCTTGACGAAGTTGGCGAATGCACGGAAGTCCTCGATGCGTCCGTTGGTACANCTGCCGAGGAACACGTAATCCACAGGCGTACCGGCGAGTACCTGACCGACCTTGAAGCCCATGTAATCAAGCGATTTTTCGTAGGAGATCTTTCCNGCCTCGTCCTCAGGATCGGGAGCAGGAATGGGGTCATTGATACCTATGCCCATGCCCGGATTTGTACCGAAAGTGATGCGNGGCTCGATGTCGGCGGCATCGAAGTTGATTTCNCGGTCAAACTTGGCATCGGGATCGGAGGGNAGNGTGCGCCAGTAGGCCACGGCCTTTTCCCATTCCTCGCCTTTGGGGGCAAATTCGCGTCCCTCNACGTAGGCGAAAGTGGTCTCATCGGGGGCNATCATACCGCCGCGCGCACCCATCTCGATGGAGAGGTTGCAGACGGTCATGCGCTCCTCCATNGAGAGGTTGCGGATAGTGTCACCGGCATATTCGACGAAGTAACCGGTTGCTCCNCCCGTGGTCATCTTGGCGATGATATAGAGNGCGATATCCTTGGCGGTCACTCCGGGGCGGAGCTTGCCGTTGACATTGATACGCATTGTCTTGGGTTTGGGNTGGAGGATGCACTGCGAAGCGAGCACCATTTCGACCTCACTCGTNCCGATTCCGAAAGCCACTGCGCCGAAAGCTCCGTGGGTTGAGGTGTGGCTNTCACCGCAGACGATCGTGTAGCCGGGGAGGGTAAGACCGTTTTCCGGTCCGATGACGTGGATGATGCCGTTCTTGGGATGTCCGAGGCCGAAGAGTGTAAGGCCGAATTCCTCGGCATTGCGTGTGAGGGTCTCGACCTGATTGCGCGACACGGGATCGGCGATCGGTTTGTCCTGATTGAGAGTGGGGATATTGTGGTCGGGCGAACAGTAGGTACGTTCCGGACGGAACACCTTGAGTCCGCGTGAGCGGAGACCTTCGAATGCCTGAGGACTGGTCACCTCATGGCAGTAGTGACGGTCGATATATAACTGAGAGGGACCGCCTTCGATGTTGTTGACGACGTGGGCGTCCCAGATTTTATCAAAAAGAGTTTTACCCATGATTGGTGGATTGACTTTGGTATGGAAGTTATTTCGGGAGAGATTAGCGGACAAATTTGTTGATAGCGTCGATGAATGCCTCGGCACTGGCTGCTACGATGTCGGTGTTGGCTGAGAATCCGTAGTAGGGGACTCCGTCATGTTCGACAGTCATGTGAACCTTACCNATATCGTTGCTNCCCTTGTTGATGGCCTGAATGAGGAATTCCTTGACGAGCATCTTGCGGTGGATGATCTGTTTGATCGCGCTGATGGCCGCATCGACAGGACCGTTGCCCGAAGCGCAGGCTTCGAACTTCTCACCGGCGATGTCGAGACCCACGCTTGCGACAGAGTGGACTCCTACACCGCTCGTCACCTGAAGGAAGTCGAGCTTGATGCGGTTGAGGGCCTTGCGGTGTGCGCCGGCTATCATGAGCACATCGTCATCATTGATCTCCTTCTTGCGGTCGGCCAGACGGAGGAATGCTTCGTATGCCTTGTCAAGATCAGCTCCTGAAAGCTCGATGCCGAGCACGTGGAGACGGTGCTTGAGCGCGGCGCGTCCGCTGCGGGCNGTGAGGACGATAGAGTTTTCGTCGATACCGACATCCTTGGGGTCGATGATCTCNTAGCTCTCGCGGTTTTTGAGCACACCGTCCTGATGGATGCCCGATGANTGGGCGAAGGCGTTGCGTCCGACGATGGCCTTGTTGGGCTGCACCGGCATATTCATGAGGCTCGACACCATGCGGCTGATACCTGTGATCTTGGTAGCGTTGATGTTGGTNTCGATACCCAGATCCTTGTGNGAGCGGAAGGTCATCACGACCTCTTCGAGAGAGGTATTGCCGGCACGCTCGCCGATACCGTTGATGGTCACTTCNGCCTGACGTGCGCCGTTGACCACACCTGTTACAGTGTTGGCTGTAGCCATTCCGAGGTCATTGTGGCAGTGTGTGGCGATAACGACTTTGTCAATGCCATCTACATGGTCCATCAGATATTTGATCTTTGCTCCGAATTCTGACGGGAGGCAGTAACCGGTAGTATCGGGGATATTGATGACGGTTGCACCGGCACGGATCACGGCTTCGACCACGCGGGCGAGATACTCATTGTCGGTTCGTCCGGCATCCTCCGCGTAGAATTGCACATCCTCCACGAATTTCTTGGCGAATGATACGGCACCNACCGCACGTTCGAGAATGTCGTCACGCGTGGAGTTGAACTTGTATTTGATATGGTAGTCGGAGGTCCCGATACCGGTATGGATGCGTGGATGTTTGGCATATTTAAGAGCCTCGGCAGCTACACGGATGTCATTCTCGACAGCACGGGTGAGCGCACAGATAGTCGGCCATGTCACAGCCTTGGAGATTTCTACCACGGAGTTGAAATCTCCGGGACTCGATACAGGGAAACCGGCTTCGATGATATCTACGCCGAGGGCTTCAAGAGCCTTTGCAACTTCAATTTTTTCAACTGTATTAAGCTGACAACCGGGCACTTGCTCTCCGTCGCGCAGCGTCGTGTCAAAGATGAAAAGCCTGTCACTCATACTAAATTCGTATATGGTAATGTGTGGGTTATTTATTACGATTGGAAACTTGACCTAAAACTATTTTTCTCTTCCGGACTCTACTCCGGAGAGATGATTGGAGATGATTGGTTGCAAATTTACNAATTATTTNTCAAATGCTGCAATGAAATGATAAATTTAATATTTATATACAGTTATAATGGCTAAATCGAAAGGATATGGCCATGATCAAAAATTTCTCCCGAATCCGTGAGTCCACCCGATTTGCAGAACAGTTGCAATTGCGAGAATGTATGCATGTAAACGGTCTCATANTTTAGGNATGAGATTAGTTAAAATTATATAATTTTAATAATGCGAATTNGCGTAATGATCTGAAATATTGCTATCTTTGCAGATAGAACCGGTTGTCATCCGGATTTATTGTCCAAACATGGCGACCATTTATCATAAGTATAAATTACCTAAAATCTGATTCATGAAAAAGATTATCNTCACTGCTCTGCTGGCATTACTGAGTGTTACGGACGCTTCGGCTCAACTGTTGCTGTGGGATTCCTCGAAACCTGAACAGCCTTATGGCTATGGCTTACGTGCCGGCATGAACATATCTAATTTACATTACAGTTATGAAGGGATAGGTATGAATTTTGATTCCCGGCAAGGTTTCAGAGTCGGGCTTTCNGCTGAATATGGTATAGTTAAGAGTTTCTATTTAAACACAGGAGTGTATCTCACTTTCAANGGTGCTGATATGAAAGATATGGCTGTGGATGAGCACGACAGGATTCTTGATGTGAGTGTGNTGGCCGGCTACTTGGAGATTCCGATACAAGCTTCATACCGTATAAATCTCCCTAAGGAGTCGCAGATTCAGGTGAATTTTGGCCCGTATTTCTCTTGCGGAGCTGTAGGACAGACAAAAATCGGAAGAGACANGGAGAGTACTTTCAGCAAGGATGTCCTACGCCGTTTTGATGTAGGCTTTGGAACAGGTGTNGGNTATACNTTCCGCCATGTGTATCTGGGTTTTGAATATCAGTTTGGACTCCCAAGCGTGATGGATATGGAAGGTTTCGGCAAAATTGTGAACCGCAATATAGCCATAACNCTTGGATATAACTTTTAAATTCGATCAACCATCGTAAATNGGTCATTTTGAACTGTCCGATCCGGCGGAGTCTGGTGTTTGACCGGTAGCCGTCAGGTCTGCGGGGAGTTCGCGCGATTTGTGGGCTGAGATGACCACGATCACCGTCAGTATGGNCATGCAGAGCGGTGTGGAGTGGAGAATGTCGCCCAGACCGACGAGCGGGCTGACNACCGCACCGAANACATAGCCCACAAAGCCGACCAATGCAGATGCGTCACCCGCACAGGCTCGTCCCTCGTTCATGGCTAAAGTATTGCCGACTGTGAAGATCATTCCGAGACAGAANAGCATCGGGAGATTGAGGGCNTCGTAGATCCATACGTTGTTTATCGTGTAGAAGCAGACATATTGAACTGCNATCACGGTCGCCAGTCCCCATGCGGCTATGACGGCGGCTCGTTTGAGCGGTTTGAAGCGGATGGCTGCCGATGCNCCGGCTGCTACAGCGAGAGCGTTGACTCCCATGAACAGACCGAATTGAAGTTGCGAGAAATGATAGTGGTCCTGAATAATGAACGGTGCTGATGAAATATAGGCGAAAAGTACGCCTAAAGCACTGCCCTTGAGAAGTACGTGTGTCATGAAGTGACGGTTTCNGACAAGGANTNCGAAATTTTTAAATGCAGANCCGAAACGCCCTCTGACACGTCGATCCACCGGAAGGGATTCCCTGAACGGAATGGTCAGAAGAAGCAGCATTGCGCTGAATCCGAACAATATCCAGAAAATGCCTTGCCAATTTATCGACCGGGCTACAAGACCGCCTATGACGGGAGCGGAGGCCGGTGCGAAACCGTTGATAGCACCTACGATGGCCATNACTTTNGCGAGCGTNCGTCCCTTATATAGATCCGCNGGAATTGTACGCGCGAGGAAGTAGCCTCCTGANGCTCCGATACCCTGCACAAGTCGCCACCAGAGGAATATGTGGATGGTTTTCGACCATACGCTNCACATTGCNCCGATGCAGAACACAATCAGTGCGCCGACAAGGATNGGTTTACGTCCGAAGCGGTCGCTTAGAGGACCGAGGATGAGCTCNCCGAGGCCAAGACCTANCATGCCGAATGTCAGACCNAGCTGCACGGTCGATCTGGATGTGTGGAATGCNCGTACCATCTCCGGTAAGGTCGGGAGATACATGTCGTTGACAAACGATCCGAAGGCACTNAGCAGGACGAGGAAAAGGATCAGAAAAATATAATAACCGCCGGAAAGCGTCGGTGCTTGCGGCGGCGTAGGTGATGAGGAAGTCTTCATAATAGCTGAAAAAGATGATGCTGTGTCAAAATCAAGTCGGAATTTATCTATTCTGACATAGCCANATTGATTAGGTAAATATAACGTTTGGGNTTNTTGGTTAGTTTAAAATTTANAAGGGATTAGTGCCGTTGATAAATGGTTAATTTAGGTTAAGTTAGGGCGTAGGATTTTGTGATCGTTTGAGAAAAGACTACTTTAGTCGGATAAATTGCGTAATGATAACTTTTCTCAGTCGGATAACAGTAGCTTTGGTCGTGTGTCTCTGCCTCGTGACGTCAGTGAGTGGGGCGGGAGTTGGAATTTTGCCNACACGGACCGGAGATACAAGCGCGATCCTCGCANCGGATTCAGTCCCGGAATCCGTGAGGCGCGACAGTGCGGCTATTGCCGAGATGGATTCGCTGCTCCGGATAATCAATCTCGATGAGGTAGTGGTGACCGCGCCCGTGAAACCTATATTGATGAGAGGNGATACCACCATTATAAATACNGATGCTTTCAAGACGCGCGACGGCGCATTTCTTGAAGATCTGATCAGNCTGATCCCCGGAATGGCTTACGATAAGCGGACAGGCTCACTGACATATAACGGNAAGCCACTGAATGACATTATGATCAACGGCNAACCGATGTTCAAGGACGGAAAGGTCATTGCACTGGAGAATCTGCGCGCCGACCTGCTCAGTAACATAAAGATCTACGACAGGGCAACCGACGAGGAAATGTTTCTCGGANTGAAGGGACGGGGGAAGAATTATGTGCTTGACCTNCAGACACGGTCAAGATTTGACGGGNTGNTGGTTAACTCTGCTTCCGTGAAATACGGTACGGAAGNGAAAAAGAATCTCGAACTGTCATCCTACAGTTTTGGGTCAGATAAAAATTTCACGCTGATGCTCGGAAGCGGCAATGCCAACATGATGACGGATTACAAGGACAACCGTTCCGATCACGCGACACTCAATGTTTCGAGAAAGATAGGTAAGGTGGATCTGAATCTCTCANGCCATTACGGTTACTCTAAATCCGGNAATGAATCATCCTCGACAAGTGACAGCTATCTGCCTTCCGGCAATACTTACAACGCCTCACAGAGCCGTTCGTTGAATCGCAGTCGCAANGTCAGTTCGGATGTCCGTCTGCTTTGGCATCCAGATGATAAAACNATGTTTAGCATGTCCGGTGCATTAGGCATGGGGAGGTCGCGTGGCAGCAGCACTTCGCGCAGCGAGACTTTCGATTCCGACCCCGGTCTCAATGTNAGAAATCCGTTCGCTGGACATGCGTATGAGATGATTGANCCGGCGACNCGTGTGAACGGCAATTCAAATGACGGTCTTTCCNATTCGCATAATTTACGTTACGATCTGGATGTGNCCCTGACGCGTAAATTCAATAAGCGGGGAACGGCTCTGTCACTCTCGATGAAGGTGAANGGCAATGATAGTCACGATAATTCGTTCAACCGATCGACAACGGAATATTTCCGTCTGATCGGTAGCGATGGCCGTGACTCAATNCTCTACCGCGATCAATACAANGCATCGCCTTCCGTCAATCGCGGTTACGGTACGAGGTTAAGTTTCCTTCAGCCGGTAGGCAAAAGTTTTAAGTTNGAGCTTTCCTACGAATACACTNTTAACAGGTCGGATTATTCACGCGAGACCTATGATCTCTCACCATTTTTTGACCGTGACAGTGAACGGAATCCGGGNGAGTTGCCNCCNGATTATGAAACTGCCTTTGTCGATAGTCTGAGCAATCGNACGCTNAGCCGCACACANAGCAATAACATCGGGNTGCGACTTGACTACAATTCGAAGAATCTTAATGTGTCCGGTGGATGCTTTTTCGCACCTGAAAGCCGGACACTCGATCAGAAAACGGGCCGTGCGCAGGCCGACACGCTCCGGCGGTCGGTGAATTTCAACCCGACNCTGTCAATCAGATACAATAATAATAAGTGGAACGTGGGCTTCGGCTACAGCGGATCGACAGGNCAGCCGCAATTGTCATCACTCCTCTCGCTGATCGACAACAGTCATCCGCTTAATGTCACTGTNGGTAATCCGGATTTGAAGGCTTCCTACAGGCAGTCGTTCAATCTTGACATCAGGCATGAACCTTCGGGACTCCAGTGCAACGGTTATTTCTCAAATGCNTACAACGAACAGACCACTGCCACTTACTACAATCCGGAGACGGGTGGNAGGACCATGAAACCTGTCAACGTGAGCGGAAGTTATAATGGCAATGTCGAGCTGCGTTACACTAAATTTACCGGCAAGTTTTTGGCCTCAGCTCTGGTGTCGGGACGGTTTGAAAGAAATGTAGGTCTTNTCAACGAGGATATGGCCAATGAACCGGAGCGGAGTGTCACGCGCACGAACAGTGGTTCGGTAANCCTTAGCTGCAGTTACTTTCCGCAACGGTTCGATATTCATTTCAACGGTTCATGGGANTTCAGACGCATGGACAATGACCTGCACGGACGCANTGANATCGAGCGTAGCCTGTCGTTCAGTCTTGATCCTGCCTTGAGGTTGCCGTGGGGACTGTCGATCATCGCAAGTTCACGATATTACGTGAGGACCGGCACGATGCTTAACCGCAAGGATAATGAGGAGATTCTGCTCAATACCGGTATCGAACTGAGATTTCTGAAAGGTCGTAGCGGTCAGCTGTCTCTGGAGTGGAAAGATATGCTGAACAGACAGAGGGATTATTACTACCACGCCACCTATTCAGGCATCTATAAAACCTATTCGCGGAAAATCGGAAGTTATGTGNTGCTGACGTTCACCTATCGTTTCAACAAGGAACTGTAAGCCCCGCCATTTCTTCCGGCAGGATNGTTTATNCGGAAAAATGTCAACGGAGGACTAACNGTGCGGATAGTGTTACTGATGCGAGACCTTATAATAGAGTACAAANGCAATGATGGTGTAGAGGATATTGGGAATCCACATTGCNACCATAGGCGATGTGTAGCCCGACACCGCGAATGTCGATGTNACGGTCATGAAGAGGATGTAGCTGAAACTGAGCACAAGTCCGATGCCGATATTGACACCCATGCCTCCCTTGATCTTGCGCGACGAGAGTGACATGCCTATGACGGTNAGGATGAATGCGGCTGCAGTCATGGCATAGCGTTTCTGATTTTCGATCTCGAATGACTTGATGTTGGCCACTCCGCGCTCTTTCTGACGCTCGATGTATTCGCGCAGAGCGGGAGATGTCATGGTTTCGTGGTCATTTTTNGAGATNAGGAAGTCACGTGGTTCGATGGGGATGANGGTGTCCAGACGGCCTCCGCGACGGATTTTCTCGCGCTGTCCGTCNAAATCGCGGATCATGTAGTCGCGNACGGTCCAGCGGTGGAGTGTGTCCCAGCGGATGGTCTGTGCCGTGAGTCTCGACACGAGTTTTTTGTCCTCGAATGATTCGAGCGAGAATTTGTAGCCNGTCTTGCTCGTGTTGTCATAGCGCGACATATAGGCGATCTCCCCCTTGGCCACCTGAAGCTGGATGTTGGTGCCGTAATCCACACGCTTGTTCTTGACGTANGTGTTGGTGTAGTCGATTCGCTTGACGTTGGCGGGAGGGATGATGTATGCGCTGAGNACGTATGTGGCTATGGCTATGACGGTCGCGCTTATCATGTAGGGGCGCAGNAGTCGCCTGTAGCTCATGCCGGTGGAGAGCATGGCTATGATCTCCGAATTGTCGGCGAGCTTTGAGGTGAAGAAGATTACGGCAATGAAAGTGAAGAGCGGNCTGAACTGGTTGGCGAAGTAGGGNAGGAAGTTGAGGAAGTAGTCAAACACTGTGGCTTTCAGCGGCGCCTTCAGGAAGGCGTCGAGCTTCTCGTTGATGTCAAACATGATTGTGATGGCCAGAATCAGGGCTATCGCAAAGATGTATGTTCCAAGGAACTTCTTGATGATGTACCAGTCGAGAATCTTCACTGTAGTGAGGGGGATGGTGTGGAGTGGTGGTGTAAGGTTNTTTTGACTNTATGTGACNCAGGGANAGCTGANAGGATCTGCTGCNGGAGTTTTGTCAGAGNCTGCGGCTGACACATTCGAGCATCTCGGTCTTCCAGCGGCTGAAATCGCCCTCGATNATGTGGCGGCGTGCTTCATCGACAAGCCAGAGGTAGAAGGCGAGATTGTGGATGGATGCGATCTGCATGGCGAGGATCTCGTCGGCTATGAAGAGATGACGGACGTAGGCTTTGGAATAGACNTGATCGACGTAAGCCGGACCGTCCTCCTGCAGAGGNGAGAAGTCGTCGGCCCACTTCTTGTTGCGCATGTTCATGGTGCCGTGGCGGGTGAAGAGCATGCCGTTGCGGCCGTTGCGCGTAGGCATCACGCAGTCCATCATATCCACGCCCCGGTCAATCGCCTCAAGGATATTGGCGGGAGTTCCGACNCCCATGAGGTAGCGCGGACGNTCGGCGGGCAGGATTTCATTGACCACCTCGATCATCTCATACATCACCTCGGCGGGTTCGCCTACGGCCAGACCGCCGATGGCATTGCCGTCAGCTCCGAGGTCNGACACGAATTTGGCCGACTCGCGGCGCAGATCNGGNTAGGTGACACCTTGGACTATAGGGAAATAAGCTTGTGAATAACCGTATTTACCCTCGGTCTCCTTGTAGCGTTTCCATCCGCGAGTGAGCCAGCGNTGGGTGAGGTCGAGCGATTTGCGCGCATAGCTGTAGTCAGCGGTGCCGGGAGGGCATTCGTCAAGAGCCATCATTATGTCCGCACCNATCGAACGCTCTATATCGACCACCTTCTCAGGNGTGAACAGGTGCTTTGANCCGTCNATATGCGAGCGGAACCATGCACCTTCNTCAGTCAGCTTGCGGTTTGCCGAGAGCGAAAACACNTGAAAGCCGCCGCTGTCCGTGAGGATAGGGCGGTCCCAGCCGTTGAACTTGTGCAGTCCTCCGGCTTTTTCAAGGATCTCGATGCCGGGACGCAGATAAAGATGGTAGGTGTTACCGAGGATTATCTGAGCCTTGACGGCATCGCGCAGTTCGTGCTGATGGACGGCTTTCACGCTTCCCTGTGTGCCTACCGGCATGAAGATAGGTGTGCGGATCTCGCCGTGGTCGGTAGTGATGATGCCGGCTCTTGCTGCTGAGCCGGGGGCGGTTGCTTCTAATTTGAAATCCATTGTCTTGCTTGCAGGACAGTAGCTTCAGTGAATCCCGTTATGGATCAGGGACGCACTTCGTAATAAGGTATATCGACGAGCTTCACGTCAAACACGAGGGTGGAGTAGGGGCTGATGCTTCCGGAACCTGANGCACCGTAGCCGAGCACGTAGGGGATGACGATGCGGGCACTGTCGCCTACACGCATGTTCATGAGTGCGATGGTCCAGCCTTGTATGACAGAGCCGGGAGTCGTGCGGAAGAGGCTGTCGCCGTAGGAGGCTGTGTTACGGTATGACGAGTCGAAGGCTANGCCGTTGTAGAGGCGGCCGATATATTTGACATCCACCGTTGAGGTGAGCATCGGCGAGAGATTGCCCTCGGTCAGCTTGCGGTCGTTGAGATAGCGCATGAGGATGGTCGCACCCGAATTCCATGCGGGAGTGACGGTCTGATAGACGTTTTTACCGTCCTCCATNAGGAAGTGCTGCTCATCGAAGAACTCTTCGTTGGCTACGCGCCACTCCTTGTAGTCGTCCCACGTNTTGTCGTCGTTGCACGACGTNGTCAGCATGCCTCCGATACTCGTGAGGATGAAGAGAGTGAATAGAAGTCTGAATTTTGACATGAATTGGTGTTTAGGACCGTTGGTTTGATATGTTCTTTTCAGGGCTGCCGTCTGAAAGNATCAGAATTTCACTTCGGGAGCGCGCTGAGCCGATTCGTCGGCCTTGAACTGCGGCTGTGATTCGAAGCCGAACCATCCGGCGTAGATATTGGTGGGGAATTTNTTGATCGAAGTATTGTAGTCGGCNACGACCTGAGTGTAGCGTCCGCGTGCGGTTGCTATGCGGTTTTCCGTTCCTTCGAGCTGCACCTGCAGATCNCGGAAATTTTCGTTGGCCTTCAGGTCGGGATATGCTTCGGTGACGGCGAGGAGTGATTTTAGAGCACCTGTCAGTTCATTCTGAGCGGCTTGGAACTTGGCGAGGGTTTCCTCGTTGAGGTCATCGGCATTGATGTTGACTGAAGTTGCCGCCGCGCGTGCCTGCGTCACTTTTTCGAGGGTCTCGCTCTCNTGTGTGGCATAGCCCTTGACNGTGGCCACGAGATTGGGGATGAGGTCGGCGCGACGCTGGTACTGGTTCTGGACCTCGGCCCATGACTGCTCGACACCCTGCTTCTTCTCGACGAGTGAGTTGTAGTTGCACGACGAGAGCATCGGGATCAGGAGAGTGACGATGAGGAGGAGTTTGAAGTAATGTTTCATTTTAGTGGGAGGGAGTTGTTAACGGTGGGGGGAGAATGATATATGGTCTGTAGAGGGACGTGGGGTTTTGCCGCGTCCCTCTACAGGACCGTGAGTTAAGTTCGTTAAGCAAGCTTGCGGAGGAGTGAGTTGAGCGACACTGCATTGTGGATGAGCTTGTGGAGATCCTCCACCTTCACGCGCTTCTGCTCCATGGAGTCGCGCTCGCGGAGAGTGACGGTGTTGTCCTCAAGAGTCTGGTGATCGACGGTGATGCAGAAGGGTGTGCCGATGGCATCCTGACGGCGGTAACGCTTACCGATCGAGTCCTTCTCCTCATAGTGAGTGGCGAAGTCGAATTTGAGTTCGTTGACGATCTCGCGTGCCTTGTCGGGCAGACCATCCTTGCGGACGAGGGGCATCACGGCGCATTTCACCGGGGCGAGTGCGGCGGGAAGATGGAGCACGACGCGNTTGTCGCCACCTTCGAGTTCCTGCTCTTCGTATGACGAGCAGAGAACGCTGAGGAACATACGATCGACACCGATCGAGGTCTCGATGACGTAGGGGGTGTAGCTCTCGTTGAGTTCGGGGTCGAAGTACTGGATCTTCTTTCCTGAGAATTTCTCATGCTGCGAGAGGTCGAAATTGGTACGTGAGTGGATACCCTCGACTTCCTTGAATCCGAAAGGCATCTGGAATTCGATGTCGGTAGCGGCGTTGGCATAGTGGGCCAGCTTCTCGTGGTCGTGGTAGCGATACTTCTCGTCGCCGAGGCCGAGAGCCTTGTGCCAGCGCAGACGGAACTCTTTCCAGCGGTTGAACCATTCCATTTCCGAACCGGGGCGAACGAAGAACTGCATCTCCATCTGCTCGAACTCGCGCATACGGAAGATGAACTGACGGGCCACGATCTCGTTGCGGAACGCCTTGCCGATCTGTGCGATGCCGAAGGGGATGCGCATGCGGCCTGTCTTCTGGACGTTGAGATAGTTGACGAAGATACCCTGAGCGGTTTCGGGACGGAGATATACCGTCATCGCGCCGTCGGCAGTCGATCCCATTTCGGTCTTGAACATGAGGTTGAACTGACGGACTTCCGTCCAGTTTTTAGTGCCGGAGATGGGGCAGACGATCTCTTCGTCGATGATGATCTGACGGAGCTCGTCGAGATCGCTGTCATTCATAGCCTTTGCAAAGCGTTCGTGGAGGGCGTCGCGCTTGGCGGCGTGTTCGAGCACTCTGGGATTGGTCTGGCGGAACATTGCCTCGTCAAANCTCTCGCCGAAGCGTNTTGCGGCNTTGGCCACTTCCTTCTCGATCTTATCCTCGATCTTGGCGATCTGCTCCTCGATGAGCACGTCGGCACGGTAACGTTTCTTTGAATCCTTGTTGTCAATCANGGGATCGTTGAATGCATCCACNTGACCCGAAGCCTTCCAGATGGTGGGGTGCATGAAGATGGCGGAGTCGATGCCCACGATGTTCTCGTGGAGGAGTGTCATCGAATCCCACCAGTAACGCTTGATATTGTTTTTGAGCTCCACGCCGTTCTGACCGTAGTCATAGACGGCTGAGAGGCCATCGTAAATCTCGCTCGATTGAAACACGAAGCCATATTCCTTGGCATGGCTTACTATTTTCTTGAAAACGTCGTCTTGAGTTGCCATTTTCGGTTATGTTATGGAAATGATTATGTTACTTGTTTATAAATCGCGGGTAATATTGTAATTACAAGTTGCAAAGGTAATAAAAAAATCCGAATTGCACCATCCTTNNCNCNCNTCNCNCNNCAAACATANTGAAAATTAACAAAAACACCCCTCCCTTTTGGCAAAACNNGAATTTATCACTACCTTGCAGGGGAATTATTCCAGATTGNCTATTAAGCNATTATGATGACCTCTAAATTTAATACCACTGTATAATTTATGGCAAAGCGNACAGTAACGCGCATAGGGGATNTNTTCTGTGCGGAGATTGATAATGAGTATAAGTGNTATTTCCAGTATGTAGGGAAAGATACTAAGCAGCTCGGTGGTGCATTGATCAGGGCTTTCAGAAAGAAATATCCACTTGATGCCAATCCGGATTTGATGGATGTTATTAATGGGGAGATAGGTTTCCATACTCTTACATATATCCAAGTAGGAACAAAATTAGGAGCTTGGTACAAGGTCGGGAAAGCACCTATCTTGAATCAGGAACAATTATGCAATTTAATTTTTGGAGATCCAAGATATATGATATCTCCCGATGGAACATTGGAGACATANTATGTCAATCCATTCGATCATTGGTTTGTCAGACGTTTCAATGAGCCATCTAAAGACATCGGGAAACTTCCTGACTATTTAAAAGGATGTATAGAGTATGATGGAGTGCATCCGCGAAGTTCGATTATTGAACGTATGAAATATGGCTATGTCATAGGGTCATCATTTTTTTATGCTGAGGTTAAGCGGAAACCGTGGCCTGAGACTGAAAGCTTTACTGCATTGAATCTCAAAAGAGCTGAGAGTTATACAAACCTAAGTTATTATCACGTCTATGGAGATACGGCAGAAAGTGTCGTAAAGACAGATGGTGAAATCCATTACTTCCATTTTCATGGAGACAGGGCGATCCGGGAGGTAGTTGTCAAGACCGACGGCAGCGAGATCCATCTTTCTTCAGCTGAACCGAAGAAGTATGGCTACGAGCTGTTTTCAGGAGAATTCGGCGACATAAACTGGCACGTCAGGGACTTCATCACCCGCGAAGCCTTCGACGAGCAGTGGGATAAAGGTTGAAATCAAAAATTTTATTAACAAAATAAAGGAAAATTGCTAAAAATTGCTTATATTTGCAAAAATTTATGCAATAGCAATGAAATCCAATATATTTATTCTTCCTGTTATCATCACTTTTGCCGCTTGGCTCGGAGTGCTTGCGGCCTGTACAGCCCCGGCTCACGACAAGCCGATAGTGACCGTCAGCATCGAACCGCAGAAGTATCTGCTTGAACAGATCACGGGTGACCGCGTGGAGGTGAGAACATTGATAGCCAACGGAGCGAATCCGGAGACATTNGACCCGACGGTCAACCACATAATGAATCTCACAAAGTCCATCGGNTTCCTGCGCATGGGCAATATAGGATTTGAGGCTGCTATCCTCGACAAAGTACACGGCGAGCATCCGGATCTGCCGATCTTCAACACGTCGCTCGGCGTAGTTCCTGTGACCGGTACTCACAGTCATGGCGGTGTGACTCATGATGTGATCGACCCTCACACATGGACTTCGGTCAAAAACGTGAAGATCATTGCCGGNAACATGTTCAATGCCATGACTGAGATTGATCCTGACAATTCCGAATATTACCGCCGTAACTATGAGCGGTTTGCNGCCCGGCTTGATTCGCTCGACACNGCAATTGCCTCTAAGCTCGCCCCCCATAGGGGTGAGGCTTTCATGGTGTGGCATCCTTCGCTGAGCTATTTCGCGCGTGACTACGGNCTGGAGCAGATNCCTGCCGGAAATGCCGACAANAAGGAGGTGGCTATGGGNGCGCTGAAGGATGTGATCGATCATGCCGCCGAGCACGATGTGAAGATATTTTTCTACCAGAAGGATCTCGATAGCCGTCAGGCCGAGGCTCTGGGCTCACAGCTTGATGTGGAGAAGGTCAACATCAATCCGCTTGCCTACGANTGGGAGAAGGAGATAACGGCCATCGCCGATGCCATAGCTGCGACCTCCGACAGCANAAAGGAGGGCAAGCATTAAAACACATATAATCAGAATATAAATAACCCGCAGGCAGAATGTCGGAAACCATCATATCGCTACGCAATATATGTAAGCGTTGGGATAANAAAGAAGTGCTCAAGGATATAAATTTCGATGTCCGGAAAGGGGATTTCGTGGCCATCACAGGTCCTAACGGCGGAGGTAAGACCACTCTGCTGAGGATACTCCTGCGTCTGCTGAAACCTTCGGANGGNACGGTGACATATTATCATGACGGTGTGCCCGTCAACGAGCTTTCCATCGGCTATCTTCCGCAGAAGAATCTGATCGATTCCAAGTTTCCGATCAGTGTGGAGGAGGTGATTGCGTCGGGGCTTATCGGCGAACGTCTGTCAAAAGCCGAAATTGCCGCGAGAGTTGCNGAGGTGACGCGTCAGATGGGACTTGAAAGCCACGCCTCTGCAGGGATAGGCGAACTGTCGGGCGGACAGCTTCAGCGCGCGCTCCTCGGACGTGCCATCATCTCGCGTCCGCGTGTACTCGTGCTCGACGAGCCTCTCAGTTATGTGGATAAGCGTTTCGAACATTATATCTATGANCTCGTGGCCGAGCTGTCCAAGACAACTACACTGCTGCTCGTGTCGCATGAGATGTCAACCATCGCNGGTATGGCAAACAGGCATCTGATCATTGACCATACGTTGACCGAATGTCATTCCGCCCATCATCACGTCCACTACGAGTGTGAGGGGGAAATTTAGGGGGGAATTTAGAAAGTAGTATAGAGTATAAAGTATAGAGTATAGATAATACGNTTAGGTTTATTGTTTGCAGTGAATTTTTTCGCCTGCAAAATCTAAACGTATTATCTATACTCTATACTTTATACTCTATACTCTNTATTACTCACCACTTTTGACATGTGTGGTATGACCCATGCGCTGCTGTTTGGTGAGCATGTAGCGTAGATTGTAGCGGTTGGGAGCTATTTCGATACCGACATTATCAACGACCTCAAGTCCGTAGCCCTCAAGACCAATACGCTTGACGGGATTGTTGGTGATAAGGCGCATCTTGCGGATACCGAGCAGATGCAGAATGGACGCCCCGACACCGTAGTCACGCTCATCAGCCTTGTGACCGAGGTGGAGGTTGGCATCGACGGTATCCATTCCCTCTTCCTGAAGCTTATAAGCCTTTATTTTTTCCATAAGGCCGATGCCGCGTCCTTCCTGATTGAGATAGACTATGGCACCGCGACCTTCTTTATCGATCAGTTCCATGGCCTTATGTAGCTGCTCGCCGCAGTCACAGCGCATCGATCCGAAAATATCGCCCGTAGCACAAGATGAATGCACGCGGACGAGCACGGGTTCGTCACCGCTGATATCTCCCTTGATGAGAGCGATGTGTTCGAGTCCGTTGCTTTTCTGACGGAATGGGATGAGGCGGAAATGACCGTAGGCGGTAGGCATATCCACTTCCACACCCTCCTCCACCAGTGATTCACTACGCAGACGATAGGCGATGAGGTCGCGTATGGAGATCAGTTTCAGTCCCCATTCGTCGGCTTTCTTGCGTAGCTGTGGCAGACGGGCCATGGTTCCGTCCTCGTTGAGGATCTCGATAAGCGAGGCTGCGGGCTGCAGGCCGGCGAGGCGTGCAAGGTCGATGGCGGCCTCGGTGTGGCCTGCGCGGGCAAGCACACCTGCATCCTGAGCATAGAGCGGGTGGACGTGGCCCGGTCGGCCGAACATTTCTGAAGTGGTGGCCGGATCAGCGAGCGCACGTATGGTGGCTGCGCGGTCGTGGGCTGACACGCCTGTGGTGCATCCGGGGAGCAGATCGACTGTCACGGTGAACGGCGTGCCGAGCATGGAAGTGTTGGCTTCCACCTGATGGTTCAGGCCGAGTTCACGGCAACGTGATATGGTTATGGGCGCGCAGAGCTCTCCACGTGCGTTTGTGAGCATGAAGTTAATATCGTCAGGCGTGATTTTTTCTGCGGCGATGATGAGGTCACCTTCATTTTCACGGTCCTCGTCATCGACCACAATCACGAATTTACCCTCGCGGAAATCAGCGATGGCTTCTTCTATACTGTCTAACTTTATATTATTTTCCATCAGTATGGGGTGTATTTTCGGTTGAATTGGTGATCATGGGTGAGATCAGGTCGATAAGCTGATCGGAGACTTTGCTGACGGTCTTCAACTCGTCGCGCAGGCGCATCTGGGTCTTGCGCCCGTAGTACCATACGGGCAGGCCGATCGGGAAGAGCACCATCATGGTCCATGAGAGCCACGGCTTGGTGGAGGGCTGCTGGAACCAAAGGCTGCGGAGTATGGGGAGATCCATAAGTTTGAGCACCACCATTTTCTCACGTGAGTTGGAGAGATACTCCACATCGCCCTCGATGGTGTCGCGCAGACGGTGGAGTTCGTCGCGGTCATAACCGCGAAGCCAGTAGTCGCGGTAGTTCTGCTTGGGAGGATTATTCTCCAGATAGGTCGCCACTTCAAGCTTCAAAGCTTCGAGACGCTTGACGGCCACCGACGGGTTGACATCCTCCATCACGAGTTCTTTCATCTCTACATGACGCACTTCGCTGACACCGAAGAATTTGCGGAAGAAGTTGAGATAGGCATCCTTGTTGAACACTGCGGAGTCATTGACAGCCTTGTAAGTGAAGAAGATACCCATTGGAAGAAGCACGGCGGCACTGAGCCACATGCCCTGCCATACCTCCCACTTTCCGTCGCGGGCCATCTTGTAGCCCATGTTGTCTATGATATAGTAGAAGATGAACAGGAACACCGAGATTACGAGCGGTGTGCCGAGACCACCTTTGCGGATGATCGCACCGAGCGGTGCACCGATAAAAAAGAATATGATGCAGGCGAATGAGAGGGTGAATTTCTTCTGCAGTTCGATAGCGTGACGACGGATTGTCTTAAGGTCGTCTGCCAATGTTATACTCTTGTACTCATATTCCTGACGCATGCGGTTGGCCTTTGCCAGACCTTGATTGAGATAGCTGAGACGCTCTCCGGATGATGAGCCTCTCAGAAGTGAATCAACATTGAGCGGCTGCTTGACAATCACGTCGGGTTTGCGCTCATTCACCATTTTTCCGCTGTCGGACTGCGTGGTGCGGTAGGCTCTGTAGCCGAGATAAGGATATTCACGGAGAGCGGTGCTGTAGATCGAGCCGAGAGAATCCACACGGACGGTAACGGAGTCGATTGTGGCCTGAAGTTCGGCCATGTTCTTTCCGACGTACTGGTTGCGCATACCCTGCTCATCCATTCGGTTGAAGTTGGAGTCGAATTTGAGCATGATCTCTTTGTCGGTGAATGATTCGCGTCGGTAGGGGACGTTCTTCATATTTCCCGCACCTGCATCCTTGAGGTTTTCAAACGATTCTCCGTTCCACAGACGTAGGAATAGGTGTGTTTTGTCAGGCGTGATGGATAATTTACCGGAGTCTGCGAGAATGATCGATGAGTTCTCGAAGCCTTTCGATACATCGTAGATCATCATGTCATAGAGGACGCCGGTCTCGCGGTTCTTTTCCTGCACGAAGAGGTTGTAGCCGGGGATCTGGTCATAGAAAACTCCTTCGGGGATCTCCAGTTCGGGCGATTTCTGCCTCATGGAGTAGAGCAGAGTCCACATTTTGGTTTGCGCTACGGGCAGGACATCGTTCTGGAAAAAGAATGCGCCGGTTGCGATGAATACCATCAGGACAATTAGCGGCATCATGGTGCGGAGGAGCGAGATGCCTGAAGCTTTCATGGCCGTCAGCTCGAACTGTTCGCCAAGGTTGCCGAAAGTCATGAGCGAGGCGAGCAGTATGGCAAGCGGGAGTGCCATCGGGATCATGGTCAGCGCGGCATAGAAGAAAAGTTCGCCGATGACATCGATACCGAGTCCCTTACCGACAAGTTCGTCGATGTAACGCCACAGGAACTGCATGAGCACTATGAACAGACAGATGCAGAACGTCATCATGAACAGAGGGACGAAACTCTGGAGGATGAAGATGTCCATGCGTTTGATTCGAAACATAGTTGTGGGCGTTGTGTTGGGGGGGTGAGTGACGGTGTTTGACGGTAAGGAGTTACATTCGATAAGTCAACCGCCCGCCATTCGACCCGCGTAGTGCGGACACGACATGGCGGGCGGGTTTTATCGTTGGATCGCAGTGGATTCCTGTTCAGTGATCAGGATGTCTGCTTACTTGATGCCGAGAGCGGCTTTCACAAGGGGAGTGACATCGGTGACGTCTGATCCGGAGTAGAGAGGCATTACGTTCTCGAAGATGAAGGTGTAGTTTCCTTCAGCACCTACTGACTGGATAGCCTTGACAACCTTTTCCTGAACGGGAGCCATGAGCTGCTGGTTCTGACGCTGGAGATCCTGCTGTGCGGTTTCGCGGAAACGCTGGATCTTGGTGTCGATTTCCTGAAGCTCCTGAGTGCGGCGTTCCTTTATTGTTTCAGGGGTNGAAGCNTCNAGAGCCTGAAATTCCTGATATTTCTTGTTGAATTCTTCCTGAAGTTTGGTGAATTCGTCCTCGTATTTCTTTGTNGCTGCCTGCATCTGCTCGTTGACAGTCTTTACTTCGGGGAGTGACTCGATGAGCTCTGTGGTGTTGATNACACCGAATTTCTGTGCGAAGAGGCTCATGGGGAACGCAATCATGATTGCGAGTAAAAGTTTCTTGATCATCGTTGTATTTTGGAAAATTTATTTTAAATAATTAAGTTTCTGTTCGTGAAGATCTGCGGCCGTGGAGNGTAGGACGACCGTAGGGGAAACTCACTTAACNCGTGAGTGGTGCAAAGTTAGGGATTTTATTTGGAATAACCTAACTTTTCGAGCACCTCGTTGGACACGTCGATACGCGGAGAGGCAAATATGATGTCGGCGGACGATGCACGATCAAAGATGCACTGGTAGCCACGCTCCTCGGAGACCTTTTTGACGGCGTTATAGACATCGTCCTGAATCGGTTTCATGAGAGTCTGACGTTTCTTGTAGAGCTCTCCTTCAGGTCCGAAATATTTCTGNCGGAGTTCGGCGGCCTTTTTCTCCTTGCCTACGATTTCCTCCTCTTTTTTCTTNTTCTGTTCGTCGGTCAGAAANACCATTTCGTTCTGATAGTTCTTATAGAGCGTCTCGGCTTCTTTTGCCACAGCCTCGACCTCTTTCTGCCATCGCTGCGAGATCTGGTTGAGCTGTTCGTTGGCCATCTCGTAGGCGGGAACATTCGAGAGGATATAGTCCATATCGACAAGTGCGAACTTCTGAGCTGAAGCNCCTGCGAAGCAAGCGACGATGAGTGCTAATGTCAGGAAAAANTTTTTCATACCTTCGGCGGTGTTAAATGTGTTGGGGAAAGTTGCTATAATTATAGACGCATNAGCGGGTGAAAAGTTTAATCCGCGTCAGGATAAAGCCTTATCATCCCGCTGNNAGTCGGTCAGGGATCAGAATTCCTGACCGAGGATGAAGTGGAAGTGTGAGCCACCCTTCGTTCCGAACACGCGGTCGAAACCGTAGGCCCAGTCGATACCCATCATACCNATCATCGGGAGATAGATGCGGATACCTGCTCCTGCACTGCGCTTGAGATCGAANGGCGAGAAGTTCTTGACCGAGGTCCAAGCATTACCGCCTTCGATGAAGGTCAAGCCNTAGATGGTAGTCGTCGGCTGGAGCATGAAGGGGAAGTGGAGCTCCATGCCGAAACGGGTGTAGGCATAACCACTGCGGTAGTAGGGAGTCAGCTGTCCGTTGTCATAACCACGGAGTGCGATGGTNTCCTGTGCGTAGGTGTAAGAACCCGACATNCCGTCACCACCGACATAGAATGTCTCGAACGGTGATTTGAGATACTTGTTGTAGCTACCGAGCAGACCCATGTCGGCACGGGTCATGAACACGAGAGTGTATTTGCCCTCAGGATCGGTAAGGGGAGTGTAGGTGCGCGATTTGAAGCGGAGTTTCCAGTACTCGATCCAACGGTAGAGTTCCTTACGGGCNTCNTCGATCTGGGCGGTGGAAGCCGTAGAGNTGTTGGCCGTGTTGTAAAGTTTNCCCCAGTTCTTCTTGCCGAAGAGCGACGCGGGAGGNGTCATCTGGAGGTTGAGTGAGAATGTCGATCCGCTACGGGTGTAGAGGGGATTGTCGATTGAGTTACGAGCGAGCGTCAGGCCGAGAGTGAGGGCGTTTGACGTACCGTTCTGCATATCGAACAGATATTCCCAGTTTTTGAGGTAATACCAGTTGTANCCGAGTTCAGCTTGGAACGTAAAGTAGTTGTCNGGCCAGTTGAGACGCTTTCCGAAGCCGACGGACACACCGAGCATCTGNAGGAACTTGTTGGGGTCATAAGCGTTCTCGTAGGAGTTCTGGTAGTAGTCGTTGTAACCGTAGCCGGTGTTGTAGAGACCGCTGTAGGAGTACAGGTAGCTGTTCATGTAGTTACGGTTGTAGTACGACGAGTTCACACCTGTCTGGCGGCTGTAGTAGGCCGATACGGAGAGNGAGTTGGGTCGCTTACCGCCGAACCACGGATCGAGGAACGAGATGCTGTAAGCCTGATAGTAGCGGGCATTNGTCTGTGCAGAGATGGTGAGCTGCTGACCGTCGCCCTGCGGGACGATGCCACGGTAGCTGTTGGGATAGAAAAGGTTCTTGATGGAGAAGTTGGTGAACTTGATGGCCACCTTTCCGATGATACCGGTCTGTCCCCAGCCCATCGAGAATTCAAACTGGTCGTTTGATTTTGATTCGAGGTTGAAGAGGATATCNACTGTTCCGTCCTCCTGATTCGGTTCGGGACGGATGTCCATTGTTTCAGGNTCGAAGTGACCGGTCTGCGCGATTTCACGGGCNGAACGCATGAGGTCGCTCTTGCTGAAAAGCTCACCCGGACGAACGAAGAGNTCACGACGGATCACCTTCTCGTAGAGGCGGTCGTTACCGTTGATNATAACGTTGTTGATGCGGGCCTGCGGACCTTCGATAATACGCATTTCAAGGTCGATAGAGTCACCTTTGACATTCTTNTCTATNGGGGTGATGTCGAAGAANAGATAGCCGTTGTCCATGTAATAGTTGGCTATCGCATCGTCATCCTCCTTCGTGCGCTTNGTAAGGAGTTTCTGGTTATACACGTCACCCTTCTCCATGCCGAGTACATTGGAGAGCAGATCAGTGCGGTAGATGGTGTTGCCTACCCAAGAGATGTCGTTGATGTAGTATTTCTTTCCTTCATCGACTGTGATATATACATCGACTGTCTTTTCATCAAANGGAACAACCGAATCAGCTACGATGGCAGCATCNCGGTAGCCCTTTTCGTTATATTTCTGAATGATTCGTTCGAGGTCATCGTTGTAGTCGCTCTCCACGAATTTCTTCTGGCGGAAGAGATTGAGCAGTTTGCCTTTCTCGTTGGTCTTTTTCATGACGCGCTGGAGCTGATTGTCGCTCAGCACCTCGTTGCCGTCGATGTAGATCTTGTGGACCTTGACTTTATCGTTCTTATTGACATTGATGTCAACGAACACTTCGTTCGGATGCGAGAGATCATCGGTAAGATTGATTTTTACCGTAGCATTGCCGAAGCCTTTGTTTGAATAGTATTTCGAGATGATCTGTTCGGCGCGNTTGACGATGTTCTGGGTGATCTGATTGCCTTTGCGCAGCTGCAGGGCTTCGTCAAGATCGTTCTGTTCGCCCTTTTTCACTCCGTGATAACGGATCTCACCGATTCTGGGCTGCTGACGGAGGTTGAGTGTNAGATAGACCTTGTCGCCTACGACCTTGTCAACAGTGACCTGCACCTTTGAGAACAGACCCTGACGCCAGAGGCGTTTGGAGGCATCGGTGATGTCCGGACCCGGAATGGTGATGATGTCACCTTTCTTCAGTCCGGTGTAGTTGACGATGATGTAGTCTTCATAGTTGTCCGCACCCTTGACTTGGATGTCGGCTATCTCATAGGTCTTAGGTAGGCCTGTGAAAAGTATNTTGGGNTTATAGATGGTGTCAGCCGGAGCCTGCGCCGAAACGCCGAAGGGCACTGAAAGTGACGAGATCAGGAGCAGGAATGTGATTAATTTAAAACGCATTGGTCAAACGTTATGATGGGAGATATAGGAGGGGATGAGATTTCTTGATGTTTATTTGAGTTGCTCGGAAGTGAGACCGAAACGGCGTTCGCGCCCCTTGAAATCCTTGAGGGCACGGATGAAATCCTCGCGTGAGAAGTCGGGCCAGTATGTATCGGTCACGTATATCTCGGAGTAGGCTATCTGCCAGAGCAGGAAGTTGCTTACGCGGTGATCGCCTCCGGTACGGATGAGGAGGTCGGGGTCGGGGTAATCAGCGGTGGTGAGATATGACTTGAAGACCTCTTCCGAATTCATGTCCTCCGGTTTGCGCTTACCGGCTTCCACATCAGCGGCGAAATGGCGTGCGGCTTCCATGATTTCCCAGCGCGATGAGTAACTGATCGCAAGGATGAGGGTAAGGCCGGTGCCGTGAGAGGTATCTGCGATACACTGCTGGAGACGTTCGTAAGCCTCGCGCGGCATGCGAGAGGTGTCGCCGATCATTTGAAGGCGCACATTGTTCTTGATAAGGTCAGGTGTCTCACGCTCGATAGCTATCACTATGAGGTGCATGAGGGCATCCACCTCAGCCTGCGGACGATTCCAGTTTTCAGTGGAGAACGTATAGAGTGTAAGATAGCCTATGCCGAGTTCGGAGGCAATTTCAGTGATCCTACGCACTGTATTGACACCTTCGACATGGCCCTCGCTGCGGTCAAGGCCACGAGCTTTGGCCCAGCGTCCGTTGCCGTCCATGATTATGGCGACGTGGCGCGGTAGGCTATTTTTATCTAATTCTTCAGTCATATCTTTTAGTCTGTCACGCCGCTGGTCCACTGTGGTGGCTTCGACGCCGAGATTGGTTTGATCGTTATGTCTTTTCTAATATATATCTTTCCGGCCGGAGTTGCTGTCAGTCTATCCTGTGACAGGTGACGCAACGCTTGCCGAATTCGTAGCTGATGCTAAGCATTAGGGTCGAATACCAGTCGGTATTCTTGAGAAATGAGCTTTTGATCTGGTAGAGATCGCTCAGTTCCGAGCTGTCGATGTGGTCTCCAAACACCTTGGTCATGCAGAATTCAAGGCTGAGGTTCACTCTGGGTCGGAGCTTGTATTTCACACCGAAACCCATCGGCAGACTCATCGCCGCATAGTTCTTGCCTTCGGTGGCAGCCATGGTCAGTCCGAGACCGAGACTGAGGTAGGGGGAAATACGGCTGAGGTGCTTATAGCTTTCACCTATTCCGTAATTGAAAAAGTTGAACTCTACGCGTCCGCCGAGATCATAGACCCACGAACTGAAGTCGTATGTCCTGCCTTCAGGAAGCACGTTGTCCATGTCGGCGGTCGATCCGCTCAGTGATGCCGCTGTCAGCATTCCGCGGATTGCCCAACGGGTATTTATCAGGTATCGGAACGAGCCGTTGAGTGCCACACCGGGATGAGCGAAAAGCGAACTTTCGTTTGCGTCTCCGAGATAGCCCGACATTCCGATTCCACCTCCGATGTCAAACTTGTATGTCTCGACGCTCTCTTGCGTCTGAGCCAGCGCGCACGGCATGACAGTCATGATGGCTATGATGCCGGTCAATATGCGGAGGAGAGATCTCATCAGTCTTTACACCTTATATTATATATGGAGAAGAGAAGGCAAACTATCGGGAGGTGATTCAATAGAGCGGTTTGAATGTGAATCGACGGATGACACCTCTCCACACTGTGTCGTGGAGCGATCCGTCGGCACTTTCGCCACCGAACAGGTAGATGTAGGGGCATTCCCATTCGTTGATAGGGGCACTGACACGGCTTGTACGGGTCAGCGGGACAGGATTCGCCCAAACGGGGAGATTGTTACCGCTGAATGAAGTCCAAGCATCGGTCGAACGGGGTGTATTCTCGTTCAGCTCAGTGTTGACTACGATGGCCTGTGCTCCGGCAAAGTCGGGAATATAATCGGGAAGTTGCAGGTAGCTCGAAGCCTCGTCCCAGTTGAGACCCTGATCGTAGGAAGCATAGACTTGCTTGGACACGACATTGCCTGACGATGTCTCGTATCTGCCGCCTACTGCAAGAAGGACTGTGCGCTCGGTCACACGCCAAGTGGCCTTGTTGACACGCAGAGCGAAATAGGGAATGAGGGTCACTCCTTCACGCTCATCGATGTCGCGGGTGCTTATCTTGGCCCAGATGTTTCCATCGTAAGCCCATGTAGAACCAACAAGAGTGCCGTTTGCGTCACATCCGCCGACGAACATGGCCAAGGGTGATGCACTCCATTTGGTCTCATATACCATCATAGGGCTTGTACCGCTTACGGGGCATCCCGACGGTATGGCCGATTCATTTGAAGCAGGGTAGGTGAGGTGTTTCCATCCGTCGGCATCCTTGCGTGCGCCGAGAACGGTGGATTCGTAGCCACCGTAAATGTAGTTCATCTTGCAGTCGGTTGCCGCCCATGTCAGAGCGTCGGCCGATTTGTAGAGTGTGCCGTTGGAATCAAGGATGTAGAAGGCATCGGCTGTGGCGGTGAAGCTGCTTACATCAGCTCCGTCAGGGAGCGTGGCCGACGAATCGGTCCAGTTGTTTGCAAACGGGTCGGCTGTCACGGCTACTGATGCTTGAGCGTCTGTGGCGGTGAGGCAGTAGATCTTTCCTTGGAACTCAACGGTTTTTTGAGCTTTAGGCGCAGAGAGGGCTGAGGGGAGTTTGCGGCATGAAGCCTTGTCCCAGTAAAGGGTGTCGGTTTCTACCTGATGAACGTTGACCTTGATGGTGTATTCGCGCTTCGACTGACCGTCGTAGGAGGTTATAAGCATCTTCACAGGTCCGTCAGCGAAGTTAATACTGTCGTTGGGGCTGTCGATGTAGCTTATGGTCGTGTCGCGGGGAACATCGCAACGGCGGAAAGTGAGGTCGCATCCGCGGGCCGAGGATGTGCCGATTTTGACGATCAGTTTGTCGGTTTTCGTGCCTTTGGGCAGGGAATCGGCATTGAAGATGACGGCATTTACAAGGTCTATCGAAAAATACACTGAGTCAAGTCCTGTCAGCACGCTGTCATCTTTTGCGAGACTGAACGAGGAGACTGTGCAGTTGCTGTAATCGCCATCAGCCACAAAGTTCTCGGAGTCTTCGTTACATGCGCTGATTAACCCCATGAGAATGAGGCTAAACAGTGTGTATAGAGGGAATTTTTTAGTCATAATGTGGTTGTAAACCCGTAGAGAGGGGACTGTTGTAGTTGCTATATTGTTGTGTAATGGCTGTTTAGATGGTCTGAACACCATTTTCAAGATGCAAAGTTAACAAGATTTTTGTTAACTACCATTCGGAGCACGTAAAAAAAAGCTAATAAGACGGATAGACATTAGTTAAATCGACCGATGACCCTTTCAGGATGACGTTTGGCCGTGACGAAGGCAGGATAGCAACAATTTTTTTAATTTCCTCGCTTTGACGATGCCCTTAGGAGGCTTTGTGGTCAACGCATGGTATCCGGCAGACTACTTTCGGGGTGCTATCACGCGGTCGCCGATCAGTTTGGCCAGCTCGGAGCGGGCGGTTTCGATCTCACGGATGCTGTGCATGAGAGCTATGACGCGGTCATAGTCCGACGCGCAGGTTTTCATTTCGGCGTGCAGATCGTTAAGGCGGGTGCAGAGGATCGCATCCTTGAGCTCGTGCAGGACGCGGGGGACGAGTTCGCCGAGCAATTCCTGCTCGGTGGCTACCTTGGCATACTTTGTGTGCATTTTACTTAGTATGTGACGCTCTACCACAAGGTCAGAGGCGAGATCGCGCACGATGTCGTCAGGCGACGAGCACATCTGTCGTGCGAGATAGGTTGCCGCGAAGTCCTCGATGCCGCGTGTGTAGTTCGTATCGACAGTCTCCCGCAAGGAGCGTTCCATTGCCGATATGCTTCCTATGTCAGTCGCCTTGTTTCGTATCTCATCCACTCCGGCTTGAAATTCCTGAGTGCGGCGTTCGGCAAGTTCCTGCTGCTTGCGTGCGAGATCCGATTCCCACGACAGCCGGCTCAGACGCAGGGCCTCGTCGAAGAAATGGGCGAGATCCTGATTGACGAAGCGGATTTCATCGGCTGCAAGATCAGCCTCGATGTATTCGAGGACGGTCATGGGCACGGCGTTGCCGTCATCGTCGATCCCGTCGGCAAAGGCGAAATTACCGTATTTGGCTATCAGGCGTGCCACGGCCATTTCGTAGGTGCGCAGGAAACGTGCGTGGCGTGAGTCGGTTGCGTCCTCGGCCGGTTTTTCCGGTTCTTTTTCATGGACGGCGGCTTCGGCCATGCCTTCCTGAATGGTGGGGATGCCGGGACCTCCGGTGAAGGCTTCGGTCCGCTGCTGCTCCTCCCTCGATTTTAGCCGGAATTCATTATAGTATTTCCCGACCTCGCGGCGCAGGACATCCTCGTCCATGAAGAGTATGCGCGAACATTCCTGAACATAGACGCTGCGTGTGATTTCGTCGGGGATGAGTGCGATGGTCTTGACGACACGCGTGATCACCTGTGCACGGCGCGTCGGGTCGTTGGCCGCACCTTCCATCAGGATGCGGGCCATGAAGCTGATGAAGTCGGTCTCGTTTTCCCTGATATAGTCCTCGACCTCCGTCGAAGAGTGGTGCTGGGCGAATGAATCCGGGTCTTCGCCTTCGGGAAGAAGGAGGACTTTGATGTCCATGCCGTCCTGAAGCAGCAGTTCGATGCCTCGCAGCGAGGCTTTGATTCCGGCGGCATCGCTGTCATAGATCAGCGTGACGTTCGAGGTGAAGCGTTTGATCAGGCGCACCTGCTCTACGGTCAGTGCCGTGCCGGATGAGGCAACCACGTTGCACACTCCCGCCTGATGCATGGAGATCACGTCCATGTAGCCCTCGACAAGAATACATTTCTGTGCTTTCGATATGGCTTGCTTGGCCTGAAAGAGACCGTAAAGCTCCTTGCGTTTCAGATAAATGTCCGATTCGGGGGAGTTGACATACTTGGCTATCTTCTTTTCCTTGCTGAGCGTGCGGCCGCCAAAGGCCACGACTTTGCCCGACAGTGTGAAGATAGGGTAGATCACGCGTCCGCGGAAACGGTCATAGACCCTGCCGTCCTCGGTGCGTGTGCATAGGCCGGTTGAAAAGAGGTATTGCTCGCTGTAGCCGCGTTCGACGGCGGTGTTGAAGAGCGCGTCACGGCTGTCAAGGGCATAGCCGAGGTGGAAGCGTTCGATCATCGCGTCGCTTATGCCTCGGTAGCGGAAGTATGATAGACCTATGTCGCGGCCGTCAGGAGTGTCCTTGAGCGTCTTTTCAAAATAGCGCATGGCGAAGTCGTTGAGCGCAAGCATATTCTCGCGGTCGCCTTCGGCACGCCGCTCCTCGTCGGTCATCTCGTGCTCCTCGATCTCGATGTTGTATTTCTTGGCGAGATAGCGCAGGGCTTCTGTGAAAGAAAGTTGCTCAAGCTTCATGATGAAGCTTACGGGGCTTCCGCCCTCACCACAGCTGAAACACTTGCACATGCCCTTGGCCTTNGAAACATAGAAGGAGGGTGAGCGGTCGTTGTGAAACGGGCATAGCCCGACATAGTTCGCGCCACGCTTCTTGAGGGTCACGAAGTCGCTCACCACCTCTACGATATCGGCGGCGTCAAGTATTCGCTGGACAGTAGCATTGTCAATTTTCTTCATCGTGACTACAAAGTTAGCGAATTTGCACGAAATTTTCTATGCCATTACTCCAATCAAAGATGCATCAGCATCTTCAACCTGTTGATAATNCTGCTCTGTAAATTAAGTAAAGGTCGGTGTTTTTCTCCCGGTTCTGCCACCGCAGATGGGAGGGTAGTCATAGTCCTGTAACTTTAGAATACTGCTGCGACACGCCTGATATTGGCAAGCTTTGCCATGAAGGAGGTGTTGTGGCGGGCCTTTGCTTTATTGTAATTTGTCTGAAGGTTTAGCCAGAAGTCAGCATCGATTCCGAGAGCGGCCTCGATCATAAGGGCATATTCTACGGTGAAATCTTTTTTACCTTTTATAAGTTCGTCAACAAGGGAATCCGCCACTCCAATCTCCTTGGCAAGAGTCTGGAATGCTATGCCTCTGCTTTCGAGTTCCTCTTCGAGAAACTCACCCGGATGGGTCGGCGTTTGTGGAACAAGATTGTTGGCTATCATGTCGGGACGTGTGTTGGGAAGCGTTATCATATCAATCGTAATGATTTGAGAGTTCAACAATATTGCAGATAGTCAAAATAGAATTTTCATCTTCGGTGTTTAGGGTGAATTCAATACGGTACTGAGCATTGACCCTGATTGAAAACAATCCGGATTTATCCCCTTTCAGAGCCTCGAAATTCAAAGAATTGAGTTGGTAGAGGGTTTCCGGAGTCGGAGCGGCCAACAGTTGCTCTACGCGTTTTTGATANCGCTTTACGATCTGTGGCTGAAAGCGGTGTTTCTTATCAGAACAACGACCATATTCATATAGATCTTTTAAATATGTATGNTCAAATGTTACAACCATAATTTCCTCGGATGTTACGCAAAGATACGAAAAATTCTGTGTACTGCCATCAAAACCATTCTTAGTTTTAACATCTTAGCATAATCTTGCGTTTTTCTTGCCATATTTATTAATTTGAATTAACTTTGCCGACAGTTGATTTGATGATAAAGCTAATATAATCTGAAAAATTTAAAATAAGTATAGACCATGAAAAATGAAACAATCAAGGTTGGTCTGGTGATGAAGTCACTTCAGGCTGATTTCTTTAAAGTGATGCAGCAGGGTGCTGAAGAATNTGTGAATGAAACCGGATGCTGCGAATTGAAGTCGGTCGGGACGGCTACGCAGACCGAAATCGATAAACAAATCTCTCTGGTGGAACAACTTGTCGATGAGGGCGTTGATGCACTCGTGGTTGTTCCTATCGATTCAAAGGAACTTGTCGCCCCTGTTGTCTATGCCGTCCGCAAGGGGGTGACTGTGGTCAATATCGACATAAAGCTCGATGATGCTCTCCTTAAAAAGGATGGTGTTGAGATCGATTTCGTAGGCCCGGACAATTTCTCTGCGTCCTACGCCGTCGGTAAGAAACTGGCTTCGACGCTCAGTAAAGGTGATAAAGTGATCATGATAGAGGGTCTGCCTGTGGCCGAAAACGCGCAGCAGCGCAAGGCCGGCTTCAATAAAGCGATAGAGGAACATGGACTTGACTGCGTGGCCAGCGAACCTGCGAATTGGGAGACCGTTACGGCCGAAGAAGTGTTCGGACGTCTCTACATGAAGCATCCCGACATAAAAGCCGTGTTCTGCTGCAACGATGCGATGGCTCTCGGTGTGATCAATGTGCTGAAAGATGCCGGCTGCAAAGCGGGCGAAGTCAAGGTTGTTGGCTTCGACAACGATGCCGTCATGGGCTCATATCTTGAAGATGGATGGATGCTGGCCACAGCGGATGCCTATGCTTCGCGGATGGGAGTCGAGGGAATCCGCCATGCACTGGCTCTGCTGAAAGAAAATGTGTCGGCCACGGGTGATAAATCCACTGAATTTACCGTCATCGATGGAAAATGAAAGCCGGCAGGGGGCTGTGTGATCTCTGACGACCGGAATTTTTGACTGAATTTTCATCATATCATTGCATTATCTCTGATAATATAAGTGTGGATTCAAGAAATATTTCCTATCTTTGCAAGCTGAAAAATAACAGGAGTCGCTCGTATGGCTCCCTAACCAACACATTAATTAATGGCAACAATCAACATTACTTTCCCAGATCAGAGCGTGAAGCAGTTTGAGAGCGGTGTCACTCCTCTCCAGATTGCCGAATCTCTGTCATCGCAACTCGCCCGCGACATCCTCGCCGCATCGGTCAACGATAAGGAATGGGACATCTCACGTCCTATCACGGAGGATGCGACAATCAAACTGTTCAAGTGGGATGATCCCGAAGGCAAGCATGCTTTCTGGCACTCTTCAGCCCACCTTCTCGCCGAGGCTCTTCAGGAACTTTTCCCCGGTGTGAAGTTCGGTATTGGTCCGGCTATNGAAAACGGATTCTACTATGACATTGATCCGGGTGAACACACAATAACATCCGCTGATTTCCCCCGCATCGAGAAGAAGATGCTTGAACTCGCGCAGCAGAAGCAGTCCATCGTCCGTGCCGACATCTCAAAGGCCGACGCCCTGAAGCTCTTCGGTGACCGTGGCGAGGAATACAAGTGTGAGCTTATCAGCGAACTTGAGGACGGACAGATCACCACTTATACGCAGGGATCTTTCACCGATCTNTGCCGCGGTCCGCATATCGCCAACACGGCTCCCATCAAAGCCGCCAAGATTACATCGCTCGCCGGTGCATACTGGCGCGGCGANGAGAAGCGCAATCAGCTCGTCAGAGTCTATGGCATCACCTTCCCCAAGAAGAAGATGCTCGACGAGTATCTCGTGCTCCTCGAAGAAGCCAAGAAGCGTGACCACCGTAAGCTCGGTAAGGAGATGGAACTTTTCGCCTTCTCGCAGAATGTCGGCGCNGGTCTGCCCCTCTGGCTGCCCAAGGGTACGGCTCTCCGTGACCGCCTCGAACAGTTCCTCCGCAAGATTCAGAAGCAGTATGGCTACCAGCAGGTCATCACTCCCCATATCGGCAANAAGAATCTCTATGTGACTTCCGGCCACTATGCCAAGTATGGCAAGGATTCTTTCCAGCCTATCCATACNCCTGAAGAGGGTGAGGAATATCTGCTCAAACCCATGAACTGCCCTCACCACTGCGAGATCTTCCGCGCTCTTCCCCGCAGCTACCGTGATCTGCCCCTCCGCCTTGCCGAATTCGGCACCGTCTATCGCTACGAGCAGAGCGGCGAGCTCCACGGNCTGACCCGCGTGAGAGGTTTNACGCAGGATGATGCCCACATCTACTGTGCACCCGATCAGATCAAGGGTGAGTTCCTTAAAGTGATGGATATTATCTTCTACATTTTCAAGGCACTCAAATTTGACAACTTCGAGGCTCAGATCTCACTCCGCGATCCCAACAACAAGGAAAAATATATCGGATCTGACGAAAACTGGCACCTCGCCGAGCAGGCNATCATCGATGCNTGNGNNGAAAAGGGNNTNAANGCCNGCNANG
>JAAVDF010000003.1:79559-87611 GCA_014801945.1 Bacteroides sp.
GGCGAAGCNGCGTTCTANGGNCCGAAACTCGACTTCATGGTCAAGGATGCCCTCGGACGCAAATGGCAGCTCGGTACGATTCAGGTGGACTATAACCTCCCCGAACGTTTCCAGCTCGAATACACCGGCTCGGACAACCAGAAGCACCGTCCCGTGATGATCCACCGCGCCCCCTTCGGCTCGATGGAGCGTTTCGTGGCCGTGCTCCTCGAACACACCGCCGGCCGCTTCCCCCTCTGGCTCGCTCCCCAGCAGGCAGTCGTGCTTCCCATNTCCGAGAAGTTCAATGATTACGCCCATGAGGTCGCAGCCCAGCTCAACGCCCTCGACATCCGCACTCAGGTTGANGACAGAAATGAGAAAATCGGCAAAAAAATTCGTGACAACGAGCTCAAGAGAATACCCTATATGCTCATTGTCGGCGAAAAAGAAGCTGAAAATGGTGAAATTTCTGTAAGAAAACAGGGTGAAGGTGATAAAGGTTCGATGAAAATTGCTACCTTTGCAGACGATTTGGCTCGTGAAGTCAACGAAATGATTAATCAATAACCCCCCTGAATGGAGAAAAAACCTTTCGCTCCGCGCCCTCCGCGCCCCAACAACGGCCCTCGCCGTCCTCTTAACAACAATCGTAAAGAGGAACCGTATGCTATCAACGATCACATCCGCGCACGTGAAGTGCGACTGGTTGGCGACAACGTTGAAAACGGTATCTATACCATTCAGGAGGCATTGAAGATCGCCGACGGTCTTGGCCTNGATCTGATCGAGATCTCGCCCACCGCCGAGCCGCCGGTCTGCCGTGTGCTTGACTACCAGAAGTTCCTCTATCAGCAGAAAAAGCGTCAGAAGGAACAGAAGGCCAAAGCAACCAAGGTCGTAGTCAAGGAGATCCGTTTCGGACCTCAGACCGATGACCATGACTATAACTTCAAGCTCAAACATGCCATCGGCTTCCTTCAGGAAGGNGCGAAGGTGAAAGCTTATGTGTTCTTCAAAGGCCGCTCCATNCTCTTCAANGAGCAGGGNGAGGTGCTTCTNCTCCGCTTTGCNAACGATCTTGAGGAATATGGCAAGGTCGATCAGATGCCNGTCCTCGAAGGCAAGCGCATGATCATCATGCTCAGCCCCAAGAAGAAATAAGGCCGTCTCTGAGACACACTCAACTTACAGCTAAAAACGAGCGCGACGCGCTTGCCNNCAGGCGCGTCGNTCCTCATAGAATTAAAATCATTATTTAACAATCACAACCAATGCCAAAGATTAAGACTAACTCCGGTGCCAAAAAGAGGTTCGCCCTTACCGGATCAGGAAAGATCAAGAGAAAACATGCCTTCAAGAGCCACATCTTGACCAAGAAGACCAAAAAGCAGAAGCGTAANCTTACTCACTTCTCGCTCGTAGCACGCTGCGACGCTTCAAACGTTAAGGAACTCCTCGCTCTCAAGTAAGAAAGGCCCGGTTTTCACTTGTNATTAAAATCGTGATTTCTAATTCAATTCTTTAACCGAACGGACAGCCACCTAAAAAATGAATCTAAGTGCATTGACGTGCCGCTGACGTTCACAATCCATTTTTAAAATGCCAAGATCAGTAAATCATGTAGCTTCAAGAGCTCGCCGCAAAAAAATCCTCAAACTTACCCGTGGTTACTTCGGATGCCGCCGCAACGTGTGGACCGTAGCAAAGAACACATGGGAAAAGGGTCTCACCTACGCTTACCGTGACCGCAAGGACAAGAAGCGTAACTTCCGTGCCCTCTGGATTCAGCGTATCAACGCTGCCGCACGCCTTGAAGATCTTTCTTACTCTAAGCTCATGGGCCTTATCCACAAAGCCGGTATCGAGATCAACCGTAAAGTCCTCGCTGACCTCGCGCTCAACAATCCCGCTGCTTTCAAGGCTATCGTTGACAAGGTGAAGAATGCTTAAAGAGCAAAAACATTAGCCATACCTAACCAAGGGCTTCCCCAATGAGCAATTCGCCGGGGAGGCCCTTGNTTTTTANAACAATATTAATCACTCGATATCAATGACGAAACAGGACAAGACCTATTCGCCCGCGACGCTCTGCGTGCAGGCAGGCTGGACTCCAACCAAGGGACAGCCACGTGTGCTCCCGATAATCCAGAGCACTACTTTCAAGTATGATACGAGCGAGCAGATGGCCCGTCTGTTCGATCTTGAAGATTCGGGTTACTTCTATTCGAGATTNCAGAACCCTACNGTGGATGCCGTTGCGGCNAAGATCGCGGCTCTCGAAGGTGGCGTGGCCGCNATANTGACTTCATCAGGTCAGGCTGCAAATTTTTATGCCGTTTTCAACATCTGTGAGAGCGGTGACCACATTGTTTCCTCCTCCAACATCTACGGNGGTACATACAANCTGTTTGGTGTCACCCTTAAAAAGATGGGGATCGAGTGTACGTTCATTGATCCCAACTCCACTGAGGAGGAAATCAAGGCTGCTTTCCGCCCCAACACCAAGCTCCTCTTCGGAGAGACAATCTCCAATCCCGGCGGAGAGGTACTNGACATAGAGAAGTTTGCCCGTGTGGCTCATGCCAACGGCGTTCCCCTCATCGTCGATAATACTTTCCCGACTCCCATCAACTGCCGTCCTTTCGAGTGGGGTGCCGACATCGTCACTCATTCAACGACAAAGTATATGGACGGTCATGCCGTAAGCATCGGCGGAGCTATCGTGGATAGCGGAAATTTTGANTGGGATGCCCATTCCGATAAGTTCCCCGGCCTTACTACTCCTGACGAATCATATCATGGACTGACCTATTCGAAGGCTTTCGGGAAGGGTGCGTATATCACCAAGGCCGTCGCACAGCTTATGCGCGACTTGGGTTCGATGATGTCGCCCCAGAATGCTTTCCTTCTCAATATCGGTCTTGAGACCCTCCATCTNCGTGTGCCGCGTCACTGTGAGAATGCCATGACTGTTGCGAAGTGGCTTGAGGCTAATCCGAAAGTGAAGTGGGTCAATTATTGCAGTCTCCCCGGTAATAAGTACAACCATCTGGCTGAGAAATATCTCCCGGACGGATCGTGTGGCGTGATCGCGTTTGGCCTTGAAGGTTCNCGCGAGGATGCCATCAAGTTCATGGACCGTCTGAAGTTCATATCCATTGTCACCCACGTTGCCGATGCCCGCACATGCGTGCTTCATCCCGCGAGCCATACCCATCGTCAGCTCTCCGACGAGCAGCTGCGTGAGGCCGGTGTTGCGCCTGATCTCATCCGTCTTTCNGTCGGAATCGAGGATGTGNCCGACATTATCGCCGACATNGAGCAGGCTTTGGCTGANAATGAGTGAAATCTGAATTGACAATTGATAGGGTTACGATATGTCATTTTTGAAAAAGATCAAGGAGCTCTTATCTGATACACGACCGCCGCNNCCGGATGATCTTGTCAGATTAAAGACTTATCCGAATATGGAAGTGGCTGCTATCGATAAGGGTTGTCTTGAAGCTAACGGCATACCTGCGATGCTTGAAAACACAGGCGAGAATTATACTCCCCAGATCAAAACAGGAGTTGGCCTCGTGGTGTTTTACCGTGACTATCATCAAGCCCGCCAGCTCCTCGGCCTGAACTGAACGAGTGAGCACGTGAAAGGGGGCTTTGTCAAAATAATCCTAACTATGGAAATGTGAGAAAAATAAATCGGTTGTAGAGTTTATGTTCGTGCAGACTCTACGACCGATTTAATTGTATTTATAAGGCTAATTTATTTCAATAAGTATTTNGTGAAGCGACAGGGTCTTGCCGATTTCCTTGCCGAGGTTGAAGGTCTTGTTTATGTCATTTTTAAAATGACTGTCACGGTATGCTGCTTTTTCAACTTCTGAAAATACCTCAACCATATATTTGGAATAGTCTGAAAATTGATATGTATTGTAGGCACAGATACGTTTAGGTGGTGAAAATATATGACCAAGGAAAAAATCGGTATTGTCCAANGCTCTTTGNGGAGNATATTCGCTTGTAGAGTTCATTGTGTATATTGTAATGACAGGTATTCTTGCATGAGAGAGTGGCCTATAGCCTTTTTCATAGGATCCTAATGAGAAGCANAGGCGTTCAATAAAGCATTTTGTCTGGCCTGAGATATCTTGCAGATAGATTGGTGACGCGACAACGAGACAGTCCGATTTTGAGATGAGATCNAACACTGGTTTGAGATCNTCGTTCAGTACGCATTTTCCATAATTTTTACCACCTTTTACTTTACATGTAAAGCAACTTCTGCAACCAGAGTAATTTAACTGATANAGATTTACTTCTACNATATTGGCGTTCGGTATTTGTGAGCGTAGTCCCTTGGAGAACCCATTGAGAAGCTGAGATGTGTTGCCTTTTAATCNGGGGCTACCGTTTACGATTACAATCGTTTTCATCAGAAAGAATTTTTACAATGTCGGAATTTGATTAACTTTGTATTGCAAAATTATGTGATAATTGTAGCTAAAGCAATAACTTACCGAATGGTATGACCCTTACCGTGAAGTTAGTATTGCTGCTGATCAGGCAGATCTTGTTTATTCGATTATGGCAAAAAATCTAGATTATGATTACTGTAAGGCAGCCCCGATGCTTGAATGGATCGGAAGCAAATGGACANTGGTTGTTCTCATGAAAATTTATGAGGATGCTCCNATTCGTTTCAATGAATTGTTTCGGGACATTCCNTTGGTTTCTGAGAAAGTCTTGTCGCAGGTACTCAAGCAATTGACAGTGGATGGTATTATANGCCGAGAATTGTTTCCGGATGTGCCTCCCAAGGTAGAATATACTTTGACGGAGCTTGGTATCAGTCTTATTCCTCATATAAAGGCCCTCGCTGAATGGGGTACACAGAATTTTGATAAGATCATGTCAAGTAGGATGCGATATCAATAATCCATGGTTTGGGAGGAATATATCATAATTAATGGAAATACATTTATTTATAGACAATAATTGGAGTAATCAGAATGGCATGTACGACAGATTTTATAGAGTTTGTATGCGCGATGCTGTCGCCGCTTGGTATGGTAAGAAGCCGTAAGATGATGGGTGATTATGTGATCTATCTGAATGAGAAATGCATTATCACGGCTTGTGACAACACCGCTTTTNTCAAGAAGCTNCCCTGCATAGCGGATATGATGGCTGATGCAGAGACGGGCTGTGCCTATAGCGGNGCGAAGGAATGCTATATACTTGATTTTNATGATAAATCAAAGGCTCTGAAAGTGATTGAAACGTTGTGGGAGGCTCTCCCGTATCCNAAATCGAAATCAAGGAAAGATCAGGGTTTGAACAAATTGAACAAATGAAATGAATATAGTTGAGACAGAAAGGCTTGTTTTGCGGCCGTGGAGTGACGGAGATGCCGAGGCTCTGTTTAAGTACGCAAGTGATCCNGACATAGGGTTAAGCGCGGGATGGCCTCCGCNTACGTCGGTCGAGAATAGCAGGGAGATAATCAGGACCGTGTTCTCTGCTCCGGAGGTATATGCCGTGGTGCTGAAATCCACCGGAGAACCGGTGGGCAGCTGCGGTATTATGTTTTCAAATAGTCTGCACTATGAAGATATGAATGACAAGGANNCTGAGATCGGCTACTGGATCGGTAAGCCATATTGGGGTCAAGGTCTGATCCCGGAGGCTGTCAGGGCGTTGCTGTCGCGTAGTTTCAATGATCTGAAGCTTTCGGCTGTATGGTGTGGTTACTATGACGATAATCATAAGTCACGCCGCGTATGCGAAAAGTGTGGTTTCCGCTATCATCATACCAATGAAGATGTCGTGTCACCGCTCGGCGACAAGCGAACTGAGCATATGTGTATCATGACCCGTCGGGATTATGCCGATATGGATCGGTCGGATTCATAGCCGGCTTGGGTGTTTAGAGACTGTAGAAATATCCATAAAATCAGATCGGTTGTAAGGCATGCGCGAGTGCAAGCTCTACAACCGATCTGATTTTATGATTGTTCCAACGTTCCCTTTATTGTTTGGCGGGACGTTGTTGACTCGTTTCAGAGTCCGAATGTTAGGGTGGTGAGGTAGCGGAGATTTGAACCTATGTTGTTGGCTCCGAATGAGAGGGTGACATAACCATTGTTGCCTCCGAACCATGTTGCGGTCATTGAATTGACGGTATTGTTGACCGAGACGGGTGCGCCGTAGGTTGCAACGAGGGAATTATACACGTTGTTGTAGCGCGACAGGTTGTAGGTCGGGGTGGAGTAGTAGAACGACGAGGCATCGAGGCCGGCATTGCCATAATATAGGGCTGCGTCTGTCCATACATAGTTCATTGCCGAGACGTTGCGCAGATAGACGATATCGTTGGTGTATCCGTCAACATTATAGCCGGCATTGAACAGATAGTCAAGAGACAGATTTATGGCAGTTCCGAATGTCAGGCCGAGAATGCCCCTGATCAGCGGGACGCGTCCGGCAGGACGCCAGCCGCGAGGTGGCATAGGGCGATAGTGGGGACGGGCAATAACCGGGCGGTATGGTCTGTGGGGAGGCGTGACCATCGGTGGACGGGGGGCGGGATTGTGACCCGGACCGAATCCGTGGCTACCACCGGGATGATTGTTATGGCCGGGGCGCAGATTACCGGGATGGACGGTAGGCGTATGGTTTGGTTTTGCGGTACCGATTGATGGGCGTGTACCGTGATCGTTTCCGGGACGGACATTATTATTCGGAAGATTTCCGGGACGATTGCCATTACCGACAGAAGGACGGTTATTGTTGTTATGATTGCCGTTTCCGATTGAAGGGAGGTTGTTGTTGTGATTGCCGTTTCCGACNGAAGGACGGTTATTGTTGTGATTGCCGTTTCCGACGGAAGGGCGGTTGTTGTTGTGATTGCCATTACCGACGGAAGGGCGGTTGTTGTTGNNATTGCCGTTTCCGACAGAAGGGCGGTTGTTGTTGTGATTGCCATTACCGACGGAAGGGCGATTGTTGTTGTTGCCATTACCGACAGAAGGACGGGTATTGTTTCCGGGCTTTAGAGCATTATTAGGGACGTTTCCGTGATCCGGGCGGTTGCCGTGGTTCTTATTTGAATTACTGATTGAGGGACGTGTATTATTGCCGTGCGATCCTGATGGACGTGATGCGCTTGTATTGTGTGAAGGTGATGGTCTGTTAGCACCGGAATTACCACCACGAGAGGGCGTATTCCCATGGCTCGAATGGCCGCGTTCAACTCGTCCGCCATTAGTATTACCGTTATGCCGTCCCTGAGCATCGGCTGTCAAGGGGAAAAGCATAGCTCCACACAGCATGAACGCACTTATATATTGTAACAATCTCTTCATAGTCTGATGGTGTTAGTTGATGACGAAAACAGAAGATTTGAAATAAGACCCTATATAGGTGGATATCGCTCCGGAATTGTCTTATATAAAATTAGAACAAATGAAAGGTAAAAGGTTTAACATTCCGAATAGTGAAAATAATTTAAAACGGAAAGGTTCGGTGGTGATAGATGGAATATCGCTGTTTGTAGAACACTGTTGACTGTGGTCAAATTTCTTTAATGAATTGCCTTAATACGTGGTTCAGTTGATAGGGGAGGCTGCCATCGTTGGGGAGATGCAATGACGGATTCGGTCAGTAATAAGAAAAATTTTTTGATGTGATTATAAAATTTTATGGTGACTGTTAGGAAAAGATTGATTGTCGCAAAGGCTGAAATAGGGTTATTGNATAGAGAAATATAGATCAAAAATTAATCTGAAATGCAGAAAATGCAGAAAAATTAAAATATTTTTCAAAAAATATCCGAAATAATTTGGAGGACTCAGAAAAACGTCTTACCTTTGCATCGCAATTGAGAGAGACACCTCAACAAAGCAAAAAAGACAATGACTCCGTAGCTCAGTTGGTAGAGCAACTGACTCTTAATCAGTGGGTCGAGAGTTCGAGCCTCTCCGGGGTCACTNAACAAAGCGGTAAAACGCAGAAGAATGCTGAAATCACTTGATTTTCAGCATTCTTTCTTTTTGCCCAAATCGAAGAATA
>JAAVDF010000004.1 GCA_014801945.1 Bacteroides sp.
TCATTCTCCTCTCTCCTCAGCGGTATGGACGGGACTCGAACCCGCGACCCCCTGCGTGACAGGCAGGTATTCTAACCAGCTGAACTACCACACCAAGGTTTTGAGATGCATCGTGCAGCTCCGTTTTTTATCGCCCTTTGGCGTTGCGGTTACTGCCGTTTTGCGAGTGCAAAGTTAAGACGGTTTTTTCAACTGTGCAAATTTTTTCACAAGAAATTTTGAGAAAATTTCAAAATTGTCATTTCCGGACGATTTATTGCCCGCGATTGGCGGAGAAACGGCGTGTAGGGCTACTATTCTTTCCGAGTCTAAATTCTATTGCTCGTCCTTAGGCAGGCTCATGCCTTTAAGTATCGCATCCTTGTTGACGGGCAGAAGATGGTGATGGCGTTCAGGAAGAGTCTTCTTCAGTCCCTTCATTACGGCTTCGACCGGAAGGAGGTCACGAACCTTGAGGAGTGCGCCGAGGAGCACCATGTTATAAGCCTTGCTTGTGGAAAGTTCGAATGTGGCTTCCATTGCATCCACCGGCACGATCTTTATGTCCTTGCGCGTAGGAGCATGGTGGATGCTGTACGGATCATAGATGAGCGTACCTCCGGGCTTGACCTTCGACTCGAATTTGTCGAGACTCTGCTGGTTGAGCAACACGGCGGTATCGTAGGAATTAAGCACGGGGCTGCTGATCGGGGCATCCGAAAGAATCACGGTGACATTGGCCGTGCCTCCGCGCTGTTCAGGTCCGTAGGCCGGCATCCATGTGACTTCGAGTCCGTCCATGAGTCCTGCGTATGCAAGGATTTTACCCATTGAAAGGACGCCCTGTCCGCCGAAGCCGGCTATGATGATTTCTTCTTTCATAAATTGTCTTCTTTAATGACTGTGTCGGAGTGTGCTGTGTCAGTCCTTCGCAGTCGTATCCTTGAGATCCCCTATAGGATATTTTTCAAACATGTTCTTTTCCATCCATTCATTGGCCTTTACCGGCGACATTTTCCAACCGGAACTGCAGGTGGAGACTATTTCCACTACGGATGTTCCAAGACCGGCCATGCTGTTTTCAAAAGCCTTGCGGATGGCCTTCTTTGCTTTGCGGACTGCGGCGGCTGTCTCGACGCTCTGTCGGGTTACATAACAGGTACCGTCAAGCATCGTAAGGATGTCAGTGATGCGGAGGGGATAGCCGTTGAGCTCTACGCGACGTCCGTAGGGGGTGGTGGAGGTGACCTGACCTTCGAGAGTGGTAGGGGCCATCTGGCCGCCGGTCATGCCGTAGATGCCGTTGTTGATGAAAATGATGGCGATGTTCTCGCCACGGTTTGCGGCATGGATGGTCTCGGCGGTGCCTATGGCAGCAAGGTCACCGTCGCCCTGATATGTGAATACGAGGCGCGACGGATTCAGCCTCTTGACGGCTGTGGCTATGGCCGGAGCACGTCCGTGGGCCGCTTCGATCCAGTCAATGTCGATATAATTGTAGGCCATCACCGCACATCCGACCGGAGCGATCGCTATGGCGATGTGTTCCGCACCCATTTCCTCGACCACTTCTGCAACGAGTTTGTGGACCACTCCGTGGGAGCATCCGGGGCAATAGTGCATGGTGTTGTCGTTGAGCAAGCGGGGCTTGGTCTGGACTATATTGGAGGCTTGTTTGATTTCTTCAGGAGTCATGACACTTACTTTTCAATGATTTTTTTAAGGGCATCGAGCACTTCGGAGGGATCCATGACGATTCCGCCCATGCGTCCGTAGTGATGGACAGGCAGACGGTCCTCAAGGCTCAGGCGGACATCCTCGATCATCTGTCCGGCATTGAGTTCCACGACAAGGATGGCCTTGACTTTCTTGCTCAGACGCTTGATCTCTTCTGACGGGAAAGGCCAGAGGGTGATGGGGCGGAGTATGCCGACCTTTATGCCCTCTTCGCGTGCTTCCTCCATGGCTTTCTGGCAGATGCGGGCCACTGAACCGAAAGCCACGATGAGATATTCGCAGTCGTCGGTGCAATGCTCCTCCCAGCGGGTTTCGTTGGCTTCGATGAGTCGGTAGCTCTCCTGAAGGCGGATATTGTTGCGCTCCATGGCCACGGGATCAAGCTCAAGTGTGGTCATGATGTTGGGCTTTCGTGTGGCCGGACGGCCTGTCACTGCCCACGGGCACTGTTGAGCAATCTCTTCGTCGGTACGGCGCGGACGCTGGGGCGGAAGCACTACCTTCTCCATCATCTGTCCGACGATACCGTCGGCAAGCATCATGACGGGATTGCGGTACTTGAATGCAAGGTCGAAACCGAGTCCGACAAAATCGGCCATCTCCTGAACGGAAGCCGGAGCGAGGACTATCAGGCGGTAGTCTCCGTGGCCACCTCCTTTGGTAGCCTGAAAATAGTCGGCCTGCGAGGGCTGTATGGTTCCGAGGCCGGGGCCTCCTCGCATACAGTTTATGATGAGTGCCGGGAGCTGTCCGGCTGCTATGTAGGAGATGCCCTCCTGCTTTAGACTGATGCCGGGGCTTGACGATGATGTCATGCAGGCTTTGCCTGTTGCCGCACCGCCATAGACCATGTTGATGGCAGCGATCTCGCTTTCGGCCTGAAGCACGACCATGCCGGTTGTCTCCCACGGCATGAGTTCTTCGAGCGTCTCAAGGATCTCGCTCTGAGGAGTGATGGGATAGCCGAAATAACCGTCAACCCCATAGCGGATAGCTGCGTGGGCCACGGCTTCATTGCCTTTCATCAGTCTGACTTCGTCTTGCATATTGTTCTTGATGTGTCCGGCGGACAGTGTGTGATGATTGTCACCGCCGGAGGAGTGTTTAAAGAATTGCGTAGTTTATTTTCGGCACGGAGGTGTGCCGTTAAGGGAGATAAAGGGTCGTTTATTTCTCCACGACGCGATATACCGTGATACATCCGTCGGGACAGACGGTAGCACATGCGGCACATCCGATGCATTTGTCAGCGTTCTCGTCGGTTACGAAATGATACCCCCTGTCATTGACTTCTTTGGGCTGGAGCTTGAGCACATCGCACGGACAAGCGACAACGCAAAGGTCACATCCTTTGCATCGCTCTCTGTTGATGTCAACAGCTCCTATGATTTTTGCCATATCGTTATTCGATTAAATGAAAAATGAGGCCGGGGAGGGATCGACGGAAGCCTCGTTGAAAAATGTTATTTTTTCAACACAAATTTAACGATAATATTTAGATATATATGCTTTTAATAAAACTTTAACCATTTGCACAATTGACAAATGGTTGTGTAACCGGGCTAAAAGACAAAATTATAGTCCTTTAAGTCTTATTTATCGGTTAATTATTCTTATGGAAAGTGAAAATATCTTTATTAAGATTGGTGTCGGCAACGTGGATTCTCACACCTTTAACGGAAGGTGAGTCCCATATTTCAGCTATATTATATGACGCGAAGTACGCGCGGTCATGATAGTCCGTGGGTTCGGCCATTATGTGGACCAGATAAAATTCAGGCATTTCAGAGTCACGAGTCGAAGGGTCAAGAACGAGAGTGAACACCCGCGGATCTGTCGAATACGTGAGCCTCAGATGGAAATTGATGTACGTACCTGACCGCCACGAGCTATAGATGAACACCTTGTCACGGTTCCAGTTGTCATATTCCTTTTTCCATTCTGTCTCGGCTGAGCCATTGTTGATTCGGGCGGCCGACAGAAGGTTGATCCTGTCATCCGTATATGCCTTGCCGTTTTCAGGAATGTAGCGTATCATCATGCGTGTTCCCGCCTCTGTATCTTCAAGTGTCTTGTTGGAAGTGAGGGTGATGAGCGGCGAATCATTGACCTGCCGGAAAGTGAATACCGAACCTGAATTTCCGGTCAGATGTCCTTCGTAGGTGACAATATCCCAGAGCTGTGCATCCACAGGGCCATCCACGCCATCCTCGGCTGAACATGCCGTGAGCAGCGTTGCGATGATTACAGAGGCTAAAAATCGGAGACGGAAAGGCAGGGTGGACATTATGATTGGCTGTGGGGTGATGGTGAGATTTTTAGGTGACGCTTATGAGCCGGAGGGCGGAATCAGACTATCAGGCCATCCTTCATGTGGATCACGCGGTCGGAGTTTAAGGCAAGCGTATCGTCATGAGTGACGATTATGAATGTCTTGCCGGTAGCCGCCCTCAGTTCGAAGAAGAGCTTGTAAAGTTCAGCACGGTTGTAGCTGTCAAGGCTGCCGGTAGGTTCGTCGGCAAGGATTACCTTCGGGTCATTGATGAGGGCGCGTGCCACTGCCGCGCGCTGTCGTTCACCGCCCGACAGTTGTGATGGACGGTGATCCAGACGCGCTCCGAGACCAAGGTCTCCGAGGAGTTGTCTTGCGCGGGTGAATGCGTCCGAACGCCTTGTGCCCCCGATCAGGGCCGGGAGGGCGACGTTTTCTTCAAGGGTAAATTCCGGCAGGAGCTGATGGAACTGGAACACGAAACCCATGTTACGGTTACGGAAACGCGCGAGTTTCGAATCCTTCATCACTGTGATCTCCTCACCGTCAAATTTAACGCTGCCACTGTCGGCACGCTCAAGCGTGCCGATTATCTGTAGCAGCGTAGTCTTGCCTGCTCCGCTCGGCCCGACTATGGTCAGCATTTCACCGTCGGCGATTGAAAGTGATACACCTTTAATCACCTGAAGTTTGTCGAAACTCTTGCGGATGTCTGTGACCTCTATCATTTACAGTCAGGGGGATGGAGTTTGGCTATTATGATTTGTGTTTGATGAGCGGCTGGTGCAACATCAGATGGAGAGACGGCGGAGGGTCTCAAGAAGCTCACGGTTGATGGGCTTGTCGTTCTTGATGGCCTTGGAGAAGGGCACATAGACGATCTCGTCATTGCGGATGCCGATCATCACGTTGCGCTGTTCTTCAAGAAGAGCGTCGATAGCGGCTGCTCCCATGCGTGAGGCGAGGATGCGGTCATGAGCAGTAGGCGAGCCACCGCGCTGGAGATGTCCGAGGATGGAGACGCGCACGTCATAGCCGGGATATTCGTCCTTGACACGCTGTGCGAGACCCATCGCGCCACCGGTTACGGGGCTTTCGGCCACGAGTACGATGGACGAGTTCTTGCTCTTACGGAAACCGTTCTCGATAAGTTCGGCAAGCTGATCGACCTCAGTCGAGATCTCCGGGATGATGGCAGCTTCTGCTCCGGAGGCGATCGCACCGTTGAGCGCGAGGAAGCCTGCGTCGCGTCCCATCACTTCGATGAAGAAGAGACGTTCGTGGCTTGTCGCCGTATCGCGGATCTTATCGACACATTCCATGATGGTGTTGAGGGCCGTGTCGTAGCCGATGGTCGAGTCAGTACCGTAAAGGTCATTGTCGATGGTGCCGGGGAGGCCGATGATGGGGAAATTGAACTCGTTGGCAAAGATGCGCGCACCGGTGAGCGAACCGTCACCGCCGATGACGACAAGAGCGTCGATTTCATGACGCTTGAGATTGTCGTAGGCCAGCTGGCGGCCTTCGGGGGTGGTAAATTCCTTGCAGCGTGCGGTCTTGAGGATCGTACCTCCTGCTTGGATTATATTTGAAACATTCTGAGTCTTGAATTCCTGAATCTCGTCGGTGATGAGACCTTTATAGCCTCGGTAGATACCTTTGACTTTAAGNCCGCCNTAGATNGCCGAGCGGGTGACGGCGCGGATGGCGGCGTTCATGCCGGGAGCGTCGCCGCCCGAAGTCAGTATGCCTACACATTTGATGTCTGCCATAATTTTATAATTTGTATGGTGAGCGAAAGTATGATTCGCAAAGTTAGGGCTAAATTATGAAATTAAGCCTTATCGGAACGTAAAAAAATGTCAAGGAAGCACTGTCGCGGAGATGATGCGGACATCATCGACGGGACGGTCATAGCCGTCTGTCTCGACCTGCTGGATTTTATCGACTACATCCATGCCTTCGAGCACACGTCCAAAGACGGTGTAAGTGCCGTCGAGGTGTGGAGTTCCGCCCTCGCGCATGTACATCTCGCGCTGTTCGGGTGTGAAGTAGGTNNAATCGTTGGCAGTGAGTTTTTCGGTTTCCTCAGCGAGTTTGTCNCGGAGNGCGTCCAGNCCTGCCTGATCGCGGTTGCGGCGCATTGCCATAATGCTGTCGCGGTAATCGGCTGAGAGCTGGTTGAACACGTCCTGCTTGTGCTGCATGATGGCCTTCTGTTCCATTGCGTCGAGCTGGCCGGCNGAGAATTTGCGTCCGGTGACGATGTAGAACTGTGAGCCGGATGATTTGCGTTCGGGGTTCACGTTGTCGCCCTGACGTGCGGCAGCNATCGCACCGCGATGGTGATAGTGCTTGGGAAAATCGATTTCGGCTTCGATCTCGTAGCCCATGTCACCCCCGCCGAGCATTTTNCCCTTGGGAGCGTCCTTTGAATCAGGGTCACCGCCCTGAACCATGAAGTCGCTGATGACGCGATGGAAAAGCAGACCGTCNTAGTGGCCGGANTTTACGAGTTTCACGAAGTTTTCGGTGTGGCGGGGNGTATCACCGTAGAGAAGGATGGTGATGTCGCCCATGGTGGTGTGAAGGAGCACCTTCACATCTCCGGGATTGATTGTATTGTTGTCCATTGTGGCTGTAGGATTAGTTTCTGTCTCTGAAGTGGCTTCAGTGGTTTTCGCATTGGTGGATGCGCAACCTGTGAGACCCGCGAGGGCGCAGAGGATGAGGAGGGTGGAGATTATGGATTTCATGTAGCTATGTTATGATAGTTATAAAGACAAAAGTGTAGGATCGTGGTCTCTATGCTTCAGTATAAGCATCGATTATTTTATTAACGAATTGACTGTACGTCATGTTTGCAAGGAAATAATTTTGTCCTTCCTTTGCCAGACGGTGACGGAGATCGCTGTCATCCAATACTTGTCGGATGGCATTGGCGAGTGCCTGCGGATCGGAAGGGGGGACGAGCATACCGGTCTCTCCGTTAGTTAAATATTCTATTTGTCCGCCATTAGTCGTAGCGATCACACACACTCCCGCCTGCATAGCTTCGAGATTACTCAACGGGCAGGCCTCCTTTCCAGTAGATGGAGCAATGGCAACGTCGGCCTGTGGTAAGAAATATCGGCCGTTTGGCGAAAAACCGTANTAATGTACACGCTCTGTTATNCCGGCGTTCTTGGCTATCTTGTCAAGTTCATTCCGGAAACGCGTCTTATTACATTTGCCGATAAACACCATTTCAAAATCACGGTCCTTCAGAAGACCAAGAGCTTTGAGAAGCACGTCACACCCCTTGGTCTTCTTTATGCGTCCACAGAATAGCAGCAAGGGAGTGGTNGAANTGATATTGAATTTCTCGCGCAGTGATTCCATCCTTATTTGNTTATAGGGAGGGATGCTGTTGAGAATGACNCTGCATTTTTCGGCAGGAAACCAAGAATTGGCTCCACACCAAGCCCTGCGGGCAAGATCCGAAACGAAAATCGAACAATCTATCTGTTTGATGAGGTGACGGTAGAAGATATTTACGGGTGTACGGTGTGCATCATGTCGCGTCATCACTATTTTGGCTTTACTTCCCGAACGACGCTTGGCAAGAACTGCTAATGGAGCGAACATTATGTCGTGGACATGGATGATATCAGCATCTTTCATCAGCATGCTTAGACGGCTTATCGATTTCCTGTCAAGCCCCCATGAGAAAGGGAGGGGTGAGAAAGTTACGCCAGCTTTGGTCAATGGTAAAGTGACTGCCTCAACATCGCGGCAGAGATAGCTTACGTCATGACCCTGCGCCGACAGTGCGATTCCGAGATCAAGAACATATTGCTCCGCTCCACCCCACACTTTACCCGGAAATATCTGTATGATTTTCATTAAAACAGTCAGCTATCAGATTGCTTGTAAAATGTTCCGACTTTCCCGATCAGAGTCCCTGCGGGGGATTGAGACGCTTATAGATGCGGCGGAAATTGTCGTCCTTCGCGGACAGTTCTTCGGCATGTTCGGCATAGTCCGTTCCCCATATAGTGGTTACGAGATCGGGCAGATAGCGGCGTTCACGGTCCTTCTCGATAGCGGCTGAGATAAGCTTGGAGATAGCACCGGCGTAATTTTCGGGATCTATGGCGTAGAGATAGCGGGCAGCCGAAACGGTGAACTGGCCTGTGGAATCGACAAGTATCATGTTATCGACCAGTTCGCTCATGATTTCGTCACAGCCACCGATATGGTTGGCGATGTATTCGTAGGTGAGCAGCCCGTCAGGGTCCTGTAAGAGGCTTTTTTTGAGATCTTGGTCCATTGTGGATGATTCGTGAAAAATATTGTGCAAAAGTACTTATAATCGCTTAATAATCCAAATCGAGGATGGTGGATTGGTCAGATTTGGAATTAGAGTGTCGATAATAGCAGAAATTTTGTCCGAATATGGTAGATTTATGTAAAATTTGCTAATTTTGCCCTCGAACTATAAAAATCATCCCTCAAATCCTCATTATTGAAATGGGCAAACCGCTGGATTTAACGAAGCTTGCATTGATGCAAAATTTTTTCACCGAGTTCTCCACTCTCGGTGATGACTATGTGTTCACACGTATGACGGAGTCAGGGCGTACGGACGATAATTTCTTCGATAGTGATCCGGTGAGGTTCGATGGAATGGCGTGGCTGCTGTGTTTCGGCGGAAAGCTTGAGATCGAAGTCAATCTGAATACGACTGTCCTCCGGCCTAATTCAATTCTTGTTACCCGCCCCGATTCATTTTATAAAATCAAGAGTATCGACTGGAATGGGTTGGATTGCTACATGCTTTTTATCTCAAGGGATTTCATCCGCGACATCAACTTTGATCTTAATATCCTTGGGTCGATCCCTCGTCCGGTATCTAATAGCGAGGGCAAGATCGTCCACGATATCTCTCTTGACGATGGCAAGTTGCTCAAGGAGTACTATGCCATACTCCATCACAACACCCGTGATTCAGACAATACCTATTCCAAATCTATAGCACGCTGTGTGATAGCCGCGCTGACCTATCAGCTAATACAGATAATCACCCGCTCCATCCCGGCTGAGAGCAAGGAACGTCCGCGTTCGCGCCGGGCAGCCTACGTCAATGATTTCATTGAGCTTGTCCATGAATATTATCACCGTGAGCGTTCGGTGGCTTTCTATGCCGACAAGCTGTTCATATCTCCAAAGTATCTCTCGCTCATAATCAAGGAGTCACTCGGACGGTCGGCGGCCGAGATCATAGATGACTATGTGATTCTCGAAGCGAAGAATCTGCTCCGTTTCTCCGGCAAGAATATCCAGCAGGTGAGCTACGAACTGAATTTCCCCAATCAGTCGTCATTCGGGAAATATTTCAAACACCTCGTGGGGCTTTCTCCGTCGGAATATCAGCGTTCAAACTGACACCGGAGCGGGCATTTACGTTCCGACCTTTTTACCGTTCATTCTCTAAACTTCACTGACCATGATAATAACTCTCCCTCCGCGCACGGGAGGTGCGCCATTGACCGTCGATACGGCTGAAAACCGCCAGATACTCATAATCGGTGCCAACGGTTCCGGAAAGACCCGTTTTGCCAACCGTATGATGGCCTCGCTCGGAAGCAAGGCATTCAAAATGTCGGCCATAAAAGCTCTTTACGGCCGCGATGACGAAAGCCTGATCGAAGGTTCGGTTGACACGCTCTACCATAGCGTGACCGACGGCGGGGCAGGGATCATACGCAGCGACATCCGTGGGGAGTTTGACCGTCTGCTTGCGTTGATGCTCCACGAGGAGATGACCAATCTCATACAGTTCAAGTATTACCCCGATGGTGAGGACGGAAGGGCGCGCAAGGTGCGCCATCCCAAGCGCGACGTGCTTCCGACCACCCGCCTCGACCGGCTGATTGAGCTGTGGGAACGTGTGTTTCCCGACAACAGAATACTCATCGAGAGTGGACGTCTGATTTTCGGCAGTGGAAATTCGGATGACACTTACTCTTCGTCCAAACTGTCGGCGGGAGAGAAAGCGGTGCTCTACTATATCGGCGCGTCAATGTATGCGCCGGAGGATGGTGTGATTTTTGTCGAGTCACCCGATCTTTTTCTCCATCCTTCCTCCACGCGTTCGCTTTGGGACAGCATCGAGAGGCTGAGACCTGACTGTACGTTTATCTACATCACCCACGATCTTTCATTCGCCTCGACGCGTGCCGACGGCACTACTATATGGGTCAAGTCATGCGACTCTGCGGCGGGAGAGTGGGACTATGATTTCATGACCTCGGCGGACGGGCTTAACGATGAGGTCTTTCTCGCTATTGTCGGTGCGCGCAAACCGGTGCTCTTCATCGAGGGCGACGGGGTCAACTCCATTGATGCGAAGCTTTATCCCCTCATCTTTCCGGACTATACCGTCAAGTCGCTCGGTGGTTGTGACCGTGTCATCGAATCGACCCGTACATTCAACAGCCTGCGCGCCTTCCATAATCTTGATGCCTTCGGCATCGTCGATCGTGACCGCCGCGATGAAGGTGAGGTGGGCTATCTGAGGAAGAAACAGGTATTTGTCCCCGATGTGGCGGAGATCGAAAACATATTCATGCTGGAGAATGTGGTGCGTGCCGTTGCTGCCTATTATCACCGCGACCCTGACGAGGTGTTTGCCAAGGTCAAGAAAGCCATCATGAGGCTTTTCGAGACAGATCTGCGTCAGCAGGCGTTGATGCATACGCGCCACATAGTCAAAAAGACCGTCGAGCACCGTATAGATGGCCGTTTTGCCAATATCAACAAGTTAGAGGAGCATATCAATGACCTCTGTCAGTCCATCAATCCGCGTGGTATATATGAGCAGTATTGCCGTGATTTCCGACGCTATATCAATGAGGGCGACTATGATTCTGTGTTACGGGTTTATAACCGTAAGACCATGCTGTCTGAAAGTCATGTTGCGCGTGCCTGCGGACTGAAACGCGACGACAAGGATGCCTACATCCGTGCCATACTCACGATATTGAAAGATGACCGCGGTCCTGCCTCGGCCATCCGAGCATCAATCCGCGCCACCTTCGGACTCGATTGATTATACGATATATGGTAATACAGTACGGGGGATTTGCCGAGATTCAATCTTGGCAAATCCTCCGTACTGTATATCAGGCGTATGGATGTGAAATTCACATCGGTTGTTTATGCTTGATTGCCGTTGGCCGTGTCACTTGAGGGTTTGATATTACCCGTATTTGTGGCTGCGTTTGTGCTGTCATTTGTTGAGTTGGTGTTTCCTGCGAGCGATGAGTCGGCTTTGACAGCGGGAGCGGGGTCTGTCATGTCGGCCGGTCTGGGCTCGGTGGCTCTGACGGGAGGTGCTGCAGGCTGAAGAGGAGTGGCGTTGGTCATGCGCACAGTGGTGACATCAGTGCCTGAGGGATCGTTGAACAGACGCAGGCCGAAGTCGATAGCGGTGACGGCGATGTGTTCGAACATTTCACTTTGGATAGCCTCATAGGCAGTCCACGCTGTCGTGGCAGTGAAACACCAGATCTGCAGGGGTATGCCTTCACCGGTCGGTGCCATCACGCGGACAAGGATCTGCTGGTCATGACGTATGGCTGAATTATTGAGAAGCCACTGGCACATATAGATGCGGAAGAGGCCGAGGTTGGTCTTGTTTGTGCCGTTGACAGTAGCCAATCCCGGATCGTAGTCGGGATGGCCGAGAGCCTCGATCTTTTTGAGGTAGCTGTCCATGATGGGATATTTGGCTCTCAGGGTGGCTATCATGTCGGGGGTTGTGGGCATGATGGTATCCGAATCAATGATTACTGAACGTGCTATCTGACGGCATCCGCTGTCCGACATTCCGCGCCAGTTCTGGAAGGAGGTGGAGATGAGTGTGTAGGGAGGGAGGGTCACGATGGTGTTGTCCCAGTTCTGCACCTTGACGGCCGTGAGGGTGACATCGATCACGATACCGTTGGCGATCGTCGAGGGAACGACGATCCAGTCACCCACGCGAAGCATGTCGTTCTGCGAGAGCTGGAGTCCGGCAACGAGTCCGAGAATACTGTCCTTGAACACCAACATGAGTACGGCGGCAAATGCACCGAGACCGGTGAAGAGGTTGACAGGCGACTTATTGACTATGATCGAGATACTGATTATTATGGCGATGAACCAGATGATGCCGAGAGTAGTGTCGAGGATGCCGCGCAGAGGCAGGTTCTTGCTGTTGCGTGTCTGATCGAAACGCAACCATATAAAGCTCGTCACAGTGCAGATGGCCCGGCAGACTACGATTACGGTGTAGATGAGTAAAATTCGGTAAATTATGGTCTGGACAGGAGTTTCTTCCGTAAAGGCGAAAGGCAGGAGCGCGAGCAGGACGAGCGGCGGGATGATGTGGCTGCAACGTCCCAGCACATTGTGACTGATGAGCTCTTTGCCGACCTCGCTATGGCGCAGGAGCATGAACTTGCGCAGAGCGTAGAGGACGATTGATTTGATGGCCCAGCCGAGGAAAAGTGCGAGGCAGACGATTATTGCGACATAGATTATCTCCTCGATCAACTGATCTTTTTCAAGACCGATGAGGTCGAGCAGGTGATGGATATGAACAAGCAGCCACTGTGCCACTTTGTTCGACGGAATCAGGGCGGTTAGCAACATGGTTGAAACGGGAAAATAGTTGAACGTTGATTTTGATAATGGGATGAACAAGGGGATATATTGATTATTTTTATACATCCGCTGTATCAGTCTAACGCTTAATTCTCGCAGGTTGTTTGCTCGTTTGGCAAAAGCTTGCTAAATTTGTGGAATGTGTAATGTCCCTGTAATCCTTGATTTCATTAATACGCTTGTCACGCTTGCCGTCTTTGACAGCGTGGAGTTCTATGTGATAGCAGCCGTGATCGCGGCTGCCATCGTTGCNTTTACNGCNAGAGGNGGCGATCGCGGNCCGGTCAGGCAGTTCCTGCTACCGGGAGTGCTCACNNTGTCTGCAACCCGTNGGGATAAGCCGTCTATCGAACTGATTTGTTGCGATGACGGGGCAGTGGTGCTCCGCCGTCACGGTGTGGAGGGGATCACGCTCTCAGGGGCGGTAAGTCTGGCTGTCGAGGTCAACGGTTTCGACATCCGGATTATCGAACGCACAGTACCCGGCCGTCCCGGTGACACGGAGATCATCGACACAGCCGACTTCATACTTGAATTTATGGGCGCGGAACGATACTTCATCAACTACACCGCTGAGGATGCCGGCCTCTTTGCCGCCGTCACCATCCACAACCGCCCCGGCATAAGGGTTGAAAAGGCTATGCAATAATCCTTACTCGAATAATATAAATATTGGTAAGTCTGTGTCAGAATGGATAAATTGCGGGTTGTAACCGGGTTAATTTTGACACAGTATCATTAGGTGTAATGTGACGGTTGATGTGATTTGGTAGCTTTTTATTTCAGCTCAAACGGGACTGTTGCGCGGATGTCGGTNGATGATGAGCCGATNTAGGCGCGGAATTTGCCGGGTTCNGCAATCCATGANGCNGTGGCGGGATCATAGAACTTCAAAGCGTCAGGGCTGACTGTGAAGTTNACGGTCTTTTCNTCGCCGGGTGCAAGTTCGATCTTCTCAAAGCCTTTGAGTTCCTTGACCGGNCGCAGTACAGAAGCCTTTTCATCACCGATATAGAGCTGTACNNTCTCCTTTCCGGCAGTCGTGCCGGTGTTTCTTACCGGGATAGTTATAGTGAGTGATTCGTCCTTTCCGATCGTTTTGGCGNATNCGANAGGCTTGCCGTAGTCAAAAGTCGTGTAGCTGAGGCCGTGTCCGAAAGGATAGCGNGCTGGGATTTNCTTAGTGTCATGCCAGCGGTAACCCACGAGGATNTCCTCAAGATACTCTTCNCTGATTGAATCACCCGGATAGGCTATTGTTCCGAAACTGTGCGCACCGTTATCCTCAAGTCTGACCGGGAAGGAGAAAGGGAGTTTNCCGGAGGGATTGACCTTTCCGCTGATGACGTTGCCGATGGACTTTCCGGCCATTGAGCCGAGATACCATGCCTGTGCGATGGCGGGAACTTCGGATGCCCAAGGCATTTCGACGGCGTTGCCACTGAGCAGCATGACGATCAGGTTGGGATTGACCTCGCTCAACTCTTTGATAAGTTCCGGTTGGCCGTANGGNAGGGCATAGCCCTCACGNTCGGCTGCNTCGCAGTCCTGAAGATGGTTTTTGTTGAGACCGCCGACGAAGATCACCACTTCTGCATCGCGGGCCATTGCGATAGCTTCAGCCCGGAGGGAATCCTGAACAGAGGCCGGGATCTCCTCGACGTTGGAATACATAGGTCGGCCGGCACGGTAACCCTGAGCATATTTAACCNTGTCGCCGTAGATGGNACGCAGACCTTTGAGCGGTGTGACGTTGTCCTTCACTTTAAGTTCGGATGAACCGCCCCCTTTCATCAGATCGCGTGTGGCGTTGTCGCCCACTACGAGTATGGATTTCACATCAGGCGAGAGCGGCAGCAANGGATTTCCACCTTTGACTGCAGGATCGTTTTTCAGCAGGACNATAGCCTCATTGCCTATGGCTTCAGCGACGGCATAGTGTTCGGGNGATGCTACAGATCCGAGCGGTTTGCTGCGGCGCATGGCCGTCAGGAAGTTCAGACGGAGCAGACGGCGGGTCTTGTCGTCGAGGGTCGAGGCCGGAACTTCANCTTTTTGGATCATTTCGAGATATGGGCGGGCCATATAGTAATCATCTGTCGTAAATTCGGATTCCGATGTCAGACCGTTTGTGTGTGATCCCATTTCAAGGTCNAGACCGTAGAGGGCTGCTTCGCGGGTNTCNTGTGCTCCACCCCAGTCTGTGATCACTACCCCTTTGTAGCCCCAGTCATCTTTGAGGATCTTGTTTAGCAACATTTCATTATGGCAGGCGTGCTGTCCGNGGATCTTGTTGTATGCNCCCATTATGCTCCAGCTGTCACCCTCGGTCACAGCACTCTTGAAAGCCGGCAGATAGATTTCGTGTAGGGCGCGGTCGCTGAGACGGACATCGATATGGCCACGCCATTTCTCCTGATTGTTGAGTGCGAAGTGCTTCACACAGGCNGCCACACCGTTCTGCTGCATACCCTTGATGTAGGGGACAACGAGCACAGATGCGAGATATGGATCTTCGCCCATATACTCGAAGTTGCGNCCNTTTAGCGGNGTGCGGTATATNTTGACCCCCGGACCGAGCATCACATCCTTTTCGCGGTAGAGGGCCTCCTCGCCGAGAGCATTGCCATAGGCATGGGCGAGAGTCGGATTCCACGTCGCTGCAAGTGCGGTGAGAGCCGGAAAGGCGGTGATCGAGTCATTGGTCCGCTTGGAGTAGCCCCAGTCGTTCCAGTTGATCTCTGCACGCACTCCGTGAGGCCCGTCGCTCATCCAAAGGTCCGGAATGCCGAGACGCGCCACTCCGGGTGACGAGAATTTGCCTTGCGCGTGGATCATGTTGATCTTTTCNTGCATTGTCATTCGTGAGAGGGCATCCTCCACACGTTCGTCAAGCGGACGCGACTCGTCCTGATATATGGGTGTTCCGGCATTTGCTNTCATTGAGNCCGTGAGCAGTNTCACGGCGGTGGCAAGTGTATGTANAGACTTCATATCTTGATATTTATACTTATTTTAAAGCTGTTGTCGATNGATGTCGCGGACGGTTGTCGTTGGCATTGATTGTTATTGTTGANGGNCGAAGGGCGGGTGAGGTTGCGCGCACGGTTATCGGCCCTTCCTCGCCGGTGCTCTGTACTATAAGCATGGCTTTGCCGTAAAAAGCCTTGCGGTCATCGGCTTTGAANCGTTCGGAAGATACTGGAGATCCGTTATNGACACCGGCATTGAATCCTGCTCCCGAAACGTCAAACGAAATCTGATCCTCAGCCCANGGACACAGATTNCCCTCNCGGTCTGTCACCTCCACCAACACATAGCTCAGATCACTGCCGTCNGCCGTGATCATCGTNCGGTCGGGAGTCAGGCGGATNGCGTATGGNTNNCCNGCNGTNNGNATGGTCTGTTCNGCNACCTTGCGTCCGTCCTTNCGGCTNANGGCNTTNACNGNNCCCGGNGTGAATCNNACCCTCCATGCGNCNTGATATTTTCCCGGTTCGGGGNGGCGTATGCCCTGCGACTCNCCGTTGATGAACAGTTCGATCTCATCNGCATTGTTGTAGTAGGCCCACAAGTCGATCTCCTGACCNTCCTNCCAGTTCCANTGGGGGAAGATGTGCAGGACATTCTTGTCNGGACGCCACTGCGANTGATACANATAATATATNTCCTTNGGGATTCCNGCNAGATCNANTATNCCGAAGTAGGAGCTGCGNGCNGGCCAACCNTAGGGAGTCGGTTCGCCGAGGTANTCGAAGCCGGTCCAGATGAACTGTCCGGCAATGAAATCCTTCTCATTTACATGTCGGAGTGTCCCCTCATGGGAATTACCCCAAGGNACATGGCAGTTGTCGTATGACGAGCAGGCGAACGATGGATCATTGAAAGCCTTGTCCCAGCGTTTTGGCCAGATNTACATGCTGTCCGACGGCATTCGGTANTAACCGCGTGTCATAAGCCCCGAAACACTTTCTGTGATGATGAAGGGGTGATGAGGAAACCATTTCGGGACTGAATCAAACCAGTCGTCGTGATAATTGTAACCGATTATGTCGAGCGCACCCGAACGAAACAGGTGGTTGCCGGGTTTGGGTTCATTGCATCCGGCGGTGACCGGCCGTGATGGATCAAGTTCACGCACCATTCCGGCAAGCTTTTTCGTAAGGAGCGAATTGACGCTCATATTTCCGTTTTCGGAAGCAAGCATATCCTTGCCGTGTCCGAAATTAAGGATCAGGTTGGCCTGTTCAAGCGAAAGAGTGTCGGCCTTTGCGTCGCGCCACTGTTCGAGGACTTCGTTACCGATGCTCCACATTATCACCGACGGATGGTTGCGGTCACGGCGTATCAGATCGGTCAGGTCGCGCTCGTGCCATTCGGGGAAGTAGCGCGCATAGTCGTGGCGGGTCTTGCGCTTGCGCCACATGTCAAATGACTCGTCCATGACAAGTATGCCCATGCGGTCACAGAGGTCGAGCACTTCAGGTGCGGGAGGGTTGTGTGATGCGCGGTAGGCGTTGCAGCCCATTTCTTTCAATATCTCAAAGCGGTGCTCGATAGCGCGGGTGTTGACGGCAGCTCCGAGTGCTCCGAGGTCATGGTGCATACACACTCCGTTGATCTTCATCGGTTTTCCGTTCAGCGAGAAGCCGGAGGCTGGATCGAAGTTGAAATACCGGAGACCAGTGGTGGTGATATAGGAGTCGAGTAGTTCGCCTGTAGAACTGTCGGAAATAAAAGTGGCGATGGTGTAGAGATAGGGGTCATCCGTGCTCCAGAGATGGGGTCGGGTTACATTGATAGTACCCTTGACCTTGGTATCGGGATGCTTTTTTTCAATCTTCACTGTCTCTATGTCCGTGCGTCCGATCATTTTGCCTTCGGCATCCATTAAGGTCGAATAGATGCTTACTGTAACCGGCTTCTTGGTCGTGCTTACGATCTCGGTGTCTATCTCGATGCGGGCGGTTGAGTCGTTGACCTCTGGGGTCGTTATCTGCTGACCCCATAAGGGGATGTGGATGTCGCTGAGAGCGCGCAGCCACACGTTGCGATAGATGCCGCAACCGCTGTACCATCGTGAATTGGGTTGCTCTGCGTTATCGACACGGACGGCAATCACATTCTCACCATCGCCGTTGAGATAGGGAGTGATGTCATAGCTGAAAGATGCGTATCCGTAAGGCCGGGTACCGAGCTCATGACCGTTGACATAGACAGTCGTGTTCATGTACGATCCGTCGAAGTTAATGAATATGTTCCTGTCGCGCTCCTGCGGTGAGAGGGTAAAGGTCTTGCGATACCATCCTACGCCACCGGGTAGCGCGCCGCCACCCGGCCCGGAAGGGTTGTCCTCACTGAAATCCCCTTCGATCGCCCAGTCATGAGGGAGTCGGAGTTTCCGCCACGAACTGTCGTCAAAATCGGGTGTGGCCATTTCAGGTGAGTCAGCGAGGATAAATTTCCATCCGTCGTTGAAACTGCGTGCACGCGGATCGGCTGCTATCGCGCAGAAAGTGAACGAAGCTGCTACACACAGGAGGCAAAGCAACAGAGCGGTGTTGAACTTTTTGCTTACGGTTGTCATGGTATTGCAGATGTTTCGGACGGTCAGAGTTTTATGGTTTTCGCAGAACCGTTGTAGGCAACCTCGATGCCTTTATTGTCACGACCATAGCCGACGGGATGATCCTT
>JAAVDF010000005.1 GCA_014801945.1 Bacteroides sp.
CCGAATGAAATAGTTCCAGTCTGTGTTTCAGGCGGATGTATTCTATTCGGCATACGCGGCACGCCGCGTCCCTACAATGTCATTCTATATGACTTGCATCACTTGATCACAAGCCCTTCGGTATCGGAGCTGACGTAGATCTTACGCTGATCGGGATTGATGGTCTCGACAGTGACATTGTCAAAGGTTATGTTGCGGGTATGGTTCAACCAGAAACCTTTGGCCGGGAGAATGCCCCACATTGTCGATTCAGGATATTCGGCAATCTTCTCGTCCGTCGGAGCGGCGACCTTATGCTGTCCGCCACGGTGACGGATACGGATATTGCGCAGTTCGACATCCTTGACCGGATGGCCCTCAAGACCGGTGATGGACGATCCCGTCGGACCGGCTTCATCAATCATTATGTCGTGCAGACAGATGCGCTCCATCGAGCCTATCCCCTCAACCGGCACATCAGGCGAATAGGGGCGTGCACGGTTGGCAAGGCGGATAAAGATCGGTGATTCCGTACCGCGTATCGTTATATCACCTATGTCGATATTGCTCATAGTACCACCGTCAACAATCTCCAATACGATAGCACCGTGACCGATACCACCTTCATAACCGAAAAACTGTGTCGATTGGTCGGCTGACGGCTTCACGGCTATACCACGGATAATTATGTTGCGGAAACCGCCGTTGGTTTCCGTGCCGAGCTTGATAGCGTTGCAATGGCTCGACACGACACAGTTACTTATAACGATATCCTCACACAGGCGTGGCGATGTGCTTTTGAGAGTGATCGCATCGTCGTCCGAATCAGCGATCATGTTGGACACAGTCACGTCATGACAGCCGTCGAGATCAAGAGCATCGTTATTGAAGTTATTGCGGTTGACAACAGTTATGCCGTCGATCTTCACCTTGTCGCAGGCAAGATAATGCTGCATCCAGCATCCGGAATTTTTCAGCGTGACACCTTCGACCCTCACCCCGCGACACTGAATGAGACGCAGGAGATGCGGACGGGTGATACCCTCGTCATTCCACGACAGTTTCGGAAAAGCCTTGCCACGGCCATCGATAGTACCCTCGCCGACAATCGCCACATTCTCCGCAGCGTCGGCATAGATCAGCTGTATGGTAGGCGTATGGGTACGGAGCGACACATAGTCGGTCTTTATTGGGACATAATCGTTGATGTCCGTACTCCCGAAGAGGGTCGCACCGTTCTCCAGCCGCAGAGTGACATTGCTGCGGAGAAATATGCTTCCGATCTTATAGTTACCGGAGGGGACCAGTACAGTACCGCCGCCGGAGGCATGACACTCGTTGATCGCAGTCTGCACAGCCGTCGTACTCAGGAGGGTCGTATCGCTGACAGCACCATAGACACGGATGTCATGGACGGCTGCGGAAACGGTCATGGCTGAAGTCAAGCCAAGCACAAATGCCACGGAGCGCAAAGGTCTGAATACACTTTTCATGGTAAGTCTATCTCTATCTATGATTCAAGTCCTGTGAGCAAAGCCGGATCAGTCGGCAAATGTGATTTCTATTGTCCCCACATCCTGCAACTTGATATTCTTGTTCTTTGATTTGGCATTGGTGATCGTCATGTTCTCGACCGGTATCTCAGGAAGTCCCTTGGCCTGAATGAAGATACGGCACTCACCGACCTCAAAGTTATCGACATGGATGTCGCTGAAACGCGGTGTCACCTTACCGACGGGACGGGCCGGGAGACGCTCGGCAAGCTCACCCATCCAAGAGGGACTTCCGAGCATGTCCATCTGGATCGCCGGACCGGGAGTCCTCACGACCTTGACATCGCGTATCCAGATATTCTCCGCACCACCACCGCGCGGACGGCGGGTCTTGAAGTAGAGAGGCATACGTGGATTCTCCATAACCACATTCTCGGCATATACATTGCGGATGAATCCGGCAGTCTCAGTTCCGACCGTGATACCGCCTACGCCACGCTTCACACGACAGTTGCGGATGACCACATTCTGAGTGGGACGGCCGAGCTCGACGGCTTCCTCACCACGACCGGCTTTCAACGTGAAGCAATCGTCGCCACAGTCAAGGGTAGTGTTCTCGATAAGCGCGTTGACGCTCGAATCGATGTCGATACCGTCCGTGCGCGGATGACCGTGGCTGTTGACGGTGACCCCTCTGATGATTATATTCTCGCAATAGACCGGAGCTATGTTCCAGAAGATAGAGCCGTCAAGCGTCACATCCTCAATGAGAATCCCGTGGCAATTGACCGGTCCGATGAAGGTCGGCATATAGATCTTGTCCATAGAGGCAGCGCGCGCAGCTCCTGACTCGATGTTCTTCTCAGCAGTCACTGACAAGCCGGTATCTATATTGCCCGTGATCTCACACTCGCGCGAGGGGGCTTTGAGATGACCCTTGCCGGTGACGGCTATGTTTTCGGCACCGTTGGCATAGATCATCGCTCCGAGTGACTTCACGTCAGCTCCCTCGTAGCGCGAATCGACCAGCGGAAGGTAATCCTTGAGATCACCGGTAAATTCCAGTGTCGCGCCCTCGTCAAGATGCAGATTAACGTTGCTCTTGAGCATCAGACGTCCCGACAGCCACTCTCCGGCGGGGACGATCACCGTACCTCCCCCCTGTGCCGACATGCGGTCAATGGCTTTCTGAATAGCGGCCGTAGATAGTTTTCCCGGCTTCGCACCTGTCTTGGCAATGCTGACACTGCGATCCGGAAAGGAGGGAGCAGTCATACTGATCACAGCATCGACAAAATCAGGACGTGCTGACTGCACGGCATCGGTCTGGGCCAAAGCCGCCAACGAAAGCGCACCGGCAAAAATGGTTGTAAGAAGTCTGTTCATGGTCTGTTTATATACTTGTTAATTTTTTTAATTACTTTCTCAGCAAGAATTGACAATAACTGCATTAAGCCTTATTGTATGATGCAAAATTAATCAATAAAATTGAAGATGGTGATAAATTCGCCAATTTACGCGTGAATTCCCGAAATAATTGCTAATTTTGTAACATGAAGTCTTTCCTCCGTGACCTATCCCTTGTCTATGCCATGATCGTGACCGCACTCCTGACCGGATGTGGCCAAGGTGATGACACACCCGGACAAATCTATCCGGACCGGAATAAATTCAACATCGTAGGAATTGACATCAGTGCCCACAACGGTGATATTGATTTCAGCAAGGTCGCTGCCGACGGCATCTCATTCGTCATTATCAAAGCTACTGAAGGAGGCACATTCAAGGACAAAAAATTTATCGACAATCTCCGTAAAGCCCGCGAAGCCGGACTGAAGGTCGGTGCATACCACTTTTTCCGCTTCGATACGCCGGGCTATATGCAGGGGCTAAATTTCCTGAACTCACTGCAATCACGTCATCTGGACCTGCCATTGATCATAGATATCGAAGAGTGGGCCAACCCGAACAGTCAGCCGACACAGATGGTGCTCAACCGTCTCAACGAGATGATAGACCATCTTGAAGGCCACGGACACCGTGTGATGCTCTACACCAATAAAAACGGATTCGCCCGTTTTGTCCGCGGACGTCTCGAAGGCTATCCGCTCTGGATATGCTCACTTGTAGATGAACCGCAGGAAATGGACTGGGTGATCTGGCAGGGAACCCACAACGGAAAGGTCAACGGCATCAACCATCCTGTCGATATAAATGCCTTCGGCGGAACTCAGTCCGAATGGGAGGCATTCCTTACCCCACCGCAACAAACCAAGCCCTGACCCGACACAATAATAGAGCTTAACCGCGCGTTATTAAGCGGATAGGGCTTCCCTTTATCGATCATTGAAACCTCTCTCCCACCCCTTTCTCCAATCCATCTCTACCAATCATTATCCCCACACGTCCGAACGTTCATGAAAACATTCGTCCGCCACATACTACTCCTCATTCTCTCCGCGATAATACCTGATCTGCTGTATGCGTTCCCAACCGACACTTACGCCTCATCCTCCGTGCTTTCCTCAGGCCGATGGGTCAAGGTGAGCGTCGAGGAGAGCGGCATGCACTTCATCCCGACTTCCGCCCTCCGTTCTTGGGGTTTCAGCGATCCCTCTAAAGTCAGGATCTTCGGCTACGGAGGAGCGCGGATCTCCGACCATCTTTCAGCGTCGCTCTATGTCGATGATCTCCCGGCGGTGAGAAGCGAACTTACACCGTCAGGAATAGTGTTCTATGCACAGGGACCGGGCGTGTGGACCCACGAGCGAGATGATATTTTCAACCATTCGCTCAATCCATACTCCACACGCGGCTACTATTATCTGACCGATTCTCAGCCGGATGCCGACTGCTCACTCCCGACCGAGGGCAGCGCACCGTCGGGCGATCCCGCCACAACGTTTATCGAACGTCTGTATCATGAGATCGATCAGGTTACACCTGCTGAGAGCGGACATCAGCTCGTAGGCGAGGATTTCCGTTTCACCCCCACACGCACATTCAATTTCCAGATGCCGGGACGCGTGGAGGACACGGAAGTGTGGATGCAGTGTGAGTTCTTCGCACGCTGTACGAGCGCAAAAGTCGATCTCAACTTTACCGCCAACGGGCAGGCTCTTACCGCCGGAAATGGCGATTATGTGAAAGCCAACACCCTTTGGGGCGATACCTGCCGTGTGCGCAAACGTTTCACGCCCAAAGGCACTTCGCTCGCTCTTGGAATCGGGATAAAGATTTCCGCTCCCGTCACCCTCGCTAATCTCGAACGTCTCACCGTCACCTACACGCGAGCCCTCGCATTGCCCGCTTCCGGCAATCTCGTGTTCACCTCATCACAACGTTCACTGAAGCTGGACGGCGGAAAGTCTGACACGCGCGTATGGGACGTAACCCAACCCGGTTCGCCCATAGCCATGCCACTGACCGCTGAAGGCGGCAACTCCGTGGCATGGACCAATGACTATAACGGACTGCGCACCTACGCGGCATGGACCTCGACATCAAGCCTGCCGACCCCGCGCTTTGCCGGCAACGTAGAGAATCAGAACATCCACGCCGAGGAAGTCCCCGACATGATCATCATTAGCCCGACCGCCCTCATGGAGCAGAGCCGCCGCATTGCGGCTGTCCATTCGGCCACACCGCGCGGACTGAAAGTGCTCGTGGTCAATGACGAGCAGGCCTACAATGAGTTCGGATCAGGCTCACCCGACATCAACGCCCTGCGCAAGATGCTGAAGATGTTCTATGACCGCGGCAATGAATCAGGCGACAGCCGTCTGAAATACGTGCTTCTCATGGGGGGTATGCATCATGACCACCGCCGTCTCACCGCCGCTATGGCAGGAAGCACTGCCATCACCCTCCCGACGTGGCAGACGGATCTCGGAATGAATGAGAGTACATCGTATTGCTCGGACGATGTGCTCGGCTATCTTGAGGATAATTCCGGCCTGCGCCCGAAGTTCGACAAACTCAGCGTGGCTGTCGGCCGAATCCCGGCCAGAAGCGTCAGCCTTGCCAAGAACTATGTCGATCGCTTCATCAACTACGTCAACAATCCTGTTCAGGGCGAGTGGCGCAACCGTCTGCTCCTCTTTGCCGATGACGGTAACTATGCCGCCCACTCCCAGCAGTCCGACTCGATCGAACGCCGTATGCTCGAAAGCGAGGCCGGAAGCAACTTCACCTTCCATAAGGTATATATCGATGCCTATCAGCTGCGCAACGGCACTTCGGACGAGGCAAAGGCCAAGGTCTCGACCATGTTCAATGACGGTGTGCTGATCTGGAGCTATATCGGTCACGGTTCGATCAATCTGCTGTCGGCCGACGGTATCTTCACCACCCCCTTCCTCAACAATCTCTATCTCCGTCACCCGCTCTTCTTCTACGGCGCCACCTGCTCTTTCGGTCAGGCTGACGGCAATGCCACTTCAGGCATGGAATCACTCATGCTCACTGATGCCGGAGGTGCCATCGGCGGCTTCTGTGCAGTGCGCCCTGTCCTCATCACCCTCAACGGCGGTCTGTCCGACGCATTCGCGCGCGAACTTGCTACCCGCGACTCCGACGGGCACTTCCAACCCATAGGCGAGATATTCCGTAAAGCCAAGAATCGTCTTAGCTGCGATGATCCACGCCGCATCGGCGACGACAACATACGCCGTTTCATCCTCTTTGCCGATCCGGCTCTCCGGCTTTCAGCTCCGACCAACACCATACGGCTGCTCACGGTCGATGGCAAGTCTGTCAGCGACGATGACTCGCAACCCATCCTCACGGCGCGTTCACGTCCGGTGCTCCGCGGCATTGTCTGCAATCCCGCCGGAGAGAAGATGGAGGATTTCAACGGCTGGATGTCGCTGACCCTCTATGATGCCGAGCGAAGCTTCACCACATTCGGCCGCGGTGATCAAGGCACGGAATATACCTTCGACGAACAGGGCGAACGCCTCTATGCCGGACGCACGCAGGTGCGCAACGGCGAGTTTGAGATAACCATACCCATGCCGGCTGAAATCGCCGACAACTTCCGCCCTGCCACCCTCTCGATGTTTGCGGCGGCCGAGGACGGTGAGGAAGCCATCGGTGTGAACCGTGATCTCTATGCCTACGGATTCGATGACAATGCCCCTGCCGATGATGTGCCCCCCGTCATCGAGTCGATCTATCTCAACCATTCGACCTTCAAGCCATCGGATGCAGTCGGAGCTAATCCGATGCTCATAGCACGTGTCAGCGATGATCTTGGCCTCAATCTATCCGTGGCCGGCGTAGGCCATCAGATGAGCGTGCGTATCGACGGTGATCAGAATTTCACGGATGTAGCCTCCTCGTTCACTCCGGACGACGACGGCAATCCTGCAGGAACTATCTTCTATCAGCTCCCTGAACTTACGAGCGGCAACCATACCGTCACGCTGAAAGTATGGGATACCGGAGGTAACTCCTCGTCGGCTTCCGTTGAGTTTTTCGTCAATCCCGACCTTGCGCCAAAAATTTTCGATATCTATTCCGACGCGAATCCTGCCACGACCGAGGCTAACTTCTACGTCAGCCATGACCGCCCCGACGCGATGCTCGACGTGCGTATCGAGATCTTCGACATCAGTGGTGCCCATGTCTGGACCTCTGAGACCCGCGGACGCGCCGACATGTATGCTTCCGCACCTGTCACTTGGAATCTCACCAATTCGGCCGGCTCACGCGTCACACGAGGCATCTATCTCTACCGCGCTACGATTTCCGAGTCTGGGCGCACATCCTCCCTCACAAAGCGCATAGCAGTTTCGCCGCAATAATCACGATCGTATCCCTGTCAGGCCATCCCCATCACAGGTTTTTGTACCTGTCATAACATGAGGATAGCTGTGTAAAAATTGACCCGGAAGATAATCCGGTGCTGATGATCCACACCGTTAAATTCACAGGAGGACCGTTAGCCGAACGGCCAGCAGCTCCCGCAAAATTTACAATTGCACAGCATTTGATTGAGGTCAGATGGAAATCCACACTCCGTCCGTGAACTTTTCAGTCTGCTAAAACTTTATAAAATAGATTGTTTTTATTATTTATTTTATGAAAAAGCTATTTCTATCAATCGCGGTTGTCGGAGCTGTTTGCCTGACATCATGCGGAAACTCCCAGCAGGCAGCTCAGGACAAAGGTGAAGCTATCAAGGCAAAGATCGAAAACTGCAGTGATCCCGACAGTCTCAAAATCTATGTTGACGAAGCCAAGGCATACGCCGATGAGCTTGTGAAGGCCGGCAAGGACGATGCGGCTCAGACATTCATTCAGGAAGTCGAGCCCGCTGTAAAGGCAAAAGATGCAACCGCCGCCGGTGCATTCACTGCTCTTGGGCTCAAAGCCAAAGCCGACTCTGCCTATGAAGCGGCCAAGGAGGCTACCAAAGAGGCTGTGGATTCTACTAAAGCCGCTGTCAATGCCGCCGCTGACGCAGCTGCTGCTAAAGTCGAGCAGGGCAAGGAAGCCGTAGCAGAGAAAGTTGAACAAGGCAAGGAAGCTGTAGCCGAAAAAGCAGCTGAGGCCAAGGAAGCTGGTAAGAACGCAGTAGATGCGGCCAAGACAAAGACAGCCGAAGCAGCACAGAAAGGTGCTGATAAGGTGAAGGATCTTCTCGGCAAGTAAACTTCCGGCATTTCATGAACGAATGTAAGTCGTAAAAAAACTGACATAATTATTCCAACGAAAAAGATCAATCCGGCTCTGAATTCAGGGCCGGATTGATCTTTTTCCTCAGTCGGGATGCCATAGGATACATGCATCCACTTCCTTGATGATTACAGTGAAAAGGAATCGATTGTAGGGACGCGGCGTGCCGCGTATGCCGGATGAAATACATCAACCTATAAAACAGGCTATTACTATTCAACCCGGCATACGCGGCACGCCGCGTCCCTACAATCATGAACACGTCACGTCCCTACAATTATGAACACGCCATGCTCCTACAATTATAATTGTGGTTCTTTCACCTGCTCCGCATATTTCTCAAGCCACAGCCGCGACATGAGGGCATGACATTGAGTTGTAGGATGGATTCCGTCCCAAAGCCAATAAGACGCAGGGACGTGTGTGGTATCAGCCGTGAGCTTTCCGATAAGTTCATCGTAAGACACAATCGCCGCTCCATGACGCGCTCCAACCTTGCGCACGATATCGGCAAGCTTACGTGTCATCTCCAGTCCGCGCCCATAGTCAGACGAGGCACCGACTTTGCCTACACGCGCGGTAAAAGGCGTGCCGAGCATAATCCTCACATCAGGCTTACGCTCCTGCGTGATGGTGAGCAGTGAATCAAGTTTGGATTCCCATGCTGAATAATCGATCTCCTCCCCCTTTTTGAGAGCCTCATGGACATCGTTGATACCGATCAGTACTGAGACGAGGTCAGGATCAAGAGCCAAGGCATCCTTGTCCCACCTATCGGCCATCTGCGAGAGAGTATTCCCGCTTATGCCACGGTTAAAGTAACGGACAGCCGTATCCGGATTTTCCGAAGCCAGAACGCCTATGGTCATTTCGGCATAGCCGTGACCATAGATGTGGTTCTGATCCGCGGCGTTGCGCTTTTCCGACGGGCATGGCCAGCCTTTCGGACTGCCCCAGTTGCCATCGGTAATCGAGTCACCGATAAAAAGATAATTGTAGGCACCTCCGGCCGAGACCGCGAGCATTGACAGCCCGGCGAGGAGGAGACGACGCAGATTTTTCATTTACATCAACGTGATTGTCAAAAAACTTATTTACCCGGACTGAAATAACTGTCGTAGAGCGAAGGATCACTTATTATCTCCAATGCCTCGGAGAAAATTGGATCAAAGCGCGAAACGACCTTTGAGTAAGTGGCCTGCTCATAGATGTCACGGCCGATCAGACCCTTTACGATGGATTCAAGTATCGGTCTGGACTTCTCATACTCTTCGGCCTTGTACTCGACACCTTCCTTTGTACCGAGATCAATGACTCCCTGCATCAGCTCGGCGGTCACGGGGAAATTTTTCACGTAGTCATTATCCGTAGGATAAAGTTTCTTGATCTCCGCACGGTTCTTATCCACATAATTGACACAGAAATTATTGATCACGCCCTTGGCTATGAGATCACGGTAATAGTCGGAATACATGGTGGTGTCGATGGCAACGAACTTATCCGGCATGATGCCGCCACCGCCATAGACGGGACGATGGAGACGCTTGGTGTAGAATTTCAGCGAGTCAGGGAACTGATGGATGCTGTCGGCACTCATGAATTCACCGGAGTTATAGCGGTTGAGCATGTCGAGACGGTAAGCCTCGTCATCACCATCGACGTAAGGCTTCTGGATGCAACGGCCCGACGGTGTGTGGTAACGCGAGACTGTCAGACGCATCATTGAACCGTCAGGAAACGGGAAGGGACGCTGTACGAGTCCTTTGCCAAACGTGCGACGGCCGACAATCACTCCGCGGTCATTGTCCTGAAGCGCGCCCGAAAGGATCTCGGAAGCCGAAGCGGAATACTGGTTGACCATCACCACCACGCGTCCGTCGCGGAAATCGCCACGGGTCTCGGCCACATACTCCGAAGTGCCGTTTTTAGGAGATTCGGTATAGACGATCATGTCACCCCTATCAAGAAACATCTCCGACAGTTCAGTGGCCGGGCGCATGTAGCCGCCACCATTGTCGGTAAGATCGAATATGAGATGACGCATACCCTGACCGCGCAGCTTATTCATAGCCTCCTTCACCTCCTCTGTCGTATTTTCGGCAAAACGGCTGAGGGAGATATATCCTACCGAATCATTGACCATATAGGCAACCTCGACACTATAGATGGGTATATCGTCGCGCACGACACGAAATTCCAACGGCTCAGCCGTGCCCTTGCGGAGCACCTTGAGGTTGGCGACCGTTCCCTTAGGGCCACGGAGCACCTTCATGATGTCGGTATTCTTTTTCTTCACGCCGGCTATGACCGTGTCGTTGCAGGCAATGATACGGTCTCCGGGGATAATACCCATCTTCTCTGAAGGGCCACCGGCCACCGATTCGATGACATAGAGCGTGTCATTGACCATCTGGAAACGGATACCGATGCCTGAGAAGTTGCCTTCGAGCGGTTCAGTCAGCTCCTTGGTCTCCTCCGGAGATGAATAAGTGGAGTGAGGATCGAGTGTCTTGAGCATTGCCACTATCGCTTCTGTCACTATCTTGGTAGTATCGACATTATCGACATAATAATTCTCGATAATCTGCTCCGCATAACGCAACTTGCGCTCCGGAGTGAACTGCAACTGGGCGAAAGCCGAGACAGCAATACCGGCAAGCACAATGACGGTAAGTAATTTCTTCATATTGATATAAGTGTATGTGTGACTAATATTATTGTATGTGTGATTATTATATGTATGACTATATGTCATGATCTCAGATATATCTGTCTTTTGTCTGTATCCCTAAACCTAACGCACAGTAACCTTGAAATATTACCAGACAAAAAGCCAATCATCCAAGGCAAAGGATTAGAAAGTGTATTATGATTTATGATTTATGAATTGAATCAGGTAAATATTCGCTCACATCATAACCGTATGACTTCAGTTCGCGCACAACCGATGATGAAACCGAAGAATACTCCGGAAGCGTGAACAGCACGAGCGTTTCGATACCGGATATCCGGCGGTTGATGTCGGCAAGAGTACGTTCATATTCGAAATCTACCGTCGATCGGACTCCACGGAGCATCCAGCGCGCATCTTCGAGCTTACAGGCATCCACAGTCAGACCTGTGTAGGAGATCACCCTAACTTTTGGCTCATCCGCATAAAGTCGCCGGATGGCTTCGATGCGCTCCTCGACCGATGACCCTGTACGTTTCTCGGAATTGACACCGACAGCAATGACCACGCGGTCAAAAAGCGGGAGCACTCTATCGACGAGCGACTGATGCCCGATGGTAAACGGATTGAACGAACCGGGAAAAAGTATAGTATTCATAGCAGCCATCAACCGATTTCAGAATCATCCTCCACCACGAGGTTCTCGATGATGAAGTTCTGACGTTCCATAGTATTCTTACCCATATAGAACTCCAAAAGCTCAGCGACCGCATCCTCCTTGCGCAGCGTCACGCGGTCAAGACGCATGTCAGGGCCGATGAAACCACGGAATTCCTCAGGCGAGATCTCACCGAGACCTTTGAATCGTGTGATCTCCGCATTGTCACCGAGCTTTTCGATGGCCGCAATGCGCTCCTCGTCCGTATAGCAGTAATATGTATCGTCCTGCGCCGACGATCCGCCACGCGCACCGCGCTTGGTAGTCTTGTGGTTTCGCACACGGAAGAGCGGAGTCTGGAGCACGTAGAGATGTCCTTTCTTGATCATGTCGGGGAAGAACTGGAGGAAGAACGTCAGCAACAGCAGACGGATGTGCATTCCATCCACATCGGCATCCGTAGCGATTATGACCTTGTTGTAGCGCAGCCCGTCGATACCCTCCTCGATGTTGAGGGCAGCCTGAAGAAGATTGAACTCCTCGTTCTCATAGAGGATCTTGGCGGGGACACCGTAGGAATTTTTTGGTTTACCGCGCAGCGAGAACACGGCCTGAGTCCACACATCGCGGATCTTGGTGATAGATCCGGCAGCCGAGTCACCCTCGGTGATGAAGATTGAAGAGGCGAGCTTCTTTTCCTCGTCGCCACGGATGTCATTGAGGTGCACGCGGCAGTCAAGCAGCTTCTTGTTGTGGAGATTCGCCTTTTTCTGCTTCTCACGGGCAAGCTTCGTTATGCCGGCCATAGCCTTGCGGTCACGTTCGCTCTCCTGAACCTTCTTGAGGATCACGTCGGCTATGTCAGTGTTGCGGTGGAGATAGTTGTCAAGTTCCGTCTTGATGAAATCGCCGACGAATTTCGCCACCGTCGGCCCGTCGGGACCCATGTCGCGGCTTCCGAGCTTGGTTTTGGTCTGCGACTCGAACACCGGCTCCTCGACCTTGATCGAGACGGCGGCAATCATGCCGTTGCGTATGTCGGAGTAATCGAAATCCTTTTTGAAATATTCCTTGATCGTGCGCGACACCGCTTCCTTGAAAGCCGTGAGGTGAGTGCCACCCTGAGTGGTGTGCTGACCGTTGACAAACGAGTAGTACTCCTCGCCGCGCTGATTGGCATGGGTGATGGCTATCTCTATATCCTCGCCCTTCAGATGTATGGGCTGATAGAGTGGCTCGGTGGTCATCGCGTCCTTCAGCAGGTCGAGCAGACCGTTGCGTGAGATGTAACGCTTGCCGTTAAACACCATCGCCAATCCGGTGTTGAGGAACGTGTAGTTCTTCAGCAGCGGGACGATGAAATCGTCACGATAGGCATAGTCGCGGAATATGCTTGCATCAGGTGTGAAACGGACCAATGTTCCGTTAGGCTCGTCGGTAGGCTCGATGTCGCTCTCCTCGACGAGATCCCCGCAGTGGTAGAGCACACTTTTGCGCTGTCCGTCGCGCACACTGGCGATGAAAAACTCCGTCGAGAGTGCATTGACGGCCTTGATACCGACACCGTTGAGACCCACCGACTTCTTGAAAGCCTTGGAGTCATATTTACCGCCGGTGTTCATGCGCGACGACACATCCACAAGTTTCCCCAGAGGGACACCGCGTCCGTAGTCCCTCACTGTCACCGTCCCGTCGGCCACATCCACCGTAACCTGCTTGCCGAAACCCATCATGTATTCATCGATGGCATTGTCAAGCACCTCCTTGATCAGGACATAGATACCGTCGTCATAGTTAGAACCGTCACCGAGTTTGCCGATATACATGCCCGGACGACGGCGGATATGCTCTTTCCAGTCGAGGGTCTTTATATCGTCCTCGCTGTAGTCTGCTGCAATCTGCGTTTCGTTAGCTTTTTCATTGTCAAGGCCGTTACCGCCGTTTTCAGCGATGAATTCAACATTCTCAGAGGCAATATCGTCGTTGTTTATCATGATTATCGGTGCTTTGGATGGGATATTTCATCTTTTGAGGCAAATTTACGAAATTTCCGGCAAAAATCCCTATCTTTGACAGCAAATAAACTCTCGCCTTCCGATGCATAAGATTGTCCTTTTCATATTGGCTCTTGCGTTAGCGTCCTGTTCGCCAACATCTTCCGTAGATCGGCAGCTGACGGCGGCTGAAAGCGTCATGGAAGCCCACCCCGATTCCGCACTCAGACTTCTCGAATCCATTCGCAAGGATGACCTGCGTTCGGACCGGCAACACGCTCTCTACGGCCTGCTCATGACGCAGGCACTCGATAAAAACTACGTCGATGTCACCTCCGATTCGCTCATACAGCCTGCCGTCGATTACTATTCGGATTCCTCCGACAAGTTGCGCCTGATGAAGTCGCTCTACTATCTCGCAGGAGTGGAATATTACCGTAAAGCCTACGCTGAAAGCCTGATAGCCTCGTTCCGGGCCTATGACCTCGCCTGTGATCTCGACGATAAATTTTGGATCGGAATGACAGCAAGGAGGATAAGCGATATCTATGAGGACAATTATTGTGCAAAGGAGCAGATGGAATTTGCCCAGATAGCATTGGACAATTTCCGCCAGACCGGCAGGACACCATTTATTCATTATGCGCTTTATGATCTTGCGAATGCCTACCACGCTAATGAGGATTATACAACTGCACGACAGATGAGTACAGAGCTACTTGATACAGCAAAAATCTATGGCGATGATGTATTGCAACGACAGGTATTGGAAATAATCGGGTTAGGGTATTTAGCACTTGACAGTCTTACGGCAGCCGGCAATACTTTTCGTGAAATCTTACCGCTCCCTACTGCAAGGGTTTCAGATTCTGCTTATTATAATGGCATATGTCTGCGTATGCATAGGACGGATGATCTTGTCGGCGATGTCTCAAAACTCGTTACCTCGAAAGAATTGACGGCAGATATTAGCCACTGGCTTCAATGTCAGTGGTATATGGCACACGATTCTGCTTCGCAGACCATCAACATGATGAGGGTAATAAACAAGGATACAAACAGATCCTTGAAGGAATCGCGCCATCAGAATTTAGCGGGCTCACTGACAGATTATCACCGTTATAAGGAGAACATCGAGAAAATAAATTTAAGGAACGCCCATGTACTCACATTTATAATCTGTATAATTGCCGTATCCATAATCGGCCTGCTTGGCATATATGCTCGCCGACGCCATCTTCGCCAGCAAATGTTGATTGATGAATACTTGACTATGGGTAACGAGCTGCGTATTCTCCTTGCAGAAACTTCATCGGAGTTAGACAAGGCCCTGTCTCAGACTGAGGATATCAGTACGACTCCTGAGAAAGAACGTCAGCTGGACCAACAACACTCGCTGGTTCTGCTTGAAAAATATTTCAGTGAATTTGATATATTATGCCGAAATTTCCGACGCGAACCTACAGCAGACGTCCGTAAAAAAATTTCCGAAAGTGTAGAAGCACTGATCGACTCGTTTACATGCGATGAGAAGATGAGTGAACTGGAGGAATATGCAAATTACAGATATGGTGGGATAATGACAAAACTCCGCCATGATTTTCCTCGGCTGAAAAACATAGATTATACAATATTCCTGTTATCGCGTCTTGGATTCTCAATTCCTACGGTTGCTTTACTATTAAAAAAAGAAGATGACAGGATGTTTATCTATAACCATCGTAAGCGACTTAAAGAGAAATTCAGAAATTTTATGGGTGCTAACCGTGCATTATATATCGACGTTATGCCTTAGAAGATAGAAATGCTTAGTCAAATGGATCTTTGAAATATTTCCCGGCATATAATTAAACCATTGATCAGCATATATTTGTATGCCAGTATTACAAAATGACTAAAACCAATGAATTAGTCATTTTATAAACTGCTATATACCAATATGTTGCTATTTTTCATGACTAAGAAAATTCCTTTCAAAAATTTGGTGTTATGGTTCGTAGCCTATATCTTTGCGATGTCTAAAATCAAAAATATCAAATGTTACACTATCTATTTAGAATATCGCTTGTTGTTTTTCTCCTACTTTCTTCTATCGTAGTAAATGGAGAAGATAATAAGACTACGGATGAAATATCAGTAGCAATCTTAGTTCCTAAAAATAAGGAGAGACCGCGTATGCCTTCGGGTATATTTATAGAATGCCGGTACTCAGTTAGTCATATTTCATTTGTACTACCTTCCGATATCAGCTTCTTAGATGTAAGTATAACGAAAAATGATATTCTTATCTGGGAAGGCGTGGTGACAAATCTGCAGCCCGAAGCAATTATCCCAATTTTATCTATAGGAGAATACTCCATTATATGCCAAACCAACGAAAATCAAATTTTCCAAGGTCTATTGAAGTATTAACTCAGAAACAATCATTTAAACCTCTTAGTGGCCACAAGAGATTTAATTCAAACACCAACTAAAATTCCCAACAATGAGAAAATTTATTATTTGTCTTGCTGCAGTACTATCTTTAGCTGCTGCTCCAATTGCCATGGCCGATGAATATTATGAAACATGGTGTGGCATCAAGGTTACAACCGTTGACCGTGAAGCCTTCGATGATGAAGAGGAGGCAGAGTGCTTTTATGACGCAATTGATATTGCTGTGTGTGGTTCGACGAGACCCAGCGGTGGCAACTAATACTCGTTGGACAGACTATCCATCTACTTTCAATGAGGTTGTGTCAACAATAATCATTAAATTTGGCACAACCTCATAAAATGAATCACCTATGAAATTTATTGTTAGCGTTCTATTACTCCTGACACTTTCAATCAGTCATCTTTCTGCCTACAGTCCATCGGATGATAAAGTAAGCGGATCAGAGCTTGCACGTCTTGGCAAAAGGCAAACAGTTGATACGAGCTTCTTGGAGTGTGTCTATGAGCATTGTATCCACGATCCATTTTTTAATGAGACAAGAATAGATGACGAGATTCTTGAAATCGGCCGCAAAGCAAGCCGGTATGGATCCTATCCGAAATATGTCAGGGATTCAATAATAGCAACTGACTATCCGGCAGGTATCAGCAAGAACGATTATGATAAATTGCGTAAACGAATCGGAAGCGTTTCATTCACAGAGACGCTCAAGGACTTCAATTCGGGAAAACTGAAACACTTTGAGACTATATTCACGGACCACTATGTCTATGAAGAGAATATCCCGACATTCAACTGGACATATTTCGATGAGACCGATGAAATATGCGGTTACAAGTGCAGCAAAGCTACCACTGAGTTCAGGGGGAGGAAATGGATCGCTTGGTACAGTGAAGAGATCCCGGTTGACAACGGACCTCTGAAATTCGGAGGACTACCGGGGCTGATATTAAAAATCGAGGATACCGATAAGGAGCATGTAATTGAAGCGATACAATTGAGGAAGAACACCCGGAACTTCGGTTATAAAGCATGGTCTCTCATGATGCCAACGGACCGAAAGACATTCAATAAAACCATGCTTGATTATAAAACCGATGTAGTGGCATTTCTCGACAATGAATTTCCGGCAGCGGTAAATCCCGATGGAAGTCCCTTTACCCATACCAAACGCCGTCTGTTCTACAATCCTGTGGAGAAAGACTGAAACACAGATCAAAAAACTTATAGCAACATGCTCTCCATCCAACGCATATCGATCATACTGCTGGCGATACTGCTATCTGCCGCAGTATGGGCTGCTGTCCCTTGGAAAGTGAGTGGCCGGGTTGATGATGCGGCCGGCGAACCGCTTGTGGGAGTTGTGGTGAAGATGTCGGACAGCAACGGAAAGACCGTGGCATTCTGCTCAACAGACAGCGAGGGTAATTTCAAGCTCAATTTCACAGGAGTTCCCGGTAAAGACTGGAAGGTCAGTTTTGCGTTCCTCGGATTCTCGACAAAAACCCTCACCATCGACGGCGTGAAGGACGGCATGAAAGTCGTCCTCGATGAAGCACCGCTCGAACTGAAAGAAGTGGTGGTGAAGATACCACCCATAAAGAGTCGGGGCGACACTCTGACATACAATGTCGCATCGTTCCGGAGCAAAGCCGACCGTAATATCGAGGACGTGATCAAAAAACTCCCCGGTGTGGATGTCGATGACAAGGGCGGAATCTCGTATAACGGCGAGAGAATCAACCGCTTCTATATCGAAGGGCTCGACGTAGTGTCAGGACGCTACACGATCGCCACACGCAACATCTCGCCCGACGATATTCTTGCTGTCGATATCTATGAGAACCATCAGCCCAAACAGGTGTTGAAAGATGTCGATTTTTCCAACAAAGCCGCCCTCAACCTAAAAATGAAGAAGAAAAGTATGCTGAAGCCAATCGGCAACGTCAAAGGAGGCGCGGGAGGCGATGACAACGGCGACATGAAATGGCTCGGCGAAGGGTTCGGGATGTTCATAGCACCCTCGATGCAGGTACTTGTCACCGCAAAGGCCAACAACTGGGGAAATTCCTACAGCAACGAGACCCGATCGCTGATCACAGAGCCGGGAGACGAGGCCTCGATCGCAAGCAAGCTCTACGGTGATATGCCGTTCGGGAGCGCGAAGATCCCGTCGGAAAGATATTTTGACAACAGGGCGGTGACGGCCTCCGTCAATACCATAAGCAAGACGGGGCAGTATGGCAAACTCAACTTCACGGCAGACTACACTGACGAGGATAACCGGACGATCAACACTGAATCGATCACCTACACCAACAGCGAAGATCCTGCGATCAGATTCTACGAGAGGGTGGAGAGCCGACCGCATTCGCAGGAAGCAAAGTTCAGCATGAAGATCGAGGAAAATGCCCCGACGCGCTTCATCGGGGACAGATTCTCGTTTCGCGGACGCTTCGCCGACAATAGTTATTCGATATTCAATTCCGGGGACGTCAGGCAGACATCGCGCACCGATGACTATAATTTCGCCAATACGCTCGACATGACCCTCCGCAGCGGACGCAACATCGTCTCGTTCAATTCAAATATCGCCGTGGTCAACACACCTGTCAGCCGCATAAATGCAAGTAGTGACGCGACTTCCACACTTGTACAGCGGGGAAGCGCGCTTGCATTCACGACATCGGAGAAGATAGGCTATGCATGGACGCTGGCCGGGGTATCGACCCTCGGAGTCAATCTGAATTTCGATTCGGCCTACGATACGTTCAAATCCCGTTTCACCGCCGGATCATCGGGCTTCGCCAACGATATAAGAGGCTATGACCTGAAGACTGTTTTAGAACCTCACTACACCTACAGACCCGACGTGCGTTTCAACGTCAAGGTTCAGGTGCCGCTGACACTGACGACCATGAAGTTTTCCGACCGGCTGACGGATAAGAAATATCCCGTCAACAAGACAGACTTCGGATTGAGGACGACCGTCAATTACAAACCGACCGCGCGCCTTCGCGGTTCACTGACCCTGTCGCGCAACACGCGCCTCGGCGACATCCGCGACTTCATCACCAATCCCGTCTATACCACATACCGTCAACGAACCACATTCGGCACCGGCCTGCTGAACGAAAGCGAGAGCTACAGCGCGGCCACGAACCTCTATTTCCGTGATCCGATAAAGGCTGTTTTCATAACTTTCACCGGGCTTTACCGTTCAGGTCACAATAACCGCATCACCGGAAGCAACGTAACTCCGGACGAGGTTTCCTCACTCGTGGCGAACAGCCGCAACCGCAGCGCCATGCTGAACTTAGGGCTTACACTATCGAAAAACGTGCGTCCGTGGCGCACGACCTTCACACTGGATGGAAACGTCAATTCAATCCGGCGGAAAATCCTGAGACAGGAGAATCCATATCGGGTGGGAAACATCATCTATTCCCTCCACGGGGCTATAAGCAGCACGCCGTTCAACGGTGCGGTAGATCTGGCCGTCAGCGCGTGGTACAAGTCATCAGTCCAGAAAATAACCGCTCTCGGTATGCGCAGTGATCTTAACGACATCATTGCGCAAGGTTCGCTGTCAGTCCATCCGGTAAGCGCGGTCGAGATCTATTCGCAGATCTACTGGAATCAGGCAACCGTGGGACAAGGCGGCACGAGGGACTGTTTCTTTCTCGGGGCTGGCGCGAGGTATCACGCCGGACATTTCGACTTAGAGTTGAGCGGAAAGAATCTTACGAACAGCCGCAGTTATTCCTACAGCTATTTCTCCGACTCCGATCTCTACAGCTACTCGTTCACCCTCCGACCGATTGAATTTTTAGTTACCCTGAAATATTCTTTCTGACAGACCGGATATTTAGAGCCTGAGAGTATCAACCAACGATTCAGGCATACCTATAAGAGTAATCAGCAACTACCCCAAGCAACGAATCATCTGAACTTCAATGTATTGTAGGGACGCGGCGTGCCGCGTATGCCGAATGAAATAGTTATAGCCAAAGCTTCAGGCTGATGTATTCTATCCGGCATACGCGGCACGCCGCGTCCCTACAAACCAATTTATATTATCATACCGCAATAGGTGTCCATCACACAATCATCAGCAATGATTGTCGTGTCTATGGATGATTGACGGGACGGTTACCTACTCCGTTTTCTCCGCCTGATAAGCTCCGAGATGGGGCATTGCTCCGCGCTCGACTCCATAGAAGTCACGGTCACCGTCGGCAGGCACGAAAGCGGCATAGCCGACATTACGTGCAGGTGATTCGGGCTGGAGGCGGTAATCGAAATAATAGTCCGAACGGACAGTGAAGTAGAGAGGATCCTCACCCCAGATGCAATCTACGAAATTCGCGTCATCGCTTCCGTTGCTCTTCAGTAGCGAACGGCGCACCGTCACTGCGCTGCCCGTCAGGTCAGAGGGGTAGAAATCCGTGCCATTGCCATAGAAAATACAATTGGTGAAATCAGCATCCATGTAGGGCATCCCTGACTCGACGTCGTTATCGGCATTGAGATGATATAACTGCACCCCCGCACCGCGCAGTGCCGCGAATAGATAATAGTTGGCAAACGTACAGTTTGCAATACGTGCCTTGCCCCCCACGAGAGCCATGACTCCGTCAGCAGCCTCCGCCACCTCACATCCTGTCAGAGCGATGTCGGCATAACGGCCAACAAGAGAATAGCCGGCACTATTGCGCAGACGGCAATTGAGCATAGTGACCTGCGAGAGCGAATCGGCCACGACTCCGCTGACGGTATTGCGGATCACCGTATGACTGAGGGAATTGCCACGGCTTTCGGGAGCAAACACCACCCCCTCCCACTGCGAGGCCATGAGATCAAATGAAATATCGGCCACGACGTTGCCCGTACGGTCACCGGCCATGTTGACGGGACGTTCCGGAGTTCCATGTGTTATCAGAGTTCCCTCCACTCGCATGAAAGCCTTGTCGTGGAAGTGAAGCGTCACGCCTTCGGGGATTGTAAGCGTCGCACCGGGAGCTACAACGAGCGAGTCGAATACCTGATAAGGATATGCCGCGTCGAGACGCATGTCGCTTTCGACGATGACTCCGCGCATACGCTCCACGTCCTGTCCGGACGCATTGATCACGACACTACGGGTGACTCCGTTGGTCGTGAAATCAATCATCTCGTTCAGATCGGTTAGCGAGGGGACTCCATTAGCGGGCAATGTCGCCTCGACAAATACATAGATCGAGTCGTTGGGGCGTATCTCCACATTTGAGAATGTAGAGCCCGAAAAGCCATCGACATTGATACGGAACGCTCCGTCGGGATTACGCAGGGAGATATTGCTGATACTGATTATCTTGTCGTGGCGGTTATAGACCATGAAACGGCTTGTAGGCGTGGGCTGGTCAGTAAACACGACACCAAGGCGGAGAGTATCCACCGAAAATTCGGGCTGGGCCGAAGGTGAGTTGTCGATACCGTCCTCTATACAGCCTGAAAAAGCCGAAAGGACCACGAAAGCAAAAATTATGCGGAGGAGTGTTTTCATCGTAAAATCAAAAGAGATACTGATAAGTAGTTATCTACTATCTATCAACGATAAAATCCCCTCCTTATTGCCCGCGTGATGCATAAAGCACCCTGAATCCGGGTCTGTAGCCGGCCGGGCTAATTTATAGCTTTCGCGTCGGCTTTCTTGACGGTCTTTATCTTGTTATCGGTCACGCGCTCAGGGCGGTCGCCGTCAGGGAGTTCCACACGTCGGCGTAATCCGGACCGGTTCACAGATGCAGGTTTGGTAGCCGACGGAGCGGCAGATGATTGCTTAGCGGGGACGGACTTCGCTTCGGGTGTCGCAGGAGCGGCCACCGGCTTCTCATCGCCACCGACCGAATCCTTATCCTCCTTCATGAACTGCGCGAGACGCTTAGTGATCGTATCCTGAGCCACTTTGACAGAGAAACCGCGATAAATCTGCTTACCGGTACTGTCAGCAACGATAAAGAACGGCACGGAAGGAATCTGAAGTGAATTAATGACAGGAGCGGCCACGCCTCCGGCCAGCCACGCCTGTATCCAGTCGGCACTATCTCGTCCGACCGACGCGGTCCATGAACTGCTGTCGCCCATAGCGGCGATCTCAAGAGCCTTGAATCTGCGGAGAGGAAGCTTGGCCGTCAGATCCTTGAGCACACTGCGCACACTGTCGCCCTTCCCTTGGCCGGTAACTACTATGAGGCTATAGCTTTGGTTAGACGGCCAGTAGTGGATCATGGTGTCGCGTCCCTCATAGCGTCCCGTCTGAATGGTCATCGACCTGACATTACCGCGGGCCGCTGACGAGACCTGCTCACCGACAAGTCCGGGATATGCACCCATAACCCAATTGGCTCTCGCGGAAGGTTTCAGGATATTTATGAGCGAGTCCGCCTCAAGTTCATAACCTCGTGCGCAGAAACGTGTCACAAGCAACGCTGCTGATGATATGCGGTCAGGATAATCGCGCACCACATCGGCCACGAGGCGGTTGATAGCCGCTACGTCACCGCTACGCAACAATGAATCATTTGCCGCCACAAAGCTGCCGAGCTGTTCGGAGGCATCGTTACCCTTGATTTTAAGGGTCGATGGATTTTCGAGATCCATTTTCACGTTGATATGGTCACCGTTGCTCACCACACATGCAAACAGAGGCTCATTGTCCATCGTGAAGACCTCAACAAGCGTCGGGTCAGCCGCTACACCGCGTAGGGTGACCTTACCATCGACAGGATGAAAGGCCGAATGCTGCAGCGAGCGCGTGGTGTAATACATCTCCACACCCGTCGAGCCAAGGCCACGGATTTCGCAGTTGATCACAAATTCCTCGTCATTGCCGCACCCTGTCAGCAGTACAAGACACAATATTAAGATATGAAGGTAGCGCATGGGCGCAAAATTACTAAATTTTGTGTATATTTGCATCCACATTCATCAACTTTTAAAACAGGTCCCCATTAACCGATGAAAGCCTTTATGCGTCTCTGCCTTGCGGGCATCTTCATTCTGATTGCCTCCATGACCGGAAGCCATGCGCAGATCGTCACCGTCACTAATGACAAAATCGACAACGACAGTGTGCGACGGGCGTTTGACGATGGCCCGTATTTCGGCCTCTACAAGGACAATTACTTCATATTCGGCTGTCCGGTGGGCCAACGTATCACACGCGAGAACTCCAACCTCAAATTCCAGATCTCGATCTCCCAACGCCTCACCCGAAGCACCCTTCCCTTAGGGACATACCTCTACCTTTTCTACACTCAGAAATGCTTCTGGAACGTACTAGAGGACTCCTTCCCCATGACAGACCTAAATTTCAATCCCGGTATCGGTCTCACCAAACCTCTGTTCGTCAAGGGACGCTATGTCGGTAAGGTAAGCCTGATCGCCGAACATGAATCAAACGGACGCGACGGCGCGGCATCACGGTCATGGAACCGAATAAGCATTGCGGGAAGCATAATGATCGACCCGCAGCTTCTCGTCCACAGCAAGATCTGGCTACCGATCGTCGATGGATCAGAAAACCGCGACATTCTCGACTATTGCGGCATATATCAGATCGGCACAGCATTCAACTCGCCGAGCGGGCGCATGGGTCTGGCTGTCAATCTCGTCAAGCGCAAAGGCTGGAATCTGAACTACAACACCACCGTTGAATTCAACTACCGCATCTTCCCGCGCGACAACCAGTATCTCTTCGTCCAGTATTACAACGGCTACGGAGAAGGCCTGCTCGCCTACCGTGAATTTCATTCCACCATCCGTGTCGGGTTCGTCATCAAACCCCAGCGGTTCAGCGAGTACTAAAGCTGTCAGTAATTTCCTCGTGCAATAAAAGCCGGATACCGCATCCACGCAGTATCCGGCTTTCCCTATAATTTATCCGGCTGTAATAATGTCTCGAAAGTTTTTATTCTTCCTTGCGGAGCACCTTGAGAGCTGCATCGTAGTCAGGCTCATTGGTGATTTCCTCTACGAGATCGCGGAAGATCACGCGACGGTTCTCGTCAAGCACAAGGACACAACGGGTGAGCAGACCTGCAAGAGGACCATCCACGAGCTGCACGCCATACTTCTGACCGAAGAGGGGTGAACGGAAAGCAGAACCGAAAAGTACGTTCTTGATATTCTCGATGGTGCAGAAACGACCCATAGCGAAAGGAAGGTCCATGGACACGCAGATAACCACTACGTCATCCAGCTTGGCAGCCTCCTCGTTGAAACGGCGGACACTGCGTGCGCAGACTTCTGTGTCAAGGCTGGGGAAGATATTGAGGACTACACGCTTACCTGCGAAATCAGTGCAGATGAGCTGTGAAAGATCAGCTCCGGCAAGATGGAAGCAGGGAGCGGTTTCACCAATCGAGGGGACGGTGCCGTAGGTGTGACACGGCTGACCTTTAAAAAATACGGTTTCCATAAAATATATCTGTTTTTTAGTTTTCTTTATCTGATTTTCAGGATCTATGGCCACAGGTGCAGGTTAATCCACAAGAGCCATCGTTTGTAAAACAACATTACCCAGCTCGTTGTTGAATCCGAGCACAACATTTTTTACTTTTCCTTTACTATCGGCCATAATCACGACCGGAAGTGAGGCCGCACCGCAGTCTCTGGCAAGCGATTTTCCGTTTATGAGCAGATGTTCGCCCGGACGGATAGCACTCACCACGCCCTCGATGGCATCGATGTTGGTTGAGTTGAACACCCATATAACATCGGTCTGTGACGGGAGACGATCCACTGCATCGCGGACCGCACTCACAAGCTCGACATTGAAACCGGCAGTCGGATCAAGCAGCGCGATCACCGTCGGAGAGGCGAAACTGTCGCCGCGATGATACGTGTAACGTTCACCTGTCGTTGTCGGGAGCGAGAATGTCGGGAGTTGCGTTCCGGCAAGGTTCTCTATACGGAAATTGTTTTCCCTGTACTTCTCGAACACCTCCGGATAGCTTTCTGTCAGAGCTGTCTCGCTGAGTTCGGGACAGTGCATTTCAGCCGGGTAACGGTAAGTCACAAGCATTGACTGTTCGGTGATCTGACCGGGATTACTCTCAGTGTCGATACGCAGTGGAAGCATGCTGGACGCATCGAAGAAGAAACGCTTTTCCATGGCGGTGACATCACTAACCTTCATGACCGACTTGATCTCAATGGCCTTACGTCCGTCAAACATTGCGTTAGGATTAACGCTTACGGTGTAGAGCGAATCCTTATCCATAGCCGTAAGCTCCTGCGCGATAAAGGCCGGATAGAGATCCGTGAACTGCGCTGAAGCCTGCACACCGGCAGAGTTGCCTCGCGGCATGAACGGTATCGAATCCCATTCGGTATGATATTCCTGCAGACGCTCGTTGCGGTAACGGTAATGATGTCCGTCAAAATAGGCCGAAAAACCCTTGACAGGTCCTGAAGGAGTGTCGAGAGTCCACTCGGTGACATAGCCGCATGGCGAGAGTTTGTCGCCGACAGCCGGAGCTGACGACAGCTTTACATTATAGACCACATCGCTCTCGCTCTGGGGGAGCGAGACGCTGAAACTCGCGTCAGCTTCGTAGCAGCCTGTCTTTTCCAGACCTGCCACAACGTCAGCAATCCCTTGAGCCGACAAGCCCAAGGGACCTAACGCTGCTAACACCATTAACAATCTTGATTTCCCTTTCATAAAACAATAGTTGACGTATATCCTATTAACGTCAACTTCACGAATTCAGTTCACTATCCCATGAGAAATATTCCTTACGCCGGAGCAAAATTTCATTTCATGGACGTTATTTACTAATTTTGCCTGCTGAAAACGACCGAAAATTGAGCTAATACCCCAGATAGATCTAACCCCTGCGAACATCATGAAGAATTTCATATCATCCGCCATATTAATTTCATTAATTTCCATAGCCTCATCTGTTTCTGCCGCCGATACTCTGTGGGATCAGTTTGTAAGTCCGCCCGACAGCTGCCGGACCAAACTTTGGTGGTTTCACGGTGAGACCGTCACAACAAAGGAGGGTATCGACGCGGATCTCAAGGCGTTCAGTGACAAAGGGATCGGAGGAGTTGTTTTCTACGATCAGGTTCACGGCAAAGCACAGGGAACAGCAGAATCCATGTCGGATGAATGGTGGGAGATGCTCAAATATGCAGCCCTTAAAGCAAAGCATTACGGACTGACGTTTGAAATCGCTGCAAGCAACGGTTATGTCGCGGGCGGACCGTGGATAACACCTGAACTTTCGATGAAAAAAACTACATTCACCGACACGTTGATAACAATGGATACAGAAGGTGTCATCAATCTCGATTTATCGGTCGCCGACCCTCACTTCAGGGACATTGCCACTGTAATCTTCCCCGATGAGCCTGTTTATAATCCGTTGAGACCGTTTTCAGAACCCATCACGGTAAGGAGCAACGACACTATCATAGACCTTTCAACCAACATAGATCTTTCACCCGAAAAACAGATCGCATTGCGCGGTATCACTTACAGCGTCACGCCCCGTGGAAAAGGCTCTACCGGCTCAATGAATATTCCCGGCAAACCTCAGCCGCGATATTTCGGAGCAAAATACAAGGAGTATCCGCCACTTGGACAGCTTGAATACTCTACCGACGGCAGGTCTTGGCATAAAGCTGCTGACCTCCTGCCGATCGAAAGTAATATCGGGCATAAATCACGTGTGAGGAGCATAAGTTTCCCAGCCGTCAAGGCAGATCATCTACAGCTACACTTTCACAACTGGAATGGCAATGATTCCACCTACAGATCCTTCACCATAAGCGATATCGCGCTTCACACGAGAGACATCACGGACAATCCTGAAGTGAAATCCGGTCTGCGGACTGAAGTCACATACCCGTCGGTCGTAGGCGGAGAGACAGGTGTCATCGATCCTGCAAGCGTGAGCGATATTTCACGCCACATTGATTCCACCGGCAGGCTTGAACTACCTGTCGGCAAGGGTACATGGCGCATCATACGTTTCGGCTACGTGCCTACCGGTGCGAAAACCAAACACGGGCGCAAGAATCTACTCGGCCGAGAAGCCGATGTCATGTCCGCACAAGCCGCAAACATTCATTATGGCCACTACTTCAAAGCCATTCTTGATACCCTGTCGGCAATCGGATGCAAACCCGCCGGACTATGCATGGACAGTCATGAGGCAGGAATCCAGAACTGGACGGAAGGATTCGAGCAGAACTTCAGGACTGTATGCGGTTACGACATATTGCCGTGGATTCCGACATTCGCGGGCTACATCGTCGGATCACGTAATGACACTGACCGAGTACTGGCTGATTTCAGGCGGACGGTAGCCTCGACCATCGCTGACAACTTTTACGGCACATTCGCGGCGCGATGCATGGAGGACAGCGTAGATTATACCTCACAGGCTATGCTCAACATACTCACCGACAACATAGCGGATCGCGGAAAGTCGTCGAAACCTCAGGGCGAATTCTGGGAATATCAGACCAATGGCAACTACGACTGTCTTGACGCGGCATCGTCGGCTCATCTCTATGGCCGCAACATCGCTTCGGCTGAGGCGTTCACTGACACACCGTATTCAACATCATGGGACAAACTTCTCCGTATTGCCAATATCGCATATTGCCGTGGAATAAACGAGTTCGTAGTCTGTGCATCGTCATATCAGCCTTGGATGGACCGCAAATATGATGATTCCTCAAGCAACCATCCATACGTGTTCCATCGCCATCATCCGGACTGGGACAGATCGGGACATTTCTGGAACTATCAGGCTCGATGTGCCGGAATGCTTCGCATAGGGATTCCGGTGGTCGATCTGTGCATATATCTCGGCGATGATCCTCCATTAAAAACAATGAGCTATAAACTACCTGAAATTCCGGAAGGCTATAACTTCGATGTCTGTACAGCCGATGCCCTCCTGAACAGGATGTCGGTGACCGATGGAGTGATAAAGGTAAGCGGCTGGATGGAATACAAGGCATTGATCATTCAGGACCGGAGCTACATCTCGCCTGAGGCAGAGAAGCAGATTGCGGCCCTGCAAGAATCCGGAGCTGTCGTGATCAGATGTGACAAAGGTGAAGATGTCGCTGACCGTCTGNGCCATGAAAGNATCATCCCCGACGTATCGCTGTCGAGTGCCGGACTCCCCGATGACCGGACGCTCTTTTTCCATCGCAGGACAGATTACGGCGACATATATTTCATCTACAACCACAGCGATCATGAGACCGATCACAGAATAGCCTTCCGNAATCCTTACGTAAAAGCTGAACGCTGGAATCCGGCTGACATCTCAAGAGATAATATNGCNCCTGACGGCGACGGAAAACTCCCGTTAACATTAAAGCCCTACGAAAGCACATTTGTCATCACCCGGTAGTCATATTTTTTCGGCTATATGGGATGTGCAATCCGATTTATTTTGTAAATTTGCGGATTATGAAGTTAGTAATCCAACGAGTCAGAGAGGCATCGGTCAGCATCGGGGGAGAATTGCACAGCTCCATCGGCCCCGGACTGATGATACTTGTCGGTGTTGCCGAAGGTGATACCGCTGACGATGTGCGCTGGCTTGCTGCCAAAGCCGTGGCCATGCGCATCTTTTCCGATGACGAAGGCGTCATGAACCGCTCGCTTGNCGACGTAGGCGGCGAGATGCTTGCCGTAAGTCAGTTCACCCTCTGCGCATCCACCAAGAAAGGCAACCGTCCCAGCTACATCCACGCTGCAGGTCATGATCTCGCAATCCCGCTCTATGAGATGTTCTGTACGGAATGTGGCATTCTNATGGNTAAAGAGGTGAAGAAAGGTNTTTTCGGAGCGGATATGCAGGTTGCTCTCGTGAACGACGGCCCTGTGACCATTGTTATAGATTCCAGATCAAGAACCTGAACTTATGAATCCAGCCNCCACTCCNGATGACTCTATTTCACTCCGTTCGCTACAGGCGACGGTGGATGAATGGATACGCACAATCGGCGTGCGTTACTTCTCTCCCCTCACAAATATGGCCATCCTCGCCGAAGAGACAGGCGAAGTGGCACGGATCATGNCACGNCTCTACGGTGACCAGTCGTTCAANAAGGGTGAGAACNCNGACGCCCTTGCCGACGAGCTCGCGGATCTGCTNTGGGTGCTGACAGCCATCGCCAACCAGACAGGTGTGGATCTGACCGAAGCGTTCCGACGCAACATGGAGAAGAAGACCAAGCGCGACGCCACCCGCCACGCCTCGAATCCGAAGCTGCACGACGAAGAGNGAGCCCCAATTGAGCANTCNGNANAAATCCAGACTACTAACCAACCCTAAACTATAAAACCAAACAAAAAATAATCATCATGGATAAATACCAGCAAGTCATTTCCGAAAGCCACGTGACAACTTCGGATTCCGAAGTCGCTGCCAAAGTCAACGAAATTCTTGAAAAGCANCTCGACGAGAACAACAAACTCGAAGTGCTGAAAAAAATATTCAACTCTATTGATCTCACCACGCTNAAATCAACTGATTCACAGCNTTCGGTAGCGGATTTCACCGAAAAGGTNAACGCGTTTGCCCACGAGCANGCCGATCTGCCCAACGTGGCCGCGATCTGCGTCTATCCCAACTTCGTTCCTATGGTCCGCACGGTGCTTGAATGTTCCGATGTNGATATCGCATCCGTGGCAGGATGTTTCCCCTCTGCACAGAGCTTCATTGAGGTAAAAATCGCAGAGGTGGGTCTGGCNGTTGAAGCAGGAGCTGACGAGATCGACGTTGTGATCGACCTCGGTGACTTCTTTGACAAGGATTATGAGGAAGTGTGCGACCAGCTTTCAGAAATGAAGCATTCATGCCGCAGCTCACTCATGAAGGTCATCCTTGAAACCGGTGCGCTCAAGACAGCCGAGAATATCCGTAACGCATCGATACTCGCCATGTACTCCGGAGCGGACTTCATCAAGACATCTACCGGTAAGGAATATGAGGGCGCATCACTCGAAGCGGCCTACATCATGTGTGAATGCATNAAGGAATATTACGAAAAGACCGGACGCATGGTAGGNTTCAAGGCTGCCGGAGGCGTGTCAACTACCGAAGAGGCACTCAAATACTACACAATCGTCAAGACTGTCCTCGGCGACAAGTGGGTTGAGACCAACGAATATTTCCGAATCGGAGCGTCACGTCTGGCCAACGCCGTCCTCTCCGACATTCTCGGTGAGGAGACCAAATTCTTCTGATCCCCNACCCTGATCNACAGGACGTTTTTTCGTTAATGACTGTTCCGACAGTGTCAATGCCACACATGTACTCATGTACCTGAAATAAGTATGTGTCGNTGTGTCAAAAAATAAATCGGTTGCAGGGCCTGCGTTCNCGCNGGCCGGATTCCAACTGCTGCGACAAGNATCTAAGCTTGAANTANAGCCANCGCGAACGCAGGNCCTGCAACCGGAAATTTATTAATNTTGACACATCCTCATTTTCATGATAGAATTACAATAANCACTCAAAATAACTCTCCGAATTTCACCGATGAAATACTGGATCATAATAAACAGTGTACAGAAAGGTCCACTGACACTCGACGAAGTCGCNGCGACTCCCGGTCTCNCTCCGTCAACCCCTGTGTGGCATGAAGGTCTCAGCGACTGGTCAACCGCCGGCTCTATCCCTGAAATCGCTGCCATAATTTCAGGAATGAACGGTAATGCAGAAGTNGATTCCGACAATCAACCGTCGTTCACCGGAAACCGGTCAGACAGAACCTACGCAAATCCTTACGCAAACAATACCTACAATCCCAACCAGCAGTACGGACAGAATCCCTACGGACAGTTCTACGGGCAGAATCCGAACCANTATGGATTCAATAATGGCAATGACCGTCCGCCCATGCCTGACAATTATCTCATCTGGGCCATACTCGCCACCATCTGCTGCTGTATCCCCACGGGTATCGTAGCCATANTCTATGCCGCCAAAGTNTCTCCGGCATATTACAGAGGTGACTACATGGCATCGCTCGACGCATCGTCAAAAGCCCAGCTATGGGTCATCATCTCATTTGTAGCAGGACTGATCTGGGCTCCGTTCTCCATGCTGTTCAGCAGCCTCTTCTAATCCACACCTGACTGCCGATGATCCGTGAGCCTTTCTGTGCCTCCAACCGTCAACTCCTCCTCATCNTAGCGGTCATCATTGCTGCAGGGCTACTTGCACTCTACTTCTTCGCAGAACCATCGTCGGGACTATACCCACGTTGTGCCTTCAAGATGCTTACCGGTTTCTCCTGTCCCGGATGCGGTTCGCAGAGGGCTGTCCACGCCCTGCTCCACGGTGATCTTGGAAGTGCGTTTGCCTATAATGCACTCTTCATCATCGAAATTCCCTTGATAGGACTCCTGCTCCTCTCAAGGATTCCAAGACTGCGTGGAAGNCGNCTCCANCGCATACTTTCGGCCCGCGTCTTCATCCTCTCCATTCTCTTCACCATCATTATCTGGACTATTGTCCGCAACATTTTCGACGTATGAATCAGATGCCATCGCGCCAACTCACACTCAGAGTAGTGCTTTTCATAATTGTAGTTNCTGTCACCGTCTATTTCCTGCCTCGTTCCGCCGAGAATCATTACACTTTTGAGGAAGGACGTCCGTGGAGCTACTCCCTTCTGACAGCACCGTTCGACATCCCCATCCACCTTGACTCCGTCAGTGCCATGAAGGTGAAGGACAGTATCGACAAGCATTTCGAACCCGTGTTTGTCCGCGATGCCATAGCTGAAAAAACCATAATCTCCGACTACACAACCCGCCTCAACTCCGCTGCCGGNCTGAATATCACCCCTGATCAACGTAACCAGATCATAAAGGAGATCCGAAAGGTGTATGAAAACGGTATCGTCGATCGTGAGACCTATACCAAGATCCATTCCGGCAAACTCCCGGCCGTGAGATTCCTGCACGACAATGTGGCNATCAGTATCCCGACATCAGGATTCCTGTCGGCATTCCGTGCCTATGAGCATCTTGACAGCGTGTTGGACAACCGTGATATCCGTCAGGCAATCTCTGCCACGAAACTGTCCCAGACACTTCACCCCAACATCATGCTGGACACCATCACATCTCAGAGGTTGCTGAATGAGGCATATCAGAAGGCCATGGCNCCCATAGGCGTGATACAGCAGGGNGAACGTATCATCGACAAGGGCGACATCGTTACCTCCCGNCTCGCGACAGTGCTCCGTACATACGAGGAGATTTCCAACGAGCGCGGCAAAGGAACAATCTCGCAACACTACTANCCGATAGCCGGACAGATGCTCTACATGCTCATCCTCTACGGCTGTCTCTATGCCTACCTCTATATATTCCGTCCGGATTATTTCAAGGATGACCGCACGATGGTGTTCATNATCAGCCTGATCGGACTATTCACNCTGTTTGCCTTCGCCATGCAGGCCACGTTCATCAACGGTTACTACATCACTCCCTTCACAGCTGTCCCGATCCTGATTCTTATCTTCCTCGACTCGCGCACAGCCTATTTCTGCCACCTCATCCTCGTGCTNATCTGCGCCATAACCTCATCATTCGCGCTTGAGTNCATCTTCCTGCAATTCATTGCAGGTGTNNTNGCCATCGANTCACTCAAAGACCTNACACGCCGCGGACAGCTCATACGGACGGCGGCACTCATATTCCTTGCCTACGCACTGTCCTACGTGGCTATGGAAGTCATGCTTTCCGGCTCGCTCGCAAAGACNGAAGGCAGGGTGTTCGGCTGCTTTGCCATCAACGCCATCCTCATCTCGTTCAGCTACGTCCTCATGTTCCTNTTGGAGAGAGTGTATGGCTTCACTTCGCGTGTAACACTCGTGGAGCTATCCGATATCAANAACCCGCTTCTGCGNGAACTTTCAGAGGAATGTCCGGGGACATTCAACCATTCCATGGCCGTGAGCAACCTTGCATCGGCCGCCGCNAGCCGTATCGGTGCCAACGTGCAGCTCGTAAGGACCGGAGCACTCTATCACGANATAGGCAAGATCAANAATCCGGCNTTCTANACCGAGAATCAGCACGGAGTCAATCCCCACGATGCCCTTGATCCAATCCAGAGTGCAAGAATCATCACGGGGCATGTGACCGAAGGACTNGCGCTTGCCGAAAAAGCAAAGCTTCCGAAAATGATACGTCAGTTCATAGCAGAGCATCATGGCGCAGGNATGGCCCGCTATTTCTACAACACATATTGCAACGCCCATCCCGATGAGACGGTNGATCAGGCCTCATTCAGCTATCCCGGACCTAATCCGCAGTCCAAGGAAACCTCGCTGCTGATGATGGCGGACGCGATCGAGGCTGCCTCACGCTCCATGCCGGANCACTCTCCGGAGGCAATCAACAATCTTGTCAACAAGATCATTGATTCACAGATAGCCGACGGNCTGCACAACGAGTCACCGATATCCTTCAGGGATGTAAGCACGATCAAAGAGGTGTTCACACAGCGTCTGCGCACCATGTACCATTCACGCATATCCTATCCGGAATTGAAGAAACCAACNTCCAAGGAATCCTGAGAGTCCGGANAGAAATATCTTACACAAACAGTAATACCGTCATTATTTTTTCATTTTTCAACTATGCTCCGTAGCTTCCTTATTTCGCTTACGGNCATGGCACTTCCCGCTATGGCCTACACCCCAATCACCCTACCCGTGATTCCCCCAGATCCTGAAATTGAAAAGAAAGTCAGAAACACNCTCTCGGAAATGACTCTCGAAGANAANATCGGACAAATGACCCAACTGCAACTCGACGTCATCGGCAAGACCGGCNCTGACGGACAGTTCAGGCTCATCAAGGAGAAAGTCGATACGATATTCGGCGTGTATAAAGTTGGTTCGATCCTCAACACCCCCTCCTCCCACTGTCTGGATGCGCAGGGNTGGAACGAACTAATCCCGCAGATTCAGGAAGCATCGATGAAACACATCGGCATCCCCTGCATCTATGGCCTTGACCAGAACCACGGNACNACCTACACCAACGGCGGTACGCTCTTCCCACAGAACATCAACGTGGCCGCTTCATTCGACACCGGTCTATGCCGGACTGCCGCGGNAATCACAGCCTACGAGACCCGTGCGAGTGACTGTCCGTGGACTTTCTCCCCCACCCTTGACCTCGCACGTGATCCGCGCTGGCCACGCTTCTGGGAAAACTATGGCGAAGATCCCCTCGTGAACGCCCTCATGGGTGGTGCAGCTGTCAGAGGTTTCCAAGGTGACAATCCCAATCATATCGACCGCAATCACATAGCCGTATCCGTCAAGCATTTCTTGGGCTACGGCGTCCCTTATTCCGGAAAAGACCGCACGCCGGCCTACATTTCCATCTCGGACCTGCGCGAAAAGCATTTTGCCCCTCACCTCGAAGCCATTAAGAACGGTGCTCTGACCATTATGGTCAATTCGGCATCTGTCAANGGCACGCCCGTACATGCCGATCCTATACTGCTGACCCAATGGCTCAAGAATGATCTGCAGTGGGACGGTATGATCGTGACAGACTGGGCTGACATCAACAATCTTTACACNCGCGAAAAGGTGGCAAAGGACAAGAAGGATGCCATCCGCATAGCNATAAATGCAGGTATCGACATGGCAATGGAGCCTTACAGCGTTGATTACTGCACTATTCTGCGGGANCTTGTGAATGAAGGAAGTATCCCNATGAGCCGTATCGANGATGCGGTTTCACGTGTGTTGCGCCTGAAATACCGTCTCGGCCTGTTCGAACATCCCAACACCACNCTCAAGGATCATCCGGAATTTGCATCCGACAAATTCCGTCAGGCTGCTCTCGACGGGGCTGCGGAGACAATGGTNCTGCTGAAAAATGATGATAACATCCTCCCAATAGCCNCCGGCACACGCTTACTCGTCACCGGNCCGACCGCCAATTCCATGCGCTCACTGAANGGAGGCTGGTCATACACTTGGCAGGGNCATCTGTCCGATGTCTATGCCAAGGATTACAATACCATCCTTGAAGCTCTCAATGAGAAGTTCGGTGCCGNAAACGTGAATTATGTCCCGACCGTGACATTCAGCGAAAAGGGATCATATCAGGATGAGATTGTGGTGGATTTCGACAATGCNGTGAAAGCCGCTGCCGATGCTGATGTCATNNTGGCNTGTATCGGAGAAAATTCCTATTGCGAGAGNCCGGGCAACCTGACCGACCTCCATCTGTCGGCNAANCAACGCGACATGGTCAAGGCTCTCGCAAAGACAGGCAAACCCATCGTGCTTATCGTCAACGAAGGCCGTCCGCGCATCATCGCCGACATNGAGCCCCTTGCCAAAGGTATCATCGANATCCTCCTGCCCGGNAACTTCGGTGGCGACGCGCTTGCAGGACTCTTGGCCGGAGAGCGCAACTTCTCGGCGAAACTACCGTTCACCTATCCACGCGAGATCAACTCACTCGTCACGTATGACTACAAGGTGAGTGAGGAAGTCGGNAAAATGGAAGGTGTCTATGACTATGACGCGCGTGTCAATGTCCAGTGGCCTTTCGGTTACGGAAAAAGCTATACTACTTTTGAATACTCCGANCTCAAGNTCAACAAGAAGGAGTTCTCGCCATCCGACATCCTGACGGTGAGCGTCAACGTAACCAACACCGGTGAGCGCGACGGCAAGGAAGCTGTANTGCTGTTCTCATCGGACCTCGTGGCATCAGTCGTCCCTGACAACAAGCGTCTGCGCGGATTCAGCAAAATCGCTCTCATGCCCGGTGAGACCCGTACTGTCAGCTTTACGCTCCCGGCTTCCGACCTCGCGTTTGTCAATTCATGGGGCAAATGGACTCTCGAAGAAGGCGATTTNACCCTCAAAATCGCTAACCTGTCACAGACAATCCACTGTACATCGACCTATACTTGGGAGCAACCGAATATCTGATCCAATAGATAATCAGCCGGTGGTCACATAACCTNCCTAAATNTGCCAAAATTTAATCGAGGTTGTGTCAGANTGGATAAACTCCGGGTTGTAGGGNCTGCACTCGNGCTGGCCGAAGTTTAATGCAATGTNATAATCAGCTAATCACGGCGTAGAATTCNGCCGGTGCAGGCCCTACAACCAAATTAATTTTGACGNAGCCCNCCTTCTCTTATGCGTGGGCTATTTCAGNCCTATTGACCATCTTAAAGGTTTCCATGAAATAATCCGNCCTAATTTTCCAAGCAGGACTCCCGAAAAAAGAGCCAGTAACACACTAAGCAGATAAAAGGGTATCAGAAGCCATTCGGAATGAAAACGACTCCATACGACCAACTCTATAAGCATCTGCGGGAAAATCCCTATCAAGAAAATCTGGAATGAATAATCACGAAAAGAACTGAATAAGTTAGGCCATATCTTAGTAACTCTCANCATGATAGCAAAAGTAAACAATATGCCTAATGTAGCAGTAACAAATCTCAGATTTTCCGGACCGGCGACCAACATGGCAACATAAGCCAATCCAAAAACAANANCNGTCCAGATATGCGTTTCAAAATATTTGATCACATCGTATTTAAAAAACAGTATTCCGCTTATGAAATAGAATGCATAACGTGTAATCCCTGCTACATTAAACCANCCATCAACGTTCAGATGAACTCCATAGATGAACGGTACTAATGAAATAAGCAGCAACAACAATTCTGTCCAAGGATTCTTCAGCATGACTCTGTAAAGTGGATAGCAGAACATCAGCCACATAAGCGTCCCGACAAACCACATCTCTTTCAACGGGCCGTTGTTCGGATCAAAGTATGCATTAAAAAAGCTTGTAAGATCAAATCCTATAGGGTCTTTTGCAATCCCTGAAAATATAACTTTTAAGACAAAACCGATGGATATAAAAANGATGTANGGTATCANTAACCGCTTCATCTTATCACGATATAGAGCCATCGTATGCCAACCTCTATTGATTCGTGTCAAATACAACAGTCCACCTGAAACGAACATAAACAACGGCATGTGGAANGAGTAACAGATTTTATGTATCATGGTTGCCAACGGATACATCTCNTTTTCNGCCCTATAGGTAAAACCATTGACGTGACCAATCACGACNAAAAGNATGGCNTAACCCTGAATTATGGAAAGCCACAGAATTTTATCAGNATTTATATTATTACNGTTTNCTTTTATTTGATCTACCATTTTATCCATCCGTTAAATAAAAATAATTCTGATGGCCCANTGTCGGATATAGATCACTTGCTCTGATCTACNGACAGGACCTCTTGGTAAAGTTCAACTGTCTGCCGGGCAATCTTATCCCAATTATAAGGTGAGAGATCGTAGGTNCGGGGACGTCCGGTCATAGCCTCACACTTCAGGCGGATTCTNTCAGCCAAAGCATCAACATCACCNACATGGTAGAAATCCGCAGGCNGAAGCGCAGACAGACGGTTAGCCTCAATATCACTTACGATCACGTCAAGACCATAGCTCATGGCTTCAAGCAGAGCTATCGGCAAGCCTTCGTGATATGACGACATTACGAAAAGTGACGCATTGGTCATGATCTGNTTAAGCTTCTCACCTTTTATGAATCCCGTAAGGACCACTCCATGCTCACGTGCCATCTTTTTCAGCGATACGGAGTAGGCATCCTCATGATCGCTGTCACCGGCAATCACAAGCTTGAACCGGTCAGCCACACCCGAACGGCTGTAGGCTGCAATAAGGTCATGGAAACCTTTTTCCTTGACAAAACGACCCAGTGCGACAATATACTGGCCATCCAGACCGAGTTGGTCAAGATAATCCCTGCTGAGAGAGCGCACGGGCTGATTGACACCATTGAATATCAGACGTGGATTCCTGTAACCGTATTCACGTTCGAGGATGCCGGCAATTACATTAGAGATGACTATCACCCGGTTACTGTAACGAGTGCCCCAACGCTCACCGAGTTTTATTACGTGTTTTGCCAGTCCACCCCATTTCTGACGCTGATAATCAGGGCCATGATTCGTCATGACGACCTTCAGGCCAAGCAAGCGGGCGAAAGGAGTCACTATGGACGGTCCGACAGCATGGACATGGACGATATCCGGATTTAGGCTGCGGGCCTTTATCGCGCCAAGGAAAGTATGGATGATTGCCTCAAGACTTTTCTTGCGGGGAGCATAGACATCGATCAGTTTCACTCCGCGATACTCCGTCATTCTATTGTCATCCATAACGTATGGCGTGCGCCTTATGACTGTCACTTCATGACCCAGAGCTACTATGCGCGGATAAAGCTCCTCACAATGAGTCTCGACTCCACCGAGGATACGCGGTATGCCCCTCGTTCCGATGACTACGATTTTCATGGCTACGATTATGAAGATTAATGAATCTAATCTATAGGTCAGTTTCCACGATCAGAAAGCCTGACTCCCTGATTCGGATCCTGCCCGACATTATACCACTTCTTGTCAAGGATGGGTTTAAGGCCACGTAACGAACGGATCTTATTTCTGACAGCCCATCCGAGCGGATGACGTATATACTTATGCATCACCGGGGAGGCAGTTCCTACCATCCAGCAGTTCTTAGGGCATGACCTGACTTTCTCCCTTACTTTCCGGGCACGCTCACTTGTCCAGATGGTCATGAAATCGGCATCATGGATGTTGCCCATCGAATCTTTCCACACCTTGTCCTCCAGACCGTTGCAAGGGTAGAGCTCACCCCAAGGATCAATGAAGAAATTCGCAGAGCCGGCTTCACACGGAAGCATACGCCGATTACCCTCTATATAGTTTATGAGCCCCATGTTGAAGAAAGCACGGAACCATGATTTAGGATGCTTTTCGGCAAGCTGCCATTCGATCAATGTCTCGAAATTACGGCATACAGTCTCGCGGTTTGTAATCACATTATCATCCTTATGGAAATAATATGAATTGTGGAAGGCCGCCGTAGCAAACTCCATACCGAGGGATTTAGATAACTGATAGAGCGAAAGCATATCCTCGGAATTATTGTTGGAGACGGTACATCCGAATCCGATATCCTTCACACCCATATCCTTCAGTTTCAGCAGAGTCCTCAAGCCCTTATCGAAACCGCCCTTACGACCGCGCAATTCATCATTCTTACCGCTCAGTCCCTCAATTGAGATACGGATACCGATATTCGGGAAACGTTCGGCAAGCGCAATGACCCGATCCTCGAACCATCCGGACGTAGAGATGACGATACGGTCGGTGTGGCGGTAACATTCCTCCACTATCTCCGGGAGATCTTCACGGATGAAAGGCTCGCCGCCGGTCAGATTTATAAACTTCAGACGCGGAAGCGAGACAAGGTCAGAAGCCTTGATCTCTTCCTTTCTGTCGGTCGGATATTGCCAGATGTTGCACATCTGACACTGCATGGGGCATCTGTATGTAAGGATGATCGACGCATCGGTCGGCATTATCTGTTTTTCCATTCCAATAATCAAGTCAATAAGATTTTTATTTCAGACCATAGGCTCTCTCAAGGGTCGCAAGATGAGTTTCTGCTGAGAAACTCTTCAGCGCATGAGCCTTAATCCCTTCATGATCCCATTTCTTATTCCAAGCCTCGGCAAGTTTTGAGGTAAGGTCAAGTTCATCACCGAAGTTGAATACAAGTCCGTCAATGCCGGGCCGGATAAGTTCGGGTATGCCTCCTATAGCTGCTCCGACGACAGGAGTGCCAAGCGAGAGAGATTCAATGACGCTCAGAGGATTATTCTCATACCAGACAGAAGGCACCACGGAGAAGCGAGCATTCCTTAGCAACGCTCCTACGCGATCACCCGACAGCGGCCCTAAAAATTCAATTTCCTGTCGATCGCCGTAAGTCGCAGCCAATTCTTCATATAGAGGTCCTCCACCGGCAATTTTAAGCGGATAGGACAAGCGGGCAGCTGCTTTCAGGAGCAATTCCACTCCCTTTTCATCAGACAGCCGGCCGACGTAGCAATAATACTGCCCCGCATCAGTTGACTCCGAAATAGAATCCGCTGACGATGACAGGCGCACGGGGTCGATAAAATTGCAGTTGACCACCAATTTGCTTTCATCAAACCCTCCCTTAACCATCATTCTCTTCATGAAATCACTCGGACAGATGAAAGCATCCACATTCTTCTGCAACACAGCTGCATTCCAGCGCGAAGCTTCAAGCCAAGCCATCAGGCTCGCAGCCAGCGAACCTTTCATGCATCTGTGACGGACAACGCCAAACGAACTTCCTCCGACACACTCTTCACACACCTTTCCGTCGGCCAGACAACTGTAGGAGGGGCATATAAGTTTATAGTCATGAAGTGTCCAGACCACACGCTTACCCCTCTTCCGGGCCATAAGCGCAAGCTGCGGAGAAAGATAGCTATGTATATTGTGAAGGTGGACTATATCGGGATTGAATTCATCAAGAATACGCAAGAATGATTTCCGGATGTCTCCGAAGCCGAGCATACGCCTTACGGCATCAACTTTTCGTGAGACTGAACCGGAAAAATCTATCCCGGACGCAAAATATGGAGACCATTCCGACGGAATATTCTCGGAATAATCCATCGAGAATACAGCAGTCTCATATCCGTGCAGACCAAGAAGGCGTTCAAGATTGAGAACGCACACACAGTCTCCTCCACGCGGATAATAGAATTTGTTTACTATCAATACTCTGGGCTTCATATTTCGCATCTGCAATCCTATGAGATAGATACAGTCTTTAAAACCGGAGTGAAATCTCTGTAGGCGACACAAACGACAGACTCCGGCAAATTTTACCAAGGTTATATTATATATAATGTAATATATATAACTTTTGACCAAAGGTAATTATTGTGTCAGGTATCACATTTCATCAAGGCACTACACGCCGGTAGAGATCAAAATATCAAAGTACGAAAAATCATTTTGGACTTTTTGTAGAAAATCATTAACTTTGCTCCCGCATATCTCAGTGTTTTTTATCTATTATCATGAGTAAGGAAGACGTAACCCACCGGGGAGTCATCGAGAAAGTGGAAAACGGCTATCTCGCCATCCGCACGGAAGACGACTGCAAGTGTGACGGCTGCGCGGTCATGGCCCTGTGTAACACCAAGGAAGGCAGCAAGCCAGAACTCATCACTATCGACACTCCTGAGGCCAATAACTTTTCTATCGGCGAAAAAGTGGAGGTCACCGCGACATCCGCCTCAACCCTCCGCGCCACATGGTGGGCTCTGATCCTGCCTACCCTCATATTCGGAGGAGTGATCGTCGGGCTTCGTCTCGGTATCCCGTCGCTCGGCGGATGGTCCATCGCCTGCGGAGCTGCCGCCCTCGGTCTCTATGACCTCTTCCTCTACCGTAACCGGAAACGGTTCGCACAGAAAATTAGTTGGAAAATAAGAAAAATATGAAGTTTTAAATTATTACCATGAATATTATAGTAACTTCCATCATTGTCCTTGGAATTATCGGAATTGTAGGTGCATCCGTGCTCTACATCGTAGCCAAGCGTTTTCATGTACATGAAGATCCCCGTATCGATCAAGTAGAAGCCCTCCTGCCCGGTGCTAACTGCGGTGGTTGCGGACGAAGCGGTTGCCGTGACTTCGCGGCGGCATGTGTGTGTGCCGATACTCTTGACGGTCTTGCATGTCCGGCCTCAGGTAGCGCGATCATGAAGAAGATCGGTGAGATCGTCGGTCTCACGGCTGCTGAAACCAAGCCTAAAATCGCAGTTATCAAGTGTAACGGCACCTGTGACCTGCGTCCCCGTCTCGCCCGTTTCGAGGGTGCCCCGACATGCGCGGTGCTCGCTTCACTCGGTTCAGGCGAATCGGCATGTCCCAACGGCTGTCTCGGCTGTGGCGACTGCGTGGAGGCTTGTCCCTACGGCGCAATGAAGATGAACCTTGAGACCGGTCTCCCCGAAGTCATCGAGGACAAGTGTGTGGGCTGCGGTGCATGTGTCAAAGCATGTCCCCGCTCCATCATCGAACTCCGCAACAAAGGTCCGCGCGGCATGAGGGTGTATGTAGCCTGCTCCAACAAGGAGAAGGGCGCAGTGGCCATGAAGGCATGTAAGGTAGCATGTATCGGCTGCTCGAAATGTCTCAAGGAATGCACACACGATGCAATCACCATCGCTAACAATCTCTCGTATATCGACTATGAGAAGTGCAAACTTTGCCGCAAGTGTGTCGATGTTTGTCCTACCCACGCAATCCATGCCGTGAACTTCCCCGTCAAGAAAGCTCCGGCCAAAGAAACAGTCGAAGAAACAGCCTGAAATCAAAAGTCATGAAACTACATACCTTTAAAATCGGCGGTGTCCACCCCGCTGAAAACAAAATTGCCGCAGGCAAGCCCATCGAAAATCTTCCTCTCCCTGAGGAAGTAGTCCTTCCGGTGTCACAGCACATCGGTGCCCCTGCAACTCCTATCGTCAAGAAGGGCGACAAGGTGAAGCGTGGTGACCGTGTGGCCGATGCAGGAGGTTTCGTCTCCGCTCCCGTCCACACTCCCATTTCAGGAACAGTTGTCAAAATTGATGTGGCCCGCACTCCGCAAGGAATGCCCGTGCAGGCTATCTACATAAAGAGCGACGAAGAAGATCGCGCTGCCGACGCAGAAGCTATCGCAAAAGGCGGCAAACCCGTCCGCAGTGAGGCCGAGCTCGCCGCGCTTGAAGGCAAAGCCATCATAGATATCATCAAGAATGCCGGTATCGTCGGTCTTGGCGGTGCCACCTTCCCCACACATGTCAAACTCTCGCCCCCTCCCGGTTCGAAAGCAGAAATCGTGATCATAAATGCGGCTGAATGCGAGCCGTGCCTCTCATGCGACGATATGCTTATGCGCGAGAATCCGGTGCAGATCGTCAAGGGCGTGGAGCTGCTCATGCGTGCGGCCGGTGTAAACCGTGGCGTCATTGCCATCGAAAACAACAAGCCCGAAGCTATCGAGGCTCTCACAAAGGCTGCCTCCAAGGTTGCAGGACTCGAAGTGATGCCGATGATGGTAAAATACCCGCAGGGCGGTGAGAAGCAGCTCATTGAAGCTGTCATCGGCAAGGAAGTTCCCTCCGGCGGACTCCCTATCGCTACCGGTGCCATTGTCCAGAACGTCGCCACCGCCTATGCCGTATATCGCGCCGTAGTCCTCGGCGAGCCTCTGATGGATCGCGTACTCACCATCCATGACGGTGAGACAGGCCGAAATCTCCGCGTGGCTCTCGGCACTATCCTCGCCACTCTCGTTGATGGCAAGGAATACGAGAAAATCATCCTTGGTGGCCCGATGATGGGACGCACGGCCTCTACCCTCCAGACTCCGATGATCAAGGGTACGTCAGGCATACTTCTCGACAGCCGCTACGCTCACCGCCGTCCTGCAGAGAACTGTATCCGTTGCGGCAAGTGCGTCGAAGCCTGTCCGATGGGTCTCGAACCGTTCCTAATCAGCACATTGTCCCGTCTCCATGAATGGGACGATGCCGAGCAGAACAAGATTGCCAACTGTATCGAATGCGGCTCATGCAGCTACATCTGCCCTGCATCACGTCCGCTCGTCGATTACATCCGTCTCGGAAAAGGCAAGGTCATGGCTGCCATGCGAGCCCGCGCCGCAGCTGCGAAAGCTTAACACAAACACGCTGATTCCATCAGCGACACGAATAAAAATATGCCGGATGCCTCCATCCGGCATATTTTTTATTACTGGCACATGATTCTTTAACGAAAACTTTGACCGGCGAGCCGATAAATTTCAAGGATTTTACTTAAATTTGCACTCGCGTAATACTTAACACGTTAAACCAAACACTCACAGATATATGACCCATATTTCCGATCGCGTGCAGTCGCTGGCTCCTTCAGCCACCCTCGCAATGTCACAGAAAAGCAATGAGCTGAAAGCTCAGGGCGTAGATGTCATCAACCTTTCAGTCGGCGAACCCGACTTCGAGACCCCCCATCACATCAAGGAGGCTGCGAAAAAGGCAATTGACGACAACTTCACATTCTATACCCCTGTCCCCGGCTACATGTCGCTCCGCAAAGCCGTGTCAGAAAAGCTTTCAAAAGAAAACGGCGTGACATTCGCTCCCGAACAGATTGTGGTGTCAAACGGCGCCAAGCAGGCTCTCTGCAACGTGATCCTCGCCGCCATCAACCCCGGTGACGAAGTGATTATCCCTATGCCCGCATGGGTGAGCTATGTCGAGATGGTGAAACTGGCCGGAGGCAAGACCGTCGAGGTCCTCGCAGACATAAACCAAGATTTCAAGATCACTCCCTCACAGCTCGAAGCGGCCATCACTCCCGCAACCCGCATGATCCTGCTCTGCTCGCCCTCCAACCCGACCGGCAGCATCTACTCACGCAATGAGCTCCAAGGCCTCGTCAATGTGCTTGCCAAGCACACCGACATCATGGTCCTCGCCGATGAGATCTATGAGCACATCAACTTTACAGGCTCATTCACCTCGCTCGCATCATTCCCGGAAATCGCAGACCGTACCATCATCATCAACGGCGTCTCAAAGGCATACGCTATGACCGGATGGCGTATCGGTTACTGCGCTGCACCCCAGTGGCTCGCAAAGGCTGTCACCAAGCTTCAGGGTCAATATACCTCAAACGCTTCTTCTATCGCACAGAAAGCAGCCGAAGCCGCCTACACCGGCCCGCAGGACTGCATCGCCGAAATGAACAAGGCTTTTGAACGCCGCCGCGATCTCGTGGTCGATCTCGCCTCAAAGATCCCCGGCCTTAAAGTCAATCGTCCGCAGGGTGCCTTCTATCTCTTCCCGGAAGTCAGCGCATATATCGGCAAGACTACTCCCGAAGGCAAAACCATAGGCTGCTCGGCTGACCTCGCCATGTATCTCCTCGAAAAAGGCCATGTGGCAACCGTTGACGGCGGCGCATTCGGCATGGAAGGCTACATCCGCCTTAGCTACGCCACATCTGACGATAATCTCCGCGAAGCTCTCCGCCGCATTGCCGATACCCTCGCCACACTCAAATAACCACAGTCACCAATCACGTAAAATACCGGAAACGATCTCACCGGACGACATGTCAAAATCAAATGGAATTACGCTTCCGGACAAACATAAAGACAAATGGATTTCATTGAAGAACTCACTTGGCGCGGCATGATCCACACCGTCATGCCCGGCACAGACGAACAGCTCAAAAAAGGCATGACCACTGCCTATCTCGGCATCGACCCGACGGCCGACAGCCTCCACATCGGTCACCTCTGCGGAGTCATGATGCTCCGTCACTTCCAGCGTTGCGGCCACAAGCCGTTGGCTCTCGTGGGAGGTGCTACAGGCATGATCGGTGACCCTTCAGGCAAAAGTGCAGAGCGCAACCTCCTCGATGAGGAAACCCTCCGCCACAACCAAGAGGCAATCAAAAAGCAGCTGTCGAAATTCCTTGACTTCGAAAGCGACGCCCCCAACAAAGCCGAGATGGTCAACAACTATGACTGGACCAAGGATGTGACCTTCCTTGATTTCGCCCGTGAAATCGGCAAGCACATCACCGTCAACTATATGATGGCAAAAGATTCTGTCCAGAAACGTCTCAACGGCGAGGCCCGCGATGGTCTGAGCTTCACCGAATTCACCTATCAGCTTCTCCAAGGCTTCGACTTCTATACGCTCTACAAAGACAAGAACTGCAAGCTTCAGCTTGGAGGTTCTGACCAGTGGGGCAACATCACCACCGGTACCGAACTTATCCGCCGTAAACTCGGTGGCGAGGCTTACGCCCTCACATGCCCCCTCATCACGAAGGCTGACGGAGGCAAGTTCGGCAAGACCGAAAGTGGTAACGTATGGCTTGATCCGCGCTACACCTCACCTTACAAATTCTATCAGTTCTGGCTCAATGTCAGCGATGCCGACGCCGAGAAGTATCTGAAGATCTTCACTGCCCTCACCAAGGAGGAGATCGATGCCCTCATCGAGGAGCACGCTAAAGATCCGGGACAGCGTCCCATGCAGAAGCGTCTCGCTAAGGAGGTCACTACGATGGTTCACTCAGCTGAGGACTACGAAGCAGCAGTCGAAGCATCTCAGATCCTCTTCAGCAACAAAGCCGGCGATATCCTCCACAAGATCGACGAAGCAACCCTCCTCGCAGTGATGGAAGGTGTACCTCAATTCGAAATTTCACGCTCGGCCATCAATGAAGGGGTCAAACTTGTAGATCTTCTTACAGACATTGCTCCCGTATTCCCCTCAAAGGGCGAGATGCGCAAGCTGGTTCAGGGTGGCGGTGTGAGCATCAACAAGGAGAAGATCTCCGATCCTTACGCACCCGCGACTACCGATATGCTGCTCAACGATAAATACATCCTCGTGCAGCGCGGCAAGAAAAACTACTATCTGCTCCGCGTGACGGACTGATTGTGTCGTTAAACAAATCGCACTCCGAACACAATCAAACTAAAAGACGACAGTATGGGCATTAAACAGGCTGCAAAACCTGTTTAATGCCCATACTGTCGTCTGTCTTTTTAGTGATTTTACACTAAATTTAACCCTGTCTATAGGGCGGTTGCCATACAATATTCCCGATCAACCCAACGTTATAAAAAAGTAATGACTAAAGGATTCCCCACATTTCTGCGCACATTTCTTTTGCTCGCGGTTCTCTTTGCAGGGAGCTGCGGAGATGTCGTGTGTCAGAACCTCAACGACAAGCTGATGAACCGTCCTTACGCTGACCTCCGTCGGTGGCATCTCGGTTTTTCCGTCGGAATCCACACTCAGGATTTCACTTTCACACATAACGGTCTTGTCACCGAGACAGGTGAACAATGGTTCGTCGATCAGCCGTCGTTTCAACCCGGATTCTGTGTAAACGGCCTCATAGATTACCGTCTCGGAACTTACTTCAACCTCCGGTTCACACCCGGTATGTACTTCGGCAACCGCGACATAACGCTGCGCGAATACAATTCCGGACTCGAACATCGTCAGAACCTTAAATCGGCATTGATAGTGCTCCCCTTCGACCTGAAATTTTCAAGTCTGCGCTACCGAAACTCCCGTCCCTACGTCACGGCAGGAGTAATGCCTACGTTCAACGTGTCAAAACAGTCCAACGACTATCTCCGCACCAAAACTTCGGATTTCTTCCTCACCTGCGGTTTCGGTTGTGACTTCTATCTCCCCTATTTCAAATTCAATCCGGAGATCAAATTCTGCTTCGGGCTCGGCGACAGCCTCGTCCACGACCGTCCCGACATATCTGAGGAGCCTGACAAACTCGTCATCACCAACTCGCTCAAAAAAGCTGTCTCACGCATGGTGGTCCTAACCTTCTATTTCGAATGACACACGGAAAGCGCATATTTGATCTGACGGTTATACTCGCCGCCTTACTGCTGCTGACCGTCGCCCCGAAAGCCAAAGCTCAGGGCGATGCCATGCTCACGCAGTATTGGGCCCTTCCCACCTATTACAACCCCGGAGCTGTCGGCGACACGGACTATCTCCGCATCCGTGGAGGCGCACGTCTGCAATGGGTAGGCATCGACAACGCTCCCCAAAGTTTCATGGCCGCCGCCGATATGCCATTCAAATTATTGAACCGGAAACTCGGCACCGGACTCGTCGTGCAGCAGGAATCCTACGGTCTTTTCCATAACTTCACACTTGACGCGCAGATCGCCTACAAGCTCAAGCTGCTTAAAGGTGTCCTCACCGTCGGTCTTGAAATCGGTCTCTACAATCAGCAGTTCAAAGGATCTGAAATCTATATCCCCGACGAGGACGGCTACCACGATTCGGCCGACGATGCAATCCCGATGCGCGACGTAGCCGGTAACTCCCTCGATCTCGGCTTAGGAGCGTTCTACGTCCACAAGAAATTCTGGGCTGGGGTCTCACTTCTCCACGCCAACAATCCGACGGTCAATTTCACCAGCGACAGCGAACTGTCATCGCGCGCCGGAGAGACATCTTCAGGGAGCGGCACTTCCGAAATGTCACGAACATATCAGTTCACCGCCTCACGTACAGTTTATTTCATGGCTGGAAGCAATATTCCGGTAAAAAACACGTTATTTGAAGTGATACCGTCAGTCATGGTCCGCAGTGATTTCACTACCACTGACCTTCAGCTCACCGGACGTGTCCGCTACAACAAGCTGTTCACTGCAGGACTCGGTTACCGTCTCAACGACGCCCTGTCCATCATGCTTGGCGCAGAAATCAAAGGTATATTCATCGGCTACAGCTATGACTATCACCTTTCCGACATATCAAAAGCCTCGTCCGGCAGTCATGAACTCGTCGCGGGCTACAACCTTAAACTCGACTTCTCTGAGAAAAACCGCCACAAACACAAGAGCATACGCATAATGTAACTTATGAAAAAACTACTCCACATACTTTTCGCACTGATTCTCCTCTCCGCAGCCGTTTCCTGCGCTACCGGCAGCCGTAGTGCCATGGGTGGCGAAGTGACAGGAGTAGGAGGCACTTCATGGACCGAACCCACACCTTACGGCATGGTGCTCGTATCAAGGGGCTCTGTCAAGATGGGACCCTCCAAGGCCGACTCCCTCTGGAACATCGAAGCTGACCCGCGCGGCGTGTCGGTCGATGCTTTTTGGATGGACGAAACAGAAATCACAAACTCGAAGTACAAGCAGTTCGTGTTCTGGGTACGTGACTCAATCATCCGTGAACGCCTCGCCGATCCGGCCTACGGTGGGAACGAGGAGTTCAAGATCGAGGAGGATCGAGAGGGCAATCCTATCACTCCCCGTCTCAACTGGGCCAAACCTATTCCTTGGCGTAACGCCAACGAGGATGAGCAGCGCGCCATCGAGAGCCTTTACCACACAAATCCTATCACAGGTGTGCGCGAACTTGATCCCGAACAGCTCAACTACCGCTACGAGATCTATGACCACACTGAGGCAGCCAAGCGCAAAAACCGCATGAATCCTGCCCGCAGGGAGTACAATACCGATAAGCCGACTCCCACCGCCGTGCCCATCATCTCGAAGGATACCGCCTATATCAACGATGAGGGCGAGATCATCCGCCAGACCATCACACGCGGTCTCACCGGTGATTTCGACTTTGTCAACACCTATATTGTCAACGTCTATCCCGACACCACCGCGTGGATCAATGACTTCGACAACGCTTACAACGAACCTTACGTCCGTCTCTACTTCTCACACGGCGGCTACAATGACTATCCCGTCGTAGGTGTGAGCTGGGAGCAGGCCAATGCCTTCGCCAACTGGCGCACAGACTTCCTCCGCCGCTCGCTCGGCCGCGAGGGTGTCTATGTCGAGCCTTACCGTCTCCCGACAGAGGCCGAGTGGGAATACGCAGCCCGCGCAGGCAAGAGCGAGAACATGTATCCTTGGGACGGCGATCTGCCACTGACGGAGGATCAAGGCTGCTTCTATGCCAATTTCAAACCGCAGGAAGGTAATTTCGTTCAGGACGGACAGCTCATCACTTCCCGTGTCGGTACCTATTCGCCAAATGATTTCGGTCTATATGACATGGCCGGTAATGTCAGCGAATGGACCTCGACCGCATTTACCGAGAGCGTAGGAAAATTAACCAGCGACCTCAACCCGGAATACCGCTACAATGCCGCTCAGGAAGATCCATATCGCATGAAGCGCAAGATCGTGCGCGGCGGCTCATGGAAAGATGTGGCCCACAATATTCGTTCCGACCTCCGTATGTGGGAGTATCAGAACGAACAGCGTTCCTACATCGGTTTCCGCTGCGTCCGTTCACAGATCGGTTTTGCCAAAGGCACAAAGGCAAAGAAATAGTGCCTGAAACTTATTGACTCCACCTCAAATCACTTTATACCAAGCAGTCTTATGACACGTGACAAGATAAAAAACCGTATAAGCACCATCATGACATGGGAAGGGGGACAACGCCTCTTCAATTTCGCCTACAGTATAGGTGCGGCCATCGTCATCTGGGGTGCTCTTTTCAAGATCCTCCACCTCCCCGGAGGTAATACACTTCTCTGTATCGGTATGGGTACGGAAGTCCTGATGTTCATCCTGACGGCTTTTGACCGTCCTCCCAAGGAATATCACTGGGAGGATGTGTTTCCCGAACTTGACGGACGTGAGGCCAACGGTCGTGCCATCGGTGGCGGAGGGACAGTCATCGTCGGCAACAGCACTGCCAACGGACAGATGGCCGGAAGCAATCAGGCCATGCAGGCTGCCGGAATCCCCGCAGGGATAGACATCAGTGAAGCTGACCGCCTTTCGCTTTCCGAAAGCATAAAGCGCATGTCGGACGCGGCCGAACAGCTCTCAAAAATGGCGGAACTGACCACCGCCACTCAGGAATATCTCTCGCAGATGTCTGCTATCTCCTCGCAGATGGATCAGCTCCGTCAGACCACAGAGGCTCTCAATTCAGTGTCCTCCGTTCTTCTTGACAGCTACCGTGCCATTACTGAGAACTCAGCTTCAATTACTGAAAATTCACGTGGCTACATCGAACGGATGGGTGACCTCAACCGTAATCTCGGCGGCCTCAACACCATCTATGAGATCCAGCTCAAGAGCGTATCGACCCAACTTGAATCAATTGACCGCGTCAACCGCGGCATCAAGGATATCCGTGACATGTACGAGAAGAGTGCGTCACAGAGCGCACGCTACTGCGAGGAGACAGAGAAAATGGCCCGCTACATGCAGCAGCTCAATCATGTCTATGAAAAGATGCTCCATGCCATGACTGTCAACATGTATCGCCCGATGATGTCCGACATTCCCGGCGCGCAGTCGTCAGGCGCAGTCAACTGATCTCCGGTGCGTCTCCTGCACCACAAATCCCGTTTTTAACCAATCAGAATCCACATACACAGTATAAATGGCAGAATCCGTAGTCCGACTCTCACCGAGGCAGAAGATGATAAACCTTATGTATATCGTCCTCACGGCCATGCTTGCGCTCAACGTGTCAAGCGACGTGCTCGACGGTTTCGTACAGGTCGAGGACGGTCTTGCCCGGACCAACGCCTCAGTCGGACGCCGTAACGACGCTATCTATTCCCAACTTGAAGCTTTCACCCAACAGAACCCCGAAAAGGGTACTCCGTGGCTCACCAAGGCTTCCGATGTGCGCCGGCAGGCAGCCGACCTCTACTCACTCGTAGATTCCCTGAAACTTGCCATAGTCGTCGAGGCCGACGGACCGGACGGTAATCCCTCGGACATCAACCGCCGCGACGACCTCGAAGCAGCCGCAGTGGTCATGCTTTCGCCCGGATCGAAGGGAGGCGCAGTCCTCCATGAAGCAATGGATTCCTACCGTGATTTCATCACGACCCTTATCCCCGACTCAGTCAAGCGCAGCAGCATCAGCGAAGCCCTATCGACAGCACCCTTCATGCGTCCCGGCACAGTCACACCTCAGCTTTGGGAAGAAGCCAAATTTGAGAATCAACCTGTGGTTGCGGCCGTCACTCTACTCACCAAACTCCAGAACGACATCCGCTATGCCGAGGGTGAGGCCCTGACCAACCTCCTCGCAGCAGTCGATGCCGGTGATGTCCGCGTCAACGAGATCAATGCCTTCGTTATACCGCAATCGCGCATGGTCATGCGTGGCGGAAAATATAGTGCGAACATTGTCCTCGCCGCCGTCGATACTACCGCGCGTCCGGAGATCTTTGTGGCCGGCAAGAAACTCTCCAACGATCAAGGTCTCTACGAGTTTGTCACCTCCTCCACAGGTACGTTTGACTACAACGGCTATCTCGAAGTGACCCACGGCGACGGAACCTCTACCCGCCATCCGTTCTCATCGTCCTATACGGTTATGGAACCCACCGCAACCGTATCAGCTACGATGATGAACGTGCTCTATGCCGGTATTGACAATCCCATGAGCATATCCGTTCCCGGTGTGCCGATGAATGCAGTGAACGCGACAATGACCAATGGAACTCTTACCCGCAAGGGTGACACTTGGATTGCACGTCCTGCCAAGGTCGGTGAGAATGTCACTATGACTGTAACGGCCACCATAGATGGCCGTCCGCAGACCGTAGCGACCTCTACTTTCCGCGTCCGCAAGCTTCCTGATCCCGTAGCTTTCATTTCCTACACAGGCTCGAACGGTGTGAAGGAACGCTACAAGGGTGGCAAACCTATCTCAAAGACACTCCTCACCTCTGCACCCGGAATTGATGCTGCGATCGACGACGATATGCTCAACATAGATTTTCAGGTCCTTGGATTTGAGACCGTATTCTTTGACCAGATGGGCAATGCCATACCTGAGGTGTCACAAGGCCCGAACTTTTCTCAGCGTCAGAAAGACCAGTTCAAACGTCTCTCACGTGGCAAACGGTTCTATATTTCCCGCATCCGCGCCAAAGGCCCTGACGGGATCGAGCGCGTCCTGAGTCCGGTTGAAGTAATCGTCAACTGACATTCTCCCAATAATTAAGATTTCAAGGATTTAATCCACACTATATCATCCGTAATGAAGAAGTTTCTCCTTACCGCCATAGCCGTCATGATCTCGGCAGCAGCTTTTGCTCAGGAATCGAGTTCAAGCAGCGTCGTGCGTCGCCGCTCGGCCGACGACCGCAACGCGTCAAAATCCACTTCCGGTGT
>JAAVDF010000006.1 GCA_014801945.1 Bacteroides sp.
CATCTCATCTGGTAGGAGGCACTCAGCTAAATCTATGTAGGGGTTTCTTTCCATTGCTAATTTCCTTTCTTTGCAAAGGTAAGCTTTTTTATCCAAACACAGGTTTTTTACTATGCGCCTACAGTAGTGCAGGATACTGAATCCTATCAAATATTTTTAGAATTTCGATTTGGAAAATCAAACGAAATGCATTAATTTTGTGTTATAAAATTGAAGAGACAACGATATCCCCACGCCGGAGCACGATTGGGAAACTCATCAATTATTTTTGAAATACCGAGACAAGCTTAGCCGCCCAATGGCGGGCCTCATCCCCCTCACGGGGGAGGCGTAATTGCCCGGAGGATTACAAAGGACGGCGAGCACTCAAATCCTGTCATTCGGAGTTTCATCATCTTTCTCCGGTGTGGTTTTTCATAACAGAGGACGCCTCGCAGCCATGAAAGCGCGATGCGTCCTCTGATTTTTCATACGGATTTCAATGCCACAAGCCGCAATTCCGGCGCATTTTAACGGGTCAGAAGCAAAATCCGGTTGAATTGTTAACCTGCTTTTTCATTATCGCACCTTTTTGGGCAGTAAACGGCTATAACTTTGCGTCATCAATCCCACTTCACACTCATAACACACAAACTCCATTCATCCGCCGCCCCCCCCAAATTCATCATATCTCAAACACGCTTCACCCTTCCATTCCAATCAACCTCAAGTAAAATCCATAAAAGCCACCCCTCACACTCCTACTCCACCATTACAACAGCTTATCAATCATTTACCTTCCACCACATTAAAAAACATCACTCTACAAAAAATCAATACTCCATCATCATGCCCTCTCTTTATACTACTTATGCTACGCCATACTATATGCATTTGCGCAACGCTCGACGCGCGTCGTAATCCGATAAGAACCAGTCGGCCGGATCAATGGTAAGAAAGGCCGCCACACCGATCATGAAACTGTGTGTGGCGACCTCTCGAAATCTTTTTATTGATTCTCTACAGGATCAATATTTGCGACGCTTCTGCTCATAGACGAGAGTGAGCGAAGGCTGATCGGACACCTCGGCCGGACCGAAATACTGGATGGGACCGGGATAGGTGTAGCAGGTGTCACGCTTCCACTCGTCACGATGCTTGGCAAATTTGAGGAAAGGCTCACCATCGAGTTCGACAAGAGCCTTACGGATCACGGGCTTCATCTCACCGTGGCGACGCTCCATATTCATCATCATAGTGATGGGGATACCACCGGCAATCCAGTTGACAGGCGCGAGGGTAAGGTTGCGGAGGCTCGACATGTAGCCGGTCTTGCCAGCAGCGATGAGACATGCAGCTGTGAAACCGAGAGCGTAGCAGTAGTTGGCATCGAAGTTCGAGGGATCTGCACAACGGCCTTCGTAGCCGAAGAAGTGGTGCATGGTGGAGTATTTACCCTTGTACTTACCTTCAGCTGCAAGCTGCTCAAGACGCTTGCCGACCATCTCGGAGAGAAGCTTTTCGGTCTCGATGAGCGAAACCTGAACATTGCCGTGGGGGTCACGGTCGAGAGTGAGCTGACGAGCCACGCCTGCGGGCAGTGACTCATAGGTCTTGGCATTAGCCTCGCTGAGGTGAGCGATCACCCATTCACGCTGCTTCTCAGGATCGACAGCAGCAAATTCCTCCGCCTTTGCGGCAAGGAGGTCATTGAGCTCGGCGATGAGAGCCTTCACAGCGGGGATGAACTCGATAAGACCTTCGGGGATAAGGACAACACCATAGTTGTTGCCGTCGTTAGCACGGGCAACGACAGCCTCGGCGATCTCATCGACAACCTGATCGAGAGTCATGTTCTTGGCCTCGACTTCCTCGGAAATGATGCAGACATTGGGCTGGCACTGGAGGGCACATTCGAGGGCAATGTGTGAAGCGGAGCGACCCATGAGCTTGATGAAATGCCAGTACTTCTTGGCAGAGTTGCAGTCGCGCTGGATGTTGCCGATGACCTCGGAATAAACCTTGGTAGCTGTGTCGAAACCGAAAGAGGTCTCGATAACGGAGTTCTTGAGGTCACCGTCGATGGTCTTGGGCACACCGATCACCTGAACGCCCGCACCGATGGCCTTGTAGTATTCGGCGAGAATAGCGGCATTGGTGTTGGAGTCATCGCCGCCAATGATCACGAGAGCCTTGATGTCGAGCTCGCGGAGGATTTCAAGACCCTTGTCGAACTGCTCCTTGGTCTCAAGCTTAGTGCGGCCTGAACCGATGATGTCGAAACCGCCTGTGTTGCGATATTCGTCGATAATGTCGGCTGTGAGTTCCTTATATTTATGATCCACGAGACCACCGGGGCCCATGAGGAAACCATAGAGACGGCTGTTGCGGTTGATGCTCTTGATACCGTCGAAAAGACCGCTGATCACATTGTGTCCGCCGGGGGCTTGACCACCGGAGAGGATCACGCCGACATTGATCGGCTCGGCCGACTCTGTTGCGGGAACTTTCTCAAAACGGATTTCGGGAAGACCATAGGTGTTGGGGAAGAGCTTCTGGATATCGGCCTGATTGTCGGCAGACTGGGTGGGTTCACCCTCCACTATTTTCACTCCACCGGTAAGCACGATGGGAAGTTGGGGCTTGTAAGCCGCGCGGGCTTGCTGCAAAGCACTTTTTTTCATTTGTAAGTTATTAGGATTTACGTTGATTATCACTTCTGTTAGGGAGGAGACGCCTGATCAAGCCTTCAAAGGCTATGATACTCGCAAAGGTCGCAATTATTTCCCAAAAAATCAAGAAATGCAAGCCGGCAATATCAGCAAAAATATCAGGCAGTATAGATGAGGTTAAAATATGCAAAATATTGTAAACTACACAACAATTCCAAATATGTGCATTTCACTAATTATCAGACTATTTACCTTATATTATATTACCAAAATTTTAACACTTGATTTTAAAATTGGTCATAAAAGAAAGAATAATTGCACATATTCCCAAGAAGTGAGAATAATATATAGTTAATATAGGTTAATTATTGTATTCAAACCGGCAAAATACTGCAATTCCTTTAACATTTGCCCATTATATGCAAAATTCTGTTACATTCTCTTTCAAAACCTTTTAAACTCCACAATTGGCCATGTCTCAACATATTGGCATTTTGACGGACGGCGGAAATTATGTAATTTTGTAGTGTGAAGATCAAATAAACCAATCATTTCAATAAGAATTGAATTAAGACTTCTCAACACAATCATGAAAAAAATAGCTTTAACTGCAATCATATCATTTATATTCAGCTGCGCCGGTTCAATGACCGCAAAGGCTGAGAACCCCACCCCCTATCGCCTTCCTGCAGCTCACAACGCGGCTGTCGAAGCTGGGACTTCACTCATGGCTGCAAGCATGGACAATGTAAAGGCATTCTCCCCTTTCGCAGTGACAGAGGATGTGAAACCTGCCGAGGATGCCAACGGTGAGCTTATCAACCGTATCACCGATTTCGCTGCCAAATATCTCGGCACACGCTACCGTCGCGGCAGCTCAAGCCCCAAAGGTTTCGACTGCTCCGGTTTCGTAGGTTTCGTGTTCAGAAACTTCGGTATCGACCTCAGCCGCTCATCAGCATCGCAGTACAACGAGGGCGAGAAGGTGGCAAAAGATGATCTCCGCCCCGGCGACCTCATGTTCTTCTCCGGAAGCGCAGGCAACCGCAAGCGCGTAGGCCACGTGGCAATGGTGGTTGATGTCAAGCCTGACGGCTCATGCACATTCATCCATGCCTCATCCTCGCAGGGAGTCGTCTATCAGAACTTCCCCGATGGCGGATATTACTCCAAACGCTACATCGGTGCAAAACGCATCATCCCCTCCGAGCCTAAAGCATAAGAGGACTCCAACTCAAACCAAGATCCCAAATTTCAGACATCAGACATAGATAGAAAGAAAAATCTCACGATACCGCGATGGTATCGTGAGATTTTTATATTTAATAATCCTCATCTCTTAGAGGATGTTTCATAGCAAATGTTAAACGCCCTCTTAGTCAAGGCGGTGGATTATGAGGCCGGAACGGAGTTTGGGTTCAAACCATGTGGTTTTCGGGGGCATGATGTTGCCGGAGTCGGCAATATCCATAAGCTGCTTCATCGAAACTGGATAGAGAGCGAGAGCCATAGCCATCTCACCGGAATCCACGCGGTTCTTGAGCTCACCGAGACCACGGATACCACCCACGAAGTCAATGCGCTTGTCGCTTCGGAGATCTGTAATGCCGAGAATGTCCCGCAGGATCAGATCACTTGATATCGTGACGTCAAGCACACCGATGGGATCATTGTCGTTATATGTGCCCGGTTTTGCCGTGAGCGAATACCATTTGCCGTCAAGATACAGGGCAAAGTTATGGAGAGCGGAGGGACGATACTCATCCGCACCCTTCTCCTCGACAATGAAATTCTCGGATACACGCGCGAGGAACTCTTCAGGCGTGAGGCCGTTGAGATCCTTGACCACGCGGTTATAGTCGATGATGTTGAGATGCGAAGCGGGAAAAGCCACTGCGAGGAAGTAATTATACTCCTCGTCACCGGTATGTGCAGGATTGTTCTGCGCCTTTTCATGACCCACAAGCGCAGCGGCTGCAGAGCGGTGATGACCGTCGGCGATATAGAGATAAGGGATCTTGGCAAATTCCTCGGTGATGGTGGTGATCATATCGGGATCATCAACCACCCAGAAATGATGGCCGAAACCGTCAGGAGCGGTGAAATCATACTCCGCCTCACCGGCAGTCACCGTGTCGATTATCTTCTGAAGGGGTTCATTGTCAGGGAAAGCAAAGAACACCGGCTCGATATTGGCATTATTGATGCGCACATGCTTCATACGGTCCTCCTCCTTGTCGCGGCGTGTGAGCTCGTGCTTCTTTATGCGGCCTTCCATATAGTCAGCCACATTTGCAGCGATCACGATGCCGTACTGCGTGCGGCCGTTCATTGTCTGCGCATATATGTAATAGTGATCCTTGTCATCCTGCACAAGCCAACCGTTGTCGCAGAAAGCGTTGAAATTCTCTACGGCCTTGTCATAGACTTCGGGGGCGTGCTCATCAGTTCCGGGAGCGAAATCAATTTCCGGTTTGATGATGTGGTAGAGCGAACGCGGATTTCCCTCAGCCTCCTTGCGGGCTTCATCGGAATTAAGCACGTCGTAGGGACGCGAGGCCACTTCAGTGACCATCTCGCGCGGTGGGCGGATACCCTTGAATGGTTTTACTTTAGCCATGGTTTTTAAAGGTTAACAGGTTTGGGAGAACTTTTGAGATTATATTTTAAGTGTTTAAGTGAGAGTATGTGTGGATAAAATGAAAGCACATTGCGAACCGCCTGCGCGGCATGGCCGCAATGTGCTCACGTCGTTTATCGTTTTCACCTGTCCTACCCTTATCAGTACGGGACAGGTTTAATATGTGTTATAGTCTTGCCGGACTCCTTATCAGTTCTTCTTCTCGCGGACGATTGTCTGCTTGCGGTCAGGACCGATGGAGACGATGGTGATGGGTGTGGCGAGTTCCTTTTCAAGGAAAGCGATATAGTTCTTGAAATTCTCAGGGAATTCATCCTCACTCTGCATCTTAGTCATGTCGGTCTTCCAACCGGGAAGAGTGACATAAACCGGCTCGATATCCTCATCGATCGAGAAGGGGAACTGCGTGGTCTCCACCCCCTTGATCTTATAAGCGACACATGCCTTGATTTCATCGAAATCATCGAGCACGTCGCTCTTCATCATGATGAGCTGAGTGACACCGTTGAGCATGATGGCATAGCGAAGAGCCACGAGGTCAATCCATCCGCAACGACGTTCGCGGCCTGTCACCGCACCGTATTCGTGACCGAGATCACGGATGCGCTTGCCGGTAGCGTCAAAAAGCTCTGTCGGGAACGGACCGCTGCCGACACGGGTGCAGTAAGCCTTGAAAATACCGAATACTTCACCGATCTTGTTGGGGGCTACGCCGAGACCGGAACATGCACCGGCACTGATGGTGTTTGATGAAGTCACGAAAGGATATGAACCGAAGTCAATGTCGAGCAGCGTTCCTTGCGCACCCTCGCAAAGCACGCTCTTACCCTGAGCGAGAAGACTGTTGATCAGGAATTCCGAATCGACAATTCCGAATCCTTTCAGATACTCGATGGCATCCATCCACTTCTCTTCAAGTTCATCAAGATTCTCAGGCTTAGATCCGAGTGACTCAAGCTGATCGAGATGACGCTGGCGGAGAGCGGAATACTTCTCGTTGAAGTTATGGAACACATCGCCGAGACGCAGACCGTTGCGGGAGATCTTATCGGTGTAAGTCGGACCGATACCCTTGCCGGTCGTACCGATCTTCTTTCCACCCTTAGCCTTCTCGTTGGCAGCGTCGAGCAGACGGTGAGTCGGAGTGATCAGATGGACTTTCTTGGAAATTTTAAGGATCGAACGGAGATCTACGCCGCTCTTCTCAAGCTCTTCGGCTTCCTGCTTGAACAGCACGGGGTCGAGCACAACACCGTTGCCGATAATATTGATCTGGCCATGCTGGAAGATGCCTGAGGGAATGGAGCGGAGCACATATTTCTTACCCTCGAACTCCAGAGTGTGACCGGCATTCGGACCACCCTGAAAACGTGCCACTGCATCGTAGCGCGGTGTCAGGACGTCAACTACCTTACCTTTTCCTTCGTCTCCCCACTGGAGGCCGAGAAGCACATCAACTTTCATGTTTTGTGAGATTCTATGGTTTATTATTCTATATTATATTTCTTCAAACGTTGATTTCTGCGGCTGTCACTTCCGGACACGACCTCCTCCACGGCAACGTGAACAAAGACCATGTATGTAGAGGTCAAAACCGCTCATGGCAAACGACGGGTAACGGCGAAGCTTCAAAAGGCGCGTCAACTCCGCATCCTTTATCTCACGTTCGCGTCCGCAACGGGAACAGACGAGTGTGAGATGTTCGTCAGCACGAGTGGAACACTCGTAGGTCTCCGCTCCCTCCTCCACTCTGCGCCGACGCACTATTCCGGCAGCCTCGAAGAGCTTCAGATTGTTATAGATCGTCCCGTGGCTAAGCCTGAATCCGCTATCAGCGAGTGACTGCAGGATGTCAGCCGGAGTAAAACTCCCGCGTTGCTCCACCACTTTGTCGAGTATCTTCATGCGTTCGGGTGTCCGTCGCAACTGATGCTGGGCGAGATAGTGAAGCAGTGAGCCTTCGGCATCGCTTTTTCGCTTTTCATCGTTCATCAACCGACAAAATTACAATTCCACGGCCTAATATGCAAATTTTCATTAAAGTAAATTTGCCGAGCATTGCGAAGCCTTGTATAGAAGATGCTGACGATGACACAGCGCACAGACCATAGCTTTCATTCCGCGCATACCAAATCTATCTGCATCGCTCTATTTTACTTCTTAAAAATATTGTACTCCTACAATATTAGCTATTATCTATTTCCTTTAAAATTGTCCAATAGCCCAATTTACGTCCGCCATCACGTTTTATCACCCCCTTTTGCTTCAATTCGGATAAGACATGATAAGCTTTAGAAATAGATATACCTAATTGCTTTGATATTCCCTTTCTTGTAACATCTGGTTGAGTACTAATAAGGTCATACACTGCCATTTCTACTTCAGAAACTGAAATAATATCTTTATCGATATTATCTTTTGCTTCTTCTTTTGCTTCTTCTTTTGCTTCGCCATTTGAAGCAAAAGAATTTTTAGAAATATGAACCTTTACAAGAAATGCAGTTTCAAGAGTCAAATTAAAATCAGCCTCATTATTGCCATTAGTTTTAAGCTCCTCCTGCACCCGCTGCACTCCTCGACTAAAGCGATTCACGAAGCCTATAACTTTCATAGCTTCCGCTATAACCCCATTACGATAATCATTTACCCACGGAAAATTCCTTGGATTAGCTTTTCCATAGAGACCACCGGGATTCAATATCTCAATCCTATCATCATACTGATAAAACTGAATCGGTCCATTTCCTTCATAGTCTCTGTGACACACTGCATTCATAAGTAATTCTCGAATAGCCCATGAGGGATAATCCACAACATACTCTTCTCTCAGGGCACTAACTGGCACAGGTCGTTTTTTCGCAATTGTAGTTGACACAAAAGTATCAAGCTGATTAAGGATCATCATAAGATTTCCAGAGAACTTATAATCACTTGCAATATCAGCACTTCTTCCGATGCCATCGAATCGCACATACTGGACATACGCACCCGGCAACCGACGCTCCACATTATTACCGAACATCAATATGCCAGCAAAAGTGGGACAATCGTGCTTCATGTCATAAAAGCCTAATGACTGGAGTTGCAATCTAACATCGCGCTTATCGTTCTCAAGCACATCCTCCGGATAAGCCTTTGGCAGATATATCTGACGGAACAATCTAACATCAAGGTCCTCCAAAGTACTACCTAAACATGGCATAGCATCAAAAGTCTGAACATGAGAAGCACGCTTTTCGTACAATTTTCGTTCATCATCCTCATTAGCTATACCTCGACGCGGTCCAACCCTAACACATATCTTACCTTTGTACTTAACTGGAGGGAAATGTGCAGGCTGCACTTCCACGACTACAACAGGACCATCATCAAGATCTACTTTTTCAACAATCATTGATGGTTGGGGTTGAATATTACCTTCAGTACGAATAGATGCCACATTTTTTAATAATGCATCAGTTATTTTTATCGGCATAACTTTACCGGTCTTATCATCAGCTCCGATAATAAGGTAGCCCGGTTTTTGATAATCAGGCAGATCATTAGAAAATGAACATATAGCTTCTCCGAACTTATCCATTTTATCAATAGATATGGTGCGTTCAACCCTATCACTTTCCAAATCATTTAAGAGCCGCTGCAGTTCTTTCTTTGATATCATATTTCCTATTTTAATAATCAGAGGTAACTTTGGCATTATGCGGTCAGCCGATGAAGCCGCGGGCGGTCAGGATGTGGAACATAAGATCCTTCAGGAGATCATATTCATTCTGGCGCGAACCGATGCCCTTGCTGCGTGCATCAAACTCACGGATGGCCGAGATGATCTCGATGGTCTGGCGTACGTTGTAGTTACGGGCTGCGGTCTCATAGACACGCAACCCCCATGTGTTCCGTAGGCCAAGCGCATCCATATAACCGCTCTGAGTTTTGTCACGCGTGTAGTGATAGATGAGAAGGTTGGAGAACTGGTTGAACAGCGACGATACGGTCATCACAGTCGGGTTGTTCTTAGGATTGTTGCGGAAATATTCCACGATGGTGAANGCCTTGGCCGCATTACGACTGACAACTGCATCGACAAGCTCAAAATTATTATAGTCCTTGGATATGCCGATGTTGCGCTCTATGGCTTCAGGCGTGACCATCGCCCCCTTACCGAGAATAAGCGCAAGCTTATCAATCTCGTTGTAGAGCCTCGAAAGATCCGCACCGATATAGTCGCGCAGCATCGAGAGAGCCTTCGGATCGACGTTCAGTCCCTTTTCCTTTATAAGATCATGAATCGCCGGTACAAGATTGCGCTCGTTGAGACGCTTCGATTCAAAGATGACCCCGTTTTTCTTCAGAGCAGCCAATAGCTCCTTACCCTTGGCCTGCGCCCCACGACATGAGATCACGAGCACAGTGGTCGGATTTGGCCGCTCGACATAGCTGTGGAGCTTGTTTAGCTGATCGGCCCGTATGGCCTGCGCTTCCTTCACTATCACAACCTGACGCTCAGCCATCATGGGATAACGGTGACACACATCCATCACCGTCTCCACTCCGGATTCAGGCGCGTAAAGCGTGTAGAGATTGAAGTCCCGCTCCTCTTCCGGGACAAGAGCCTCGAAGTCCTTCACGAGCTCATCTATATAATAGCCCTCCTCACCATGAAGAAGATAGACAGGCGAGAGCGATGTACGCGCAGCGAGCTGCCGTTTAAGTTCCTGAAAAGTCGGAGAAGATGAAGCCATAAGGATAGTGATTGTCTATTGATGATCCGGTAAATGGAAATAAGTTATGGAGGGGGTTTGAGTGTGTAAATTTACGCAATTATATCGGAATTTGCTAACTTTGCCTTAAATTACCACTACTATGGCACCTACAGAGACAGACAAGGNCAGCAGACACGCAATCTGCCCGTTGAATCTTCCGCCGGGCGACGTGAGACTGCGACGTTCGGCGCGTGGCGATGAAGTGTATGATCCCCTGCGACGCAAATGGCTTCTACTCACNCCGGAGGAGTGGGTAAGACAGCATTTCNCATCATTCNTGCGCACGCATCTCNNCTATCCGGCNTCATTGATGGGCAATGAAATCGCCATAAAACTCAACGGGACTTCAAAACGCTGTGACAGTGTNGTCCACGACCGTGCAGGCAANCCACTNATGATNGTCGAATACAAAGCTCCTTCGGTAACGATCACACAGGAGGTGTTTGACCAGATAGCACGCTACAGCCTTGTGCTCAATGTCAGATACCTCGTTGTGAGCAACGGCCTGCATCATTATTGCTGCCGGCTTGAGCCGGAATGTGATAAATACACCTTTCTACGAGAGATCCCCCACTACGACCAGCTCTAAGCCAAACTATCCAACAGCGAGGACGACTTAAACTTACAGCCAATTATAAACTTACCGCCGATGAAGCCCGGACGGGACATCATCGGCGGTAAGTTTATTCTCATATTATGTGTATCGGCCTGACAATCCATTAGGATCATACTGCCAATAACTCTGTTTCGAGTTTAGAAATGTCGTCATACAGTTTCTTTTCAAGCGGCAGACGCTCGTCAATCAGACGGCAAGCGTAGAGCACGGTAGCATGAGTGCGGCCAAGACGCGTACCGATCGCTTTAAGCGGCATCTTGGTATGCTTTTTCGCAAGATACATCACCATCTGACGGGCATCGGACACCTCACGCTTACGCGACTTGGTGAAGATCTGATCGACCTCAATATTATAGAACTGACTCACAGTCTGTGCAATAGCCTCGAAATTAACAGTACGCTTGCTAAGCTTAACAGAATTTGAAAGAACGCGGCGTGCAAGATCGACAGTTATATCTTCGTCAAGACAGGTAGCATGAGCCATGAGTGACANAACGACACCTTCGATCTCACGGATGCTCTGAGTGACGTTAGAGGCAATNAAATCCATAACATCGGCCGGGAGNCGGACACCGTCGCGCAGCGACTTCTGCGACAGCACATCGCGGCGGAGCTCAATGTCAGGACGCTCAAGCTGAGCAGTCATGCCTGACTTGAAACGCGAAAGCAGACGATCCTGCATNCCCTCCATCTGGGAAGGAGAGCAGTCACTCGACAGNATNAGCTGACGATTGTTCTGCTTGAGGTGGTTGAAGATATGATAGAATGTCTTCTGNGTCTTATCCTTACCGATGAAATCCTGAATATCGTCAATTATCAGCGTGTCGATACTCTGGTAGAAATTAAAAAATTCATTGAGTTTGCCACGCTGCACGGCTGCCGTGTATTGACTCTCGAAAAGACGCGCTGTGAGATAGAGCACCCTCGCACGCGGATTNCGCTCCTTGATACGGATNCCTATAGCCTGAATAAGATGTGTCTTACCGACGCCNCAGGGGCCGAAGACAAAGAGAGGGTTGAACGTCTTGAGTTTCGGATCATTTGCGATCGCCTCACCGATNGACTGCGCCACCTTATTACTATGGCTTATNCAGTAGTTCTCGAAAGTGTAGGCGGGATTGAGCTGCGAATCAATGTCCTCGACCACCTGCTCCTTGAACGGATTGGATGTCGCACCCGGCATAGGTCTGACGGCAGTACTCGGATGCGCGCTACCTACAGCAACCTGCGTACCGGGATCGTTGGCCACGATCGGGAACTCATATATAAGGCGTATGTTAGAACCGAACACGCGTTTAAGGGTCTTACCAAGNACACCGATGTAACGCTCTTCAAGCTGTTCGGCAAAATACTCAGTAGGACAATATATGCTCAGCACGTCGTTCTCGACCCGCCGGAAAGTCAGCGGGCTGAACCACGATTTGAATTGTTCGGGAGGAAGAATGTCACGGATNATCTCCAGACATTTATCCCATTTTTGGGAATATTCGTTCTGCATCGGTCAGTGGGTAGCTAATCTTCAATTAAGCAATTGATCAGACGGGCCGTGTACCTATTTGCACGAAAAGGGTTCTTGAAAATCCGCCTTAAAAAGTCGTATTGACATTGTGTTTCGGTTATGCAAATTTCCAAAAAATATTTTTCAAAATCAAGTTCTTTTTTATTTGGTAGTTATAAATCTGCTACACATTACTGACTTTCAACTATTTACAAATGCAAACTTGCAGCACTTAAAGTTTTACTTTAATTTAACTGCACTATCTGACTGATTTTACGCCGCAATCAATCCGTTTCATAAGTTTTCCATTAAGCTGTATTCTGACTTATCAAGGCTCTTAATTGTCTTGAAAACAAGTCATATAAACACTTCTCTCCACAGATGCAGCGATCAAGTATTATTTATACTAATTNTAAATAAGCACTTTTTTCGGCGGAAGCGCAGGCAATATCATTTCAGCACTGCAAAGGTGAAATTTCTTCCGGAATTGACACCCGAATATCTTGCTGAGAAATAGCGGAGAGGATGACAACGAGTGCATAAATGATTGTCGAAATGTCCAACATTCTCAGGTGAAAGTCCGCAACGCAACAGTTCACGCCTGACATACGCCGGGAGATCGACATGCGGACGACGGCCGTCAGAAAAACGCACTATGCACTCCTCCGGAAAACGGACAGCCACCTCCTCCCCTACCTCGAAACAATCCACACAGATCGCAGGGCCGAAATAGGTCCGGATACGGCTGACATCAGCTCCGANTCGTTCCATCGCATCCACTCCGGCTTCCACAATGCCNCCGACCGCTCCACGCCATCCGGCATGAATCGCAGCGACAACTCCGGCCACAGGATCAACCATNATCAANGGAATGCAGTCGGCTGTAGAGACTCCGACCGCAAGACCTCTCANGGATGTCACCACACCATCGACACCTTCGAAATCNNAATCAGCCGGAGTGCNGTCGATCACTCTCACAACGGTCGAATGGGTCTGGCGCGGNATGACCCAGCAATCCTTTTCAATTCCGGTGGCCTCNGAAAGATCCATCCGGCAGGACTCTATATGGGCGGGATCATCNCCGGTNTAATGACACACNTTGAAGCCATCATAATGCCCGGCATCAGCTCCGACNGTACCACGGGAGGTAAACATCACGGAGTAATCCGGTTCGTCAGCAATCACGTTAAGCCAGTCAGGCATCAATTTCTCACGTTCGCACATAAAATTATCCAAGGTAGATTTTTTACAGCATGATTTTGCCATCTGTAGGTTTTNTTATACTTTTGCGCCGGATTTTTCAGACACTCTGCAAAATTAATTCAATTCAAGGGATAAATCACACANTCACGATGAAAGATTTCAAGCTGAAAGGCCATCTCGCCATGCTGGGAGCCAACATGACATGGGGAATGATGGCACCAATAGCAAAAATAGTGCTTACGGCAGGTATTATCTCCCCTATCCTCCTCACCAACTTCCGCATCATAGGCGCAGCCATCCTCTTCTGGATCGCATCGATCTTTACCCGCTACGAACATGTCCCGGCCCGCGACCTCCTGAGACTGGCAGGTGCAGGAATGCTCGGCATTGTTTTCAATCAGGGCAGCTACATTTCAGGCATAGGTCTGACTTCACCCGGTGAAGCNTCCATAATCACGACGACCATGCCGCTNTGGGTAATGTTTCTCGCCGCAGTCATCCTTAAAGAACCTATCACTTGGAAGAAAGCCGGAGGTATCGCCCTCGGNGCGTCAGGCGCNCTGTTGCTCGTATTCGGAGGAAGCAAATCCGCACTTAAAGGTGACAATCCAATGCTCGGCGATCTGCTCGTGCTGACCGCACAGCTCAGCTACGCNCTNTATCTGACATTCTACAAAAATTTCATAAAGAAGTATTCGGTCTTCACACTCATGAAATGGATGTTCACNTTCGCCGCTATCGTGGCCTTCCCACTATCTATNGGAGAGTGGATCCNTACCGACTGGGGNTCTATCTCACACACTGAAATCGCCGGCGTNGGCTATGTAGTGGTAATCGCCACCTTCCTTGCATACATCCTTACAATGATCGGTCAGAAAAANCTNCGCCCCACGCTCGTCGGCATGTATAACTACGTTCAGCCTATCGTGGCATCNCTGATTGGTGTCTATCTTGGTCTGGACAGATTCACTCCCGTNAAGGTGATAGCTGTCGCGCTNATTTTCTCCGGAGTCTATCTGGTCACCATAAGTAAGGCCGCNGCTCCGGCNGCAACCGACGTGGACAAATCCGCGCATTAGNGCGATTGCCGGNACACAAGNATCTAAAAACATCGCAAGGGCTGCTTCTCACGAAGTAGCCCTTGTTTAATTGTTCTAAATACTTAGCTAAAGTTAACGAATAATCTTCACTTTAAAATCGTGATTATTACAATCCAAAAACTGATTAAAATTTTACACATCGCAAATTTAGCACATATCAGAAGCNAGCGTATGCACTTTATCGTATATTATAAATACTATATCAATCAAAANAAATATTAATAACTATCAACCANCGNATTACACGCATCGCCAATCTTNNCGNATCTAAANCNTAATATAACATTGCAACGCCAATATTTAAACGCCTCNTGAAACAAATAATACCCTAAATCTGAAATATNGACACTGCCGAAGNCCTCCCGGATCAACCATATAACNNCTAACGTGCAGAGATCNGGANACATTGNNCATCCGATGGAAAAAGCATGGGTAAAAGTCAGGNCGAAAAAAAGAGCAGTCTTCCTCACGAGGACNGCTCTCAACAGAATCTAACGTAGTTAAATAGTTCTTCTAATTCTAACAAAAAAACAAATCTTTAATACCTATTACATCTAAATCTTACCTATCTGAATTATGTGCTTATTCAATTCTTATACTCTGCTTTAATTATCATAACGCAAAGATAGAACGTTTTCAATCCGAATGCAATACCATCGACTGAAAATATAAGTCATATAAAGATACGCTCTGATATATATCACTAAAATTCAACGATTTATACCCATCGCTACTCGCGATAAATACAAGTTGTTTTATAGGTTATCAAGGACATCTATACCGGTTGAATCCATGAATATGAGGCTAAAAACCACACACAAGCTGACCACAATCAGGCTATAACTCCGATCTTCATCACATCCGAATCAAAAGTCTCACGCGAGATGGCTTTATTACGCAACTTGTTACGATAAGTATAGATCGTGTTGAGAGTCACACCAAGGAAACGGGCTATCATAGCCGTGTCCTCGACACCAAGACGCGTGAACGCAAGAACACGCAATTCGGTTGGAAGAACATTCTTTCCGGTCGGTACTATACGTTTGTCAGGAAGCAGAAGCTTATTCACATCCTCTACAAAAGTCGGATAGATGGCAAGGAATGAATCATCGAATATATCATCAAACTTATTTCGTTGCTCCTCAATGAATTTTCTATTTTTTATCAGCTCCAGCAGATCATCAGTCTGTCCGGCAGTGATCTTACGCTTACACACCCGATTGAAATCCTCCAGACTCTCCATAAAGCTTGACGAAAGATTCATGAAGTCGGCAATATACGCCTCCTTAGCAAGATTAGCCTGAGCAAGCTGCTGCTTTATATTTTCGAGTTCACGCATGCGCCTCTTCTTCCCTCCGTAGAGCCGCAGGAGCAAGAGCAGGCCGCCACCGAGGCTGACTATAAGCCCTATGAGCATAAAATTGCGCGAACGTTCTTGCGAACGAAGTTCATTGGACACAGGCATCAATGCAGTAGATACCATTATACTATTGGTCTTGGCATCGCCCTTTATAGCCTGCTCAAGTGCGATAGATAGATATTTATGTGCCCGCGCAAAATCTTTCAGTTCATAAAGAGCCGTACCGAGACGGATGAGTGCTGTTCCCTGACGGTCTCCGTCACGAACCTCACTTATAGCGGCCTTGGCAAGATATGGGATGGCCTCCTCCGGACGGTCAAGCAGCGCGAATCGGCCGCCAAGAGCCGTAAGAGCCATTGAGTAAACTGGTGTATCCGCAGGCATATCCCTCACAATTTCAAGAAGCGATGCAATAAACATCGGATCATTGCCCTGAGCATAGAAAATCATTGCCGCATTGAGTTTTGCTTCGTAAGAGTCCGGATCAAGTATAGCCCCGTATTTCTTTGCAAATTCAAGTCCCGGCTTAATATAATTATCGTGCATTGCGGTCCCCTCAAAGATCTCCGCCATTGTGTAGTATAGATCACGGGCCACCTCGTAATACATCTTATTATTTTCAGGGAAATTACCGAGCGACTCAATGAGCGCGAGATCCCTCATTGCCTCCGGAGTAGAGTTGAGCCTGCAAAGTGCTGGAACGCGACCGATGAGAAAACGCTGTGCCGCTTTGGGATCTTTATTATTAATAGCCCTGTAGAAACCATCGGAAAACACCATCACGGCAGAATCGGCATTAAGCTTTCCAGTCATCTCACCAAGAGTGACGAAAGCTTCCTCGGAGATAAGTGAATCAGAAGCTATGCAGTTCTTGAGGGAATCTATCCTGTGGTTACGGATGTTGACATAACTATCCCTCTTTGCAAGTTCCTTATCAAGCAGATCGAGGATACCGCTGACAGTATCAGGCATTTTACCCGCGCCGAACAGCGCAGGAGAAAATGATAATATGAGAAAAATGATGATTATTTTTTTCATCAAGCATAATAGAGTTAAGGCCGTCCGGACTACCGGTTGCAAAAGTTAATCCATCAGTACAGCAAATACGGTCAGTAAGATATGCAAAAGTGCCGACGGTAAAAAACAGTTAGCAAACTGCTCTTATATGAGGTTTGAGATAAAATTTCCTCACAAAATTAGCATAAAAAACGCCTCTGCCAAAGGTAGAGGCGCAAAAAATTCTATAATGTTTCCAACTTGGGTACATCTGTTCCCTTGACGGGAACAGATGCAAAATCTATTAGTATTCCATTTCGGGGAATCAGCGCAGACGGTTGTAGGAGTTAAGCAGTTTTATGTCTCGCTTTATGGCACTGAGTCCGAGAATTTCAAAGACAACGGCAATAGGAAGCAATATATCCCACACAGAGAAAGCTGCTTCAACGCCTTCGGCATCGGCTTGTTTAAAGAGAGTGAAGCACACCACAGCGATGCAACACAATGTGAGAAGAAGCGAAATGACAAGGACAGAACGCTGCAGAGGCATATTGCGATAGAAGAAAATATCAGCAATAAGAAGCACAACCGCTGCCGCCGCCGGGATAAGTAGCCCGTATTCATACATAGTGTAGAGTTTTTCACCTACAACCGGCTCTGCACCGACTGAAAGCACTTCGCCATAAGGCACAATAAGGAAAATCGCCATCGCTACCATAGCGAGGAAGATGTAAACGGTCTGAATACGTTGAATCTGCATAATTATTGAATTTTAGAATTGATGTTTATCTATTTTACTGACAGATGTGCCGGCAAGAGGATAGCCGACGCTCTATTTTTTGTCAAATATACTAAAAATTTAACAATCAGCCATCCTATTAGTTGGTGATTTGTCGTAATTTTGTAGGAAAATACACATCATTGTCTTATCGAAACCCCATTACAGGTCAATTATGGAACAAAAACGGCCCCTGATACTGATCACTAACGACGACGGCCTTGGTGCACGCGGCCTCGAACATCTTACGCGCATCGCTGTCACCCTCGGCGATGTCGTCGTTGTCGCACCGGCCACTCCTCAGTCCGGAAAATCCTCCGCCATAACCGTAAACACACCTTTATATATAGAAGAGCATCCGGCAATCGACGGAGCACAAGTCTTTACAGTAAGCGGTACTCCCGTCGATTGCGTGAAGCTTGCAATGTATGCCGTACTCGACCGACGTCCCGATCTTATTCTTTCAGGAATAAACCATGGATCGAACGCAGCAGTCAATAATATCTATTCCGGCACAATGGGAGCGACAATGGAAGGCTGCATTCTCGGTATCCCCTCCATCGGCTACTCACTTCTCAGTCATTCACCGAATGCCGATTTCGATCCGCTCACACCTTTCGTCAAAGATATCACAGCCAAAGTGATCCGCGAAGGTCTGCCGGAAGGGATATGCCTCAATGTAAATTTCCCTAAAGAATGTACGCCACTCGGCATGAAGGTGGTGCGCGCAGCCAAGAGCCGATGGACTGAAGAATATGCCACATACGCTACTCCACACGGCACTCCGTTCTACTGGTTGACAGGAAAGCTTCACAACGAACAGCCGGACGATCCCGCGACCGATGAATACTGGCTTAAACGTCAGTACGGAACCATTGTTCCCATCCGTCCTGATCAGACAGCGGTGGATGAGATCGGAAATATCGAAAATTTAATGAGCAGGGAAGAGTGAGAGGCTGCAAGTATCGCGGTTAATTTAATTTGACGCGATTAATCATTTTTTGCAGTTAATCTCCGCGAAGCGTTTGTGACCTTTAAGGTAATACTCGACCAAGATATTCGGATTATCTTTGATCAGATCGGCCGGTGCATCGCACCGGTCGTATTTTTTTCGCATCTTTGCAAAATCACGATGTGCCTTTACGATCGCCGACGCATTTTTAAAATCGAATGCAGCCATAAACTTGGCCCATGCAAGCGTGTCGAGCAGACGACGGCTGAAAAGCTTGCGCCCCCTGATCTTCGCAGGAAGATTTTTGTGAAGCATCAGGAGATTGTTGCGGAAGTTCAGATATGTCTTACGCGGATTAGAAGCCGGGAGGCTTCCGCCACCTAAATGATAGACATGTCCGTCAGGTATAGCCCACACTTCCCGTCCGGCAAGACGCATGCGCCAGCAGAGATCAATCTCCTCCATGTGGGCGAAAAAGTCCTTGTCCAGCCCACCACAGGCGAGATAGAGCCGTGTATCAACCATAAGAGCTGCTCCGGATGCCCACTGCACTTCCATCGGGGTGTCATACTGGCCATGATCGGTCTCAAGAGTATCGAAAACACGACCGCGACAATATGGGTAACCGTTACGGTCAAGGAAACCGCCCATTGCTCCGGCATATTCAAACTCCGCAGGTTTCATCAGCGATAAAAGCTTGGGCTGCACTGCACCGACTTGTGGATGTGACTCCATGAAATCATAGAGCGGAGTGAGCCAGTCACTGTCAACCGCGACATCCGAGTTCAGTAGGACAGTGTAACGATAGTCATCAGCTATGGCCCTTATGGCAAGATTGTAACCTTCGGCAAAACCGTGATTCTCATCAAATTCAATTCGGCGTACAGTCGGAAATTCGTTGCGGAGGACTTCAAGCGAATCGTCGGTTGAGCCGTTATCCGCAACAATTACATCTGCAATTTCCCTCGGAGTATGCTCCACGACCGATGGCAGATATTCCCGGAGCAGTTTCGCACCGTTCCAGTTAAGAATGATTACCGCTACTCGCGGCGATGTCGCAGGCGCACTCATTCCACTATTTCCCCCTCCGATTCTTCGCCTTCAGGATGCACGGAGACTATCCTCACGGGACAGATCTTATTGGACAATTCCGGACGCGGAGCTATGTTGACACGAAGATAATTATCAGTAAATCCGGCCATAGAACCGTCATGACGCGGATGCTCGACGAGCATCGGGCGAACCGTGCCGGCAAAACGTTCTGTAAACTCCTTGAGTTTCTTTTCCGAAATAGCAAGCATGATGCGCGTCCGGCGGTGCTTCTCCTCCTGCGTCACCTCATGCTCGATCTCAAGCGCACGGGTACCGGGACGTTCACTATAGGTAAATACATGAAGCCGCGATATGGGTAGTGATTCAACAAAGGCACGCGATTCCTCAAAGCGTTCCTCAGTCTCACCCCTCGCACCTACGATCAGATCGACGCCGATGAAAGCGTCGGGCATCACACGGCGTATGTGTTCGATCTTCCTGCGGAAAAGAGCCGTGTCATAACGGCGTCGCATCAGACGGAGCACCTCATCGCTGCCATTCTGAAGGGGGATATGGAAATGCGGCATGAATCTGCGCGAGGTAGCAACGAAGTCAATCAATTCATCGGTGAGCAGGTTCGGCTCGATGGATGAAATGCGGTAACGCTCTATACCCTCGACCTCATCGAGACGACGGCATAGATCCATGAAAGTCTCATCAGTCCCCTTTCCGAAATCACCGATGTTGACGCCGGTAATCACTATCTCTTTTCCACCCTCGGCCGCCACTTCACGGGCCTGAGCGACGATCGCGTCAATCGAACCCGAACGGCTGCGCCCGCGCGCCATAGGGATGGTGCAGTATGAACAATAGTAATCACATCCGTCCTGCACTTTGAGGAAATAGCGCGTGCGGTCGCCACGCGAGCAGGAAGGTGAGAATTTCCGTATCTCCTTCAACGGCGTTATAAAGGTTGTCCCCTCCGCTTCATCGCCGGCAAGAACCTTGTCAAGATAATCAGCAAGCTCAAGCTTACGGTCAGTACCCGCCACGACGGCCACACCCGGAAGCGAACGGACTTCGTCGGGTTTCAGCTGCGCATAGCAACCGGTGACGATTATGCGTGCTTCGGGGAAGCGGCGCGCGAAGGAACGTATGGCCTGACGACATTTCTTGTCGGCAATCTCCGTAACGCTACAACTATTGATAACCACATAGTCAGGCGTATCACCTTCGTGGACACGCTGAATGCCGCGCGATGCAAAGATACGCGCGACGGTGGATGTCTCAGCAAAGTTGAGTTTACAGCCGAATGTATGGAAGAGGGCTGTCCGTGTGCCGAATGTTGTCTTGTCGATCAATCTGCGTTGAGTTAGATATCTGGATTAGTGTATCGGGTCACACGGATGTCATTCGTCATTGCCCGGCTGGATGGGTATGGGACGCTTGAACACTTCTTTGAATGAAATGAGGGTCTCAGTACGTCCAAATCCAAGGCGTAGCTTCTTATGGATTACCTCCAGAAGATGAGCGTTGTTATGGGCAAAAATCTTTGCGAAGATGTCATAGTGGCCGGTTGTGAAGTGGCAATCAACCACTTCCGGAATAGCCTTCAGACGCTCTACGACCTCATCGAACTTTGTCGGGTCGTTGAGGATGAAACCTATGTAGGCACAGGTCTCGTAACCCACCGAAGGGGGATTAATAATGGTCTCGAACCCACGGATCACTCCGGAAGCAGTAAGTTTCTGAATACGCTGATGAATGGCAGCTCCGGACACATTGGTCTCACGCGCAATTTCCAGAAAAGGTTTGCGCGCATTATTGGAGAGCATTTCAAGGATCTTAAAATCAAGAGCATCGAAAGTTTGTCGTGACATCTTTACTATTATATTGTTTTAAGAATTTTAGATCGTTTTTGTCAAAGTGATAGTTTTGACACTGCAAAGTTACACAAAAATCGGCAACAATCCGATAAAAAATCTTAAACATCCGACCGGAACTTTACAATATGTTACCTTTCAGCGACAAATACGGCACGTCCGGCACATACACAGAGAATACCGATCACAACACTAAGCGTCAGATAAAGAGTAAACGTGGTCCAATCACCTTTCGATCCGAGCATCCACATATCGTTTGCGAAAGAAGAGTATGTGGTGAAACCTCCGCAGAGACCGGTAATGAGAAGTACGTTCTGACTCGGAGTCAACACTTTGGAATGTTCCATCAGTCCAAAAAACAGACCGATAATGAAACAGCCTATTATATTGACAAGGAAAGTGCCCATAGGGAAAGATCCATGCCAGATGGAAGATGTCCATTTACACAGGAGATAACGACCGGCAGTGCCGACAAAGCCACCGCAACCTGCAATCAAAAGCTCTTTAAGCATAATATGAAAAATATCCGGCTGATTTCTTTAACAATTGTCAGACCATTTATTTAACGTCGCCAAACACCAAATTATTTTATTCCTGTCCGACACACTCCTTTCTCAAAGCCGACAGCAATGCCATAGATGCGTCCGCGACATCCTCCCCACCCCACCACTATGTTAAAATTAAGTCTCCACATTCACATTAATTAAGTATCACAAACCACTCAGTCAGGTTGTCTATTTTAGAAGAATGATGTATCTTTGCACAGATTTTCCCAAACCTCATCCAATCACTATAATAGTGCAAATTTGAGATATTCTCACATTTACATAATAGTCACAGTGCTGCTATGTGCCCTCTCGATGGGTGCATTCACGCGTCCGGTCGATCCGGAATCGCTTGCGGTCACCACCGGTCAGATCCAGACAGGCATCGATTCGGCGACGAATCGTGTGTTGTCGGAAAGGTTTTCTGCCGACACGCCTGACATCCTCTCCCGTCCCCTGCCCCGGCCTATCGCCACATCTGATTCATTCATCATGCCAGTTCCGGACGCAGAAACTTATTCAGCCGATTCAATGGCCGCGACAGGTATCGGCAGGCTCACGGAAATATTGGCGGACTCATCCGCAATGGATGAAGACTCAATCTCCTCACCCATCACCCGCCATAGCTACATCCCCGACACGATGAATCGCAGGCGCCTGAGCCGTACACGCCTCGCCGCGCGTGAAAAGCAGTCAAAGATCGTGCGTACAAAGGTTGACCTTGACAACCCTGTCGATTTTTCATCGCAGGATTCAATGGTGCTTATCGGTCAAAACAATGCCTACATGTATGGCAACTCCAAGATCGAATATGGCAAGCTCAAACTCGATGCGCAGAACATAGCCATGAATCTTGACAATTCCACCGTCCATGCTTACGGTGGTGTGGATTCAATCGGCGACGCATTCGGCGAACCGATTTTCGAGGACAACGGTACAAGCTACGAGGCGGAGTCAATGGAGTATAACTTCAAAACCGAGAAAGCTTTCATCACAAACCTCCGTACACAGCAGGGCGAAGGCTATCTTACCGGCGGTCAGAGCAAGAAGGTTGGAGAAGATGAATTCTACGTGCAGAATGCCCGCTATTCAACCTGTGATGATCATGATGATCCCCACTTCTACTTCCAGCTCACAAAATCAAAGGTCCGTCCCGGCAAAGACGTGGTCACCGGACCGGCTTATCTCGTGCTTGCCGGTCTCCCGTTGCCTCTCGCCGTACCCTTCGGCTATTTCCCCTTCTCGGAGAAATACTCGTCAGGCATCATCTTCCCAAGCTTCGGTGACGACTATAACCGAGGTTACTATCTGAGCAACGGCGGTTACTACTTCGCCATAAGCCCGAATATTGATCTTGCGCTCACAGGTGAATTATACACACTTGGGTCGTGGGGTCTGCGTGCGGAATCACGCTATGTGAGACGCTACAAATACTCCGGTAATTTTAACATTTCATACCTGAAAACCGTAACCGGCGACAAGGGTATGCCCGACTACTCGAAAGCCACAAACTTCCAAGTCATCTGGAGTCACAGTCAGGACTCAAAGGCCAATCCCAACATGAGCCTTTCGGCAAGCGTGAATTTTACCACGAGCGGCTATACACGAAACAACATTAATTCATACTACAACGCTACGGACTTCACCCAGAACACCAAGAGTAGCACCGTCAACATGACCTACCGTTTCCCCAACTCGAAATGGTCACTCTCGACGACCGCCAACGTTTCGCAACGCTCTCAGGACTCCACACTGGCGGTCTCCTTCCCGAACTTTACGCTCACCATGTCGCAGGTCTATCCATTCAAGCGCAAAAGAGCAGTCGGCGAAGAGAAATGGTATGAAAAAATCAAACTCTCCTACTCCGGTCAGTTCAACAACTCTCTTACCGCCAAACAGGACGAGTTCTTCCAGAAAAGTCTTATCAAGGACTGGCGCAACGGTATGCGTCACAGCATTCCAATCAGTGCCACGTTCAATCTGTTCAAGTACTTCAATCTCACGCCATCAGTCAGCCTCACCGACCGCATGTACACCACAAAAGTGCGCCGTCAGTGGGATCCAAATGCATCAGCCGAAGTGCTCGATACGACTTACAACTTCTATAACGTATGGGACTTCAACGCGTCAGTCGCGCTTGACACCAAGATCTACGGTTTCTTCCAGCCCCTCCCCTTCCTCGGCAATAAGGTGAAGATGATCCGCCATGTGCTCACGCCTACAATCTCATTCTCCGGCGCGCCTGACTTCGCCTCACCTTTCTTCGGTTACTACGGCAGCTACCAGTATCCCAACGCACAGGGTGAGATGATGACCCGTACCTATTCTTATTATCCCAACTCACTCTTCGGTGTTCCGGGACAGGGCAAGACAGGAGCACTCAGTGTCTCTCTCGCCAATAATCTTGAGATGAAAGTGCGGTCAGACAATGATTCGATCGGCGAAAAGAAAATCTCGCTCATCGAGAATCTCTCCCTCTCGCAAAGTTACAACTTCGCAGCTGACTCAATGAGGTTCTCGAACCTCAACACGTCCATCATGCTCCGTCTGGTCAAGAATTTCAACCTCAACCTTTCGGCAACATGGGATGTCTATACCTACGCCCTCAACTCCTCCGGCAATCCGGTGCGTGTCAACAAGCTGCGCATTTCCGAAGGCAAAGGCTGGGGTAAGCTTTCAAGCACGGGTACTTCGTTCAGCTACACGTTCAATAACGATACATTCAAGAAACTCTTCGGCAAGGACAAGGATAAGGACGACAAGAAGGATGACAAAAACAAGTCCAACGACCGCAATTCGATGGATCAGGATTTCGCCGATGCCACATCCGACTATCAGGCCCCAAGCCAACGAAAGAAGAAGAAAGATTCATCAATGCAGTTTGACGATGACGGCTACATGGTATGGTCCATTCCTTGGAATCTGACATTCAACTACTCCGTCAATTACGGATACGGTGAGTTTGATTACAAGAAACTCGAATATAAAGGCAAGATCACGCAGAACCTCTCCTTCTCCGGCAACATCCGTCCGACGAGCAACTGGAACTTAGGTTTCTCCGCAAGCTATAATTTCGACACCAAAAAGCTTGCTTACATGAACTGCAACATATCGCGCGACATGCACTGCTTCACCATGAACGCAAGTTTCGTCCCGGTAGGTCCCTACAAGAGTTACAACTTCCACATATCGGTAAAGTCATCGCTTCTGTCCGATCTGAAGTATGACAAACGCTCGTCCTACTCAAACGGTGTCAAGTGGTACTAACCGACAATCCGAAACTTAACGTTAAACTTTTCCAATAATCTTATTGTTAAAATAGTGTGACCGGCTCGGTCACACTATTTTTTTATTCCTCCGTCTGCGAGGCTACAACCTTTTTACATTCAACTATTACTCACTTAAAATCCATCAGTGATGAAAAAAATTCTTCTTATCATGTGTGCTGTCCTTGGGATAGCCCTTGGCGCAAATGCTCAGAAAGCACAATTCCAGATCGGTTACGGTGGCTACACCCAAATGGACGCTACGGATATGCACGACGGGGGATCAATGAACAACGCTTGGGGCGCGCTCACCGCAGGTGTGAATTTCAAGGTAGCACCCAGCATGTACTTAGGCGCAAGTTACACCTTCTCAAGCGCAAGCTACAAACATTCGGATGACGCGAACGCCTATTACCACGTCATCATGCTCAATGGCCGTTATGACTATTACCGCAACAGCATCGTGACACTCTACGCACACCTCGGTGTCGGTGTGGATATCTCACACATGGCCGACGACGACTGGTCAAAGAACAAGGCTTATTTCGCTTTTCAAGCCTCTCCGCTCGGAGCTGAAGTCGGACTTTCACGCGTGACAAGCATCTTCGGCGAACTCGGATTCGGTGCTCAGGGTCTGCTTCAGGTGGGCGCACGCTTCAATTTCTGATAACAAACAGGGATTGAGCAACAGTTTTTCCGGGAAATATTGAAAGGACATCTCAACACCTATACTATCTATAGGAACATTACTATTAAAAACACACATATATCATGAGTGATATTCTTACTTCTGAAGAACGCAAGGAACTCCCGGACAGCGTCTATGGTCTGCCTGAACGCAGGGAGTATCCTATGCCTGACGCGGCACACGTCCGCGCTGCCGAAGCGTACTTCCGCTATTGTCCGGAAGATCTCAAGCCAAAACTCGCACGTGCGATTTTGCAACGCGCACAGGATTATGGAGTCGATGTCGAAAGTCCGACCATCCTGTCATACGCACAGCAGTAATGGAAATTCTCAATTGAACATTTTCCATAACAAACTCCGATAATAAGGAATGAATTACGGGGAACAGCGTGACCGAAACTCACACTGTTCCCCGTAATTTATTTCAGACTGCAACAACCGGTGCCGTGTAGCCTTACTTCTGGGAATCCGGCACCGGATTATCGGATAAAACTTATTTCACAACTACCTTGACGGTATGATTGCCCTGACGCTTGATATAGATGCCGGGAGTAAGATTACCGCCGTTCACGCGCAGACCCTGAAGGTTGAAGTATTCTGCAGGAGCATCAGCATCGACAGCGACTGAAGTAATTGCTGAGTTCTGAGAAGTGAAGGTGACATTGATAGGTGTACCCATCCATAAGACATCAATCTTCATGTTGACTTCGTTGGAAGCAGTAATCGTACCGTTGATGTTGACATCAGCAGTGATCGTGCCACCCATGAGAGCCATATTCTTGACCTCGCCGACATAGGTAGTGACACCGTTTTCCTCGGTCATGGTCACATCCTCAACCTTGATATCACCGAGGGGCATGGGGGAATCGCCCATCACAAGAGTGAGGTTGGGAAGAAGGAATGTACACTTATTGTCACCGGTAGGAGTGATCTCGATGTTCGAAGGCTGATTGTCAGCAATCTTCACGCCATTCATTTCTACATTCAGATAACCGGGATAGCTGGAAGAAGTGTTTCCGTAAGTAAGCTTCACATCATCGACGATAAGAGTATTGTCCTTACCGACAACTGAAGCACCGCCGAAGTAGTCACCGGCTGCGATCACGATATTGATCATTTCAGGAGTAGCATCTGACTTGTAGTCAAACTGAGCCGAGAACTTGGTCCATTCTCCGGCATCCTCTGTAATTTCAGCATTGATCACGGCGATAAGCTCGGCATCATCAGTCTTGGTTACCTCACCACCCTGACAACCGGTCATGTCCATTCCGAGAATGCAACGGTCACGGTCAACCATATCGTCATAGATGGGATCTCCGGCCATATAAACGATCGCGGGGACATCCTTCTGAGTCCAGTGACCCTTCCAGAGATATGCGACGACGGTCGATTTCTCTGCGGGTTTGTCCTCACCACGGCTACGCTTGTACATGAACTCAATACCTGTAGGACGATCAGTGCAGCTCATACCACCGAACGCGCCGCCATCACTCTTATTGATAATGATCTGGAAACCGTTTGAAAAATCAAATGTAGGATTTGCCGTTGACCAGCTTGTACCGAGTGTCAGGTAAGCAGGCACAATCTGTGCATCCATAAACGGATTGGGAGTATTGACAAGCTTTACAGCATACTTTGAGTTGAATCCTTCGATAGAATCTCCCACTTGAGTAGCTCCAAGGCCACTGGGTGTACCCTCGTAAAAGGAGGCCATACCAGCCACATTTGAGATAACCCAACCCTTGGGATTAGCACCTACGACTACTTCGCTTAATTTTCCTACGTGCTCTTCGTCACTTGCATAGAAAGTCCAAGGCTTGCAGTCAACCCACTCGCCCTCAAAATCGGCATTGGGGAGCTGCTGTTGCGCAAACGCGCTGAAACACAACGGACTGATCAGCATTGAGCCAATTAAAGTCGTGTAAAATGATTTCATAAAACAATGATTATAATTAGTTGATAGAAAGTTGCAATAACCGGATTCACAGATTCGACACTCATGAGTGGAAATGGGGTGACGTTTTTAATATCAGACATAATCCACACCCAATATTGACATCTATCGCTGTTTTCCTATGTAAACGTGAGATGCAGTCAGGAAGTGACTGTTGACTTTTTCCGGCACAAAGTTAAGTATTATTTAGATATCATGATTTAAAATCGTAGATTTTTAATAGTTTTATGGATGAATGTTCCAATTTTGCAGCTAAAAAACAATCGAAAAGCCTTACGGATGCATGTTTTTTAGTAATTTTGCACCGTCCACTACTTCTCACTCCAACAAACCATATTTTTTATGAGAGCTATCAATTGGTTAATGACCCTTGCGGTCATGCTTGCCACTGTTTCATGTATCAAGAAAGAACCCCTCAACGCTGAATGTGACATAGTTGCCGTCACACTTCCCGGCGATGTCCTCAACCGTGCACCCATAATCGAGAATGACAAGGTCACACTTATCGTAAAAAATCATATCAATATCTCTGACCTCGCTCCCGAATTCGAACTCACTCCGGGAGCGACCATCGTACCGCCGAGTGGAACCGCGCGTGATTTCACCGATCCGCAGACTTACGTCGTCACCTCGGAAGATGGCGAATGGAGCAAGACCTACACCATCACCGTGCAGAGCAACAATGCCATCAATCTCAAATACGGATTCGAGGATGTCAAACTTGCCAAAACCTCACAGGGAGGCAGCTATGATGAATTCTTTGACGTCAGCATAAACGAGACCACCAATCGCAAAGACACCATGTTCTGGGCAAGCGGAAATCCCGGATTCGCTCTGACAAACGGCACAGCCGGCGCAGACTCCTATCCGACCTTCCAGACATCGGACGGCTATAAGGGAAAATGTGTTGAAATGATCACCCGCTTGACAGGTCCGTGGGGTGCGATGGTGAAAAAGCCATTGGCTGCAGGCAATCTTTTTATCGGGAAATTCAATGTCACCATAGCTGTGGCAAGTCCGCTTCAAGCAACCCAGTTCGGAACGCCGTTCACAAATATTCCCCGATATTTCAGCGGTTATTACCGCTACACTCCGGGAGAAGTATATCAGAAACTCAATGATGCAGGTAAACTGGAAACGGTCGAAGGTAAGGTTGATGAATGCAACATATATGCAGTGTTCTTCGAATCGACAGCAGACATGGAATGGCTTGACGGATCGAATGTCCTCTCGGATGACAACCCTAACATAATAGCGGTGGCACGTCTATCAGAAGAGCAGCGGCAATCGACACCTGACTGGACCTATTTCCGTCTGCCATTCGTGTTCCGTCAGGGAGCAACGATTGATCCTGAAAAATTCGCCAACGGACGCTACAGCATTACTGTTGTCATGTCATCGAGCATCGACGGTGATTACTTTGCCGGGGCAGTCGGCAGCACGCTGCTTGTGGATGAACTTGAGATCACATGCCTGTAGGCAGATATTACGACACTGCCACACCTCCAGTAACAATCGAGAGTCAATATCACATCTTCAAACCATCAGAACAATCATGAATATCAAAAAATATATCCTCTCTGCGGTCATCGCTCTCTCAACCCTGTCGCTCTCAGCGCAGACAGACCGTCCCGGCGACATCGACAAATCCGTGCTGCTCGGATTCGAATATGAAATCAATGCAGGTATAAATATAGGTGGGGCTTCGCCTCTCCCCTTACCGGCTGAAATCAGAAAGATCAATTCCTACAGCCCTCATCTGAACCTTCTGATCGGTACTACGGTCACAAAGTGGTTCGGACCCGAATCGAAGCAGAGCAAGTGGGGCATCAGTGCCGGCCTGCGTTTCGAGACCAAAGGAATGGAGACAGACGCCACAGTGAAGAACTACGGTATGACCATCATTCAGGACGGCAAAAAGCTTTCGGGTAAATGGACAGGCCGCGTGCAGACCAAGTACCATTCACAGCAGCTGGCCGTGCCCATCAATGCAGTCTATCGGATCAACAACCGTTGGAAAGTCAATTTCGGTCCGTATATCGCATACGCTTTCAGCAATGATTTTGACGGCTATGTCTATGAGGGCTATCTGCGAGAAGGCGACCCAACCGGCAATAAGGTCTCATTTGAAGATGATGCACGCGCCACATACGACTTCGGCGATGATCTGCGTAAATTTCAGTGGGGAGTGCAATGCGGAGGAGCTTGGAGGGTATTCAACCGTCTCTCCATCAACGCAAATCTCACATGGGGACTGAATGACATCTTTAACAAGTCATTCAAGACAGTGACCTTCAACATGTATCCCATATACCTGAATCTTGGTTTCAGTTATGTATTCTGATTCATCGTGTTAACAACTATTAGGCGTTTTTATTACCTGTTTTAAAGGATTATTTAATACTTTTGTAGAGGTGATGTCTGAATTCAGATGCCTGTCTTATGGCAGACATGAATGCAGACCATAAAGCCCGGACTCGGATTACGTTGACATATTCCTGATCGTCTGTGTCTATAATCCGAGCATTATCACTGATAATAACAATACATATAGTTTTACACTGTTACCGACATGAGCAAAGAGGCAAATCTTGATGACGAAAGACTTGTTGCACGGTTGAGAGACCCCTCGACCTGCCGTGAGGCTTTCGGTGAAGTAATCAGACTTTACTCCGAGCCTCTTTACCGGCAGATACGCCGTACGGTGCAGTCACACGAAGATGCCGACGATGTACTCCAGAACACATTCCTGAAAGCTTGGCAGAACATCGAGAATTTCCGTGGTGACGCACGCCTATCCACTTGGCTTTATAAAATTGCGATAAATGAGAGTCTCACGTTCCTTGAAAAGGAGAAGAAGCGTCGTGGACTTTCGCTTGATGACGAGGAGTCACACGTGGCTGCCCTGATCCATGCCGACACCAATATCGACGGTGACGCTCTCGCTCTCAAACTGCGTGAAGCGATAGCCACACTCCCTGAAAAGCAGCGACTTGTGTTCAACATGCGTTACTATGACGACATGAAATACGAACAGATGTCGGAAATCATGGGTACTTCGATCGGAGCACTGAAAGCTTCCTATCATCTCGCCGTAAAAAAAATCGAACAATTTTTCGAGGACAGCGATTAAACTTCCGTCATATATGCGAGTCTAAATCATAACAAGTCTCAAAAAGTACACTGAGCGGTGACTCAACTATCTAATCTGACTGACAAAATTTTAAGCTTCAAAAACTGATCCAATGAAAGATGATATACTCACAAAGGTCAACCGAAACGATGGAATGACTGTCCCTGACGGCTATTTCGAGGATTTCGCAGCCAAAATGACCGCATCGCTTCCGCAAATGGAATGGGAGAAGCCGCAGCCAAAAGTGTTGCCTCGCTCCGTTTGGCAGCGTATCCGCCCATACATCTATCTTGCAGCCATGTTCATGGGCGTGTGGTGCATGATGAAGATGTTTGATCTCATGCGCACTGACTCCTACGGTTTATCGATTGACAATAATCCTGTCCTGTCAGCCGCCATGAGCAACGATCACTTCATCAACGAATATTTCATGAATGAAGGAGAGGTCGATGACTATCAACTGATGGAGGATCTGTATCAGACAGGTTTCAACCCGGCCGATTATGACGACCAGCTCATCGACATGACCACCGATTCCACTGAAATTCCTGACAATCCCGAATTTCCGCTATCAGAAATCTGACCTTTCTCCCACCTCTCCCCCTTACCATATACAGTAAAAAACACCTGAATCATCAATGAAAAGAATCGCATTATCCCTCATCCTCGTTCTTTCCGCTATCCTCCTTCCCTTCAGTGCGCAGGCTCAGCGTCCATCCGGACGGGAGCGTGAAGCATGGATGAAGGAAATGCAGCAGTTCAAAAACGACTTCATTACTAAAAAACTTGCCCTGACGGATGAGCAGAAGGCCAAGTTCATCCCTCTCTACAACTCAATGGATGAAGAGATACGGAAGACACAGGCCGAGACTGAGAAGCTCTACCGCAATACTTCAAAGAAGGACAGTAAAGTTACCGACCTCGAATATGAGAAAGCCGCCGAGGCACTCTATGAACTTAAAGGTCGAGAAAACGATATCGAAATGAAGTATTTCAAGGAATTTAAACAGATCCTTACACCTAAGCAGCTCTTCCAGTTGAAAGATGCCGAACGGGACTTCACACGGCAGCTGATGAAACAACACCGCACACAGCGGAAAACGAAATAAGGCATATCTCAACACAGTATGTCAAGATAACTATTTAATGTGGCTGCCCTAAAACTTACGGTCAGTCACATTATTCATATAATTTCACACCTTAAATATAGTTTTCACTCATGCGTATCGGTAGAATCATCATCCTACTGTCTATGTTCATATCCCTACTCTCCAATACAGAAATGAACGCAAGCACTCCTCAACGTCCCGACTTCGCATATCCACAAACTGTAAGTGCTGAAGCGGAAAAGTCACTCAAACAAGCTCTTGCTGCGGCTGATGGGCCAGCTATCCTACGTGCGCTACTCGACTACTATCTCGCGCAGACAAGCATAAGCAATGAAAACGCGCAGCCTGTTCTGAACCGCATTGACAGTATCTGCACTCCTTCTGCCGATCCGCTGCTAAAAGCCATGCTCCTGACCCTGCAGGCCGACATTTACTCAGCTACCTACAACAGTTCACGTTGGAAGTTCGATTCACGCGATCTACCGCTGATACCCCTACCGGCTGATCTCAACGAATGGAGCGGGGCGCANTTCCGTTCGCGGATCAGTGCGCTTGTCAGCAGTGCCCTCACTTACGGACAGCAATTGAAGGATGCACCGATCAGCACATACGCTTCTGTCATCGATCTTGACGGTAGCCGTGNATCAGGGAAATCATCAGCCATNACCCGGCGCATGACCGAGATATATTACCCCACTCTTTATGACTTCGTGGCTGGCCANTCACTNAATCTTCTTAAATCCAACGGACGTATCGAAGCAATGCTTCCTTGGAGNCTGCTGACACGTCATGACATCTATCTTACTCTCCCATTCTCAAAATATGATCCTACNGTGGCACGGATTCTCGAAATCTATGCNTCGCTNCTTGCNTTNCATNCCAAAGGTTCNGCACCATACATCAATGCCGACATCGAACGAGTAGATTTTGTAAGTTCACACATCTATACGTCATCTGACGAGGATATGCGTCAACTTCCTGAACGNAAATATTCACTTCTGCAGTCACTCTANGATGANAATATCCGTTCGGAATATTCCGGNGATNTCCTCATAGCTACACCTGNGACCGAGACGAACCGCAGATGGCTATATTCATCAATCAATCATAACATAAACACATTCCCGNCTTACGCACGCAAAAANGAACTTCTTAATATCCGCCGCAGNCTCGAAGAGNAGGTNGTGACACTAAGCTATCCTGACGTTGTCGCCCCTAAAACCGAGGTCAAGCTGAANATAAAATCGACAAATGTAAAGAGCGGAAANATTTACATATATAATGTATCATCTTCTCCGATAACCGAGCGTTCCTACAACTGCACCGGNCTNCCGAATAAGACNCCGGTCGCTGTTCTCCCCTTCTCCGCTCCTGCCGGAAGTGAGATTCCGTTTACNACAGATATCACACTCGATTANTCCTTCCCGGAGGCAGGTAACTATATCGCTATCCCGACGATTGACGGGGTNACTCCTTCTTCACGCAGATGGTATGACAAAATCAATGTCACCCGCTACAGTCTCGCAGCGTCCATNTTTGATAAAAGTACCGCTTGGGCTCTCGANGCACTCACAGGCGCACCTGTCGCAGGTGCAGTCATNAGCCTTGATGATGCACGTCGCAGTTCAAACCGNGCATTGACCCAAATNGGCGTTACCGGCANNGACGGAAGTCTTGACGTGAAGGCNCAAGGAAATCTCTTCATGNCTAAAAACGGNGACAAATTCGCTTCACCGGTATGGATATATCCGGCAAATCAGTCCTCGCGCGAGGATAAATGGCAGAAAGCAGCCTCCGGCTACTCATCTTTACCGATCTATCATCCCGGCGACAGNGTCGATTGGATGGCCGTAGTCTATGAATACAAAGGCAAGGAACACCGNCCGNTAATATCAGAAGAAATTACCGCCGTGCTGCGTGACGCAAGTTATCAGCCCATCGANACNCTCAANATCACATCCGATGCATTCGGACGAGTAGCAGGTNCTTTCTCCATACCCAAAGACTGTCTTACGGGTCGCTTCTGCATTTCAATTGATTCTTATTCCGATCCTGTGAGCTTCATGGTGTCGGATTACAAGCTCCCGACGTTCCGAATCATACTCGATCCGGTTGAAAAGGATTATCCTGCNCAAGGNGATGTCACTCTGCGCGGCCATGTAGAGACTTACGCCGGATTCCCTGTCGGCGATGCACAGCTCACNCTCGATCTTTCAGCCTNTCCGAAAGNACGATGGTGGTGGCAACGCCGTGCNGGAGTNAAGTTTCAGACACTCACAGNCCGGACGGATTCAACAGGAAAGATNGAATTTACCATTCCTAAGGACTTACTGNCTATCTCTCCGATCCCTGATGCTGTATTCAGCGNAAGNGTCANAGCCCTTTCANCTGCCGGAGAATCACAGACAGCCTCAACGGTTTTCTCNACGGGTANCCGTTACATNATCCGCNCNTCCGTTCCTGAAAATATCGANATAAGCGCACCCACAACAGTCATCAAGGCAAAAGTGGTCAATTATCAGGACTCAACTGTCAACATNCCGGTAGATTTTGCCGTCGTGCGCGATTCTTCGACTGTACTTACCGGACGNCTNTCCGCTGCNGCACCTGAAATAGATCTNACNTCGCTTCCTTCNGGCAGATATGACATCCGTTTCTCCCTCTCCGATCCGTCAATGGCGGAAACGGTGAGTCAAAGTATGGTTCTATACCGTCCGACCGACAAAGACACCCCNGTACCGGGNACACTCCTNTGGTATCCGTCTGACAAAGTCANTCTNGGTCCTGACGGATCGGCAAAGTGGCTCTATGCGGTGGATTGTCCNACCAATCTGCTCGTCACTATCCATAACGGCAATAAAATCATATCGCAGAAATGGGTAAGTGCAGCAGNAGGTATGGCAACACTCCCTGTTGCCNTNCCGTCNNANATGGAATCGGCAACAATGCAGATAGCTGTAACCGGCAACTACCGCTCGGCCACCGCAGTCATAAATGTCACAGCTGATAAAGCAGTCAAAGGATTGAAATTCATAACCGAGTCTTTCCGNGACCGTCTCGTTCCCGGAAGCGAGGAGACTTGGACTTTCCGAGTAACCGACATGACCGATCATGGTCAGAGTGCCGCCGTGATACTNGATATGTACAACACGGCTCTTGACGCNCTCGCCACATCCTCATNGTCATTCAATCCCCTCACAGAAGGNCCGCNCTACTATTATTCTTGGAATCAACCTGAAATGAACTNCCGTGTGACTACGTCTGCTTCATATTTCCCCGGAAAGTATCTTTCAACCACTCCCCTCCTCCAACCGGACTTCAATACATACGGACTCTCGCTTTATNCAAATAGATTACGCATAAGGGGTGCACTCATGATGAAAAAATCTGCAGCCAATGGTGCTGTCGCGACCCTTGATGCCGTCAGCGAGCATTCNGAAGAAGTTGNCGTCGAAGAGGTACTTAATACAGTCCAGTTAACNTCGGCCTCTATTGCCGACACCGGAGGGGCAGCCATTAAAGCTGACTACGCAAGTACGGACACNGCTATGGATGAAGANGCGGCCACCGAAAGCGGTGCTTCCGATNACATGAAATCTATTGAAAATAATTTCGCCTATCGTGACAGGGAAGTCNCGTTGGCATTCTTCCGNCCAATGCTTTCCACNGATGCTGATGGCCGTCTGTCATTCACGTTTACCGTCCCGAACGCCAATACTACTTGGGGATTCCGCGCGCTTGCATATACTGATTCCCTNATGTCAACTTCATTTTCATCCGAGATCATAGCAAGCAANCCTGTGATGGTCCAGCCTAATCTTCCNCGCTTCTTGCGCGCCGGCGACACCGTCGTCATACCGGCATNCGTGATGAACGGTAGTGACCGTGAGCAGAACGTCGAAACCNGCGTCGAGATTTTCAACGTCGCTGANGGTAAGACTGTGAGCGAATTTGTCCGGACNGACGTTATCACGGCCGGAGGGTCAGCTGTCGTTAGNGTCAATCTCACCGCCCCGACAGATGCTCCTTTTATCGGTTATCGTNTCAAATCATCCACTGACCGTTTTNCGGACGGTGAGCAGACNCTGCTTCCNGTACTNCCGGCAGTAAGCCCTGTCATTNANACCTATCCTTTCTATATCGCACCTGATGAGAAGGATTTCAGNATGGATCTGCCCNCGNTTCCGACAGATGCACGCCTAACACTCCAATTCTGCGAAAATCCGACATGGTATGTTGTCACAGCTCTGCCCGGTCTGCTTGACATCGAGGCTTCGACNGCCAACGAGGCAGCCGCCTCTATCTTCTCGGCNGCGATAGCCGACGGCCTCNTGCGAGCCAATCCCATGATCAGTCTCGCCCTAAAGGAATGGAAAGAAAGTGACCGCAGTGACGGCGCGCTCACATCCATGCTCGAACGCAACGAGGATCTCAAACAGATACTCCTTGCATCNACACCTTGGATGCTTGATGCCAAGAATGATAATGAACGNATGAACCGCCTCGCACTTCTNTTTGACAAGGCAACGGTAAATTCGACAATGAAAGCCAANATNGCAACGCTGAAAAAACTTGTCCGCGACAACGGTGGCTGGGCATGGAATTCGTATGGCGAAAAGGCTTCGGTATGGGCTACTGAAAATGTACTCCTGCTTTTCGGTCANTTATATGNACTCGGTTTTCTGCCNGAATCAACGGATCTTTCCGCTATGATCAACTCTGCCTTAGGATGGATCGACTCTGAAGCAAAGGAAACCTATCGGAAGTATCCNGAATCGGATTTNACTCTTTACGTCTATCTCCGTAGTCGTTTCAACNGCATGTCCGGTGCTCCNGCTCCTGACAAGTCCATCATCAATGCNACAACACAACGCATTCTCGCCGGGTGGAAAAAGGCATCCGTCTTTGAAAAGGGTATCTATGCCCGGATTCTTTTCAGCAACTCCTATCCTTCCGTTGCAAAAACCATCCTTGCATCCCTACGCGAATACTCGGAATACACTCCGGTCAAAGGTATGTGGTGGCCGTCTCTTGACGATATGACTGTATGGTCAATGGGTAAGATCGGAACAACCGCCATGCTCCTTGAGACCTTCGCCACCATAGAGCCGGGATGTCAGGAGATCGACCGTATCCGCCAGTGGCTCATCCTACAGAAAGAGGCTCAGGACTGGGGTACATCTGTGACAACGTCAGCAGCCATCGCCGCNATATTATCGACTTCGCCCAAATGGGTTGAACCNGCTCAAAGCGCACAGGTCTCTGTCGGAGGTAAGAAACTTGAACCGGACAATGTAGAGCGGATGACAGGTTATTTCCGTACACCGCTACANTTCGATAAGAAACCTAAAGGCGGACTGAAAGTGAGCCGTGTNAGTGACACGCCGGCATGGGGTGCATTATACTGTCTCTACACCGATTCGATGACCTCGGTCAAAGCACATGACTGCCCCGAACTCTCGATCGAGAAACGTCTGTCGGCCAACGGAAAATATACCGATGAACTCACAATCGGTGACAAGGTTACAGTCACACTCACTATCCGTGTGGATCGTGATATGGATTANGTGACTGTTATCGACGAACGNCCGGCATGTTACGAACCGGTGGAACAGCTCCCGACTCCGATTTTTGCAGAAGGGATCTGTTTCTATCGTGAAAACCGCGACTCTTCGACCCGCCTGTTCATTGACCATCTTCCCAAGGGCACTTACATTCTNACTTACGANGTATGGGTCAACAATGCCGGGANCTTCGCTTCCGGNGTCGCCACTGTCCANAGCCAGTATGCCCCCCANTTTACCGCCCATACATCNGGAGANGAATTGAAAATCAAGAATTAGTATANTATAGACTGAGGCAAAACAGCATAACTAAATTACCGCTTGTAGGGCCTGCGCTTGNNCTGGCCGAGTTCAACGTGATAACAAACTGATTATCACAAATTATGGAATCTCGGTCAGCGCAAGNGNAGGCCCTACAAGCTATCNNATTCTNATGCAGANTNTTCTTTTACCCGCTACTTNTCNTATTTGANGATAATAATAACTATGATAGGNGTGACACTTGTGATNGTCAAGCCTTCATCGCACTAAAATTNTCAATAGCCCATGCAAGTAAATTCTCTATATGAGGTATCAAGCTGCGCCCTAAATCAGTAAGGGAATATTCCACTCTTGGAGGAATCTCCGCAAACAATTCACGCCTTACAAGCTTATCACTTTCAAGATTCTTCAATGTCTCTGTAAGAACTTTCGGCGATATATCCGGCAAAGCCTTAGCAATCGCATTGAAACGGGTNGNTTCATTTTCTGAAAGTATGCACAGNACAAGCATAGCCCATTTNCCNGANAAACGCGCCACGANATTTCGGACAGGGCAGTTTTCGATATTNGTGTATTTTCGTAAATTTTCTTTTAATTCCAACTTCTTCATATTCAACTATAGTTACCTGAANGTAAGTGGCTTTCATCATGGTAACGTCTTGTAAAATAAATGGATTATGATTAATTTCGCACTATNAAAATGAAAGCGGATTACTACCGCAAAGTTAATAACAAAATAACCAAGATAAAATGAATTCATTAGAAATTATCAGCTCAGGTGACAAATTCACTCATGCTTCAGTCGGTAGCTTACATTCATTCGAGGGAAAATTATTCGTNAAAGATGCCACAAANGCTACNTCATGCGAAATTTCTTTCGGAAGTCTCCCCTCAGGTGAATCTGTCCCATTTTTTCACAGTCACAAAGAAAATGAAGAAAATTACATCATTTTGTCAGGTAAAGGCCGTTTTCANGTCAANGACGATGTTTTCGATGTGGCAGAGGGATCTGTAATCCGTGTGGCTACTAACTGTGACCGCAATCTCAAATGCACATCAGAGCTTCCCATGACCTACATCTGTATTCAAGCTAAAGAGGGAAGTCTCGGTAACTACACCATGACTGATGCTGAAATCACTGAGCATGAAAATAAGCTCTAAGATCACTTAGCATTCCCCTGTAAAATATACAATTATAGGATNTGTCCGCCCTTTTTGAGCCTTGACACATCCTATTTTTACTTTTTCAAGATGATAACTTTAATAAAGACGGATAGATGTTATTGAGATATAAACGAATCCTTGAANCCAAGGAAATATAGGACTCCGTCAAGTCCGATTGTGGAGATTGACTGTTCGGCAGTCTCCTTCACTTTCGGCTTGGCATGGAAGGCAATTCCGAGACCGGCCGTAGAAAGCATCGGCAGATCGTTAGCCCCGTCGCCGACAGCTATGGTCTGGGCAATGTTCACATTTTCCACCTGAGCGATCAGGCGCAGCAGTTCAGCCTTGCGCCTCCCATCAACAATCTCACCCAAATAACGCCCGGTAAGCTTACCATCCACTATTTCAAGCTCGTTGGCATACACATAGTCAAAGCCATATTTCTGTTTCAGATAATTGCCGAAATAGGTGAAACCACCCGACAGAATAGCAGTTTTATAGCCGACACGTTTGAGCACCTGCATCATGCGGTCNAGACCCTCGGTTATCGGAAGATTCTCGGCAATCTCCTTCATCACACTTTCGTCAAGTCCTTTAAGGAGTGCCACGCGCTCCCTGAAGCTCTCGCAGAAATCAATCTCTCCCCTCATGGCACGTTCGGTGATCGCCTTCACCTTGTCACCGACACCAGCCTTCANGGCCAGTTCATCAATCACTTCTGTCTCGATCAGNGTCGAATCCATATCGAAACATATCAGACGGCGGCAACGACGGAAAAGCGTGTCCTCCTGCATTGATATGTCGAACTCCTCTTCCTGCGANAGATGCATGAAACGTTCCTGCATGGCGGCTACATCTCGCGGGACACCGCGCACTGAAAATTCCACGCATGATTTGGACAGAGGCTGTTCCTCCTCGCCGAGCGGCATTCGGCCTGTCAGACGCTGGATGGAATCGATGTTCATACCNTGCGCCGAAATCTCGGCAGTGACGTTGGCAATCTGACNCGCAGTCAGGCGTCGGCCGAGGATAGTGATGATCCAACGGTCCTTACCCTGCATTCCGACCCACTGCTCGTACTCGCTGATACTCACAGGCGAGAACCGGATAGTGACATTAAGTTCCGTAGCCTTGAAGAGAAGTTCCTTCATGATATTTCCCGACACTGCGGCCTCGGTGCGTATGAGTATGCCGAGCGACAGCGTGTGGTGAATATCAGCCTGACCGATATCAAGAATGCCTGCATTGTATTTGGCAAGTATTTCCGAGAGAGCAGACGTGACACCCGGATGATCCTGACCTGATATATTGATGAGTATGAGTTCGAGCTGAGATTTTCCCATGAGATGAATAGTTGTGTTTTACTTCTACAATACAGAATCCACTTTTGACAATGTATTTTCAAGACAAAGTTAGACTATTTAATCGGAAATGGCAATAAAAAACTCGCATCGCAGTGAAACTTATAGGTACNAACCCGCGTCTAACAATCCAAAAACAGGATATAANCAATGGTAAGCAACCGCGTAAAAAGAAATATCTGGCTGACACTGTCAATCATGTCGNTCGGAACTGTAATCGACCGCAGCATCCGATATTTTGACGGATCAATNGAATGGCATTCACTGATGGCGAGCGTGATCATATCGGCTTTCTGCTTCAGATTCTACCTATGCTTCCGAAAGGAGGTCAGACGTGGAAATCTATTCGGGAAACCGGAGGCATTCCGAAAATGTAGGAACAAATGAAGCNGTGATAAATTGCTGTTCCATGATTTTTGAGTAATTTTGTAGGTACAAAAATAACCAAACGCACTATACATATCACTATGCAGAGAGAATGGAAACCAATTAAAAAGTATGAGGACATACTTTTCGAGCAATATGGCCGTATAGCCAAAATCACCATCAACCGTCCGCGCGTCTATAACGCATTCCGTCCGCAGACCAACAAGGAGATGCTTGANGCGATGGCTTATTGTCGCGACGCATCGGACATCGGCGTGATCATCCTTACAGGTGCGGGTGACAAAGCATTCTGTTCAGGAGGCGACCAGAACGTCAAGGGTATCGGCGGATATATCGACGATCAGGGCGTTCCCCGTCTCAATGTCCTTGATCTCCACAAGGCCATCCGCTCCATTCCNAAACCCGTNATCGCTATGGTCAACGGCTATGCTATCGGAGGCGGAAATGTGCTTAATGTCGTCTGTGACCTCTCGATCGCGTCTGACAATGCACGTTTCGGNCAGACTGGCCCGAAAGTCGGAAGTTTCGACGCCGGTTTCGGTTCGAGCTACCTCGCACGCTGCGTTGGCCAGAAGAAAGCTCGTGAGATCTGGTTTCTCTGCCGCCAATACACAGCCGAGGAAGCCGAGCGCATGGGCATGATCAACAAGGTCGTTCCTTTTGANAGACTGGAAGATGAGACAGTNGANTGGTGCGAGACCATCCTCAGCCGNTCACCGATGGCCATACGCATGATCAAACGTGCTCTCAACGCCGAGCTTGACGGTCAACGCGGTCTGATGGAATTTGCCGGTGACGCTACCNTGATGTACTACCTCATGGCTGAAGCTCAGGAGGGAAAGAACGCTTTCCTTGAAAAACGTGATCCCGATTTCGATCAGTTCCCCAAATTCCCCGGTTGATNATAACAGTCCAACCTCAAAACCACTACGCGACACATTGAAAGCTTACTGGTGCAAATANACTCTTGATTTCCGTTTCACGGCCATAACGTCGCGCGAGCGTATGGACCGGAAACCGACATATTTCATAAAGCTCTGCAACTCCGCTGANGAAGAAGTTTTCGGAATCGGGGAAGCAGGGCTTTTCCGTGGACTCAGTTCCGANGACCGTCCGGACTATGAGATGAAGCTCTCGGAGGTCTGNCGTGATATAGACCGCTATATCGAAAATCCATCATTGCTTGCCGACTGGCCCTCGATCCGTTTCGCTGTNGAGACGGCATCACTGGACCTCGCAAACGGAGGNCNCCGCATCATCTNCCCCTCAGAATGGACGGATGGTGAAGGCTCGATTACCATAAACGGCCTTGTATGGATGGGTGACCGCGAACTTATGCGCCGACGTATCGCTGAAAAGCTTAACGAAGGTTTTTCATGCGTGAAAATCAAGATCGGAGGTATCGATTTCGAGCAGGAACTAAGCTTGTTGNAATTTATACGACACGAAGCCCCCNANATAGAACTACGACTTGATGCAAACGGNGCTTTTTCACCCGCTGAGGCAATCGGCAAACTCCAACGTCTTGCTAATTTCAANATCCACTCCATAGAGCAGCCCATAAAGGCCGGCCAATGGAATGANATGAAGCGTATNTGTCAGGAGTCGCCGATACCCATCGCTCTTGACGAAGAACTGATCGGTATCAACCGACGGATTGATAAGGACAATCTTCTCGACACCATCCGTCCNGCCTATATCATCCTGAAACCAACCNTGACAGGAGGCATAGCTGCATCGGAGGAATGGATACGACTTGCNNCAGAAAGAGATTGCGGATGGTGGGTCACTTCAGCACTTGAATCCAATATAGGCCTCAACGCGATAGCCCAATGGGTAGCGACTTTGAACCCANAACTCCCGCAGGGACTTGGAACAGGCCAACTCTATCATAACAATATACCCTCACCACTCACCATACGNGGCGAACATCTTGCCTACGCAATGGATCGGCAGTGGGGATTACCGTCATTCGAATGGCACTGATACTCACACCGGAAGCCGAGACATTTCTAAACGAGTGGAACAATCNTCTCCCCTACGTTACTGCCCATACATCCGGCTCGACAGGCTCACCGAAGNAAATCAGACTCCTGAAAAGCGACATGCGCGCATCTGCACGTGCTACCATAAAGTTTTTCGGACTCAACCGGTCATCGTNGCTATACCTNCCCTTGTCAGCCGGATATATCGCAGGNAAGATGCAGATAGTCCGTGCGCTTGAAGCCGGGTGCAACCTGTCGGTCGAACCACCGTCAAATCATCCNANGCTTAATATCGGCGACAACAATGCAGNGATATCNCTACTNCCTATCGTNCCCTCTCAGATCGACGGTGTTCTCGCATCAGGCATGACACATCGGATAAAATCCATGATAATCGGTGGAGCTCCACTCTCGCCCGAAGCCGAACGACGGGTGATCGACTCAGGTATTCCTGCATTTGCCACTTACGGCATGACAGAGACATGCAGTCATGTGGCACTCCGTCGGCTCGGCGACGACCGGTTCGAAGCATTACCGGGTTTCTCATTTTCGCTTGACGGACGCGGATGCCTTTCAATCAGCAGCNGCACANTGTCATTCGGTTCGCTGATCACCAATGACATGGTTGAGCTTACCACCNACAAACTTTTTCGTTGGCTCGGACGTTACGACAACGTGATCAATTCCGGAGGCATAAAAATCTTTCCCGAAGAGATTGANAAACAGATCGCAAAGCTTATCGGTCCTGAGATCCGATTTTANATCACGTCGAGACACTCGGATCAATGGGGCGAAGAAGCCGTACTTGTGACCGATTGNCCGANACTCCCGTCAGGACTCCTGAACCGGATAAGGGAAACAGTCGGATCTCGCATTGCTCCCAAGGCAACAATCATTGTACCGGAAATCAGACTCACTGAATCACAAAAGATTATAAGAAGAAAATTTTAGAGTGTGTTTAGTAACAACTGTTAAGACCGGAAGCCATTCTATTCAGATGATTTTTGGTTTGAGTTGAAGAACACCTTTTTAACCNGATTTTCGACCTAAACACTTACTGTAAGTGTTATAAAAAAGTACTATATTTGTATTCGCGCCATACAAATCCTCACGACAACTGATTATTTATGAAATCGGACTCTGACAAAAAGATGTATTANGGATTGTTTAACGACAGCTTCCCTCCTGTCCTTGACGGTGTGACACTCACCGTCGAAAACTACTGCAAATGGCTGCAAGCGGCGGGNCGTGATGTCTGTGTCGTCACTCCTTGGGCACCACGCTTCACGGGGATTGACGGACTTAAACTTTACCGTTACTTNTCTCTCCCGATTTACAACCGTCACCCCTATCGCTACGGCTATCCGCGTCTGGATCCTCTGATCTGGCGAAGGATGCGCAACACATCCTTCCGTATCGTCCACGCCCACTGCCCTTTTTCGTCAGGAAGACTCGCAGCGTATGCCGCACACAAGCAGAATATACCTCTCGTCGCAACATTCCATTCAAAATACCGGACNGACCTCGAACGTTCGCTGCCCGGACCTATGGTGACGTATCAGATGAACCGTCTCCGCGAATTTTATAACTCGGCAACCGAAGTGTGGATTCCTCAGGCAGCAGTTGAGGAGACCCTNCGNGAGTATGGCTACAAGGGAAAAGTCGTGGTTGTGGAAAACGGTAACGATTTCTGCGACGGGATANCAGATATGGACACCTATAAACAAGAATCNCGCCGGATCATCGGANTGGCTGANGATGAGATCGGACTGCTCTTCGTAGGGCAGCATATTCTTGAGAAAGGTATCGACGTAATCATCAACGCTTTGGCCAAACTCGATGGNATNAACTTCAAGATGAATTTCATCGGGACAGGTTATGCCCTTGANGACATGAAAACTCTCGTCGGGAAGCTCGGACTGGAAAGCCGTGTGAAATTCCACGGAGTNCTTCAAGAACGCGAGGAATTGCGACGTTACTATGCAGGATCAGATCTGTTTCTCTTTCCTTCGTTCTATGACAATGCACCTCTCGTCGTGCGCGAAGCAGCCGCNATGCAGACACCNTCAGTGCTGCTCGAAGGCTCGACAGCTGCGGAACTNATGCGCGACGGTGAAAACGGTTTCCTTACGAACCGTACACCNGAAGNCTACGCNCAGGTCATCACCCGAATTGCCTCCGACCCTGATCTGCGTATCAAGGCCGGNCAAGGCGCACGCCAAACACTCGCGCGGCCTTGGCAGAATGTCATGGATGAAGTCATTCAACGTTACGATGAAATAATTGCCCGNCATGAGTACTCAAAAAAATAAGCAACCNCAATCCGAACGTCNTCAGGTNCTGAATCTNGCATGGAAAATATTCTTGCCGATAGCCATCGGACTCGCAGTNGTGGCATGGCTCTTCAAACGNGAATTCAATCCTGCAGTATGGGCTTCCATTCATTTCGACTGGAAAGTGATCGGCTGCATCATTTTGGCATGGGTGTTCATGCTCGGACGTGATTTCGGTCTCTCATGGAGATTCCGCGCACTCACTGACCGACAGCTNACATGGATGCAGGCTTGGAAAGTGGATATGCTCTGTGAGTTCACATCATGCGTCACACCGTCGGCCGTAGGCGGAAGCGCACTCGGAATGGTCTATCTCAACCGTGAGGGNATAGAGCTTGGANGAGCCACCACTCTCATGATGACCACACTTTTCCTTGATGAACTTTTCTTTGTNGTCTCATTGCCGATTGTAATGCTGGTTGTCCCCTACCACGAACTGTTTGATTTCGGCCACGGAGGTTTCACTGTCGGACTGCAATCAGTCTTTTGGGTCGTNTATGCCATCATCTTCATCTGGACAACCATTCTNTTTCTCGGAATCATAGTCAGGCCNCATGCCATCCACCGNTTTCTCAACTGGCTCTTTCATTTCCGCNTCCTCAACAAGTGGGCTGCTCAGATCGACACTCTCGGCACTAACATGGAACAGACCGGAAAAGAATTGCGTCAACGCCCNTTCAAATGGTGGCTTGAGACGTTCGGTGGNACCGCTCTCTCATGGTCATCGCGCTATCTCGTGGTAAATGCCCTCTTCCTCGGTTTCGCTCCCATGGCCAACCAGCTCGTAGTCTTTGCGCGTCAGTTCGTCGTGTGGATCTGTCTTATGATCAGTCCCACTCCCGGAAGTGCAGGAATCAGCGAATGGCTCTTCACCACCTATTATGGTGACCTGATCAANTCTGCCGGCATGGCCTTGGTGATAGCCCTTTTCTGGCGCATCATNAGCTACTATGTCTATCTTATCGTAGGTGCATGCATCGTGCCCGGATGGATACAGCAGGGCTTTCGCAAGAAGCAGCAGGATAACTCCGGAAATCCGCCTTCNTCCACCNCATCAAAGTAATTTTTCAATATTCACAACTATAATTCTTTCCGGCCAATGTCATCNCACAGATTCATCCTTTCGCTCCTCCTTGTCGGAATTTTGAGTGTCCTCACCTGCCATGCCTCCACAGGTTCAGGCGATGTCTATATGCTGCGTCTCGACGATGAGATAGGATCAAGCACATGGCGTTACACCCAGCAGGCNCTCAATGAAGCGCGCCAACGCGACAGCGAACTNGTGATCGTCCATCTCAACACTTACGGAGGNTCGGTAGTACATGCCGATTCCATCCGTACCGCCATAATGAACTATCCCGGTCCGATTGTGGCTTTTGTCGATAACAATGCAGCTTCGGCCGGTGCGCTCATCGCTCTCGCCTGTGATTCAGTGTATATGCGGCGCGGTGCATCAATGGGTGCGGTCACGGTCGTAAACGGCACAGACGGACAGGCCATGCCTGACAAATATCANTCATATATGCGCGCAATGATGCGCTCCACGGCTGAGAATCACGGTAAGTACATTGATTCAACCGGCCATGAACGCTGGCGGCGCGATCCGCTGATAGCCGAAGCTATGGTTGACAGCCGTGTGGAAGTTCCGGGACTGATTGACTCGACACGTGTGCTGACATTCACCGCCGATGAGGCAGTCAAATGGCACTACGCAGANGCGAAGGCAGAGTCNGTCCATGANGTNNTNAAAGACCTCGGTTATGGAGAAAATGAATATCAGATCACNGAATATCAGCCCGACTGGCTTGACCATCTCATAGGATTTTTCACTAATCCGGCCATTCAGGCGATACTTATAATGATAATAATCGGAGGAATCTACATGGAGCTTCACTCACCCGGCATGGGTTTCCCATCTGCAGCGGCCATTATTGCAGCCGTGCTTTATTTCCTTCCACTCTATATCACCGGTATCGCCAGCTCGTGGATCATACTGCTGTTCGTCCTCGGAGTCATGCTGATCATACTTGAGATATTCGTGGTCCCCGGCTTCGGAATCACGGGTATAGCCGGAATATCATGCGTATGTGCGGCCGTCATACTTGGGCTTATCGAACATTACACCTTCTCCCTTTCCCACCTCAANGCGGATGCTATATGGAGNTCGATGGTTATATTCGTGGCCGGATTGCTCCTCGCTGTCATAGCCGTATGGTATCTNACTTCATCCTACGGNCCGAAATGGGTACGCCGACACACGGAACTCCTCCTCACCCAGCAGGTCAAGGACGGCTACATAGGAGTAGATATGTCACCCGTAAATTACATTGGTCTTGACGGATCGGCANTAACNGATATGCGACCTGCCGGTAANGTCGAGATCAACGGTGAGATTCTTGATGCAGTGGCAACCCAAGGTTTCATCCATGCCGGTGCACGTGTGAAAATAATAAAATATGAAAACGCCCAGATCTATGTNANGGAACTATAATCCTCCTTCCAACAATTATAGGATTTTTTGATTCTCCATAGTTTTCTTCAATTCTTAGGTACTCTTAATCTGTTTTGGCTCGTANGAGCTTTTTTACCCTCATATACCAATACACGAAAGCCATTACCGCTAATCCTCCTCCTACATAACCAATTTTGTCTATGGAAATATAGGTGCATACATAGCCGCCCAACAATGTGCCACATCCTATCCCAAGGTTGAAGATGCCAGAGAAAATAGACATTGATATGGAGGTGGCATTCTGCGGCGAATAGTTTATGATTTCTGCCTGAAGTGCCACATTGAATGCCGTGACAGCTATACCCCAGACGGCACACAACATAATGACTGTGGCCGGAAGCAACGCCGAGAGACGAAACAATAACAGGCTTGCCGCTATCCCTAAAAGAACTGTATTCATAAATCGGAAGGGACTCTTAGGATAGAATCTGGAGAACGAAAAGCTCCCTATGATACCCGCTCCGCCAAAAATCATCAAGGTTGTGGTGATCCATCCGTCCGACAATCCTGCCACTTGTTTCAGAAAAGGCTCGATGTAGCTATATCCGGTATAATAAGAGGTGGCAACAAGAAGAGATAGGATATACAACCCTATGAGCAGAGGATTCTTCAACAAAGCCGGAAGATTGTGTAGCGTGAATCCACCCTTGTTCGGTACCTTTGGGAGACATGACATCAGATATATAGCTGTGATGAATGCAATGATACCTACACAAAGGAATGTCGTTCTCCATCCGATGCTCAATCCGATGAGGCGTCCTAATGGCAGCCCGAAAATCATTGCAATGGAGGTACCGGTCACAATCATACTTAAGGCCAGCGGACGCGAGTGATCAGGCACGATACGGACAGCAAGCGGAGAGACAATCGACCAGAAGATAGCGTGTGTACAGGCCACCCCTATTCGGGAGGCCATAAGCATGGAATAAGTGGTCGAAAAACTCGAAAGCAACTGGCAAACCATAAACATCACGATTGTGCATAACATAAGTTTGCGCAGTTCAATTTTCGAGACAAGCAGCATTAATGGTAATGACAATATCATCACAATCCAGGCATATACAGAAATCAACATTCCGGCATGAGCCTCCGTAGTAGAAAAATCTTCAGCAATGTCGCTAAGTAATCCGATTGGGATAAACTCGGATGTGTTGAATATAAAAGCCGCACAAGTCAGTCCTAACAATGG
>JAAVDF010000007.1 GCA_014801945.1 Bacteroides sp.
TCTCCAATAGAAATTCTCATTCCCCACCACAAACAAGTTGAAATTACAATTTCAAATTTTAGACCCTATTATTAAGGTTAAATTTAATTAACAATTAAAATAATCTATTGATTATCAGCGTGTATATGAAATTAATCTAAATAATAGATATAACTGCATCAAGACGATTCGGTTAAAATAGCCCGTTTATTACTTATTTTCATACCAAACGAGTATAACAAGCTTATTTATCGGTATTTTACGTGTTTAATTCTCAATTATAACTTTAATAGTGGGTTTGCAAATTCAAAATCGACTGAGTTTACCTTTGCAATTGCAAATTCATATAATCTATAGCTGGTTTCGTTGGTAAATTCACTATTTTGCAAACGCAAATTTGTATTTTACAAATTAAATTATTACATTTGCAATCCAATTACAAATAGAAACTTTCCAAAAGTTTGCATTATGGACCTTGTTTCAAGACTCAAACACTATCTTGATTCACGTCAAATCAGCGTCACGCAGTTTGCCGATGAATGTGCTATACCTCGTCCGACCGGAAGTCAGTTGCTGGCTGGACGTAATAAAAAGGTTAGCGATGAGATTATATCTAAGATACACTCCGCCTACCCCGACCTTAACATCGTATGGCTGATGTTTGGCGAGGGAAGTATGGTAAACTCTGCAAATATTGAAATCTCAGAGGCTCAAAACGAGCAAAAAAACGATATTTACGTCAGTGAACAACCGGAGGATCAAGGACTTGACTTCTCCGTGGACTTCAATGAAAATTTACAAGCAGAAACAGCAGAAAAAAATCAGACATCCGTAACTGCAAACACATTCACTTTCGCAACATCATCTGAGCAACAGAATCCAACCGACAATTTTGACACTCCCCCAGCTAACAATCCCGTTCAAGAAATCGAGAACGATAAAAAAGATAAACAGGATTCCAATTCATTCACATTGAAAGCCGGAAACGGCAAACGTGTCACAGGTATAGTGGTCTATTATGATGATTGCACCTACGAGTCATTCATTCCTGACCCAAATCACGGACACCCGTTTATGAGATAGGTGATCACCGACCCATCTCCCCTATCCCGGCCACATGTTCCGGTCGGCTGTCAAGTCCAATGACTGTCACACCACATTTTGGCAGTCTGCAAGATTCTGAGTAATTTTGCAGACTGCTTTTTTATTTGAATCAAATCAGCCAAAGATGAGCATATCCATCAATAGTCTCAAAGTCGAGTTCAGTGCAAAATGCCTTTTCGACAACATATCATACATTATTAATCCGAAAGACAAGATTGCGCTTGTCGGCAAGAACGGCGCCGGAAAATCAACGATGCTGAAGATCATTGCCGGACTCCAGACCCCTACTTCCGGCAATGTGGCCATGCCGCGCGACACCACCGTAGGCTACCTGCCGCAGCACATCACTGTCAGCGATACGGCCACCGTGATCGATGAAGTAAGGAGTGCGTTCAGCCATGTCGATGAAATGAAAGCCCGGCTCGACGACATAAATAATCAATTGCTCACCCGCACGGACTACGAGTCGGACTCGTATCAGGAACTGATCGAATCCATGACCTCCCTTACCGACAGACTCGCCATGGAGCAGAGCGACAATTTCGAAGCCGAAATGGAAAAGACCCTGATCGGACTCGGTTTCCTTAGATCGGATTTCAACCGTCCTACCTCGGAATTTTCAGGCGGCTGGCGTATGCGTATCGAGCTGGCTAAAATCCTTCTTCGACGCCCTGACGTACTCCTGCTGGACGAACCTACCAATCACCTCGACATCGAGTCGATCCAGTGGCTTGAAAATTTCCTCATCACTAAAGCCAACGCCGTGGTCCTCGTGAGTCACGACCGTGCGTTCATCGATAATGTGACGAACCGCACCATCGAAATCTCGCTTGGAAAGATCTACGATTATTCCGTCAACTATTCGAAATATCTCGTCCTCCGTCAGGAGCGTCTCGAACAGCAGATGCGCGCCTACCAGAATCAGCAGAAAATGATACAGGAAACGGAGGATTTCATCGAGCGTTTCCGTTATAAGGCGACGAAGAGCGTTCAGGTACAAAGCCGAATCAAACAGCTTGCCAAGATCGAACGCATAGAGGTCGATGAAGTGGATACTTCTCATCTCAACCTTAAATTTCCCCCGGCCCCCCGTTCGGGCGACTACCCTGTCATTGCCGACAATGTAGGCAAAGCCTACGGCGACCATCAGGTGTTCGATCATGCAACCTTCACCATCAAGCGCGGAGAAAAAGTAGCTTTCGTCGGAAAAAACGGCGAAGGTAAATCGACCCTTGTAAAGTGCATAATGGGTGAGATCCCATTCTCAGGATCTCTTAAAATCGGCCATAATGTCAAGATCGGTTATTTTGCCCAGAATCAGGCTACCCTTCTTGACGAAGATCTGACCGTGTTCGACACTATTGACCGTGTGGCCGTCGGCGACATCCGCACCAAGATCCGCGACATCCTCGGAGCATTCATGTTCGGAGGCGAAGCTTCCGATAAGAAAGTAAAGGTGCTTTCGGGTGGCGAGCGCACACGTCTCGCCATGATCCGTCTTCTGCTTGAACCGGTCAATCTTCTTATCCTTGATGAGCCTACCAACCACCTCGACATGAAAACCAAGGATATTCTCAAGCAAGCCATCAAGGACTTCAACGGAACGGTGATCGTTGTCAGCCATGACCGTGAGTTTCTCGACGGCCTTGTAGAGAAAGTCTATGAGTTCGGAGGCGGGCAGGTCAAGGAATGTCTCGGTGGCATCTATGAGTTCCTTGAAAAAAAGAAACTCGCCTCGCTTACCGAACTTGAGCGCAACACTATCCGTCCCGTCAACGCGGAGAAGGAAACATCCGCCACGGCCACACAAAAAAATGCAGGGCAGTCAAGCAAAACCGCCGATACCAACTCCGGATCTCCCGCAGTCCAGCAACCGACCCGAAAGCTCAGCTATGCCGAACAGCGCGAGCATGAAAAACTTGTCCGCAAGGCGCGTAAAAAAGTCGAGGAGGCCGAAGCCGAAATCTCACGTCTTGAACAAGAGATAGCGGATATCGAAACAACCATTGCTGCGGGCAATCCTCCCGCCGATATCTATGATCGCCATGCCTCCACGACTAAGCAGCTTGAAAATGCCATGTCTCTCTGGGAACTGGCCTCCATTGAATTTGATGAAATCTCCAAGTAATTCCTACTGACTGGGATTATCGGTATCTCTGACATAATAAAATCAGCTCCGGCATCCGATTGTGATATTCAATCATCACACATCGGATGCCGGAGCCGATTTTATTAATCTATCTTGCCAAATGCCAGAACTGACGGGACGGGTTATTCCGCACCATTTTCGATCAGACGAATGCCACCGTCAGTAATGACAATCTTGCGTTCACGATACAGATGGCCGATGGCCTTCTTGAAATCCTTCTTCGAACATTGGAAAGTAGCACGTATAGTCTCAGGTGATGCCGAGTCGGAAATTGGGAGGAAATATTCCGGCTGCTGTTTCAGACGGCCGGTAATGCGCTTCATCAGTTCATCGACGCGGCCGTCATGACTACCGCTCAGAACAAGATCGATTTTTCCATCATCCCTCACCTGCTTGACGTATGCATGGATAGTCTTCCCGATCTCAAGCGGTTTATAGAGGGTATTCTCATAGAACATACCGTGGAAGAGGTTATCGACAACCGCCTTGTAGCCAAGTTCGGTATGCTTATACACAAGAGCCTCGATCTTATCCCCGATTTTGTAAGAAGGGTATTTATTTCCGAGAAACTTATCAATCTTTGCCGAGGCCACAACCCTCTTGGTCGCATCATCGAGATAAACATAGACGAGCACCACCATCCCCCTTGTCAGCTTCAATTTCTGCTCGCTGTATGGGACAAGCAATTCCTTGCCTACAAGCCCCCAATCAAGGAAAGCACCTATATTGTTGACCTGTGTCACCTGCAGATAGGCAAATTCACCTACAATGGCAAACGGACGTTCCGTCGTGGCCACCGGACGATCTTCAGAATCTTTATAGACAAACACTTCAAGTTCATTGCCGGGCTGGAGCGGAACTGTGATGTAACGTGCGGGGAGAAGCACTTCATTTCCCTCGCCATCTGTAAGGTAAGCCCCGAAATCAACATTCCGGGCCACCTGCAGAGAATTGTATTTTCCTATCTTTAACATGGGTTCGTGTTATTTTTCAGCAAATTTAGCCAAAATCTCATAAATTACCTATAATTTTGCAGATGAGCAACAAGACGCATGCACACCTACGTCTGATAAACGCTTTACTATCCACAATTGTTAAATTACTTTACATCATTTTATAACACCCCCTGTAAAATCATGGAAGAACTATTGAAATATTTTCCCAACCTTTCGCCTCTGCAAATCGAACGCTTCACGGCACTCGGACAGCTTTACCACGAATGGAATGAGAAAATCAACGTCATATCACGTAAAGACATCGACAATCTTTACTCCCATCATATACTTCACTCCCTTGCCATTGCAAAATTCATCACCCCTATTGACGGTACGCAAATGATTGACCTCGGCACAGGCGGAGGTTTTCCCGGTATCCCCCTTGCCATCTTCTGGCCCGGATGCCGTTTTCACCTCATCGACCGTATCGGTAAAAAGATAAAAGTAGCCGCGGCTATAGCTGAGGAACTCGGCCTCGACAACGTAAGCTTCCAGCATGGTGATATGGGCGAATGCAAACTCAAGGCAGACTATATTGTATCGCGCGCGGTAATGCAGCTTGACGAACTTGTGAAAATCTGTGCGCGCAACGTTGCAGGTCAAAGCCGCAACAAACTTCCCAATGGTCTGATTTGTTTGAAAGGCGGAGAGCTTGCGAGCGAACTTGGCCGCGTCAAGCGTCCGCTGATAGATGTCCCGCTCAGCGACTATTTCAGCGAGGAATATTTCAAGACCAAGGATTTAATTTACGTTAAGATATGAAAGTAAGCAGATTCGTATTCAATATGTTCGGAGTAAACACATACGTCGTGTGGGATCCCGAATCTTCTGAAGCCGCCGTTATTGATCCCGGCATGATCGATGAGAGGGAGCGACAGGCTCTTGACAGCTTTATCGAACGGCAAGGGCTTAAAGTAACACAGCTCATCAACACCCATTCCCATCTTGATCATATTTTCGGTAACGCGCATGTAAAGGAAAAATATGGTCTTGAGATCAAAGCTAACAAATCTGATGAGTTCCTTGCCCTGACTCTCCCGGAGCAGGCATCACGTTTCGGTCTCCACGAATCACTCCGTCCCGGTGAGATCGACGTCGAACTTCATGATGGTGATACTATCTTTCTCGGCAAGGAACACATGGAAGTCCTGAGTGTACCCGGTCATTCACCCGGAAGTATCGCGCTCTACTGCCCTGAATCCAACTTTGTAATTACAGGTGATGCTCTTTTCCCCGGCTCGATCGGCAGGACAGACTTACCGAAAGGTGACTACGCCACGCTCATCGATTCGATCCGCCGCAAACTCATGACGCTACCTGATTCCACCGTCGTATTGTCGGGTCATGGAGGCGAGACCACCATAGGCCACGAGAGAAATTCCAATCCATTCTTAAAATAGGAATCTGACCGGTAACCACAGGAGTCTGACCGACCGAAAACAAAGACAAGTTCTCCTCCGGCCAAACTGATCCGGCAGGAACTTCCACTGCAATTTTCTGCGCAAAATAAATAAAGAATTTTTTCCTTAATTAAAAAAGAAACTCTAATTTTGCGCACAAAATAATCACCAATTCCGATCTTGTCCGTAACCGGAATCACTTTCGGCTGACACATCGGACACTCTCACGTTAAAAGTCAAAATTACTATGGTAAGACCAAAGCTTAAAATCCGCGACTTGACATTGCGCGACGGGCAGCAATCACTATTTGCAACCCGCATGAATCAGGAGACCATCAACAAGCTTCTCCCCTTCTATGAAGATGCCAATTTCTACATCATGGAAGTCTGGGGTGGAGCCGTGCCTGACTCTGTGATGCGTTATCTCGACGAATCTCCTTGGGAACGCCTGCGCATTTTCTCAAAGGCTATGGACTCAAAGAGCGAACACCCGAAGGCGTTGCTTTCAGCTCTTTCACGCGGACGTAATCTTTTCGGCTATGTCCCCTATCCCGATTCAGTCCTTGAAGGCTTCTATAAGGAGGCGATTGAAAATGGTCTGAACGTAATGAGAATTTTCGATGCGCTCAATGACATTGACAACGTAAAGGAATCAATCCGTCTCATCAATCAGCTTGGCGGCATAGCAGACGGTGCTGTCTGCTACACTGTCGATCCAAAGCCCGAAGAGACGGATGAAAACAGCGGTGGATTTTTCGGCAAACTGAAATCAATGTTCGGCGGCTCGCAGAAGCAGGAGAAGATTTTCACTGATGAATATTTTGTGGAGAAAGCCCTGCAGATGGAGGCTCTCGGAGCAAAAATCATCACGCTTAAGGACATGGCAGGACTTGTCAATCCCGCCCGTGCAGCCTCAATCATCTCCGCTCTCAAACAGGCGGTGAAAGTGCCTGTGGATTTCCATACACACTGTACCCCCGGCTACGGTCTCGCATCGTCACTTATGGCCATCATTAATGGTGTTGACATTCTCGACACCAACATCTGGTGGTTTGGCGGTGGCTCGGCCGCTCCCGCGATCGAGCTGATATGGTTCTTCTGTCAGCGTATGGGCGTAGAGGTCGAGGTCAACATGGAGGCCGTCGGTCGCATCCGCAACGAACTTCTTGACGCCCGAAAAGCACTTGCGCAGTATGACCTTCACCGTGACGACATGCAGCGTCCGTTCGATCCGTTGAAGGATCAGCTTCCCCCGGATGTGCTCGCTCTCTTCGATAGTGCTATCGAATTTGCCAAAGTCGGCGACGAGAATGCCCTGCTCGACGCTTGTCATAAAATAGAGGCTTATTTCGGTTTTCCGAAACCCAACGAACTCGTAAAGACTGCCGAAGTTCCCGGAGGTATGTACTCTAATATGGTGGCACAGCTCCGCGAATTGAAGAGCGAAGATCTGCTTGAGGATGCGATGCGCCTGATCCCGATGGTTCGCAGGGACGCCGGTCTGATCCCCCTCGTCACTCCGACAAGTCAGATTGTCGGTAATCAGGCTGTTCTCGTAGCACTTGACCGCAAAAACGGCAAGCCGGACTACACAAATAAATCCAATCAGTTCATCTCGCTCGTCAAAGGCGAATATGGCCGGACACCGGTCGCTATCGATCCCGCATTCCGCGAGAAGATCACGGGCAGTCCGGAGGAACGTCCCTATGATGTCAGCAAATATTCCAAGCCTGAAAATCCTGAGGTAGCCGAGCTTGGAGGCAGAAAACTTGCCTCCAACAATGAGGAATATCTGCTTCTTGAACTCCTCCCGGCAGTTGCCAAAGGATTCCTCCGTCGCCGTCGTGACGAGGAATATAAAAAGGAGGAAGCCGAGAAAGCCCCTGCCGTCGAGGAAATCACTGAAACAACAGTGGCTGAAGTCGAGCCAATCACAGGACCGGTCATAAGTGCACCTATGTGCGGACGTATTGTTGAAATCAAGGTTCAACCCGGTCAGAAAGTAAAGAAGGGCGATGTAGTCCTTGTTTATGAAGCAATGAAGATGGAAAACGATGTCGAGGCTGAAAATGACGGAGTGGTGAAACGCGTGTTGGTCAGCACAGATGCCCAAGTTGCAACCGATGCTCCGCTCATTGAATTTGAAGCCTGATCTCCCCTCCTCCTTATAGCTTAATGAAAATACAACCTTTAACCCGGCAAGCCGTGGCATGAGTGTGTCACATCTTGCCGGGCTTCAATGACTAAATAGACTATTATCACAATTACATTAAAATTTCAACTATTTTACTTATCATGAAATCAGTAAAAGCACTCCTGATTACGCTCGTAATGATCCTTGGAGCGTCAGCAATGCCTGCTCAGGCACAGTTCAAGTTCGGTCCCAGAGTCGGACTCACCGTCAATGATCTCCACTTCAATAAAGATGTTGTCAAGTCGGACAATCAGACCGGTTGGACCGCCGGTTTCACAGGGGAGTTCACTGTACCTGTCATCGGTATCTCTGCTGACCTTTCAGCAATGTATGTCCGCCGTAACTCAAAATTCATGGAAAATAACGCATCTGCCAAGGACAACCGAGACTATATCGAAATTCCCCTCAACATCAAGTATAAACTCGGTCTCCCGGTGATCAGCAAGTTCGTTGTCCCCTATGTAGGCGTAGGTCCGAGCGTATCTTTCCTCACCAGCCGTCGCCATATCGAGAATGCTTTCAAAAACAAATCTGTTGACTGGGCCCTCAACTTTGGTTTTGGTGTTCAGCTTTTCAGCCATGTCGATCTCAACGCTCGCTACGGTCTCGGTCTCACAAAGGCTATCACTACCTTCTCGAACGCAGAGAAAGCCGGTATTGAAGGCAAGAACCGCTACTGGACTATCTCACTCGGCTACTATTTCTAAAATTCCTAAAGGATTTTACAGTGTGTGAAATTCACGCGAAAACTTGAATATTTCCAAAACGACTTATTCATTCAATAAAAAACTTCGGATGCTGTTTATTAGCATCCGAAGTTTTTTATTGATGAGCATTATAGGCAGCTAATTCTTAATAATCACCATCTTAATCCCTCCGGGGATATTATCAAGGTTTTCCAGTCATCTAAACCAACCAAGCCCGGTGGGATTTCTCCCATCGGGCTTTTTATCAGTTGTGCTGAAAGAGCAGATTACTTACCGGCGATTGAGTCGGAAACTGTCAGACGTGCACGGCCTTTAGCGCGGCGACGTGCGAGGACTTTACGACCATCGGGGGTGGACATGCGGGCACGGAATCCGTGCTTGTTAACTCTCTTTCTGTTAGAAGGTTGAAATGTTCTTTTCATTGCCGTATATGTTTACTTTTTGATATTCTATAATTCGAGGTGCAAATTTAGGAATAAAAACGCATACGAGCAAATAGTTTTCACATTTTATAACACTTTTCTTTACACAAGTTCTTCTTTTATGGCATCACACCATGCTTTTACGCGTGCAGGTGTCCCTTCCGGATGATTCACATTGTCAATGCAAAGCCCGACGATCATACCATGCACGTCACTGTCGGTATGTTTGTACTTATATCCGTCATTATTGAATGGAGCGATGAATGTCGCACGTGTGTCGTGGAGTCGATGATAGATCTCCCCTACTGAATTACAGAATGTGTCGGACATCGATTCATCACCGCAACCGAATATAGCAACCTCTATGCCTTCAAGATCAATAGCCTGCAGTCCATCAAGGAATGTCGCCATATCTTCCTGAAGGTCACCTGCATTCCATGTGCTTGCACCGATCACGAGCACATCGTAGTCAGCAACAGCTGATGGTGCAGTAATGGCCACGTCATGGACATCCTCAGGATTTACACCGAGCTGACGCGCTATTTCCTGAGCTACTTCGAGGGTCGTACCGGTAGTCGAACCGTAGAATATACCTATCTTTTTCATTGTATCTTTGAATAAATGTTGTTAAACTTACGTTGTGTATGTCTTTCTTAGTAATGAATTGAGATCGTTTTCACTTTCGTATGGATTGTCTATATTTTTCTTCAATCCGGGTACATAATATTAACGTTCATGGCATAATTAGGTTCGTTCACTTCCCACGATTTGCTTATTTAATTAAATTTCATTACTTTTGCATAGTACATCTTACCTCAACGCATAGCTCCGGCAATCAACACGGGCAAAGGCTTTATGCCCTTCCGACCAATCGGAGCATTACATTCCGACCAATTATTATTCAATCATTTACTTTAAATTACATGAAAAAAACCTTCATTTCATGCATGGCTTTACTGGGATCATTGACAATGTCAGCCCAGTATTCCCACACAGTGCAGGCTGAAAAACTTGACCGCGGAGTTGTGGCAGTCAAGACTAACGGAGGGGTTTTCGTGTCATGGCGTTCGCTTGTCACCGATGCCAAAGGAACCACCTTTGACCTCTACCGTGACGGTGTAAAAGTCAACGAAACTCCACTGAAAACAAAAACGAACTTCACGGATGCGGCAGGAACTACTGCTTCAAAGTACACCGTAAAAGCTATCATTGATGATAAAGTGACCGAAACGTCCGCAGAAGCATCCGTATGGGAAACACCTTATCTCAAAATCCATCTCAACCGTCCTGAAGGCGGCACATCGCCCGCAGGCGGTACTAATGAAGATCGCAACTACACTTATACACCTGATGACGTATCCGTGGCCGACGTCGATGGCGACGGCAACTGGGAACTCATCGTGAAATGGCATCCGACAAATGCAGCGGACAACTCTTTCTACCGCTACACCGGTAACACCATCATCGACTGCTACAAGCTTGACGGCACTCAGCTCTGGCGCATAGATCTCGGCCATAATATACGTTCCGGTAACCACTACACGCAATTCATGGTCTATGACTTTGATGGCGACGGTTGTGCCGAAATGATATGCAAGACTGCACCGGGCACAATTGATGCCAAGGGCAACCCGGTGCTGATGGGTGATGACAAGGTGACTGATGACTATCGCAATTCGCAGGGTCATATCATAAAAGGCTCGGAATACCTCACTGTTTTCTCCGGCAAAACAGGCGAAGCGATCCATACCATAGCCTACAACCCTTCACGCAACGCCCACCCCTTCGACAAATCTACCACCGGCTGGGGTGACTCATACGGCGGCCGTTCGGAACGTTACCTCGCAGGTGTCGCCTATCTCGACGGTAAGACTCCGAGTGCTATTTTCTGTCGCGGTTATTACACCCACTCCTATCTCTGGGCTGTTGATTTCGATGGAAAAGAACTGAAAGAACGCTGGCTTCATGCTTCCACCACCAAGGGACAGGGTGCCTACGGCGAAGGTGCTCACTCTCTGACAATCGGCGACGTCGATGGCGACGGCTTCGATGAGATCGTCTATGGTGCCGCTTCGATTGACCATGACGGCTCACTCCTTTACCGCACGGGAGCTGGACACGGCGATGCCCTTCACCTTGCAGCCATGCTTCCTGACCGCGAAGGTCTGCAGGTGTTCATGCCTCATGAAGAGAAAAGCTCTTCCTACAAGTATGACACAGAGTTGCGCGATGCAAAAACCGGCGAGATCATATTTTTTGAAGCTCAGTCAGGAAATGATATCGGTCGCGGACTTGCTGCCAACGTCTCCTCTAAGTATTCCGGCTATGAATATTGGTCATCTACCGGCAAGGTATTCAACAATGGTGTGCAGTTGACCGGAGCGAAACGTCCTTCGATCAACTTCCGTATCTACTGGGACGGCGACCTTCTTGACGAGCTCCTCGACGGAACCACCATCACAAAACCCAATGAAGGTCTCACGAAGATCAACACTATCCAACAGTTCAGCTCTTTCTCAAATGCTGCCTCATGTAACACGACCAAGGCCACTCCCAACCTTCAAGCTGACCTCTTCGGCGACTGGCGCGAGGAAGTGATCCTCCATGACAGCTCTACGGAGTCTGACCTGCTCATCTTCACAACCACTATTCCTACCGAATACAAAGTACCGACCCTCATGCAGGATCGTCAGTATCGTGTAGCTATCGCTTGGCAGAACGTGGCCTATAACCAGCCCCCTCACCTCAGCTACAATCTTGAGGAATTGTTCAATACCAACGGTGCTATCTCGATCAACTCAGGCGCGCTCAGTCAGATTATCTATCTCGGCGACGAAATCCAGCCTATCGCCTTCACCGTTCTCCGTGCGACAGGTGCTGAATGTGAAGGTCTCCCCGAAGGCATGGTGTTCAACTTCGATCCCGCTACTCTTACCGGCACTATCACCGGCAAGCCTGTAGCCGAAGGCGAATATAACATTACCGTGACAACAACGGGAGCGAACGACGACACCAACGCGTCATTCAATGCAACCATTAAGGTACGCAAGAACACCTCCATCCAGCTTGCTGCTTATTATCCGTTTGAAAAAGTCGGAGAATCTACCCCCAACCTCAAGGGTGGAAACGCCACCGCTCTCAAGGGAGTTCTTGGTGCGGCTGTCGATGGCAAGCAGGGCAAGGCTCTGCAGCTTGACGGTAAGAACTGCTACATTCAGGAGAACTATGACCTGATTAATTTCGGTGATGCCTCTTTCTCCGTTGAATTCTGGATGAACTCTACAGCTGCCGACAACAACTGCTATATCATGAACAAGGGCGTAATCGCTCCCGCTAATGGTTCTGGCAACTGGTATGGCATAGAGTACAAGGACAACAAGGGTGTTAAAGAGCTCCGATTCGCTGTCGATGACAACATCGAGAAGTCTCAAGTAGAGGCTCAAGGTGCAGAAAAGTACTTTGACGGCAAATGGCATCATGTCGTAGCCGTACGCGATGCTATCGAAAAGCAACTCCGCCTTTACGTGGATGGTGAGCTTCTTGCCACCAGGGAAGATCTCACTAATACAATACTCTCTGACGAACCTCTCGTGATCGGAAATGTAAACGGTGGTGACGGCTGGGGCTATGATAACTTCTACACCGGCATGCTTGATGAATTCTCGATCTACCGTGGCGTGATGAGCGCAAGCAAGGTCAAGGAACATTTCGAATCGCAGGGCTCTGAGATGATCGCTTACTTCCCGATGGACGAAATGGGTGAGACAACACCCAATATGGTCTATGGCGAAGCGACCGCACAGAAGGGCACGACAATCTCTATTGACGGTCTCAAAGGAGGTGCTATCGAGTTTGATGATACCTACTTCCTCACACAGCCGATCTATGATGCCATCAATATGGGCGAGAAAGACTTCTCTATCGAACTTTGGGCACGCTCAATCGACGATGACGGCTATCTCCTCTGCATCGGTACTCACAACAAGACCAATGTCGAAGGTGGTACGGGTAACTGGATCGGTCTCGAACGCAAGAACGGTTACCTCTGCTTCTCGATTGACGATGACATCAAGAAAACCGACTGTAAGCTTGATGACGCCAGCAGTATCTTCGACGGCGAATGGCACCACATCGTATGCGTGCGCAACTATGCCGACAAGACTATGAAGCTCTACATTGACGGGAAGGAAAGTGCAGCAGAAAACAACGTGGCCACAGGTGCTCTCAACTTCTCCGCTACAGAACTCATGTTCATCGGTGGCGATGACGAGTCTGGCAACCGCATTTTCTCAGGCGCGATAGATGAACTCACCATCTATCCGAAGGCTCTTTCTGCCGACGAGGTTGAGGAACATTACAACTACCTCCGTCTTTCGGAAATCGAAGACATAATCGCCGGATCGGCAACCGCACGTTACACCGTTGTCGATGCCTTCAGTGGCCGTATCATCCGCACCGCTGTCGGAGTCGATCGCGCGGATATCGTCGATGATCTCCAGCAGGGCATCTACGTGCTCGTTGTCGAGGACGGACAGTCAATGCAGACCTATAAGTTTGTGAAGCGTTAACACGCCTTACTACTTCTTCTGAACAGTCCAACGGACCGTACATCCCGTCAATCGGGTGTGCGGTCCGTTCTGTCTATTATCTTTTAATTTTATTTTTAAAATCGGGGGTTGAATTTATGGAATAAAAATTGTAATTTTGTTTTTCATTTCTTAAAGTTGAAAAAGCACACTTTTTTCATAGCTTATGTCATCACCCTATTCACCCATCGACGAATCATCATATACTGACACCGCATTTGATCCGGAAGCAATGCTGAATACTCCGGACAATCAGCCGGTTCAGAATCCGGCGACGGCTAACGTAGCCGGACAATCGGCTGCGCCGATCGGTAATCCCCAATACTATCCCAATACTAATACAGGTATGCCTCTTCAAGATCAACCAAGCGCAGGCATACCGGTCAATAACCCCATCTACGGTAATCCCCCTATCCCCAATCCCATTCCCGTAAGCGGTCCGATCCCCGGTCAGGCTTCTTCCCAACCAGCCCCTGCCGCATCCACGACCGCACCCAAAACAGAGACCCGTCACAAGTCACCATCGGCATTGGAGCGCGCCTTGACACTCATAGGCGATTCGCGCACTGTCATGTTCCTCGGAATAATATTCGTAATCGCCGCAGGCTATTCGCTCATTGTGGCCATGTCATATTTCGCACATATCGGAACTGATCAAAGCGCGTTGCTCAACGCCGACTACGATCCGGAGATGATAAAAAATGCCGGCGGACCGTTCGGTGCATGGCTTGCCCATACCCTTATATATAACTGGCTTGGTATCGGTTCATTCATCCTGATCTATTATCTGGCCGTATGCGGTATCGGTATGCTTAAAATATATCGTCCTCATTTCTGGTCATTGACATTGCGATGCCTTCTTTCAGCAGTAGCCCTCTCGATCATCTGTGGTTTCGTGACATACGAGATCGCATCGCCGATCTACTGGGGTGGTCGCCACGGCTACCTCCTAAACGAGAAACTGATGATATTCACAGGATTCTGGGGAGCTCTCGGAGTGAGCATCATAATGGGCGGTCTCGTGGTCATATTGTACCTCGCACAGTTGAAACGCATATTTGGTTATGCTGCGGCCGGCATCAACGCATATCGTGCCCGTCAGGCCGAACGTCGTGCCGAGCGTGAACGTATCCGCGCGGCAGAGGAAGCCGAACGTCTCGAACGCGAAGCGCGTGAGGCCGCGATCAGAGCCGAGGAGGAAGCAGCGAGAAGAGCTGAGGCCGAACGCATCGCGGCTGAAAAAGCGGCTGCAGAGCGTGAGCGTCTTTCTAAACTTGCCTCCCAAGCTCCCAAAGTCACTGCCACCGCTCCTGCCGCATCCGTTGCTCAGAAATCAGCAGCGGCATCAAAGAGTACCATCACAGAAAGTCTTTTCAACTCTGATCCTGAGGAGGATTCTGATATCACCACTGAAATTGCGGTTGCGGAAGTCGCCGACTACGAAGCTCCCGTCGCTGTCGTTGATGAATCGGAAACAGTCGTTATGGATACTCCCGTCGTAAGCATGGATGAGGACAATGAGGATGAGAGTGATGATGAAGACGAAATCCCTGATCCCGTTTTTGACAATGATGATCAGGAAGAGGACGAAACCGAAATAGCTCCCCTCTTTGCCGATGAAGATCTTCAGGAGGATAATGTTCAGGAGGAAGAAGTGGATGACAAGCCTCTCTTCGCGTCTGAACCTATCGAAATTCCAACACCCAAAGCCACGGAGACCCGTCCGGTAACCGCTGCAGAAGTTTTGGAGATGGCTCCCTTCGATCCGAGAGCCGAGCTGTCGAATTATAAATTCCCCACCATTGATTTCCTCCGTCCGGCCAACAACAGCGGCATAAGCGTAGATGCTCAGGAGATGGAAGAGAACAAGCAGCGAATCACCGACACACTCAACCACTATGGCATACCCATCTCCAAGATCGATGCTACCGTAGGTCCGACCGTGACACTCTATGAGATCATCCCAGCCGAAGGTGTCCGTATCGCAAAGATCAAACGCCTCGAAGACGATATCGCTCTCAGCCTCGCGGCACTCGGCATCCGTATCATCGCTCCGATCCCCGGTCGCGGTACTATCGGCATCGAAGTCCCCAACAAAGATCCGCAAGTGGTGTCCATGCGGTCGGTTATCGAATCTCCGACATACGCAAACAGCCACATGGAACTCCCTATGGCCATGGGTCGCACTATCAGCAATGAGGTTTTCATGGCTGACCTCTGCAAGATGCCTCACCTCCTCGTGGCAGGTGCTACAGGTATGGGTAAATCCGTAGGCCTCAACACCATCATCACCTCACTCCTTTATAAAAAGCACCCTGCAGAGCTGAAGTTTGTACTTATTGACCCGAAGATGGTGGAATTCAGCCTTTACGCACGTCTGGAACGCCATTATCTTGCCAAACTTCCCGATGAGGAGGATGCCATCATCACTGATCCGATGAAGGTCGTGGCTACGCTCAATTCACTGTGCGTCGAGATGGACAACCGTTATGCACTCCTGAAAGAAGCAGCCATGCGCAACATAAAGGAGTACAACGACAAGTTTATCCATCGCCAGCTCAACCCCGCCAAGGGACATCGCTTCCTCCCCTACATCGTGGTTATCGTGGATGAGTTTGCCGATCTAATCATGACTGCCGGTAAGGAGGTCGAAACACCTATCGCACGTATCGCACAGAAAGCGCGCGCAGTGGGCATACACATGATCCTCGCAACACAGCGTCCGTCAACCAATGTGATCACCGGTGTGATCAAAGCCAACTTCCCCGGCCGCATCGCATTCCGCGTATTCCAGATGGTGGATTCACGTACCATCATTGACCGCCCGGGTGCAAACCAGCTTATAGGTCGCGGTGACATGCTTTTCAGTAATAACGGAAAGCTCGACCGCGTACAGTGTGCGTTCATCGACACTCCTGAGGTAACAGCCATCTGTGACAGCATCAGCGCACAGGCCGGCTACTCCTGCCCCTACGAGCTGCCTGAATATATAGCCGAAAGCGGCGATGGAGGCAAGCTTGCCACTGTAGGTGACCGCGACCCGCTCTTTGACGAGTGTGCACGTCTGGTAGTCACTACGGACACCGCATCGACCTCATCGCTGCAACGTCGCTATTCCATCGGATATAACCGCGCCGGAAAAATTATGGATCAGATGGAAGCTGCCGGCATAGTCGGTCCATCGCAAGGCGGCAAACCCCGTCAGGTCCTCGTTGATTCTCTCACTCTCGAACGCATCCTTGAGAATGCCTGATTCCATCTGTTGAAATAATTCAACACCAACTCAAAATGATTGAAATAATGTTAAAGAGGATTTTGCTTTTAATCGCCGTTATCACCGGATGCTGTTCAGCAGTGTCAGGTGCGGAAACGGCCACATCCATACTTGACCGCGCATCAGCAAAATTCAAGGGCGAGAAATCTATACAGGCCGCATATACAATCACGACTGAAGGACATAAACAAAGCGGGACACTGACCATAGCAGGCGACCGTTTCACCATAGCATCACCGCAGATCTCTTCATGGTATGACGGCAAGACCCAGTGGACATATTCCACACAGACAGGTGAGGTAAATATTACCGAACCTACTCCTGAGGAACTCCAGCAGGTCAATCCATTTGCTATAATCAACTCATTCCGAAAGCTATACAAAGCCGCACTTGTAAAATCGCCGACTTCGGATAAAGTTGTCCGTCTGACCTCTGTTGATCCTAAGAACGACATAAAGAGCGTGGTACTCACTCTTAACGCCACTACCCTCTACCCTACCAAGATCGATCTGACAATGGGTAATCGCCGCACGGTCACCATTCAGGTTACATCAGTAAAGGCCGGAGGGCAGCTTCCGGTTTCGGATTTCCGCTTCAATCCGAACAAATATCCCGGCATCCCCGTTGTTGATTTGCGCTGACACTTCAATGGTCTTATCCTCGGCCATTGAATGTTAATCTATCCAAATTCCCACATCCCCACGGGGTGACCAAGCGTTATTTCTCTACTCAATCAAGAATTATTAATTCATCAATTCAAATATCAAGGTTAAAATTATGGCTGAAATCAAAACACGTTGCCTTATCATAGGCTCAGGTCCTGCAGGTTATACTGCTGCCATCTACACCTCCCGTGCAAATATCGCACCTCTCGTAATCGAAGGAATGCAGCCCGGAGGCCAGCTCACAACCACTACCGAAATAGAAAACTTCCCCGGTCAACCCAATGGCACAACCGGTCCTCAGCTCATGGAGGATATCCGTTCACAGGCCATCAAGTTCGGAGCCGATATTCGCACCGGCCTTGTAACTGAGGTAGATTTCTCTGTACGTCCTTTCAAGGCAAAGACAAACACAGGTCTCGATATCGAGGCTGACAGTGTGATCATCTCAACAGGCGCATCCGCCCGTTACCTCGGCCTCCCCGACGAACAGAAGTATTCCGGTCTCGGTGTATCGGCTTGTGCGACATGCGACGGTTTCTTCTACCGCAAGAAGCGCGTAGCCGTTGTCGGTGGCGGTGACACCGCATGCGAGGAAGCTCTCTATCTCAGCAACCTCGCTTCGGATGTGTTCCTGATTGTCCGTAAACCTCATCTGCGTGCATCGAAAGTCATGCAGTCACGCGTGCTCAACAAGAGCAATATAAAGGTGCTCTTCAACACCAACACTACCGGTCTTTACGGTGACGAGTATCTCGAAGGCGCACACCTCGTGGAGAACGTAGGCACTTCCAACGAGCAGCACTATGACCTCGCACTCGACGGATTCTTCCTCGCTATCGGCCACACTCCCAATACAGGTGTATTCAGCCAGTACATTGATCTCGACGCATCCGGCTATATCAAAGTCAAGGGTTCAGGCACTCAGACCAATGTTCCCGGAGTGTTTGCCGCAGGTGACGTTGCCGATCCTATCTATCGTCAGGCCATCACAGCAGCCGGCATGGGTTGCAAGGCGGCTCTTGACGTAGAGCGTTTCCTCAACGAGGAAGGTCTCGTAGGCTAACAAGAAATTATGACTGATCTGTAAGCTGATATGCTGACCGACGGCACTATATCGCTGCGCGCTCTCGAACCGATTGACGTTGACACGCTCTACCGCTGGGAAAACGACCCTGCCTTATGGAGTGTGGGAGTTTCTCTTGCTCCTTACTCCCGCAAACAATTGTGGGACTACGTCAACAATTACGATGCCGATATCTATGCGGCCAGACAGTTGCGCTTGATGGTTACCCTCAACAAAACCAATGAGACCATCGGGACCATCGATCTCTATGAGTTCGATGCATCCAACGCCCGCTGCGGTGTCGGAATCCTTATCGCTTCCGATTTTCAGCGTCACGGCTACGGATATATGGCTCTCGAACTGACAGCTTCCTACTGCCGGACAACATATTCGCTTCATCAGCTTTACTGCACCATCGGAGCTGACAATCACCCGTCGAGAAATCTGTTTGAAAAAGCAGGCTATAAAATCGCCGGACGGCTTAAATCTTGGCTTAAATCCGCCGGATGCTACTCCGATGCATATATCTATCAGAAATTTATCTGAGTAAGGCCATAAATAAAAACCGTGGGTACAGTTTTTCTTATCAATTCTGTACCCACGGTTTTTATTTATAGCCTTCCGGTATTATCTGCGGATGGAATCAGCGAAAAGCGTACGGTTGAGCAATGACCGACCGAGAGTGACTTCATCCGTGTATTCAATCTCGTTTCCGACCGACACCCCTCGTGCAAGTTGTGTAATACGGACGTCAGAATATTCCGCCAACCGACGGAAAAGATAAAAATTCGTAGTATCACCCTCCATCGTAGCACTCAAAGCAAGTATCACTTCCTTAACCTCACCTTCAGCCACCCTTTCAACCAATGAATCAATGGCAAGCTGATCCGGACCGATACCGTCCATAGGCGAAATCACACCTCCAAGCACATGATAGACACCACCGAACTGACCGGTGTTTTCAAAACTCATCACATCCTTGACACTCTCAACCACACAGACTACGGAACGATCACGACGCGAATCGGCACAGATCGGACAGATCTCTGTTTCGGATATGTTGTGACAGACGGAACAATAACGGATGCCCCGGCGCATATTTATGATCGATTGTCCGAGTGACACCCCGACGTTCTCATCCATTCGAAGTATATGTAAAGCAAGCCTCAATGCTGTCTTTCGACCTACGCCGGGTAGCCGAGACAATTCCGTCACCGCTCCTTCAAGCAATCTTGAGGCAAATTCCTGTTGCATTTTATATGTCTCCTGCTTCTTCTATATAAATATATGTGTTTCTTACATCAAATTTACGAAAATTTCCCCGAATTATCGTCCTCAATCTCCGATTCTTTTACTTTTTTATAATTTTCATCTTTTAATTGAGCAAAATCTCACTCCGTATCGGACTCTTTCGCAACCTTTCATCCGCACTGTCTGATATTTTTTATTTGCTTGTTTTTCAAATAATGATTAATTTTGCACTCTGAAATTTCAGACATATCAGTTAAAGAAATGGAAATAATTCGCACTGTAGCTGAATTAAAAGCCAAGCTCGACACAGCCCGCAAGAATGGAAGCATAGGTCTGGTCCCTACGATGGGAGCTCTCCATGCCGGCCATCTCTCGCTCATACAGCGTGCCCGCAGCGAGAATGATACAGTGGTTGTCAGCGTGTTTGTCAACCCCACACAGTTCAACAATCCGACCGATCTGGCCACATATCCCCGCACCGAGGAGGCCGACACCGCCATGCTCCGTGAAGCCGGTGTCGATTATGCCTTCATACCCTCCGTCGAGGAGATCTATCCCGAACCCGATACCCGACAGTTTGACCTCGGTCCTGTAGCCGAAGTAATGGAAGGTGCAATGCGTCCGGGACATTTCAATGGTGTGGCACAGATTGTTAGCAAACTCTTTGATTTCACCCGCCCTACCCGCGCCTATTTCGGCGAAAAGGATTTCCAGCAGATAGCCGTGATACGCCGCATGGCCGAGCTTGAAGGATTTGACCTTGAAATAGTCGATTGTCCCATCAAGCGCGAGGACGACGGTCTGGCAATGAGTTCGCGCAACGTGCGCCTGACTCCTGAGCAGCGTGCTATCGCGCCCGCCATACACCGCACTCTTGAAAGCAGTCTCGACTGGGCTGCTGACCACAGCGTGGAGGCCACGAAACGCTACGTGATCGACGAGATCAACTCTTTCCCCCACATGCAGGTGGAATATTACGAGATAGTCGATGCGCTCACCATGCAACCCATCACTGATTGGGAGCAGACTGAGAGTGCAGTCGGCTGTGTGACAGTATTCTGTGGCGATGTCCGCCTGATTGACAACATCAAATACCCCAAAAGGAAATGACACTCGAACTTCTCAAGTGCAAAATCCATCGTGTGACTGTCACCGAAGCCCGTCTGGACTACATCGGCAGTATCACCATTGATCAGGACCTTCTCGATGCCGCCGGAATATTCCCCGGCGAGCGCATCTATATAGTGGATAACAACAACGGCGAACGCTTCGACACATACGCCATCCCCGGCGAACGCGGTTCGGGCGTCATCTGCCTCAACGGTGCTGCCGCACGCAAGGTTCAGGTCGGCGACGTGGTCATCCTCATGTGCTATGCACAGATGACTCCGGAGGAGGCGAAAACCCACAAACCTGTGGTGCTTTTCCCCGACACCCGTACCAACCGTCTGCTTCCCGAATAAAGCAGGCAGATAAGAGCCGTCAAGACTATCCATACACTATTTCTATAATTTTTCAGCAAAGTTTTTTAACCCTCTATCCCCCCGCCATTCCAAGTGTTTGAGAATCTAAGCGAGAGACTTGAAAGAAGTTTCAAGATACTGAAAGGTGAAGGAAAAATCACCGAAATAAATGTAGCCGAAACCCTCAAGGATGTGCGTCGTGCACTTCTTGAAGCCGATGTCAACTTCAAGGTAGCCAAGCAGTTTACCGATGAAGTAAAAGCAAAGGCCCTTGGCATGAATGTGATCAATGCCATCAAGCCGGGCGAACTCATGGTCAAGATTGTCCATGATGAACTCGCACGCCTCATGGGTGGTGAGACTGCACAGGTCAATCTGTCGGGCAATCCCACAGTCATCCTCATGTCAGGTCTGCAAGGTTCAGGTAAGACCACATTTTCAGGCAAACTCGCCCGGAAGCTCAAATCGGAACAGGGAAAACGTCCGCTCCTCGTGGCCTGCGACGTCTATCGTCCCGCCGCGATCGATCAGCTCAAAGTTCTTGCCGAGCAGATCAATGTCCCCGTCTATACAGAGGATGGCAACAAGAATCCTGTCGAGATCGCTGAAAATGCCATCCGCTATGCCAAGGCTAACCACCATGATCTTGTAATCATCGATACCGCCGGCCGTCTGGCCGTAGATGAGCAGATGATGCAGGAGATTGCAGCCATCAAGAAAGCTGTCAAACCGCAGGAGACACTTTTCGTTGTCGATTCGATGACAGGTCAGGATGCCGTAAATACAGCTAAGGAATTCAATGATCGCCTTGACTTTGATGGCGTAGTCCTCACCAAGCTTGACGGCGATACCCGTGGCGGTGCCGCCCTTTCGATCCGCACCGTCGTCACGAAACCGATCAAGTTCGTCGGTACTGGCGAAAAGCTTGATGCGCTCGACCTTTTCCACCCCTCGCGTATGGCCGACCGTATCCTCGGCATGGGCGATATCGTGTCACTCGTCGAGAAAGCACAGAACGCCTACGATGAAAAGCAGGCTCGTGAACTTCAGCGCAAGATAGCAAAGAACCAGTTCAATTTCAACGACTTCCTTCAGCAGATCCAACAGATCCAGAAGATGGGCAACCTGAAGGAGCTCGCCTCGATGATCCCCGGTGTCGGCAAGGCTATCAAGGATATAGATATTGATGACAATGCATTCAAGGGTATCGAAGCGATCATCCGCTCGATGACAGCTGAGGAGCGCGAACATCCTGAGATCCTCAACGGAAGTCGCCGCAAACGTATTGCCAAGGGTTCGGGTACTGACATTCAGGAGGTCAACCGCCTGATCAAACAGTTTGACGACGCCCGCAAGATGATGAAGGCCGTTTCAGGAATAAAGAATCCTATGGCCATGATGCGTAACATGAAAGGAATGAGAAGATGACACTTATTGACGGAAAAAAGACAGCCGACGATATCAAGCGCGAAATCGCGGCAGAAGTAGAGGAAATGGTGGCTCAGGGCAAACGCCGCCCTCACCTTGTGGCCATACTCGTAGGTCACGACGGTGGCAGCGAGACATACGTGGCCAACAAAGTCAAGGCATGCGAGGCATGCGGTTTCAAATCTACACTTATCCGATATGAGGATGACGTGACGGAGGAAAAACTCCTCGAAACCATTGCCGAGCTTAATAATGACCCTGAAGTGGATGGCTTCATTGTCCAGCTCCCCCTCCCCAAACATATCTCCGAGCAGAAAATCATCGAGGCTATCGATTACCGCAAGGACGTTGACGGTTTCCACCCGGTCAACGTAGGCCGTATGTCCATAGGTCTCCCCTGCTTCGTATCAGCTACCCCTTCCGGCATAATGGAACTGCTCAAACGCTACGGTGTTAAGACACGTGGTGCAAAATGCGTGGTTCTCGGACGCAGCAACATTGTCGGTAAGCCTGTCGCATCGCTCATGATGCAGAAATCTGATCCCGGAAACGCTACAGTGACAGTGCTCCACAGCGCATCGACCAACATCAAGGAAGCCTGCGCGGAAGCCGACATAATCATAGCCGCCCTCGGCAGTCCCGGATTCGTGACAGCCGACATGGTGAAGCCCGGTGCTACCGTAATCGATGTCGGAACCACCCGTGTGCCCGACTCATCGCGTAAGAGCGGATTCCGCCTGCGTGGCGATGTCGATTTCGAAAATGTGGCTGAAAAGTGTGCATTCATCACCCCGGTGCCCGGTGGAGTCGGTCCTATGACCATCTGCTCCCTCATGCGCAACACGCTTCTTGCTGCCAAGAAAGAGATCTATAACTAATGAGAAATATCGAATTGCAGGGACAGATTCACGTCAGGCTGTCCCTGCAATTCTTTTTTAGCCATTAAATCAAGTGGATATGCTTGCTGTCTTTCTGTCGCTTCTATCACTGCTCATCCCACAGGACAGTGCCGAGATAGTATTTGCGGGTGATGCCATGCAGCATCAACGGCAGATCGACGCAGCCAAACGTCCGGATGGCTCTCTCGACTACTCTCCCTACTTCACATCGCTCGCTCCCTACATCTCATCGGCTGATTTTGCTGTGGTAAACCTTGAGACACCTCTCGGTGGCGCACCATATTCGGGCTATCCGATGTTCTGCGCTCATGACAATTACGTCGATGCTCTGACCGAATCCGGTTTTGATCTCATACTCACAGCCAACAACCATATACTTGACCGCCGCGATAAGGGTGTGCGCCGTACAATCGCCACACTGGAGCAAAAGAAAGTGCCCTATATAGGGGTATATCGCAACAAAGCCCATCGTGATTCCATCCTCCCGATGATACACGATATCAATGGATTCAAGGTTGCATTCCTCAACTACACCTACGGGACAAACGGTATAACCAAAAAGACCGATATAGAGATTGACTATATCGACAAGACCCGTATTGCCTCCGACATACGTAATGCACGAGCCAACGGAGCTGAAATCATAGCTGCATGTATGCACTGGGGCGATGAATACAAGCTGCTCCCGAATGCGTCACAGAAAAGCCTTGCTAAATTTCTTGCCGACTCAGGCGTGGAGCTGATCATCGGCGGCCATCCTCATGTCATTCAGCCAATGGAACTGAAGATCAATGAATCAACAGGCCGTCCATGTTTCACAGTCTATTCACTCGGTAATTTCATCTCGGCCATGCGGACCACTGACACCCGCGGAGGTGCGATGACACGCGTAAAACTCGCACGCGACATCTTCGGCAAGGCATACGTGGCCGATGCAAGTTACCGTCTGGTGTTTACCGAACCATCCACGGGTCAAGGAAGCAACTTCCGGCTGCTTCCTGCCGAAAGTAAAGAGCTCCATCCGTCCTTGGAACTTTACCGCAAAGGCTTCATCCGAAATGCGACCGATATCTTCAACCGCCATAACGTCAACGTTCCCCGCGACACATCTTCCATCCTCCGCCCGACCCCTCTGCCTATCCTTGGAGGGATGTAAGCCATAACCTTTCTCATACGTCTTTTTGGGAGATTAGGAAGTCTGATTAATCGGTTTTATCCCGACATATTCCTATTCCACCCCAAAATCTGTCATTTTTGCAGTATTTTTAACAGAATTTGTCAGTTTACGGGTCTGGCATTTTCTTTGTAGGGTTGTTTATAGAAATAGATTAATAAAAATTTAAACCATATATATTATGCAAAAAGGACAGATTGGAGTAACAACCGAGAATATTTTCCCGGTGATCAAAAAATTTCTCTATTCCGACCACGAAATCTTTCTCCGTGAACTCGTATCGAATGCTATTGATGCAACACAGAAGCTGAAAACCCTCGCTTCTTTCGGCGAATTCAAGGGTGAGCTTGGCGAAATGAACGTGCGCGTCACCATCGACAAGGAAGCCGGCACACTGACCGTCAGTGACCACGGTATCGGCATGACTGCGGAGGATATTGACAAATACATCAATCAGATCGCCTTCTCAGGTGCTGAGGAATTTGTCAATAAATACAAGGACACCGCCAATGCCATAATCGGTCACTTCGGACTCGGATTCTACTCAGCATTTATGGTTGCGAAGAAAGTCGAGATCCGCTCGCTCAGTTACAAGGAAGGTGCTGAAGCAGTCCGCTGGGAATGTGACGGTAGCCCCGAATACACCATGGAACCGACGGAGAAGGCTGAACGAGGCACTGATATCATCCTCTATATTGACGATGACAATAAGGAATTCCTCGAACAGGCCCGTATCGACACACTTCTTAAAAAATATTGCCGTTTCCTCCCCGTCCCCGTTATCTCAGGCAAGGAGCAGGAATGGAAAGACGGAAAATACGTGGATACCGACAAGGATAAGGTGGTCAATGACACCGAACCTACGTGGACCAAGAAACCCTCGGAACTTACCGACGAGGATTACCGCAAGTTCTACCACGAACTATATCCCGGTCAGGAAGATCCTCTCTTCTGGATTCACCTCAACGTAGATTACCCCTTCACTCTCACCGGTATTCTCTTCTTCCCGAAGATCAAGAGCAACCTCGACATCCGCAAGGACCGCATCCAGCTCTATTGCAATCAGGTCTATGTCACGGATTCAGTAGAAGGTGTCGTTCCTGAATTCATGATGCTGCTTCAGGGTGTGATCGATTCCCCCGACATCCCCCTCAACGTATCGCGTTCTTATCTCCAGAGCGATACGGCAGTCAAAAAGATCTCCGGCTACATCACCAAGAAAGTAGCTTCGCGTCTCGACGAGCTTTTCAAGGAGAACCGTGCAGATTTCGAGTCAAAGTGGGACGACATCAAGATCTTCATTGAATACGGCATGCTCACTGACGAGAAGTTCTGTGATTCAGCCATGAAGTTCGTCCTTCTTCGTGACACCGAAGGCAAATACTTCACCCTCGAAGAATACCGCACTCTTGTCGAGGCATCCCAGACCGACAAGGATGGTGACGTGGTCTATATCTACGCCACTGACGTAACCGCCCAGTACAACTATATTCATGCCGCCAACGAGAAGGGCTACAATGTCCTCCTTATGGACGGTCAACTTGACAGTCACTTCATCTCGCTTCTTGAAAGCAAGCTCGAAAAGACACGCTTTGTACGCGTCGATAGCGATGTCGCTGAAAAGCTTATCCCCAAGGAAGAGCAGAAGGACAGCGGTCTCAACCCTGATCAGATCTCGCTCCTAACTCCTCTTTTCCGCAGTCAGTTGCCGAAAGTGGAGAAAGCAGACTTCCTCGTATCGTTCGAGTCGCTTGATCCCGCCGCCAATCCTATCCTCATCACTCAGAATGAGTACATGCGACGTATGAAAGACATGGCTGCTACCCAGCCCGGTATGAGTTTCTATGCCGAATTGCCTGACAGCTATAACCTTATCGTCAACACTTCGCAGCCGGTGGTTGTCAAGATTCTTGATGAAGCTGAAAAAGCCCTTGCCAACAAGCTTCAGCCTATCAACGCAGCTATAGATGCCGACAATGAGAAGATCACCGTACTCCGCTCGGAGATCAAGGATAATAAGCCTACCGACGAGCAGCAGGCGCAGGAAAAGTCCCTCACTGATGGCATTGAGAAAAACCGCAAGGAAAAGGAAGAGATAATCGCCGCCTACGCTGCTGAGCAGCCTGTGGTAAAACAAGCAATTGACCTCGCCCTCCTTGCCAACGGACTTCTCCGTGGCCGTGATCTCAGCGATTTCATCGCCCGCTCGGTTAAGATGCTTTAAGCAACCATATTCCCATAAATAACGTTAACTTCCGTCAGGATTCCCGCATGAAATCCTGACGGAGGTTTTTTATTGCTGAAATATATGGCATAAATATATTTTAACACACCTGTGTCGCGAAATCGCCCATCTTTCACATTAACTTTGCACCGTTCTCCTCCACTCATTCTCCATTCTCCCTCACCTCTCAACTAATCCAATCAGCAATGAAAACTCCTCTTATCATCAGCCCGCGAGTCATCGACACCATTAACTCCCTGCAACCGTCTGACCGGGCCTCGATCACCAATGCATTGGGCATGGAGTTCATACTCAGTCAAAATCCTGACAAAATGCTCACTCCAATGCAAAGCATAATCTACGCTGTCGTACGCTTTTATGTGACGCAGGATTCCCAACGCCAGACCGTCGCAAGCTGAACACCGCAACAACGCTCTAATTAAAAACAACTTACATTTCTCCAAACTTACAACTTATCCTAATCACCGGACACACACCAAAAATTCGATTAAGCAATACAACTGACATTTTAAAGATTCTTGATTCGTTTAAACATGCGCGTGGATGATCCATCTGCTTTGTATTCCCTATCATCATCCACCGGTAAAAAAGAGATGTGGACACTCTGCGAGAGAGCGTCCACATCTAATTTCTATAAGAGGGTATTTTATATGCCGAAGCTATCTCACGAATACCGGTTCTGATTCCAGCGAGTTGCCTGAAAGAGCCGTGACAGCGTAAGCCAACCCCGCAGGCACTGCCGTCTGACAGTCATAGACCACTCGTAGCAGATACTCGCTCTTTATTCCGTCGCCTCCTGCATCCATGATCTCATCCTCTTCAAGATGGCGCGGGAAAGCATAGACGGCATAGCGTCTCCTGCCTTCGCCGGTCGTTCTTCTGTCGTCAGACCATCGCAGCACTCCGTTTCTGCAAACCGCATCAATCGGAGTGTCCGGNCGTNTGTGCCAGCTTCTCCGCAATTCAGGGGTCAACGACTTTGAGGCGAAATGTCCCGACGAAAGCTCGGACGCAAGTTTCGGAAGGAACTTTGCACTGTAAAGCACTGATCCGAACTCACCTGTAAGGCTATGGCGACGGTTGGTCTCGACCTGACGGAGCAGTTCCCGACGCTGCTCCGGAGTGTCAGTCTTTTCAAGTGGNGCAAGAGTCATGCTCGAATAGAAATGACAGCCGTAAAGACTCGCNGCCTCACTCCACCATTGCGCCAGTGGTCCGTAGGGAGCTGTCGCATGTGTGGTCGGCCAATAGATCTGTGGCGATATGAAATCGATCGTNTTTTGAAACAGCCAGCCTAAAGGATCGGAATAGATCTCCTTGTANTGCCAGTCGTCNGCCTTGACTCCACATGATTCCATTCCCCATTTAGGAGCTGAAGTGTGTGGTTTTCCCGCCACTCCGGCAGGCGATATTCCGAATCGGACTTCGGGGCAGCAATCCAACAGCATACAGTGGACATCNGCTATGGTTTTGTGCACATTNGCACGTCTCCAGTCGCCGAAATCCATCCAAGGTGCCTGTTCACGCCACAGTCCATGATCAGCAGCCGAAGCATCCTCCGGAATACGGTTCGGATAGAAATAATCGTCAAACACCAGNCCATCCACATCATAGCCGGTAACGATTTCACGGCATATTCCCACTATATGCTGTCTCACCTCTTCGATNCCGGGATTCAACACCGTGTATTTTCCATGAGTAAGCAGCCACCCGCGGCGTTTCCACTCACGNTCCTGCTCNCTATTGTAGTCCGTCCCCGCACTCCATCTGAACGGATTGACCCACGCATAGCATTCGAGCCCNCGCCGATGACACTCCTCCACCACAAATTTCAGCGGATCCCATCCGGGCGACACNCCTCTCTTCCCGGAGACGAACGATGACCACGGTTCAAGCGACGATTCATACATTACGTCGGACATNCCGCGCACCTGAAAAAAGACCGAAGTAAGATTCATGGANTCGCACCNGTCGAGAATATCCGTCAGTTGCGCCATCTGCTTTTTCCTGATTTCAGGAGTCGTGCCTGACACAGACGGCCAGTCGATCCCCCAGACAGTNGCCAGCCANACTCCGCGCATCTCNCGCTTGGGTGATTCGCCGTGAAGCTTCTGTGACCACGGCAGAAGGACGGTTAAAANTGAAACTGCAAGTAAAAAATGCCTGATTAATGCTTTCATGAATCGAATTGTGTAATTTTTCACTGCAAAATTAGCTGAATTAATTGTAAATATTTCCTCTCTTGATCCTATTTATGTTATTTTTCGTGAAATTATTAGCTTGCCATTGTGCATAATCACCAAAAAAGGTTTAATTTTGCAAGTTGAAAACCAATTCTCTCAATAGACCACCACTAACAAACAGTGATCAGTAAAATGCGAAAGTACTTAGTCATGCTCGCCGCCGCAGCCATCCTCACATCCTGCGGTGAATATCAGCGTGCGCTGAAGAGCCATGACCCGGATTACCGTCTTGATTACGCCAAACGCGCTTTCGAGGCTAAACGTTACACACAGGCCGCGACNGTCCTTGAAGANATAATCACTCAGTTCAAAGGATCGGAAAAGGCCGANGATTCGCTNTATCTCNTNGCCCTCTCGAACTACGAGAATAAGGACTACCAGACAGCCGGCGAATACTTCAAGACCTACTATGCCCGCTTCCCGAAAGGTAAATATACAGAGCTNGCCCGATTCTATACNGGTTACGGTTACTACCTTGACTCGCCCGAACCTCAGCTCGATCAGTCCGGGACGATAAAGGCGATCGAAGAGCTTCAGTCGTTTCTCGACTACTATCCTAAGAGCGACAAGGTGTCAATCGCACAGAACGCCATATTNGAGCTTCAGGACAAGCTCACCCTCAAGCAGCTCGAAAACGCGCAGCTTTACTATAACCTCGGCACTTACATGGGCAACAATTACGAAAGTGCNGTAATTGTCGCTAAAAANGCCATCAAGGATTATCCTTATTCAAAATACAAGGAGGATCTTGAGCTCCTCATCCTTAAAGCTCGTTATCAGGAAGCNCGCGAGAGTATCGAGGAGAAAAAGGCCGACCGCTTCCGCGAAGTGATCGACGAGTATTACTCCTATATAAATAACTATCCCGACACTCCCAACCGCGAGGAAGCAGACAATATTTTCAAGATCGCCCAACGCTACGTCAAGGACTGATCCATCCCGCTTGCCAAGCCTTTCAAAACAAAAAAACAACGTTAACCACAGAGATATAATGGACTACAAAAAGACCAACGCCCCTCTCAACACCCAGACCCGCGACCTCATCAAAATGAGCGAGGACACCGGCAACGTTTACGAAACCGTTTGCATCATCGCAAAGCGTTCCAATCAGATCGCAGGCGAGATGAAGCACGATCTTGAAAAGAAACTTCAGGAATTNGCATCGCTCAGCGACAATCTCGAAGAAATCTCGGAGAACCGCGAGCAGATCGAGATCTCCCGTTTCTACGAGCGTCTGCCCAANCCCACTCTTATCGCAACTCAGGAGTATATCGATCATAAGATCCACTTCCGCAACCCNTCGAAGGATCATCTCAACATGGACTAAGCGCACGAATTTGCGGCCAAAGTTTGGAATTGTTAAATTTAATCCCTANCTTTGCACCGCTCTTTTGAGCAAACTATACATTTTCATATCATCATTAACCACTTTTAAACATCTGTATCAATGCATTTGAACTCTGATGAAAAAGTAGAAATCTTTGAGAAGTACGGNAAGGGCAAGACTGACACTGGCTCACCCGAAGCACAGATTGCATTATTCTCAGTCCGTATCGCTCATTTGACTGAACACCTCAAGTCAAATCACAAAGATTATACGACAGCACGAGCTCTCAAGGCTTTGGTAGGTAAGCGTCGTCGTCTTCTCGACTACCTGATCCGCAAGGACATCAACCGCTACCGTGCCATCATCGCCCAGAAGGAACTCGGTATCAGAAAGTAATCTAATCCGCCCAAACAACGGATTCATTACTTGAAGATTACAAAAGGCAGCCCGCTCNAAGAGCCGGGCTGCCTTCTTTTTTACCCATACCCTCTCCATGCTCTATACTCTTAATAAAAACTTTTATCAAAATTTATAATTTAATCCCTTGCAAATTCGCTGTGGATTTGAGTATTTTTCACTAACTTTGCACTTTCAAAATATCAGTTTTCACAACAAGTTCAGAATTTTATAAACGATGTCTGACAACAAACGAATCAAGACCGCGCTCATTTCAGTCTTTTACAAAGACGGACTGGAAGAAATATTGTCGTTGCTCCATGCCGACGGTGTTAAATTTCTCTCAACCGGGGGTACCCGTTCTTTTATTGAAAGTTTAGGCTACGAATGTGATGCCGTTGAGGATCTCACCGGCTACCCCTCCATTCTCGGCGGCCGCGTCAAGACTCTTCACCCCAAAGTGTTCGGTGGCATCCTCAACCGCCGCGACAATGAAGGTGACCGTGGTCAGATTGCCCAATACGAAATCCCTGAGATCGANCTCGTGATNGTCGATCTCTATCCTTTCAGCGAGACAGTTGCATCCGGTGCATCCGAAGCTGACATTATTGAAAAGATCGACATAGGCGGCATCTCGCTCATCCGNGCTGCTGCCAAGAACTACAACGATGTTGTCATTGTAGCCTCNAAGGCACAGTACAAGCCTCTCGCTGAAACCCTCAAGCGCAACGGCGCATCCACNACTCTTGANGAGCGTCGCTGGTTCGCAGCACAGGCATTTGCCGTTTCATCAGGCTACGACACCGACATCTTTAACTATTTCGCCTCCACAGCCGTNCCCTGCGCCATCGAGGAGCGCGATGCACTCCGCATTGCTTTTGATGACGCAAAGAAAATGCGCTATGGAGAGAATCCCCATCAGAACGGAACTTTCTTCGGTGATTTCGACGCNATGTTCACCCAGCTTCATGGCAAGGAGATCAGCTATAACAACCTCCTTGACATCGATGCGGCCGTAACATTGATCTCAGAATTTACCGAGCCTACTTTCGCAGTTCTCAAGCACAACAATGCATGTGGNCTCGCAACCCGTCCCACTATTGCCGAAGCATGGAAGGACGCACTTGCAGGTGACCCCGTCAGCGCATTTGGNGGCGTCCTCATCACCAACGGCACTGTTGACGAAACTGCAGCAGAGGAAATCAACAAGATTTTCTTTGAAGTCATCATCGCTCCCGCTTATACTGATGCAGCTCTTGAAATCCTCAAGCAGAAGAAAAACCGCATCATCCTCATCATTAAGAAACCTCTTGACACCAAGCGTCAGTTCCGTTCCATNCTCAACGGCGCACTCGTTCAGGATCGTGACCTCAAGATTGAGACTGTCGAGGATCTCAAGCANGTGACTGAGAAGGCNGTCACTCCCGAACAGGNTGCCGANCTCCTCTTCGCCAACAAGATCGTGAAGAACTCAAAGAGCAACGCTATCGTTCTCGCAAAGGGCGGTATGCTCCTCGCAAGCGGTGTCGGTCAGACATCACGCGTCGATGCCCTCAAACAGGCCATCGAAAAAGCCCACTCCTTTGGGTTTGACCTTCACGGTGCGGTAATGGCTTCAGATGCATTCTTCCCCTTCCCTGATTGCGTAGAGATCGCTCATGAGGCNGGTGTGACAGCCGTNATCCACCCCGGAGGNTCAATCCGCGACAACGAAAGTGTGGATTTCTGCAATGCGCATGACATGGCCATGGTCACCACCGGCTTCCGTCACTTCAAGCATTAATCTCCCCCTCACNCATATTATCCTCTGANCGGAAAGTTATGAGACCACCAATTGGTCTCATAACTCCTGCCGGGGATATAACTTACAAACCGCTATTATAACAAATGGGATTATTTTCATTTACCAAAGAAATCGCGATTGACCTCGGTACGGCCAATACGATTATAATTCACAATGACAAGATCGTCATTGACGAGCCCTCCATCGTGGCCCTTGAGAAGCGCACCGGCAAGCTTATCGCTGTCGGACGCGAGGCCAAGCTCATGCAGGGTAAGGAAAACGACGGCATTGAGACCATCCGCCCTCTNCGCAAGGGNGTGATCGCCAACTTCAACGCCGCCGAAATGATGATCCGCGGACTNATCAAGAAAGCCAGCTCAAAGAGCAACTGGTTCTCCCCTTCCATGAAAATGGTGGTGGGCATTCCCTCCGGTTCTACCGAAGTTGAGATCCGTGCCGTGCGTGACTCATCCGAACATGCCGGTGGTCGTGATGTCTATATGATTTACGAACCTATGGCAGCCGCCCTCGGTATCGGCATTGANGTGCTCGCTCCTCAGGGCAACATGATTGTCGATATAGGTGGCGGTACCACTGANATCGCAGTCATCTCGCTGGGTGGTATCGTATCCAACAAGAGTATTCAGGTTGCAGGCGATGACCTTACAGACGACATCATGGAACACATGAGCCGCGTCCACAACGTCAAGGTCGGCGAACGCACTGCCGAGCAGATCAAAATCCATGTCGGTTCAGCCCTCACCGAGCTTGAAAATCCCCCGGAAGACTTCATCGTACACGGTCCTAANAAGATGACAGCCCTCCCGATGGAAGTNCCTGTAAGCTATCAGGAAATTTCACACTGCATCGAGAAATCCATCTCCCGCATCGAGGCTGCCGTGCTTCAGGCTCTTGACGAAACTCCCCCTGAACTCTATTCCGACATTGTGATGAACGGTATCTTCCTTGCAGGTGGCGGTGCCATGCTCCGCGGTCTTGACAAGCGTCTCACGGACAAGATCGGNATCCAGTTCCACATNGCNGAGGATCCCCTCCTTGCAGTGGCAAAAGGTACGGGCGTAGCNCTCAAGAACATCGAGACGTTCTCGTTCCTCATCCGTTGATCGGNCAGATGTCCCGGTTCTGACTGGACTGTTCCACGACCTGTCTNCCTGTCTTATTGCCTGATTTTTTGGGATAATATCACGCAAACATATTTGAAATACTCCGGACGATATACTGCGTAAGTCAGGACGCTTCTTTCAAGCGTCCCGCTTATGCGTTGTCGCAAAAGNNTGACTGTCAAACNCATGGTCTTGTCTGATATAATTTCGGATATCATGNCCGGTTATGACATNAAAGTTCATCCCCCCACNATAATACTCTTTTCAAATTGAGCGAGCTTCTAAAGTTTTTTGTCAAATACAGTTCTTGGTTTCTATTCATCCTGTATCTGGTGGCAGGGTTTGCGCTNCTTTTTTCACGCAACCCCTTCCAGCATCACATCTATCTGTCGTCGGCCAATGTGGTGACTTCAGGACTCTACCGGATGACCAACAACGTGACATCATACTTCTCTTTGCGTGATATCAACGAAGATCTGCAGCGCAGCATTTCAGAACTCGAACTGGAGAACTACAGGCTCAAGAGCGCGATTCTCGACCGCGATCTGAAACTCTATGCCGACACAATGACTGTNGATTCAGTCCTCAGCCGCTATCANTTCATCATTGCCCACGTCATAAACAANTCCATCAATCANTCCCACAACTATATTACTATTGAAAAGGGACGGCTTGACGGAATCGAACCGGAGATGGGCGTGATGGANCAGAACGGCATCGTGGGCATAGTCAATGTGGTTGGCGATCACACCGCGCGTCTCATATCCGTGCTCAATCCTTACCTCCGCCTCTCGTGTAAAGTCAAGGGCGAGGAGCAGGTCGGATCGCTCGTGTGGGATGGCCGTGATCCCGGCGAGGCAATCCTNGAAGAGTTGCCGAAACATGCCAAATTCGTCAAGGGTGACACAGTCATCACCAGCGGTTATTCATCCGTGTTCCCCGAAGGTGTCCCTGTCGGCACCATCATTTCAGGAAGCCGCGACCGNGAGGATAACTTCTACACTCTCCGCATCAAGCTTTTCACGGATTTCTCCACACTATCGACCGTCCGNGTCATACGTGACAATATGAAGGACGAGCTGACNGTCGTGGAAAAAGAACTTGAAGTCAAAAACATAAACTGATCCATGAGCAAGACCACGCTTAAATTTGTCCTTTTAGGTATCATCCTCGTGCTGGCTCAGGTTATTGTGTTCAACCACATCTGCCTTTTCAATGTAGCTGTCCCGTTGGTGTTCATCTACCTTATATTGCGCTTGCCCATAACGCTTTCGCTCAACTGGTTGCTCACCATCAGTTTCTGTCTCGGACTCATTGTAGATATATGNTCCGACACCTACGGCATGAACACAGTNGCCTGCACTGTCCTTGCCATGTGCCGCCGTCCTATTCTCCGCCTCTACGTGCCGCGCGAGGAGGATATGATCCGTCCTGAACCATCGATGCACTCTCTCGGAACTGCAACGTATCTGAAATATCTGCTCACGATGACGTTGCTCTATTGTACCCTTATATTCTTAATCGAAGCATTCACATTCTTCAATCCCGTAGCCCTTCTGCTGCGCATCGTGTTCAGCACCATCCTCTCGATGGCCCTGATGGTCGGGATTGACAGTTTCATGACACCAAGAAGTGAGAAAAGACTATAATCTCGCAAAACGACGCTATGTGATCAGCGGTTTCATCGTGATAATCGCTATCATTTATATCTGCCGTCTGGTAAGCCTTCAGGTATTTGATTCGAAATACAAGGAATATGCTGATTCAAATGCCTTTCTCCGCAAGGCCGTCTATCCTTCGCGCGGCATCATCTATGACCGCGACGGGCGTCTTGTGGTCTATAACCAGCCCGCCTACGACGTGATGATGATTCCGCGNGACGTNAAGGAGTTCGANACTCTCGACTTCTGCCGCGCGCTCAACATCACTCCGGAGGATCTGCGCAAACGCTTCATCGACATGAAGGACAAGCGACGCAATCCCGGTTATTCATCNTACTCCCCGCAGAAACTTATAACCCACCTCACGGCAGAGGAATATGGCCGTCTGCAGGAGAAACTCTACCGTTTCCCCGGCTTCTACATACAGAAACGNATCCTGCGCGAATATAACTACAAGGCTGCTGCCAATGTCCTCGGCAATGTCCGCGAGGTCTCTCAGAAGGACATCGACAANGATGCTTACTACATGCCCGGCGATTATATCGGCGACATTGGCATAGAGCATACTTACGAGGAGCATCTGCGTGGNACAAAGGGTGCTGAAGTGCTCATGCGCGACGCGCTCGGACGCATTCAGGGCCGTTANGAGGAGGGCGCGCTCGACCGCGANGCCGTAGCCGGAAAGAACATAAANCTTTCACTCAACATCGAGCTTCAGCAGTATGCCGAATCGCTCATGATGAACAAGAAAGGTGCTGTCGTGGCNATNGAGCCATCNACGGGCGAAATCCTGTGTCTTGTCTCCGCACCCTCCTATGATCCCAGCCTCCTCGTGGGCCGTGAGCGTGGCGGCAACTACAACAANATGATGGCCGACCCGGACAAACCATTGTTCAACCGTGCGATCCAAGCCACCTACCCTCCCGGCTCGACTTTCAAGCCGACGCAAGGTCTCATTCTCCTTGAGGAAGGCATAATCACGACCGGTACGATGTTTCCGTGTGCNCACGGATTTATTTCCGGNGGTTTGCGCGTAGGCTGTCACGGTCATGGCTCGCCACTGCCACTCAANCCGGCACTCCAGACATCATGCAACGCCTATTTCTGCTGGGGTTTCAAGGCTATGGTNGATAAGAGGAGNAAATACGGCACTTCAGCAAAAGCNTTCGATATCTGGAAGAACCACATGGTATCAATGGGCTACGGNTATAAACTCGGTATTGACCTGCCCGGTGAATACCGTGGNTTCATCCCCAANGTGGATTTCTACAATAAATGGTACGGAGCGGGACATTGGAGTGCAAATACCATCATTTCAATCTCCATCGGTCAGGGTGAGATCCTTGCNACACCGCTCCAGATCGCNAACTTGTGTGCCACCGTAGCCAATCGGGGNCACTATATCACACCCCACGTAGTCAAGGAGATACAGGACACCGTAGTACCCGCGCAATATCTTGAGAAGCATACACCTACCATCGCTTCNCACTGGTACAACGATATTGCCGAAGGNATGCGNATGGCCGTCACGGGTGGTACGTGCCGTCTTGCCAACCTTCCTGACATAGAAGTGTGTGGCAAAACGGGTACGGCNCAGAACCCNCACGGAAAAGACCANTCCGCATTCATGGGCTTCGCTCCCTATCATGATCCCAAGATAGCTATTGCTGTCTATGTCGAAAATGCCGGTTTCGGTGCCACATTCGGTGTGCCTATCGGCTCNTTGGTGATGGAACGTTATCTGCGCGGCTACATTCCGCCTGAGCGTAAGTATCTTGAAGAACGTATGCTCCAGTCCAACACCATACAGTTTGCCGGCACGAAAAAACACTGATCCNATTTTCGTGTACAGGCTCTTACCCCTACATCAAGAATATATAATAATCCTCATCACTAATCAGCTTCAACAATAACGTGGAACAGGAAAAGAGCGGTTCGGTTCTGAAATATGTCGATTGGTTCACAGTCGTCCTCTATATCATACTCGTCATGGCCGGTATGGTCAGTATCTATGCTGCAAGTTATGATTTNGACCATGCCAACATGCTGAGTTTCACGGAGTTTTCAGGCAAACANTTNCGATGGATAGGACTNTCGCTTCTTCTTGGTCTTGTCCTGCTGCTTATTGATGTGCGNGTCTATGAAAACTATGCCTACATAATATACGGTGCTGTCCTTTTNCTCCTGTTGGTCACAATTTTCATCGCGCCGGACACCAAGGGATCACGTTCGTGGCTCATACTTGGCCCCATGAGCCTCCANCCGGCAGAATTTGGCAAATCAGCCACTGCCCTCTGCCTTGCGAAACTGTTCTCAAGCTATAATTTCGTTCTCAATGCATCACGCAAGAACTACATGCTCGCGCTGATGATCATCTTCCTCCCGGTNCTTCTCATTCTGGCGCAGAACGAGACCGGATCAGCCCTCGTCTATCTCTCGCTGTTCTTTGTCCTCTACCGTGAGGGCATGAGNGGCCTTGTGCTCTTCGCNGCNGTGTGTGCTGTCACCTTCTTTGTTGTAGCCGTAAAGTTTACCGGAAGCCTNCTCCTCGGAATCCCGGTCGGACAGGCTGCGGTTTTCATCATGATAATGATAATGATCGTGGCTATGCTCGGCATATACTGTAAGGAATATGAAGCCGCCCGCAATGTGTTTTTCTGGTTTGGCGGTACCGGAATCATCGTGACCGCNCTCGAACTNCTCGGAGTCCCCGTNCCGGGAACATTATTCTTCGTGACTGTCATAATGGCTGCCCTCGCCTATTGCGTACTNCTGATGTTCAAGACGCGTGCGCGCAAACTCATCATNACGGTTTGTGCAGCCATGACCTCGATTGTCTTCCTATTCTCCGTCAACTATGCNTTCACCTCGATTCTNCAGCCTCACCANCAGATGCGTATCAAAGTCGCTCTCGGAATGGAGGAGGATCTACGTGGTGCAGGCTATAACGTCAATCAGTCCAAGATTGCCATAGGCTCAGGCGGTGTGTTCGGCAAAGGCTTCCTCAACGGCACTCAGACCAAACTCAAATATGTCCCCGAACAGCATACCGACTTCATTTTCTGTACCGTCGGCGAAGAGGAAGGTCTGGTCGGGGCAGCCGGAGTAATCCTNCTNTTCCTCATACTGATATTGCGTATAATCCACATTGCNGAACGTCAACCGACGGTGTTNGGACGTGTCTATGCCTACTGCGTGGCAAGCTACCTGATTTTCCATATAGCTATTAATATAGGTATGGTCATAGGCTTGTGTCCTGTCATCGGTATCCCCTTGCCATTTTTCAGCTACGGAGGTTCTTCACTGTGGGGCTTCACCATCCTTCTTTTCATCCTCCTGCGCATCGACGCCTCGCGNCGCGAACGTTCATTCTGACATTCCTTTGTGTGCGCACACNCAGNCATTGTTAAGCCTCCGGNCCTATGNGTAACGGCAATTTNAATCCACATTGGCAAAAGAGAGAGATAATAAATAATAAAATCGGGAGAATGTGACTCACACGCTCACATTCTCCCGATTTTTTTAATTTATTGCTAATNTTACGCGGTGGCTATCAAGCCTCACCGTCAAGACGCACATCCTCAAAATCAGCCTTGATATTAGGATCTTCAAGACCGTAATGATGGATCGAATTCATAGATTTNAGTATGATACCGAAGATGAGAGCGAGACCGCCGAGAGCTGCGAAGCAACACATCGGGATAGTGTAGTCATACTGGACGGGATCGGTCACACCGGGATTTGACCAAGTGATGATCTTACCGATGATGATGGGCACGAAAGCAAGNCCGATATTCTGCACCCAGAAAATCAGTGAGTAAGCACTTCCNAGGAATCGCTTGTCCATNATCTTGGGAACAGAAGGCCAGAGAGCGGCNGGGACAAGAGAGAAGGAGATACCGAGCACGACGATGGCCGAGTAAGTGATAAGCTCGCTCTTGGTTGCGGGAACTATGAANGCAAACGTGAGATGACACACGATCATCAGGATAGCTCCGAGGATCAGCATACTTGCNCCCTTACCCTTGCGGTCAAGGAAATATCCGAGAGGTGGCGTAAGGATCGCAGCTCCTACAGGGAACCAGCGGAAAATATCGGAAGCNTGAGTCTCNGTAATGCCGAGGTTACACTGAAGCATNTTGGCAGCATAACGCTGGAAGGGGAAGATGGCCGAGTAATAGAGCACACAGAGCATGGCGATGATCCAGAAAAGCTTGCTGCTGAAAATCGCACCGACATCCGAAAGNTGAAATTCTTCATCCGCAGCTTCCTCTGCAACCTTTGTAGCTCCCATNTCGCGGTCAAGCTTGGCATCCATGAAAGTGAACACTATGAAACAGAGGAGACCGATGCAGAGCAGAGCAGAACAGAAAGCCACGGGAACTACAACCGACGGCGGAACCACACTNTCGGCCAGACGGGGTGAGATGGTGAAGATGAAGAACACACCAATGCGGGCNATAGCCATCTCAAGACCCATAGCGAGAGCCATTTCCTTNCCCTCAAACCACTTGGCAAGAGCTTTGGAGACCGTGATTCCGGCCATTTCACATCCGCAACCGAAAATCATGAAACCGAGAGCGGCAAGCTTCGCACTACCGGGCATCACTGTCCACCATGAGCTGAGCCATTCATTGAGACCCGTACCCTGAAAAGCATCGCTGATAGCATAGAGCTTGATCAGCGCACCTCCGACCATCAGCGAAGCTGAAAGCGTGCCGGTAAAACGCACTCCCATCTTGTCAAGAATGATACCTGCAAGAATAAGGAANCCGAACACATTGAGAATATACTCNGCACCTGCATAATAACCGAACGCATCAGGCGACCATCCNCGCTGAGTCTGGATCANTGACTGAAGTGGCGACATTACATCGACAAACATGTAGGCAAACAGCATCATCGACGCAATCAGCGCGAGTGCNGTCCACCTTGCCCAAGCCTTATCGGACAGCAACTGCCGTCCGGACTCGACAAAACNTTGACTTACTTTTTCCATTGTATTTATTTTAATTTATTATATGTNCTCATCNATATTATCCCACAAAATTATGAAAAATAATGGAGATATTGGAATTTAATGCGTAATTTCGCGCCCGATATTGCATCTTCCACCACATATATAATATATACATTAATATATACAGCATGTTTACCCGCCAACGCTACGATCTTGACCGAACCGTCCGTCTGGTCATCAATTGTGTGATATTCATTGGAGCGATATGGCTTATCAGCACACTCAAGGATGTGCTCCTGCCATTTTGCGTAGGCTGTCTCATTGCCTATATNTTCGAACCGTTCGTAAGGTTCAACCGTCAGTTGCTCAACCTCCGCGGCCGTGTCATAGCNACTTTTGTCACGCTTTTCGAGATGACCTTCTTCTTCGTGGCACTATGCTATTTCNTCGTTCCGATCATCATCAATGAGGCAAGCCAGATGGCTGCATTGCTCAAGAACTATACACGCAACGATTCTGCAATCCCGTTCATTCCAGCCGAACTCCACAATTTTCTCCGCAACAATGTCGATTTCGAGNTGATAGCGCGTAAATTATCCCACGAGGAATGGCTAAAGATGTTTGAGGAGGGCCTCAATGCCTCATGGCAGGTCATCAGCGGATCTGTNTCACTCATAATGGGACTTTTCAGCTGGGTCATCGTGCTCCTCTATGTCGTGTTTATCATGCTTGACTATGACAAGATCGGACGTGGCTTCCGCCGGATGGTACCTCCAAAGTATCGCCGCACTGTGTTCAAGATCGGACGCGATGTCAAAACTTCCATGAANCAATATTTCCGCGGACAGGCTCTCGTGGCCTTCTGCGTCGGAGTCCTCTTCAGCATCGGNTTCCTGATCATAGGACTTCCGCTCGCCATAGTCCTCGGTATGTTCATCGGATTNCTCAACATGGTCCCCTACCTCCAACTTATCTCACTTGTCCCCGCAACGCTTTTCTGCATTGTAGTGTCGGTTGGTGGCGAAGGCAGTTTCTGGACACTCTTCTGGGAGATGATAGCGGTATATTGTATAGTTCAGGCTATACAGGACTTCATCCTGACTCCAAAAATCATAGGAAAGGCCATGAGCCTCAATCCTGCCATCATCTTCCTGTCGCTCTCCATCTGGGGATCGCTTCTTGGCTTCATCGGTCTGATCATAGCCATACCTCTTACCACTCTCCTTCTTGCTTATTATGATGAATATTTCATTACTCCTTATGAGAATCGTAAAANGCATAANNACTCTCANAGCAGNAGAGAATTGCAAAATTAATTAACACATAGGTTAGANTNAGGCTANTTANGTTAACTTTGGTTAAATTAACCACTAAAGTATTGCACGAATCAAAAAAACTCTCTACCTTTGCATCGCNTTTGAAAAACAAAGCATCNCAAAAGCCTAATCGGGGTGTAGCTCAGTTGGTTAGAGTACGCGTCTGGGGGGCGTGAGGTCGCTAGTTCGAGTCTAGTCACCCCGACTGTTTAGGTTCAAAGAGGGCACAACTTTAAAAGTTGTGCCCTCTGACTTATCCGACNTTTAGCATCATAACTAATCACNCACCTACTCGCANAACGCAACGCCCTGACACAGTGGNGCAAATGCNAAATCNAATAAANTTCTNATAAAATAATCNCCAAAAGTTTTGGCAGTTTCAAAAAAACTCTCTACCTTTGCATCGCTTTTGAAAAACAAAGCATCACAAAAAGCCTAATCGGGGTGTAGCTCAGTTGGTTAGAGTACGCGTCTGGGGGGCGTGAGGTCGCTAGTTCGAGTCTAGTCACCCCGACTAAATCAGGCAATCTGAGGTGAGATTCTTCAAACGGATCTCACCTCAGATCTTTTTTACNCCACCGTCGNTCAAAAAAATATTTCCACAATCATAAAAAATTAACACGGAAATATTATGAAAATCAGGCGGAAATCNCTAACTTTGCATCCGATTTAGCCGCACCGGGCTTCGAAAAGNAGTTGTGAGGATACGCATTCCAAACTCTCGCCCGACGGAATAACCTGAAAACCAATTAATAACAAATGTACGCTATCGTAGAAATTCAGGGACAGCANTTCAAGGCAGAGCCTGAAAAGTTCCTGTATGTTCACTATCTCGGCGNAGCTGTCAAAGAAGGCGACAAGGTTGAATTCGACCGCGTTCTCCTCGCTCAGTCCGACGAAACAGTTAAAGTTGGCGCACCCACAGTGGAAGGCGCAAAGGTTGTATGTGAGGTNCTCACTCCCCTTGTAAAGGGNGAAAAGGTAATCGTCTTCAAGAAGAAACGCCGCAAAGGCTATCGTCGCAAGAACGGTCACCGTCAGTACTTCACCAAAGTGTTAATCAAAGAAGTTGTAGCTTAACCCCCTAAAATCGTTAAAAGAAATGGCACATAAAAAAGGTGTTGGTAGTTCTAAGAACGGCCGTGAGTCAGAAAGCAAACGACTCGGTGTGAAGATTTTCGGTGGTCAGTACTGCAAGGCAGGCAACATCATCAAGCGTCAGCGTGGCACCGTTCACCATCCCGGTCTCAACGTTGGCATGGGCAAGGACCACACTCTCTTCGCTCTCATCGACGGTGTTGTTGTGTTCACTGAAGGCAAAGAAGGCCGTAAGTTCATCAACGTTCAGCCCGCCGAGGCATAATCAGCCTCCACAACGCTCATTTCCCTCTTACTAAGGAATCTGGATCTCCATATCCGGTGAGCGGCAAAAAAGACACTAATCCCGCAGGGGAGCGAGCACAATTCCGCTCGCTCCCCTGCGATGTTTTTATGCCGATTAATCATGGTATTTCTCGGAAATTTTGCTAACTTTGCTCTCAGAGACCAGTCGCAAAAGTAAAACCAGACTTTAGACAGATGGAAAAAAAGACCATAAGAGACCTCCACCGCACAGATATCGAACATTTCAAACGCCAACCCAAGATGTCACTGACGGTTGTGCTCGACAATGTCCGTAGCCTCAACAACATCGGAGCTATATTCCGTACATGCGATGCCTTCGCCGTCGAACGTCTGATACTCTGCGGTATAAGTGCCTGTCCGCCCTCACCGGAAATACATAAGACCGCTCTCGGAGCGGAAGATTCGGTGAAGTGGGAGTATTACCCGACCACCGGAGACTGCATCGACTGTCTCCAACGCGACGGCTACACCCTCTGCTGCCTTGAACAGGTCAAAGGGAGCATCGAACTTCAGGAATTTATGCCACAGCAGGGCCGACGCTACGCTCTCATACTCGGACACGAAGTGGAAGGAGTAGCACAGGAGGTGGTCAACCAGTGCGACATCTGCCTCGAAATCCCCCAGCGCGGAACCAAACACTCACTTAACGTCTCTGTATCTGGAGGAATAGCTATCTGGCACTTTTTCGAGCATTTACAACCTTAGAAGACATATTGATCAGTGGCTCTCCCCCCACAGCTATTAGCCAAGACTAATCCGGAATCATACCTCCCCCCTGAATAAACGTTGCTTTTATATTAACAAATATTAACTTTCGGGGGGGTAATTAGCATTAAACACCATATCTTTGTAATACATTTTTTTAAATAACATTCTTTATGCAGAAATCTTTACTCTTTTTTGGAATCGCCGCAGGTGCTTTATTCATGCCTGTAGCAGCAAATTCGGCAAATAGCCGTCAGGCTTCAAAAGTTCGTCAGGTTTTAGCCGCAGCCAATCAGAAAGCCGCAGCGATGAGCGCGGAGGCCGTTGCACGCCTTTATCATCCCCAAACCGTTACCGCTGAGAACTACAACTCTTACGAAAATTTGTGGAGCGACCCCTACACAACAAAATTCACCTACAACAAGGCGGGACAGATATTAACCCAAACGGAAGGAGACCGAGTAACCAAATACACCTATAATGAGGCAGGCTATCCGGTCAAGGTCGAAACTTTCTACATCATAGATGGAGAAAACAAATTATCATCCGTCAATGAATACACCTACGATACAGTGGTGAAAGGCCTTGTCATTAAGGAGGCTTCTCAATCCTACGACCCTTGGACCGGAGAATCTTATGGCGGCGGTGTGTCTGGAGTTGAAATCACACGCAACTCTGACGGTAACATAACAAAACTTCAGGAATACTACGAAGACGGAGACCATAAAAGTTACTATGATGCCCTGATCATAGAGTACGGCGCAGACAAGAAGGCAGTCAAGATCTCGGAAGTAGAAGATGATGAGGTGTACATTACTATCTCGGACATCGTATGGAACACTACCGACGGACAGATCACGACTTACGAATTTGACGATCCCAACGGCGATATGTATTTCTCCAACAACCGTATCGCTTCGGCCACGATTACGGATGAAGACAACTATCCTGTACCGGGCAAATTCACAGCCACTTACGATGGCGACAGCTATCACAGCAAGCTCATGGTCGGCGACGATGTCGCACTTGAGATCGATTTCAAGTGTATTGAAAAATTCGCTGCCAATGAAGACTTCGACGAGCAGTATAGCTACGACTGCACCTCTTTTGAAGCTGAATACGAATTCGATGAGGATACCAACAAATACTTCATTGAATATACCCGCCAGCGCACCGAAGAGAATCGTGCGAATGCCTTTGGTTTCAACCTCTCCAACAAACGCACTACCACCTACAAGTACGCCAATCCCTCCTACGAGGACGAAACCGAGGTAGAGGAAAGCAAGATGGAGGTTACATACGATGACGAAATCGGCTATCCTCTCACGGCCGTCACCTACTACACCTCCACACTAACAGGTGGACAATCAGGTGAACTCGTTCCCTCAACCCGTTACACCTATTCAGATTATGTAAACGTTGAAGAGGACAATTCCGGCCTGACAGCTCCCGTCGTTGATGAATCCGCCGAGGCAGAATATTACAATCTGCAGGGCATCCGCGTTTATGGCGACCTCACTCCCGGCATATATATTTGCCGCAAGGGCTCTGAAACATCAAAAGTTATCATCCGATAATATATCATAAAACTTTCCGGGGGCATCCGTCTCTTGCCCCTACCTACACTACAGACAGGGCAGTTGCACACAGGCAACTATCCTGTCTGTTTTTTATCTGACCCGGCATACAGACTTTTTAATATAAAGCACCCCGCCATAACCTATCGCAAAATCCAAGAGTAGTGTAGATTTACAATTATTTTTTTGTCCGAATAAGATTTTTTTGTAACTTTACATTACGAATTTAGGCAAAACAAGATAAACACATATATGAATAAAGATTTTAGAAATTTTGCAGTGCACCATCTCGGAATGAATGGCCTCGCACTCGACCAATACACTGCCGCATCGGCACAGCAGATCACATCATCCTACATCTCTCCTACCATCATTGAGGAGCGTCAGCTCAACGTAGCTCAGATGGATGTGTTCTCACGCCTGATGATGGACCGCATCATCTTCCTCAGCACCGATGTCAACGACTACACCGCCACCGTCGTTCAAGGTCAGCTTCTCTACCTCGACTCGGTTGATCCCGGTAAGGACATATCCATCTATCTCAACTCACCCGGTGGATCTGTCATTGCAGGTCTCGGTCTCTATGACACGATGCAGCACATCAAGAGCGACGTTTCCACCATCTGTATCGGCATGGCCGCCTCAATGGCAGCAGTGCTCCTCGTTGCAGGCGCGCAGGGCAAGCGCATGGCTCTCCCCCACTCACGCGTCATGATCCACCAGCCCCTCGGTGGCGTGCAGGGTCAGGCTTCCGACATCGAGATCACAGCCCGCGAGATCCTCAAATACAAGGCTGAGCTTTACAAGATCATTGCCGATCACTCCGGAATGTCGCTTGACCGCATCGAAGCTGACGCTGACCGCGACTACTGGATGACAGCCGACGAGGCCAAGGAATATGGCATGATCGACCGCGTACTCCTCCCCGAAAAGAAATAATTACACATACGTCATAGAGAGGACGGGCAGAAAGCATTGTTCAATTGCAAGCTCTGAACGCCCGTCCTTTTCAAGGACATGACACGTCTGGTCTCAATGGTCCGACCTGTCATAAACCCCCAGAACCTTCAAGACACGAAATGGCAAAAAAATCCAATTCGAATCAAGAAATCAAATGCTCATTCTGCGGTAAGGAACCTTCCTATACCGACATACTCGTACCGAGTCCGCTCGGTGACACATACATCTGCAACGAGTGTGTCGATCAGATAGAAGGGCTGCTGAAGGATTATTACAACGACAATCCCTCACTCCGCCCAGCAGCCAAGAGCAAGCGATCAGCCAACTCTAACGAAAAAGAGGCTTCTGAGCAGAAGCAGCTCCCCACCCCGGTCGAGATACGTGAGTTCCTTGACCAGTACGTCATCGGACAGGAAGATGCCAAGAAATATCTTTCGGTAGCGGTCTATAACCACTACAAACGTCTGGCACAGGACAAGGATGACGTCGATATCGAAAAGAGCAATATCATCATGGTCGGACCGACGGGTACGGGAAAAACCCTTCTCGCAAAGACAATCGCCCGACAGCTCGACGTCCCCTTTGCCATAGTCGATGCCACTGTGCTGACAGAGGCCGGCTACGTCGGTGAGGACATTGAAAGTCTTCTCGTCCGTCTGCTTCAGGCCGCGGACTATGATGTGGCGAAAGCTGAACGCGGCATTGTGTTCATCGATGAGATCGACAAGATCGCACGCAAGGGCGACAACCCGTCCATCACACGCGATGTATCCGGCGAAGGTGTGCAGCAGGGTCTGCTCAAACTTCTCGAAGGTTCAGTGGTCAACGTTCCGCCGAACGGTGGCCGCAAGCATCCCGAACAAAAAATGATCGCCGTCGATACTAAAAACATCCTCTTCATCTGCGGAGGAGCTTTTGACGGCATAGAGCGTAAGATAGCCCACCGCCTCAACACCCATGTCGTAGGCTTTACCGGCTCATCCGTGCGTTCAAAAGTCGATTCGGACAACTATCTCAAATACATAGCCCCGCAGGACCTCAAGTCGTTCGGACTCATTCCTGAGATCATAGGCCGTCTGCCGGTGCTTGTCCATCTTGATCCGCTTGACCGCGAGGCACTCCTCCGAGTGCTCACCGAGCCGAAAAATGCTATCACAAAACAGTATGAGAAACTGTTTGCCATGGACGGCGTGAAGCTCGTGTTCACTCCGGAAACGCTTGAATTCATTGTCGATAAGGCTATCGAATACAAGCTTGGCGCGCGAGGTCTGCGTACGATCGTCGAGACAATCATGATGGATCCTATGTATGAGACCCCGTCAACCGACATAAAGGAACTGGTCATCGACCGCGCCTTTGCCGAGGAGAAAATCCGCAAAGCCTACATTGGCTGAGCGGATCGGTCTCCCGCCGGCAATCCATCTCTCCACACCCCAATCTCACATTTCAATCTCCTCCACCAACCTGAACACATCCCATGAATCAACGACTCCACGCAGCACTTAAAGAGCACTTTGGCTTTGAATCATTCAAAGGCAATCAGGAAGCCATAATGACCAGCCTCCTCGAAGGCAACGATGTATTCGTGCTCATGCCCACGGGAGGGGGAAAATCTCTCTGCTACCAGCTTCCCGCCCTGATGATGGACGGGACGGCAATAGTAATCTCCCCGCTCATCGCACTGATGAAAAATCAGGTGGATGCGATGCGTCATTTCAGCGAAGCGGACCATGTGGCCCACTTCCTGAACTCCTCGCTCAACCGCGCAGCCATCGATCAGGTTAAGTCCGACATCTCAGCCGGACGCACAAAGCTGCTTTATGTCGCACCGGAATCGCTGACGAAGGATGAAAACATAGAGTTTCTAAAGACGATATCCATCTCATTCTATGCTGTCGATGAAGCCCACTGCATCTCCGAGTGGGGTCATGACTTCAGACCTGAATACCGCCGCATACGCCCGATCATCAACGAGATCAACGTCCGTCCGATGATCGCCCTTACAGCGACGGCTACTCCCAAGGTCCAGCATGACATACAGAAGAACCTCGGCATGACCAATGCCAAGGTGTTCAAATCATCGTTCAACCGCGAGAATCTCTTCTATGAGGTGCGTCCCAAGACACTCAACATCGACAAGGAAATAATCAAATACATCAAGAACAACTCAGGTAAGTCAGGTATCATCTATTGCCTGAGCCGTAAAAAAGTTGAGGAACTGGCTGAAATGCTCGTTGTCAACGACATTAAGGCTCTTCCCTACCACGCCGGCATGGACGGTGCGACCCGCACGGCCAATCAAGACGCGTTCCTGATGGAGAAAGTCGATGTCATAGTCGCTACCATAGCCTTCGGCATGGGTATCGATAAACCAGACGTGAGATTTGTTATACATTACGATATGCCGAAGTCGCTTGAAGGTTACTATCAGGAGACCGGACGGGCCGGACGCGACGGTGGCGAAGGCCAGTGTATCACCTTCTATGCCGCCAAGGATCTCCAGAAAATGGAGAAATTCATGCAAGGCAAACCGCTTGCCGAGCAGGAAATAGGCCGCCAGTTACTCATAGAAACCCAAAGCTATGCCGAGGCAAGCAGTTGCCGCCGACGCTCACTCCTGTTCTATTTCGGAGAAGAGTATCTCACGGACAACTGCCAGAACTGTGACAACTGTATAAATCCAAAGAAAAAAGTGGAAGCTAAAGATGTTTTGTGTGCGGTACTTGAAACCGTCATCGCACTTAAAGAAAAATTCAAGGCCGATCATGTTACCGATGTATTGCTCGGCCGAGCTACCTCAGATGTCAAATCCTACGAACATGATCAGCTCGAAGTGTTCGGCTGCGAACAGGGTGCCGACGAGCGCATCATCAGTGCAGTGATCCGTCAGGCAATCCTCGCAGGATACCTTGAGAAAGACATCGAAAACTACGGACTCCTTAAAATCACATCCAAAGGAAAAAAATTCCTATCGAAACCGGAATCGTTCAAGGTCATGGCCGACTCGGATTTCAGCGAAGAGCCTGAACCCGAAATGATGAAGAGCACAGGTTCATGCGCGGCTGACGATGAACTTTTCAGCATTCTCAAAGATCTCCGCAAGAAGATAGCCAAGAAACTCGGCCTCCCTCCTTACGTCATATTCCAAGATCCGTCGCTTGAAGCGATGGCCACCACCTATCCTATCTCCATCGAGGAACTTCAGAACATTCCCGGTGTGGGTGCAGGAAAGGCGAAACGTTACGGCGAAGAGTTTGTAAAGGTAATCAAACGCCACGTCGAGGACAATGAGATCGACCGCCCGGAAGATTTCCGTGTCCGCAGTGTCCCCAGCCGTAACTCCACAAAATACTTTATCATTCAGGCTGTTGACCGCAAGATCCCTCTGCCTGAGATCGCAAAGGCCAAGGGTCTTGATTTCTGCGAACTTATCGACGACATCGAGGCTATAGTCTATTCGGGAACGAAAATCAACATCAACTACTACATCAACGAGATCATCGACGAGGATTCGCAGGACGAAATCTTTGACTTCTTCAAGGAATGTCAGACCGACGATCTCAACGAAGCCTACCGCGAACTCGGTGAGGACTTTACCGAGGATGAGATACGCCTCATGCGCATCAAGTTCCTTTCGGAGATGGGCAACTGATGTGACACCGGATGCCGTGTCAAAATCAAATCGCAACCAAAACCATAAACAAGAATCTCCCCCAACACCACGACTCGAAAGCATGGGCAAGGTAATAGACTACAAGGACGTTGAACTTCACCGTCAGGACCTGATAGCACTGAAACATGTCAACCTCTCCGTAGAGGAGGGCGAATTCGTCTATCTCATAGGTAAGGTCGGAAGCGGAAAGTCCAGCCTTCTGAAATCAATCTATGCCGACATACCCATCGCTTCGGGCGAGGCGAGGGTTCTTGACTATGATCTCACAACAATCCGCCTGCGCGAGATACCCTATCTCCGCCGAGAGATAGGTATCGTGTTTCAGGACTTTCAGCTTCTGACTGACCGCAGCGCATACGCCAATCTCCGCTTCGTGCTTGAAGCTACCGGCTGGCGTGACAAAGAGGAGATCGAAAAACGCATCGAAGAAGTGCTTAAAGAGGTGCGTATGAGCAATAAGAGCTACAAGAATCCTCACGAGCTCTCAGGCGGTGAGCAGCAGCGCATCGTGATAGCACGCGCGCTTCTCAACCATCCGCGCATCATTCTTGCCGACGAGCCTACCGGCAATCTTGACCCTGCCACAGGCGAAGCCATTGTCAGCCGTCTTCACTCCATTGCACGCAATGGAACGACGGTCATCATGGCTACCCACAACCTTGCCCTTGTGGAGCAGTTCCCCGGACGTGTGCTCACATGCGAGGGTCACACCATCATCTGACAAAACCATAAGGAGCGACGAAACGTTGTTATTAATGAATGTACCGTATGTTGTGTAGGATTTCCTGTACATACCATATACGGAAATTTCTCATTAATTTCAACTAAATTTCATCGTTCCTTCTGCTTATGTCAGTAAAGCCCAAAATAGTAGTGCTCGGCGGTGGTTTCGCCGGCCTGAATCTTGTCAAAAAACTTGACAAGAAGAAATATGACGTAGCCCTTGTCGATAAACACAATTACCACACCTTCCCGCCTCTTTTCTATCAGGTCGCCTCTTCCGAGCTTGACCCGACAAGCATCTGCTTCCCCCTGCGTCGGGAGCTTAACAAACGTAGTGGTCGCGGGATCAGTTTCCATATAGGTGAAGTCAGGAGCGTTGATGTAGTCAACAAGTGCGTCGTAACAAATTACGAGAGTATTCCCTATGATAAACTTGTCATCGCCGTCGGCACGACCAACAACTTTTTCGGCAACCCTGACCTGATCGACGAAGTCTATACACTGAAATCGACGGACGAGGCTATCCGTATCCGCAACGAAATCCTTTTCCGCTGCGAGCGTGCAGCCGTAGAGCCGGATGAAGAAAAACGTCGGCGTATGCTTAGCTTTGTCGTAATCGGCGGTGGCCCTGCAGGAGTAGAGATCGCAGGTGCGATCGGCGAGCTCAAACGCTACATACTCAAACGTGATTATCCTGAAATACCTGTCGATGACCTCAGTATAACTATTGTCGAGGGTACTGACCGTGTGCTCGGAGCGATGAGTCCGCAGGCTTCGGAAACTGCACTGCGTGATCTCAAGCAACTGATGGTCAACGTGAGACTCGGACGTCTGATGAAGACATACAAGGACAATGTCGTGACACTTGACGACGGTTCCACTCTCTACAGCGAAATGGTCATCTGGACGGCAGGAGTAACAGGAACCCCAATCGAATTCACAGGCACTGACTACAAACCCGGACGCGGAGGCCGCTTCCAGACAGATGATTATTGCCGTGTCGATGGCCTGAATGACATTTTTGCCATAGGCGACGTCAATCTGCTGACATCCGAGAAATATCCGCGTGGACTCCCGCAGCTTGCACAGGTGGCCATACAGCAGGGCAAATTCCTTGCCGATAACTTCAACCGTGACCGCTGGGACAAACCTTTCTCCTACAAGGACAAAGGCTCTATGGCTACAATCGGCCGCAATCGAGCTGTAGCCGACATCAACCGAATCCATCTGAGCGGATTTCTGGCATGGATGGCATGGATGTTTATACATCTGATCTCACTGCTCGGAATGCGCAGCAAACTGAGTGTGCTCATCAACTGGATATGGGCCTATTTCAGCTACAACACCGCCCTGCGTCTGCTCCTTATGGGATCGAAATATCCCAAACGCGGCACCCTATGGGACAAGGGCTGACCGACCCCGCTTTGAACCGATCTAAACTTATTACAAATTAAGATTCACGGTTTATTTTGCCATTTATTCTGCGAATGTTTTAACTTTCCGTAATAAGTTCAGATCAGTTCTCTGGCTTAATAGCCAATGTGAACCATCCTCACAACAATATTTTTTCACGAGCCGGCGATAAAGATTTCTGTAATTCACATTTTTATTGTAATTTTGTGAATTATAGGTGAAGGAGGAAACATCCTGATCCCGTTACATCTCCTATAATCATCAGGAATAGTTTTTTAAATCGTTAAAAATCAAAATTCGCAACAGTAAAAATGTCTATTGATTGCATCATCGCCCAAGCCGTTTCAAAGGCCGTCAAGGACCTCTATGGCATCGATACTCCTGCCGAGAACATTGTTCCGCAGGCCACCCGTAAGGAATTTGAGGGAAATCTCACTGTAGTGGTGTTCCCGTGGGTAAAGGCGGCGCGTAAAGCCCCCGACGCTGTCGGTCAGGAAATCGGCTCATGGCTTGAAGCTAACGAAGAAGCGGTTGAGAAGTTCAATGTCGTAAAAGGCTTCCTCAACATCACCATAGCTCCACGATTCTGGAATTCAGTACTTACCCATATCGCCGAGACTCCCGACTATGGAATCAAGGCTGCCGATGAAAATTCACCTCTCGTAATGGTCGAATATTCATCGCCCAACACCAATAAGCCCCTCCACCTCGGCCACATCCGTAACAACCTCCTCGGATTCAGCCTCTCGGAGATTCTCAAAGCATGCGGCAACCGCGTCGTGAAGACCAATATCGTCAATGACCGAGGCATCCACATCTGCAAATCCATGCTGGCATGGCAGAAATGGGGCGACGGTGTCACTCCCGAATCATCGGGCAAGAAGGGCGACCACCTTATCGGTGACTTCTATGTCCTCTTTGACAAGCACTACAAGGCTGAGGTCAAAGCCCTTGAAGAGCAGGGAATGACAAAGGAAGAGGCCGAAGCAGCCTCCCCTCTCATGAAGGAAGCACGCGCGATGCTCGTGAAATGGGAGCAGAAAGATCCTGAGATCCGCGCTCTCTGGGAAATGATGAACTCATGGGTATATGCCGGATTCGATGAGACCTATAAGCGCATGGGAGTAGATTTCGACAAGATCTACTACGAGAGCGAGACATATCTCGAAGGCAAGGACAAGGTGCTTGAAGGACTTGAGGCCGGAAAGATGTATCGCAAGGAGGATGGCTCCGTTTGGGCTGACCTTACAGGCGAGGGGCTTGACCACAAGCTTCTGCTCCGCAGCGACGGCACATCCGTCTATATGACTCAGGACATCGGTACAGCCAAACTCCGCTTTCAGGACTTCCCCATCGACAAGATGATCTATGTGGTAGGCAACGAACAGAACTACCATTTCCAAGTCCTCTCGATCCTCCTTGACCGCCTCGGTTTCAAGTGGGGCAAGGATCTCGTTCATTTCTCCTACGGTATGGTCGAGCTCCCCGAAGGCAAGATGAAGTCACGTGAGGGTACGGTCGTCGATGCCGATGATCTTATGGACGACATGGTGACTACCGCACGCGCAGTCTCCGCCGAACTTGGCAAGCTCGACGGTCTCACTGACGAGGAAGTGGCCCGCATATCTGAAATGGTCGGTCTCGGCGCACTCAAATATTTCCTTCTGAAAGTCGATCCGCGCAAGAACATCACTTTCAATCCAAAGGAATCAATTGACTTCAACGGCAACACCGGTCCTTTCATACAATACACATACGCCCGCATCTGTTCCGTACTCCGCAAGGCTGAGGAAGAAGGTATGACGATCGGATCGTATGCCGACGTGACACCCGGCGAACGCGAAATCACCCTCGTGCAGGCTCTCGCCGACTTCCCCGCTACCGTACAGGCCGCAGGTCAGAGTTACAGTCCGGCACTCATAGCCAACTATATCTATGACCTCGTGAAATGCTACAATCAGTTCTACCACGACTGCTCAATCCTCAAGGAAAGCGACGAGGCCGTACGTTCGTTCCGCCTCGAACTCAGCCGCCAGACAGCACGTGTGGTGAAGACCGGTATGGCTCTGCTCGGCATTGAAGTGCCTGAACGAATGTAAGACCATTCAGGAATCGCCTTCTTCTCCACGGAAACGGATGTTGACACCAACGGCCTGATTAAACTTTTTGTCAGACCGGGTGTCATAATATATATAGGTATTAATTACAAACAAAAACATCCAAGAATATGAACTACAATCAGCAAACTCCACCTCCCTACTATAATGGAGGCGACAACTACAACAGCTATCGTGCCTCATCATATCAGGTAGATCAGACCACATCTGCCGTGATGAAACAAGTATATTTCAAGATGTTCCTCGGACTTCTTGTGACGGCTTTCATATCGCTCTTCTGTGCCAGCTCCATGGCCTACATGAATTTCATGGCCACCAACAGCTGGTTCTATTGGGGTCTGTTCATCGCTGAGATCGTTCTCGTCATCTCCCTCTCGGCGCGTCTTACCAAAATGTCGTCAGCGACGGCCACACTGCTGTTCTATGCATTCGCAGCTGTCAACGGTCTGGCTCTCGCACCGATCTTCCTTGTCTATACTTCCACTTCAATCGCCAAGACATTCTTCATCTGCTCAGGCACGTTTGGCGCAATGAGTGTCTATGGCTATTTTACCTCCAAGGATCTCACCAAGTGGGGCAACTTCCTTTTCTATGCTCTCATTGGCCTCATCATCGCATCCGTGGTCAACATCTTCACAAAAAGTTCCACTCTTGACTGGATCATCTCATTTGCCGGCGTCCTGATCTTCATCGGCCTGACTGCTTGGGATACACAGAAGATCAAGCAGATGGCTCTCACGACACCTGCGTCGTATGTCGGCCATCTCGCCACCATCGGAGCTCTTAATCTCTACCTCGACTTTATCAACCTCTTCCTCTATCTCCTACGCCTTTTCGGAAATCAGCGTGACTGATGACAAACTGGAAATATGAAACTTCATTTAACCGAAACAATCAAGATAATCAGGACATGGCAAAAGTCGTAATTATCGGAGCCGGCGGCGTTGGTACCGTTGTGGCCCACAAGTGTGCTCAGCACCCCGAAGTGTTCACCGAAATCGTGATAGCATCACGCACACGCAAGAAGTGTGATGCTATCGTAGAGGCTATCGGCAAGCCAAACATCAGTTCCGACGTGGTTGACGCCGACAGTGTTCCCCAGCTCGTCGAGCTCTTCAACCGCCACAAACCCGCGCTCGTCATCAATGTGGCTCTTCCCTATCAGGATCTCACCATCATGGATGCCTGTCTCATCTGTGGTGTCAACTATCTCGATACGGCCAACTATGAGCCTAAGGATGTGGCTCACTTCGAATACTCATGGCAGTGGGCCTACAAGAAACGTTTCGAGGACGCAGGTCTGACGGCCATCCTCGGCTGCGGTTTCGACCCCGGAGTGTCAGGCGTGTTCACAGCCTACGCTGCCAAGCATTATTTCTCCGACATGCAGTATCTCGACATCGTTGATTGCAACGGAGGTGACCACGGTAAGGCATTCGCCACCAACTTCAACCCCGAAATCAACATCCGCGAGATCACGCAGAACGGTCGCTATTATGAGGACGGCAAGTGGGTGACTACCGGTCCGCTCGAAATTCACAAGACTCTCACCTATCCCAATATCGGTGAGCGCGAAAGCTACCTCCTCTATCACGAAGAACTCGAATCGCTCGTGAAGAACTATCCCTCCATCAAGCGTGCGCGCTTCTGGATGACTTTCGGTCAGGAATATCTCACACATCTCCGTGTGATCCAGAACATCGGCATGGCACGTATCGACGAGGTTGAATACAACGGTCAGAAGATCGTGCCCCTCCAGTTCCTCAAAGCCGTTCTCCCCAACCCGCAGGATCTCGGTGAGAACTACCACGGCGAGACTTCGATCGGCTGCCGCATCGAGGGTCTTGACAAAGAGGGCAAACATCTCACCTACTATATATGGAACAACTGTTCGCATGAGGAAGCTTACCGCGAGACAGGAATGCAGGCCGTAAGTTACACCACCGGTGTACCCGCAATGGTCGGTGCCATGATGTTCCTGACAGGAAAGTGGGTTAAACCCGGAGTCAACAACGTGGAGGAATTCGATCCCGATCCCTTCCTCGAAGAACTTGCAAAGGACGGTCTGCCTTGGAATGAGGAGTTCAACCTCAACCTCGAAGTCTGATCACGATACCCTTCGCTTATGATCCGCCCCCTATCGACGGATAAATAATACAATAATTCAAAAATTCATAAACGACATATTCTTAAAGGTCAATGTGTTGTTTATGAATTTTTGATTTTTATAGCTTGCTTCCTATTCCCTGAATCTAAATGACATGTTAAAACCAATCATTCTTTCAGCTATCCTCTCCTACGCCGCTATCCCGATGGCCGCTGGCGCATTCAACATCGATTCGCAGACGAACACAGTCACCACAGCTGACGGCTCAACATACAGACTCAGCCACGAAACCCTCCTCCTGCAGCCCGGCCCAAGCACATCGCCCTACGTGTTCAACGATGCCCTGAAAGCTTTCGAAGCAATCAACCGTTCGGGGTCGAAAAACGTGACGCTGCTTGTCGCACCCTCCGTCTATTGGCTTGATGACCCCGACGATCCTGCTGTCCGTCGCAATCCCGCCAATTCCGGAAGTATCCCATACGCAGCGGAGATCAGTTGCGACACTTTGTCCATCATCGGACTTGCCACTAATCCTGAAGATGTGGTCTTTGCCGTCAACCGCGGTCAGACTCAAGGCGCGCTCGGTAATTATACGATGCTCCATTTCCACGGCCGGAGTCTAACCACAGCCAACATGACCTACGGAAACTACTGTAACGTTGATCTCGAATATCCCCGCGATCCGTCGCTCAACCGTCCGCGCCGACGCGATGCCATCGTGCAGGCACAACTCGGTATCTGCGATAACACAGATCGGTTATTTGCTGAAAACTGCCGTTTTATCAGCCGTCTAAATCTCTGCCCCCTCACCGGAGCACGGCGTTCACTCTACAAGGATTGCTATTTCGAGTGTACAGACGATGCGCTGACCGGTTCAGCCATCTATCTCGACTGCCGTTTCACTTTCTTCAGCGGAAAACCCTTCTATTCAACCGCTTCAACAGGCGCAGTGTTTCTCAACTGCGATATCCACACACTGGTTGACGGCACTCAGTACCTGACAAAAATGCCGGGGATGGTGACACTAATTGATACCCGTTTCACTTCCGACCACCCGGTGAAACTGCAATGGACACGCGATCCCTCGGCCGTCAGATGTTATCAGAGCAATGTGACTCTCAATGGCAAACCGGTGACCGTGGATGCCGAACGTCCGGAACTCAGCACAGATATCACAGACTCTCCCCTCCTCAATGCCTATAAAATTACCAAGGATGGAAAGACTGTTTATAACACTCCCAATCTCCTTGGCGGTAACGACGGCTGGGATCCGCTCGACATGCTTCCCGAAATCCGTAAGAACGCAGACGGTCTGACATCAATCCCGGTGGCAATGCGCCTCATACGCTCCAACAGGATGCTTGACGCCCAATCCGATACGACGCTTCTCACCCCATCCTTCCGACTGTGGGGTGACTATGAAGTGGCTTATCCCGTCACAAGCATAAACTGGTCAGCACCGAGCACCATGACTGTAAAAGCAGCCGGGGGCAAAGCAACTGTCACCTCTGCCAACCATTTTCCTCAGGAAGTCAATGGATTTGTCACTGCATCTACTCCCGAAGGTCTCACCGGTGCAACGGCAGTCAGGATCGCACCATATCTGAAGGATGCGCCTGCGCTCGCTACACCTCCGGGGATCTTCCATGACAAAACCTCTCTTAAACTCGGCTATACTCTTACCGGCGACGGCACTGACGACAGTCATATAATATGGTACCGCTCGACGCGTCCCGACCTCTCCGATTCTGTGGCTGTACGTCAAGGCAACGGTCAGTCGGCCCACATCTATCCGCTTTCAAGTGCCGACCACGGCTGCTACATTTCGGCAAGCGTGACACCTAAATATAATGATTCACGTGCCGGAGACCCTTCAGTAGTCCGTTTCAGCGACATAATCACTTCTAAAATGTCAAAGAGCTCACCGGGCAAGGAACGCTCGCTTTCCACTTCATTCGCCGAAATTCCTATCCGCAGAGGTGAGCCGGGACGTCCGGGTTACTGGAATTTCGACACTTACAAGCCGGCGGACACCAAACTTCACGACTGGACTCCGGATCAGAACCGGAGCTGGTATTATGGTCAGGCCACCGATGCAGCAACCGGAACAGGTCTCGTTCAGGCTACGCGCGGAGCACGCCTCTCCTACACTCCGATGCGTCCGGACTGCAAGGGTATGCAGCTCTCACTTATCGCCGAACCGTGCAAAGGACCCGGTCAGGGCTTCGGCAGTGCCACAGGCCAGTATATGGACATCTGCATTTGTTTCGATCCCGTCACGCTCACCGGCTATGCCCTCCGTATCGAACGTACTCCTGACTATGACAAGGCCGTGACCTTCACCCTCGTACGCTATGACAACGGAAGCGTCACACCTGTCAGTGAATCCGTAGCCACCAACTGTTTCCGCAATCCGTGTCATATTTCTGTCGAACTTACCGGCGGACATCTGATAGCGAGTGCTCGCACGGAAGCTCCGGCTGCTGCATCATCTAATCCGGAAGTGAAATCGGAAGTCTTTCTGACAGCCAATGTCGCTACATCGGCATTTCCTTCCTTCGCCATACAGCACACGGGATCTGTCGGAGCGTCAGCTACCCTCCTCCGCAACCTAAATGTGAACTGGAAATAACGTGTCAGTCCACCCAATTTTTTCGTTATAGAGCCGTAACAGATTCCGGTTGTAGGATATGGCTGTGTCAGAATGGATAAAGTCCTTGTCGTAGGGACTGCGCTTGCGTTAGCCGAAATTTAAGGCAATGTGATAATCAACTAATTACGCTGTAGAATTAAGGCAGCTCAAGCACAGTCCCTGCAACCGGAATCTGATTCCGGCACAGCATGACAAACTTAATTCAGCCCTATTAATTCTTCCATTCAATCCTGTCATCCACGTGCCCTATCGCCGTATCTCCTGTGCCAAGTTTCGATCCGGCTATTTGTAATGCTCCCCACATCTTCATGCCGTAAGTCGGCGAGTAGAATATCCCTATCTTTATCCCCCTTAGAAGATTCTTTATTATTCTGATCCACAACGCTATCAACCTTCTTATCTTCCTTACGCGCACGACGTTCAGCTGCACGGCGGCGACAGGCCGCTGAACGCTCCACTGCTGCATCAATCTCCCCTTTCAGCGAATAGAAGATGACCACTACAAACTCTTCACAATAGCGACGTTGCGGACATTCGCCCGTTAGTAAATACCGCTCGATATACTTCATGAACTCGTCGCGCCACCCTTTCACATAACCCAATGAAGTGATGATTTCCCATACTCGGATTTCCAGCTTGGAATAGAATGACTGCGACACCGGCTTGTCCCACGATTTCTTCTGCGGATTTCTCATGCTTGCTGATTCTTTTGATGTATCCTTTGCTCCTCTCGCATTGCGAGTCAAGGTTTTCGTAGCGGATTCAAGTGTTTTTCTCATAGTTTTTATGGGTCTCAATTGTTTTTCAGCAAAGATACATCCGTCACACACATTTTTAGATGCGATAATGAAAAATCCTTCGGATAACGAAGCATAAAAATGGACTCTGCACTTCAAAAGACAGGGATCATAAATCGTATTCAGGTGTATCTACGAGCCACATTTAATGATACTCGCAGATTTTTTCATGAAAGTGTTTTGGTTTTAAAAAAAAGTTACTACTTTCGCAGTACTGATTCATGCCCCTCTTTCAAGAGTCATGGTCAAAATAATATTTTATCAGAAAAACAATACACAAAACCATACTATGATATTCAATTTCCGTATAGTCTCTGACGAAGTTGACAACTTCAAGCGTGAAATTCAAATAGACGCCGACGCAACATTCCTTGATCTCCGTAACGCCATCTGTGACTCGGTCGGCTATGACAAAAGTCAGTTCAGTTCCTTCTTCATGTGTGAGGACGGCTGGGAACGCAATCAGGAAATATGTCTTGAGGACATGGGTTCTGACTCATCTGAGGATGTCTATCTGATGGAGGATACTCCTCTGAGCGATTTTATTGAAGATGACGGACAGCGTCTCGTCTGGGTGTTTGACTACATGACGGACCGCTCATTCTTCCTTGAAATGAAAAAGTCTATCCCCGGCAAGAATCTGCGCGATCCCCTCTGCACCATTTCTATGGGTGACGCTCCATCGCAGTTCGTTGATCTTGACGACTTCGATGCAAAGATCGATGCCAAAGCTGCTCAGACAGCTGCCACGACAGATCTCGATGATGATTTCTACGGCTCTACCGAATTTAATGAGGATGAATTTGACGCTGCAGGCTTCGATGAAATGAATTTTGACGAATCTAATCTTTGATAGCAGCTACATTTACTACTTAAAACAACGGATACAACCCACCGGAGGGAATCAGGCTGTCTGATGACATTGATTCCCTCCCTTATTTTTCCACTCATAGCTAAAATCAGCCATATAGCTGTATTTCAATCATTTGAAAAGCGATATATTAACAGTTTATATCAACTCGCAAAAATTTCATACAAAATAATCGCAAAAATATTTGGTAGTTCCAAAAGAAAGCCCTAACTTTGCAGTGCTTTTGAGGGAAACACCAAACGAAGCAAAAGACATAAGGCCTGAAGAGCAGGTCGATATGACACCAATGGAGAGGTGGGTGAGTGGCTGAAACCACCAGTTTGCTAAACTGACGTAGGAGCAATCCTACCACGAGTTCGAATCTCGTCCTCTCCGCCAAAATCAAATTAAAAGTCTCATAGTCAAACGATTACGAGACTTTTTTGATTTTCGGATCAGACAGGATTCAGATAGTCCCTACGAACCCCCGATTCATCAGATTAGAATATATCAAGAAAACGGGATCAGATGCAAAACCCGGTTGAATTGTTAAAACCGGGTCAGATGCAAAACCCGGTTAAATTGTTAAAACACTACCCGAGTGTGAAATATTTTTAGGCGCATAGCTTTGAAAGGCGGAATAGGAAGAATGGAATGTCGGTGACTCCTCTGAACTGACTTCGGAATGCTTTGACTTTGGCGTTGAAAGATTCTGCTCCGGCATTTGTCGAGCGGTTTATGAAGAAATTCAGTATTGTATCGTAGTGATTACGGAATGTTTCGGCAACCGTTCGGAACTGCCCTTCAACCATTTCATCAATTTTGTTGTACCATCTGGCTAAATTCAGTCGTGCCACATCCTTATCTACTTTCTGATTGAAGATATCTGTCAGATCCATGGCCAGATCATAGGCTCTTTTCAGCTCGGGATAAAATTCAAAGATGATATCGGCTCTCCACTTCTGTGACTTCGTCCATTTTGAAGCATGCTTTGTCAGTATATATTTTGCTCTTGCCAGCAACTGCTTGCGTGTGTCCCCATTGGCATATCGGAACGGTACATAAGGAATACCGGCTTTACGGCAGCGGGCTATATCCTCATTCTCAACATCCCGTGCCATCCAGCGCAGAAATATGCGCAACTCGTCAATGGCATCATAGTAAAGCTTATGCACATGAAAGCGGTCGTTGGTCACTGTAGCCTTTGGAAACGAACGTCGTGCTATAAGCATCATCGATGATGACAAATCGAGGGTTATCTCCCTGACTGTTTTACGCTTGGCCAACGGTATCATTTCCAGTACGGCAATGACCGTCTCTGCCTTGGTTCCGCGTATGGCGGCCACGAGAGCTCCCTTTCCGCCATGAGCATCGCGGTTTGTCACAAACGTGTAAAGTTCGCCGCAACTCAACGACGATTCGTCTATCGCAAGATTCGGTCCAATATTCTGAGGATAAATAATATATTGCTCAGCATGATCAAGCTGCTTCCACTGCCGGTAATCACTGAAAGTCTCCTTATATTGCCTGGATAGATTAGCCCCGTTAACACCATAATGAGCTGCTATCGATCGGATACTTTCTGGAGTAGATTCAATCCTCATCTTTTAAAAAAGCTACGAACTCCGGAGTCAGGCGAGAGCCTTCCTCTGTCAGATCGTAGTCATAGGTGAAGATACTGCCATCTTCAGTGTCACGCCACCTACGACGCCTGACGTGGAGATATACAGCTTTTCCGCGAATCGGGAAATCCTGAATCAGACGTTCCTCTGTGAAGCCATATTCTCTCACCGTACCTTTTTTATAATCCTCACGTGACATATATCCACGCTCATCCAACCAGTAATCTAGCCGATCTGCTGATTCTTGATAATCTACAAACTCAAAGTTCTCCGTGATAATCTCCGGAAATATTGTTTTCAGTACTTGCCATTGTTTCATACGACAAAGTTACCGATATTTAATCTTTTAACAACCGCTTTTTCACATTGATCCAGAAAACGCCCACCGTCCATCCGGACAGTGGGCTAAATTTATAGTTCTTAAAAATTATAAAGCCGACGCATCACGCGCCAAGTATCTTAAAATGCTGCCGCAAGCATTTCTTTTGCAATGGCCTGCACAGCCGTATGAAGTTTATCATATTGCTTCTGACCTGCACGAGCCACCCCAGATGTGTATTTACGCATCAATGAGGGATTTATACCTGCTCTTTCAGCAATCTTTGATTGATTGAGAAAATTAAATCTATTGAAGAAAGATGGCATATCATAATGGATCACAAACTTGAGATCAGGGAGTTTCTTGCCCTCGGCACGTAAATCTTCCTTAGATTGATTATAGAAATCAACAAGACTATTAATCGCCTCTTCGGAAGAACTACCATAACCCAAAAGACCGACATAGGGAATGTCTTCCTCAACGAAACAAGAGAAGTCTCCGTCCTTGGTCTGCTCTACTATAATATTCGCAATCATAGGGGGATATATAAGATAAATTTTAATGATCTTGGGAAAAACGAGGTTTTTTAAGACCTCGTTTTATTGATAACAAATAAATGCCAGTAAAAGATGAAGTAGAGAAGCGTGGAGATATACCCCACGCTTCTGCGACCATGCCGTAAAACACGGGTCTCAAACGAGACCTGCATTTTTCCTGATGTATCGTTCGGTTGACGGAGGAACTTCCTTAGCTCCATGCGAAGGAACCGGGAAGCGTTTACCAGTGATCGGTGAGAACCATATCTCATGGTTACCCCCGGCGCGAAGCAGATAACATCCGGCAGCGGAAAGCTCCGCTTTCAGTTGCTTGTACTTCATAATTTAAAAGAACTATTGTTGTTATCAACGATGCAAAAGTAGCAAATTTGCTCCATAAAACCAAATTTTTAAATACGAAAATATCACTCAGCATGATAGATCTATGGCAGGCTGTTATGAAACCGACTCATCTCACTCCAACTCATTGAACAGTTGTGCTACCGACTATCCTGTATCCGAATACAGAATCTATCCGCTCCACTTACAATCCGGCATAGTCTGAACTCTAAACGAACAAATTTTAAAGATGAGGCGTTGAAAATATGTACGTGTCGGATTTCTGCGGCGCGGGCTTACCGGAACGTGGTAAGTTTATATTTTTTCATTATGCTTATCAAACATTCATCATTATGAGCGACGTTTCAACCACCGGCGGTAATTCATCCGCTACTCCTGTTCCTGCTCCTCATCACAATCCTAAGGTGAAACACTATGTGACCCGTACTATGAACATCATTGTACTGGTGCTCTCCGTTTTACTTATCGTATTGCTGTCCGTCGATACGTTCAAGAAAATAGATTTTCTTGAGAATCATTCATACATGAAGTTTCAGTTCTGGGTATGTATGGTGTTTATTCTTGACTTTTTCATCGGACTCTGGTATGCCGAGGATAAAGGCCGATACTTCCGCCGAAGATTGGTGTTCCTGCTGCTGTCGATCCCCTATCTTAACATAATCAACCAGATGGACATTCATCTGAGTGCCGATGCCCTCTATTTCGTGAGATTCATTCCGCTTGCACGCGGTGCTCTGGCACTTTCGATTGTGATCGGCTATCTCTCAAGCAATGCGGTGACAAGCCTGTTCATGTCCTACATAGTGATCATGCTGCTCGTAAGTTATTTCTGCTCACTCATATTCTTTCAGCGCGAACAGGGTGTCAATCCGGAAGTCACTTCTTACTGGACTGCCCTATGGTGGGCTGCCATGAATATGTCAACCGTGGGCTGCAACATACAGCCTGTGACTTTACCGGGAAAGATCGTAGCAGTCATTCTCCCGGTTTCAGGCATGATAATCTTCCCTCTGTTCACCGTCTATCTGACAAACTTCCTGACAAATGCTTTTCAGAAGAACAAAGATCACAAAAATGACGACGAATAATCTGAAATTTTAATACTCGCGATGCTGTATCAATGTCAATTCGGTTGTAGGGTCTGCGCTTGCGCTGACTGAATTTTACGCTGTAATTACCTGATTATCATATTGCCTTAAATTTCTGCCAGCGCAAGCGCAGGCCCTACAACCCGGAATATATCCATTCTGATACAGCTCTTTCTGTTGTTCTTCTGAAGACATTAACACAAGCCTACAAAGCCTCATCTTGTCCGAATAACCGCCATAAAAACACATCCGGTTCTAAAAAATCAAAAAGTTCAAATAAGTTCTTGACTTTTTAATGATTATTCAGTAAATTTGCAGGACAAAACCAATCAAAACGCAATGCAATCATGGTAAAGTATCTCTTCACAGTTATACTGTCACTATTACTGTATGGCTGCACTTCTACGCGGATCGGTGAAAACCCTGTTGGGGATGCACATGAAATGATGTATTCTGCAATGTCGGCCTTTATGAACGACGATCCTCAGAAGGCGAATGAAATTTTTGGACAATATCTGGATTATTACCGCGATAATGCTACGCCGGAAGATCAGGCACTCTTCTGCAAGGCTTCTACTGAAAGCAACTGGTACAACGACGTTGTCGCTGATGATGATCCTGAATGGAATGCGTTCCTTAATAAAATCCAGCCTCTGATGGACTGGTATATGGAATCACCTAAAAGCCTTACAGTCTTATCCAATTACAACCAGCTCCGCAGGCTTCAACGCTCATGCGTGCAGCAGGACGATAAGTAAATGACCACCTCCCGTTTTTTATGAGGGAGTATTCAAAATAATTATATTTCCGGTTGTAGGATGTGTGCGGACGCAAGCCCTACAACCGGATTGATTTTAACTCATCGTCTTATTGTATATAGTCCCCCCCACCCGACTGAAATCTTATCGTCCGTTACTCGTCATGATTGTTTACGATAGGTGATAGCGGCGACAGATGAGAAAAACACGGCAAATCCCATGAGTATGAGATATTGTTGCCAAAGTTCACCTACGGATGTACCCTTCAGATAGATGGAGCGCATTATCTCGATGAAATATCTTGGCGGAATGGCGTATGTGATGCACTGTGCCCAGTCAGGCATGGATCTTATAGGGGTGAACAGTCCGCTCATAAGCTGAAAGATAATGATAAACGCAAACATCACGAATATGCTCTGAAGCATCGTGGATGACTGATTGGCTATAGATACACCAAGACCTGACATAACCAGACTAAACAAAACCGCTGCTAAGTATATTGCGGCAATGCTGCCTTGTGGGACCAGACCATAGACCAGCCACCCGATGAGCATACCGACAGTCACGACCAAAAGTCCTACGATCCAGAATGGTATGAGTTTTGACAGCACAAATGTCATGCGACTGACCGGCGTAACGTTCATGGCCTCGATGGTTCCGCTCTCTTTCTCGCTCACGAGATTAAGCGCAGGGAGGAAACCGCAGATTATGATCAGGAGCACCACCATCAGCGCGGGTATCATGTAGTTGCGGAAATTGAGCGTCGGATTGTATCGGTTGATCACGCTTATCTCAGGCTGCGGTATTGACATGCCATCCTCCTCCATCCATTGCCGGAGAGTAGCAGTCACCGATTGCACGACGTACTGTGCGCCAAGCATACCCTTGGTTGCATTCACTCCATTTGCCTCAACATCCACGGGAATCATTCCTGAAACCAATTTCGCGGAATAATCTACGGGAATGGTCAGAATCACATCCGACTTTCCGTCCTCAACCGTCAGCATGGCTTCCTCATGGGTGTTGCAGACAGCCTCTACTGACAGAGATTCAGCAGCCCCGATATCTGATATGATACGCCTCGATAACTGACTGTGGTCATTGTCAACGACAGTCACATTGACATTTTTCACATCAAGATTGGCCACAAGCGGCATCACAAGCATAACTACTACCGGCATCATAATGATAATCCTTGGAATGAGCGGATTATGCATCATGAGCCGCATCTCTTTCCGTAGAAGAGCCTTGAGTATCCGGAATCTAATCATCGCTTGGAATAGAAATTTTTTAATGATAATGTGAGCAGAACGAGTGTCATCAGTAGCAATATGCAGGTCTCTTTAACGACATAGCTGAGTGAAAGCTGCTGGATCATAAGTTTACGCATCGCCTCCACATACCATCTGGCAGGAATGATACACGAGACACCCTGAAGTACGGACGGCATATTGTCAATCGGGAAAATCATTCCCGAAAACATTATTACAGGGAGCATCAGCATGACTGCCGAAGCTATGAGAGCCGTGAGCTGCGACTCCGCGATCGTCGATACAAGAAGACCGATGGACAATGACAGTACGATATAGATCAATGAAAGTAGAATCACATTTATGATACTCGCAGATACAGGCAGTCCGAGCAACGTATAGGAGATGAGAAGCATGACTGCAAGGATCATACATGACAGGATAAAGTATGGCACAAGTTTACCAATAATGATCTTGCCGGGTTTCACCGGGGATACAAGGAGAAGGGCCATAGTCCCGTTCTCCTTCTCGCGGACAATTGACACGGAGGTCATTATAGCGCAGATCAATATGAATATCATGCCCATTATACCCGGCACGAAATTATACGCGCTTTTCAACTGTGGATTATACATCGTGTATGTGAGCACGGGTGATTGCACGGATGATCCGGAAATTACACCTTGTATATATGCGGTCATGGTCTGTGCGGAAGTCGTATTGGAAGCATCGACCACTATCTGCGATTTCAGCTCGCCGTTATCGGTTTTAAGAAACAAGGCGGCATCCGTCTTTCCCGCACGGAGCAGATTCTCGACCTCGGAGGCCGGCGCGAGTCCTTGGAAAGTGAAATAACCGTTGATACGCAGACGTTCGAGGATATCTCTCGTAGTGTCGTCATGACTATCCACTACCGCGACTATCCTGATGTCGTTGACTTCCGTAGAAATAGCAAATCCGAAAAGCAGCAACAGAACCAGAGGCATGAACAAGGTGATGAGCATCGTACGCGTATCGCGCACAATGTGCAGGGCCTCTTTCCTCACAAGTGACTGTAATATACCCATATCATTCTATTCTCTTATAGCATCCTTTGCCACAATGCGAAACACTTCGTCCATCGTCGCAGCATGATATTTTTCCTTGAGCGCAGCCGGTGAGGCAAGCGCATTGATACGTCCGTCAACCATTATGGACACGCGGTTACAGTATTCGGCCTCGTCAAGATAATGCGTGGTCACGAATATGGTCATGCCCTCGGATGATGCCTTGTAGATCAGCTCCCAGAAGCGACGGCGTGTCACCGGATCAACTCCACCTGTAGGCTCGTCGAGAAATACAACATCCGGACGATGAATCGTAGCCGTAGCGAAGGCAAGTCGCTGTTTCCACCCGACAGGGAGGTCCTTCACACGAGTATTGCGCATCTCGTCCATCCCAAGTTCGCTGAAAAGACGTGAGGATGCAGTGCGGATCTCTGCATCCGTCATTCCGTAGATGGTCGAGAAAAGCCGCAGATTCTCCATGACAGTCAGATCCTCATAAAGTGAGAATTTCTGACTCATGTAACCGATGCGCTTCTTTATATCCTCCGCCTGTGTCCGGATGTCGCAACCGGCCACATACCCGTCGCCCGATGTAGGGTAACTCAATCCGCACAGCATACGCATTGCCGTTGTCTTCCCTGCACCATTTGCTCCGAGAAAGCCGAAGATCTCACCTTTCATCACATCGAATGAAATATGGTCAACGGCCGTGAATGATCCGAATTTCTTCGTGAGATTTTTTACTGAAATTACAGTTTCATCAGTTTTCATCGCGTGTCAGTTTTATAAACAGATCCTCGATATCACCTGTGGCAGGGTAAATCCTGACATCAGAAAGCCCCGAAGCGATGAGGGCCGTCTCAGTCTTTTCCGGCGAAAATTCCGGAGAGCCGACGAGGTGAAGCGTCGCCCCGAATGTGTAGCAATCGATCACATCCGGCATCTTCCTTAGTCGCGTCAGCAATCCGAACATATCGGAAGCGACAGCGTTGAACAGATTCTCGCCAAGATGTGCCACAAGCTTGGCGGGAGTATCGACCTCCAGAATATGGCCCTTGTCTATCATGGCAATCCGTCCGCAACGGGTAGCCTCATCCATGTAGGAAGTGGAGACAAGGATGGTTATCCCTTTCTCACGCAGTGTCGAAAGCATATCCCAGAACTCATTTCTCGACACGGCATCCACGCCTGTGGTCGGTTCGTCGAGAAGCAGGATCTCAGGACGGTGGATAAGCGCACAGCTTAAAGCCAGTTTCTGCTTCATACCGCCCGACAATGCTCCGGCCTTGCGATCGGGAAAACGTTCGAGCTGTCCGAACACCGGGGCTATGAGATCATAGTTATCCTTCACGGATACGCCGAACAGAGATGCGAAAAAGCGTAGATTCTCACTGACAGTAAGGTCCTGATAGAGCGAGAAGCGTTCGGGCATATAACCGATCTTGGTCCGCAGCCGCCTATAATCCCTCACCGTATCGAGACCGCAGACCACCGCCGTCCCGCTATCCGGCTGCAAGAGCGTGGCAAGTATCTTATAGATCGTACTCTTACCTGCACCGTCAGGTCCGATGAGTCCGAACAGCTCGCCCTCCTCCACCGTGAGACTGACATTATCGACAGCTGTGAGACTGCCGTAACGCTTGGTGAGATCCGTTATCCTGACTGCGGGATTCATAGCCTTACTTCACCATACTGTCCGAGTTTGAGCCGTCCGTCGTTTCTAACGGCCACCTTTACCGCATAGACCAGATTAGCGCGGCTGTCCTTGGTCTGGATGGATTTCGGAGTAAATTCACTCTCCTGTGCGATCCATCTGACAGTACCCGGATATTCATACTGTTCGTCACCACCGAAATCAGCTATCACAGTTACTTTCTGCCCTATCTTTATCCCCGCAAGCTGTGAGGCGGTAAAATATGAACGCAGATATATGTTGTCCAGATCAGCGAGCTTGCAGAGCGGACGGCCCGGTGTTGCGAACTCGCCCGGTTCGGCATACTTCACAAGCACCGTTCCGGTCAGCGGTGAGGTGACCGTACTTTTGGCTATCTGTTCCTCGATCTGTTCGGACTGATACTGGATGGCGACAGCATTGTCGGAAATCGACGATCTGTTTTTGCCGAGTGTGGAGAGCAATGCCGTCAACTGACCGCGCAGAGTGGTGAGTTGAGCCTGAGCATCGTCATACTGTTTCTGCGTTGTGGCTCCATCGGCAAGCAGGCGGCTGAAACGCTCGCATTCGTGCTGCTGGTGAGCTATCTGCGCACGCAATGCAGCCGCCTGCGCAGCAATGTCGGGCGAAGAGCTTTCAGCCGACTGTCGCTGACTGTCGAGTTGCTTCTGCTGCAGGACAAGCGTTGCAGTATCGATGACCGCAATTGTTTCACCGCGAGTCACACTGTCACCCTCATTAATGCCGAGGTATAGAATCTTACCTGAAGTCTCGGCCGAGACAGTCACGGTCGTGGCTTCAAATATCCCCGTGGCATCATAGTCCGGTGTTGCAGTACATGCGGTCATGATTATAGCCGCTGCGGTAAGAGAGAATATGGTTTTCATCTGTTGAGAGTATATTTTAATTTATAAATTTCCTGCAGAAGCTGGATTTCATGAAGTTTAGCCGTAAGTCCGGCAATGTTTTCGTCCGAGATTTTTGTCAGCAGAGCCGTTGCGTCGATTATTCCGTTTTCGAGCTGTGATTCGGCGGCCTTGCGGACATTGGCGCGGAGAGCCACGATGCGGGCATCATCCTTCATGACGGATTTCAATCCGTCGATAGCTTCCATTTGAGAGGATGACTGCAATCTGTTGTTGAAAAGAAACAGTTCCCTGTCGGCATTGATATTCTCGGCATTGACGGCGGTCCGGCGTGAATTGTTCTTTTTCGAGTAGAACGAATCAATGTTCCACGACACTTTCAGTCCTGCCATCACATTGAATGAAAGATCCCTGTTGATCATGCTCTTGAAATAATTGAAGCCGGGATAACCGTAATATGCCTGACCGAAGAATCCGATTTTTGGCATGAGGGATGTATCGGTTAGATCGGCGGCAATCCTGTTGGCTGACAATTGATGGTCAAACAATCGGAGTTCAGGCCTGTCCGGTTCAAACGAAGCCGGGATTTCAGCCAAAGGCCGGTCAAGAGTCATGTCAGCGAGACTTTCTCCGACAAACAGTTCCAGAACACGGCGATAGCCTTTGACAGCACTCTGTGCCTGAGAAATTCGCTGATTGACGGTGAGGGCCTGCGCCTCGATCATGTCAAGATCGCTCTGCATCGCAGTGCCGTTGCGGAACATGGCGCGGAGTTTGTCGAGATTGTGTTGAAGAAGTCCGTAGGTCACACGGCTCTGCGCTATCTGCTCTTCCGTGAGCAGGATTGCGAAGAAGAGGTTTTCCACACGCTCCCTGACAGCATACAGTTCAACATCGATAGCTGACTTCTGTACGGCATCCTGCGAGCGCACGAGCTGCCGGCGCGAACGCGACACTCCCCCATCCCATATTGTCTGCGATACATCGACACCGACTTTATATTGAAGCTTTCCGAGACCACTCATCTTCTGTCCCATCTGTTCCAGCACACCCGCAAGTGTTTCCGGGAATGACGGGACAATATTCTGAGCCGTGACCTGACCATAGGCATCAATTCTCGGTAACCAGCTCTTGTCAATGTCCGACAGATCAATTTCCCTTGTCCGGTTCAGGAGATCATACTTTTTTATAAGCGGATAATTCTGTTCGGCCTTGCATACACAGTCCTCGATAGTTATCCCGGCGTGAAGCGTCAGGGAAGATATGACCCACAGCAGCAATCCCGAAAAAGTCTTTTTCATATCATCAAATCTTTTCATGGTTTCAATTTACGCATGATTGTATCATAGTTATCCCTCTTACGCATAGCTGTGAACGTATCGGAATCATCCATACAGTTGTCAAAAATCCCGTTGATAACCGGATAGGCAAGATAGGAGAAAATGTTGAGCGAGGCGATGTCGAGCATGAGCCAGCCTGCATCTACTTTCCGGCAACGGCCTTCGGCATGGGCCTCATCAATCTTTTGCTGCAGACCGCTGAGCATCAGAGGAGCATAGATACGCAGTTTCTCCACGAAAGTAGCTGAACGCTGTGGATTGTTATATAGCTCCGTGATGATGAAACGAGGCAGATCGGGATTAGCTGCGATGAAATCGAGATGCCGGTCGATGATTCCACGGATAATATCTTCAAGCGAAAGCTCCGTGTCCATAACCGGTGTTACCAGTGCGTCTCTAAGGAGTGTCACCTTTTCAGTCAGGATTCTGTCAAACAGTTTCTCTTTGGTACGGAAATAATAGTGAAACATGGCATGGGTGACACCTGCAGCTTGCGCTATTGATGTAGTGCGTGCACCTGCAAATCCTTTTGCCATAAATTCACGCTCGGCTGCCTGAAGTATCTCTGCTTCAGTGTCTTGCGGAAGTTTATTTACGGTTTCTGTCTGCATAACAATTTTATCTATCAATTATGATTAACAACATTGTTAGTGCAAAGGTATGATAATAATATTTTACCTCCAAATATTTTTCAATATCGATTTCTACTCCTATACCAGACTCTGCGCCACGGCTCTTTAGCATAACCTTGTCCACCTCAAAATTTTTTCGTAATTTTGTATTTAAGAAGTAACTATAATCTGAAAAATGACCAATCAGTAAACAAAAAGACATACGACGAGAGCCAAAAACTTTGAGAACTCCTGAGTAATAGTTACAGGCTTTCTTTGCAGTTGCAAAGCGGGCGTAGCTTGATAAGGTCAGCCTTCAGATGCTACGAGGATGTTCTTTTTGTTGAAGATGGCGCAAACGACGAATGCACTCATACGGCAGCGAGTCATCGACAGGTGTCTCCTATATGGAAAGACCATTTGTTGGCGGTGTCCTTGTGTAAGGCTGTATTGACTCACCTATTTGTAACGCACGGCTTGAAGAATATATCGCAACACTTGATAAAGTATTCGATGAAGACTGAAGTAAAGAATTGAAAATTCGTCATCTTGGCTATTTATAATCTCAACATTCCTATGAGTAATACTATATTTCAGAATCTTAAAAAGTTTGCCAATCTTGCTTCTCTTAAAGAACACGCTTCTCATGTATATGAGTTTAATAATGTCGTGGTCATTGAGAGGAAAGATGGTAAATGGGGTGTTATGAGCAATAAGGGTGATAAAATAGTCCCCTTTGGCAAGTATGATCTTATAGAGCCTTTCTTTATGGGGCTTGCAAGAGTCAAAATCGGAGATGTTGCAGTTGGAAAGAGCGAAAACTTTGGTAAATATCGCTGGGGTATTATTAATCTATATGGTGAAGAGGTTATCCCTGTTGAGTACACTGAACTTTGGCAATTCCATATAAAAGAGAAAACGAGGATCAGAATAGCTAAGAATGCGGATTATCAGTGGCTCGACCTTTACGATATTGCACCTTACCCGTACAATATCAAGACTGATGCTGATGGTTGTATAATTGATGCGGAATACTATGCTCAACTTCGCGAGGATTATAGAACTGATGATATCAGTGATGCTTTTGATGGTGATCCAGAGGCATATTGGAATATCGATTAAGCTTTAATTTTATAAAAATTAGCGATGGATAGCGGACAGATAATTTTATTTCAGACGCAGGGTGGCGAGACGAAGATTGAGGTTCGGCTTGCCAATGAATCCGTGTGGCTTACTGCCGACCAGATGGCAGAGCTGTTTCAACGCAATAAGTCGACCATTTCAAGACATATAAAGAATGTGCTTGAAAGTGGTGAGTTACAGCGAAATTCAGTTGTTGCAGAAAATGCAACAACTGCAGCCGACGGAAAAACTTACACCGTTTCTTACTATAACCTCGATATGATTATCAGTGTCGGATATCGTGTCAATTCACATCGGGGTGTGCAATTCCGTCAGTGGGCTACTCAGGTGTTGAAGGAATATATGATTAAGGGATTTGCACTGAATGATGATCTGTTGAAAAATGCGGGACATGGCAATTACTTTGATGAGCTGCTTGCGAGAATCCGCGACATTCGCAGTTCGGAAAAGGTTTTCTAC
>JAAVDF010000008.1 GCA_014801945.1 Bacteroides sp.
GCCGCACAGCTGTCCGGGGAAAATTTTAACAATTGCTCCTAATGCGTAAATTTTCAATGTGTTAGGGGCAATATTTGTACTCCGACCATTTTCAGCCTATATTTGCAAGCCTCAATAATCAACTTGCAAATTGCTACCAAATGAGTCAGATTCCATATCTTTTCAATGAGCTGTGTACATTCCTTGACCGTAATTATTTTGACTATCTTGTCAAAAAATATAACGGAAACCGCTATGTAAAGCACTATTCTTGCTGGAATCATCTTCTGACCATGATATGGGCGCAGCTTACAGGAAGAAAAAGTCTCCGTGATATAGAATTCTCCCTCAGAGCACATAGGGATAAGATTTATCGTCTTGGTATAGGTAAGAGTATGTGCCGTTCCACCATTGCGGATGCAAATGCCACGAGAGATGTCGCCATATTCAGGGGGATGTCTGAAAGAATGATGCGGAGCGTGGCAGATATTTCCATCGTGCGCACTGATTTGAACGAAATATTCAGCGGACTCGCTTTAGCCGGACTTTATGCGGTTGATTCAACCACTGTACATCTGCCTCTATCAAGGTATCCGTGGTCTGTACCACAAAGGAATGGTGGAGGCGTAAAGATACATACCATGTTGGATGTGCTCAGGAATATCCCTGTGACGTGCATAGTCACAGGTAATGAAGAACGTGATCAGACATTCATGGATGATTACAATTATATTCCGGAATGTCTGTATTTGTTTGATAAGGCATACGTGAAGACGGCAAGTCTGTACATGATACACCGTATCAAGGCATTTTTCATCGTGCGTAAGAAAGATAATATGTGCATTGATATCATCAAATCAGATACTGAGGCCAACCGAAGGAATACGAATGTGCTTGATGACAGTATTGTACGGTTCACGAGCCGCTGGGCAAGCCAGGGATATCCCGAACCTCTGAGGCTGATACGTTACTACAGTAAGGAAAAGAATGAGACGTTCAGTTTTCTGACAAATAACTTCGAAATACCCGCCGTCATGGTAGCGTGCGCTTACAAAAACCGTTGGATGATAGAGGCTTTCTTCAAGTGGGTTAAGCAACACCTCCATATAGAGACTTTCTATGGCTGTTCCGCTAATGCTGTATCAATCCAGATATATACTGCCGTTATAACCTACTGCATGGTTGCTCGAATTGCGGATCAGTTCAGTCTAAAGTGCAGTAATTACGAACTTCTCAGAGCCCTTGGTGTCAGTATGACTGAGAAAATATATCTTTCCGAATGGATAAAATCATTTCAGGCCGGAGAATTTTCGAGTGAAAATGAAAAATGGAGCAAATCGCTCTTTGACTAGCAAATTGCTACTTGCTCCGTTTGTTAAAATTTTATCCGGACAGCTGTGCGGCGTGCCGCGTATGCCAAACGAAATAGTTACAGCCCATATTTCAGGCGAATGTATTCTATTCGGCATACGCGGCACGCCGCGTCCCTACAGGACTGTTATATCACAAGATAGCACCACGTACTATCTATAGTATTTCCATACGAGTAGGTATAAACAAAAAATTGATTGTCTCCCGACAATCAATCTTAGTTAACCTTAAATCTAATACCATGAAAAACACGTTACAAAGGTAAGGACTTTCGCAATTCCATGCAAATAATTACGCAACATTTTGCTTGTTTTTAACATATTTTTCAGCATTAAGGTCATTTTTCAACAAAAGCTCCTCGTTTTTCATCAATTTCGAACCGTTTCCGTAGCAAATTGCCATTCTTTGATTCACGTGATGCCATACTCCCGCTGACATCTTCATTTTTATCAGTCCGAACTGCGGGAGTAATCCGGCTCAAATAACACAAAATAGGAAAAATACAGATTTTTTTGTATCTTTGCCATAGAAAAACAATCACTTATGAGCGAGGATACCTTTTCAACCGATGCCATGGAGGAGAACGACGGTCTTGAGCCGGAAGCAAACTCTACGGCACGGTCCGACAATTTCGACCCGAAAATCATCGTAGATACCACCAATGACTCCATCCGCCACCAGTTACGCGGCATGTATCAGAGCTGGTTTCTCGACTATGCGAGCTACGTCATCCTTGAGCGCGCCGTCCCCAATATCGAGGATGGTCTCAAACCTGTGCAGCGACGCATACTCCACTCCATGAAGCTCCTCGACGACGGACGCTTCAACAAAGTGGCCAACATCGTCGGCAATACCATGCAGTTTCACCCTCACGGCGATGCCTCCATCTACGAGGCACTCGTGCAACTCGGCCAAAAGGAACTCCTCGTTGAGACACAAGGTAACTGGGGCAACACCCTCACGGGCGCAGGAGCGGCCGCCGGACGTTACATCGAAGCGCGCCTCTCGCAGTTCGCACTTGACGTGGTATATAATCCCAAGGTAACCGAGTGGACCCTCAGCTACGACGGACGCAAGAAAGAGCCGGTCACCCTGCCCGTGAAATTCCCCCTCCTCCTCTCCAAGGGAGCTGAGGGCATAGCCGTTGGCCTCTCGTCAAAGATCCTCCCCCATAACTTCAACGAGATCATCGACGCAGCTATCTCCTATCTCCGGGGTGAGGAATTTGTGCTCTACCCTGACTTCTTCACCGGAGGCTCCATCGACGTCTCGCGCTACAACGACGGCGAGCGTGGCGGAGTGGTCAAGATCCGTGCCAAGATCGAGAAGATCGACAACAAGACCCTCGCCATCACCGAGATCCCCTACGGAAAGACTACCGCGACACTCATCGAATCGATCATAAAGGCGCAGGAGGCCGGAAAGATCAAGATCCGCTCCGTGGTCGATAATACCGCCCAGACAGCCAACGTGATTGTCTATCTCCTCCCCGGCACGTCGAGCGACAAGACTATCGATGCACTCTATGCCTTCACTGACTGTGAGGTATCCGTCTCGCCCAATTGCTGTGTCATCTCCGACAATAAACCCCACTTCATAGGCGTGAGCGACGTGCTCCGCCACAACGTCGATCGCACGCGCGACATCCTCGGCGCGGAGCTGCGCATTCAGCTCGGCGAGGTGCGCGAACAGCTCCACTTCGCTTCGCTCGAACGCATCTTCATCGAGGAGCGCATCTACAAGGACAAGGGCTACGAGGAAAGCGAGAACCGCCAGCAGGCCATCGACCATATCCGTGGCCGTCTTGAAAAATTCAAGGATCAGTTCATACGCGAAATCACCGACGAGGACATCATACGCCTCTTCGAGATCAAGATGGGACGCATCCTGAAGTTCAACGCTGCCAAGTGTGAGGAGCAGATCGCTGCTTTCCATGAGCGCATAGCCGACCTCAACTCCAAGCTCGATAACCTAACGGCCTACACCATCGACTGGTACGCGAACCTCAAGCGCAAATACGGCGAAGCCTACCCGCGCATGACCGTCATCCGCAACTTCGACAATATTCAGGCTGCATCAGTGGCCGAGGCCAACGAGAAGCTCTACATCAACCGCGAGGAGGGCTTCATCGGTACATCGCTCAAAAAGGACGAATATCTCTGCAACTGCTCGTCGATCGACGACATCATCATCTTCTACAAGGATGGCCGCTACAAGGTGGTCAAGGTGCAGGAGAAGATGTTTGTCGGCAAGGGCATAATCCATGTCGATGTTTTCAAGCGCAACGACAAGCGTACCGTCTATAACGTCATCTATCAGAACGGCAAGGGTGGCACATACTATATGAAACGCTTCTTTGTCACCGGTATCACCCGTGACAAGGAGTATAACCTCACCCCCGGCGAGCCCGGAAGCAAGGTCTGCTGGTTCACCGTCAATCACAACGGCGAGGCCGAAGTGGTCAAAGTCACCCTCAAACCAAAACTTCGCCTCAAGACCCTCCAGTTCGATGTCGATTTTTCCGAACTCGCCATCAAGGGTCGCAGCGCGATGGGCAACATAGTCACCCGCAACGAAGTCCACCGCTTCTCGCTCAAGGCTGCCGGACGCTCCACTCTCGGCGGACGCGACGTGTGGTTCGATCCCGATGTCATGCGCCTCAACTACGACGGCCGTGGCGACTATCTCGGAGAATTCAACAGCGGCGACCTCGTGCTTGTCATACAGAAAAACGGCGAATACTATACCTCGACTTTCGACGCATCCAACCACTACCCCGACAATATACTCCGCATCGAAAAATTCGAGCCACACAAAGTCTGGACCGCCATACTCAACGATGCGGATCAGAAATTTCCCTATATAAAACGATTCACCTTCGAACCGTCGGCCAAGACCCAGCGTTTTCTTGGTGACAACGAGAAATCCGAACTGCTCCTGCTCAGCGACGAGCCGGGTCTGCGCATAGAGGTGACCTTTGCCGGTGCTGACTCCTTCCGTCCACCGATGGAAGTAGTGGCCAAGGATTTCATAGCTGTCAAATCCTTCAAAGCAAAAGGCAAACGTCTGACCACCTTCGCCATCGACACCATCAAGGAACTCGAACCAATAAGTGCCGAGGATGCCGACGAAGATGAGAGCTCTGACGATCTCGCCAATCCGTCATCCGAAACGGCCGACCTGTCTGACTCCCCTGACATGGCCGATGGCACTGACGACGCCTCCGTAATCGAGCCGGAGCGAAGCGACGACGAGATCCGCGACGAGCTCACCGGCCAGCAGCGTCTGTTCTGAAACCGCTCCTCAATCTCTCCCGGCAACCCTACATCTACATGAAGAAAATGTATGTAAGTTTTGAATCATAATGGAATCGTTTTTTGAACTTCTAAGAAACAATCCCGTGATCCCGCTCTTCTTCACCATCGGAGCAGGATTCTGGCTGGGACACCTAAAATTCAAATCATTCTCACTGGGAGCTGTGGCCGCCACGCTTCTCGTCGGGGTATGTGTCGGACAGCTCGACATCCAGATCCCCACCATAGTGAAGAATATTTTCTTCATGCTCTTCCTATTCTCTATCGGCTACAACGTAGGCCCGGTGTTTTTCCGCTCATTCAAAGGTGAGGGCCTCAAACAGCTCGGATTCGCACTCGTTGCCGCACTCGTGTGTGCGGGAACAGTCCTGCTTGCAGCTAAGATCATGGGCTACAGCAATGGTGTGGCCGGAGGCCTGTTTGCCGGATCACAGACTGCATCCGCCTCCCTCGGCGTGATGAGCGAGACCCTGCGCTCACTTGAGATGTCCGATCAGACGCGCGAATCCACCATAGCCATGATAACCGCCTGCTATGCTGTCACGTATATCTTCGGAACGATCGGAACGGCATGGTATCTGTCCAACGTCGGACCGTGGCTGCTCGGAGGGCTTTCGAAAGTCCTTTGCGAGACAGCGGCAATCGAAGCCGAACTTGACGACGGTGTCTATGAACCTGCCGACGGTTATATCAACGCACGCCGCCCGGTGTCATTCAGAGCATTCAAGGCCGATGGAAAATATTTCGAACAACCCCACTCGGTAGCCGAGATCGAAAAGTTTTTCGAGAACGCCGGACTGCGCGTGTTCGTCGAGCGTCTCAGGATATCCGGTGAAATCTGCGAACCGGCTGATGATCTCACAGTCAGCCGTGGCGACACTATCGTCTTCAGCGCACGCCGTGAGGTAATGGTCAGTGATGTCAGCCCCTTGGGCACTGAGGTGGTTGATCCCGAACTCCTCAACTTCGGAGCGGAGCAACTCGATGTGACCATCTCGAAATGTGGTTCGGATGGAATGACTTTCGGCGAACTCCGTCAGCAACCCTACATGAGAGGTGTGATTGTCGGTTCTATCAAACGCACAGGCATGAACCTACCCGGTAAAAACCGTCTCCGCCTTATGCGCGGCGATGTGCTGACACTCGTCGGTCTCCACGACAACGTTGCGGCGGCTGCAGAAAAGATCGGTTACGCTGACCGCGAACGCACCGAAACTGACATGGTGCTTCTCGGTTTCGGAATCGCCCTCGGCTGTCTGTTGGGCGTACTTTCAATCAAGATCCACGGTGTCCCCCTCTCACTCAGTTCGAGCGGCGGTGCACTGATCGGAGGCCTGCTACTGGGATGGCTGCGCGAGCGTCGTCCTACATTCGGGCGTATCCCCTCGCCCGTCGTATGGATTCTCGACAACTTAGGTCTTAACATGTTCATCGCCGTCGTCGGAATTAATGCCGGAACCACCTTCCTCGCCGGACTGCACCAAGCCGGCTTCGGGCTCTTCTTCATCGGCATAGCCTGCACGATCGTGGCGTTGACGCTCAACATATTCATCGGTCGCAAGATATTCCGTTTCTCCTCTCCGGAGACCTTGGGATGCGTGGCCGGCGCACGTTGCGGCATCGCCTCGATAGGTGCCATTCAGGAAACGCTCCAGAGCAATGTCCCCATGATCGGCTATACCGTCACATACGCTGCCGCCAACATCATCCTCGTATTCTCCAGTCTGATAGTGCTCTTCCTTGCGTGAGCCGACCATATCCATCAGCAACTCTCACTCTCTGCTACGTGCTTATAAACCGATCCACACACATGATAACCCGTATTTTCATTCCCTTGCTTACGGTGCTCCTGTCAGTCTTACCGGCGGGGGCTGCCGACAGCGACAACGACAGCCGGCCGCTTGCCGACCAGCCTATCCGCCCTGTCTTTGCGGCCTACAGTGTCGAATACGGGTCTGGCCGCCTGACCGATACCTACCTGACTCCGATAAAATACACCGGTTGGCACGTCGGTCTTGACTATCAACGATATCAGGCCATGCGCTTCGCCCCGGAAGAATGGACGATGCGGCTGCACTTCAACCTAGGTCTCGACAAGACTGACAATCCCGCTGGCAATGCCACTATGTGGGATCTCATGCTGACGGCCGACTGGGGCATGATGCGCAAGTTCCGTCCCTTCACGCCAGACCTTACCCTTGCCATCGGTGGATCGACCGGGATCGAAGCTGGCTGTCTATACAATGCCCGCAACAGCAACAATCCCGCCTCAGCTAAAGCAGCATGGACGGTCAATCTCACTGGTTTCGCATCGTGGCGCACAAAACTCTGGCGGCTTCCCGTAACACTCACCTATCAGCCTACGCTCCCCGTCACAGGCGTCTTTTTCGCTCCAGACTACGGTGAGCTGTACTACGAAATCTATCTTGGCGACCACAAAGGTCTCGCACATGCCGCTTGGTGGGGCAACTATTTCAAGCTTGACAATCAGCTCTCCGCCGACCTCCACTTCGGTGACACCAATCTGCGAGTAGGCTATCACGGCTCAATCTTCTCATCGAAAGTCAACGATGTCGTGACCCATATCTTCAACCACTCTTTCACTCTCGGTGTGAGTGGCGAGTGGATCTCGGTCAACCCGCGCAAGGGTCTGTCTGACAAAGCCCGCATGATCAACGCTCTCTACTAATCCAATAAATAATCCGACCATGATCCGCTTACGCAACATTATAGTGCTTGCCGCAGGAGTTCTGCTCACACTGACGGCCACGTCATGCCATGAGATACGGGAATTTGCTGACAATCCGCGAGGTAATTTCGAGGCTCTCTGGACCATTATCGACGAGCATTACTGCTTCCTTGACCAGAAAGGAATTGACTGGGATGCCGTGCATGACACCTATTCACGCCGTATCGGTCCGGAAATGACTTCCGAGGAACTGTTTTTGGTCTGCGCNGATATGCTCGACGAGCTGAAGGACGGTCATGTCAACCTATCATCGTCGTTCAACACCTCCTATTACCGCAAATGGTGGAGCGACTACCCGCANAACTTCTCGGCACGTCTCATCGAGCAGTCATATTTCAACTTCAATTACCGCCANAGCTCCGGTATGCTTTTCGGCATCCTGTCGGAGAACATCGGCTATATCCAGTACTCATCCTTCTCCAACCCTATCGGNGAGGGCAACCTTGACAACGTNCTTTTCTTCCTGAAAAATACTCAGGGACTTATCATTGACGTGCGCGACAACGGCGGCGGTGATCTNACGAATGTCCGGACACTNGTCAGTCGNTTTATCGACGAGCCTACCGTAGTGGGCTATATCTCCCACAAGACCGGTCCGGGGCACTCAGACTTNTCCGANCCTTACGAAATCAAATATAATCCCGCCGAGACTTGGCGCATCCACTGGGGTAAACCGGTCATCGTTCTTGCCAATCGCTCGACCTTCTCNGCAGCCAACAATTTCGTGTCCATCATGAAGCTTCTCCCCGNTGTGCGTGTGGTCGGTGCAACTACCGGAGGCGGATCGGGTATGCCCTTCTCCTCCGAACTCCCNTGCGGATGGTCCGTCCGTTTNTCCGCCTGCTCGATGCTCGACGCNGAAGGTCACAGTACCGAATACGGCGTAGAACCGACCGAAGGCTGCGCCATCGACATGGACCCCGCCGCAGCCCTCTCCGGCCACGACACCATCCTNGACTTCGCAATCACCCTGCTCCAGAATCAGGAGTAATTCACATCCGGGACAGCAACTCTTTTCATANCACTTACTACAGGTTTTAGGAAGATTTATGAAATGACCGGCCGGTCATTTCGGCTTATTTGCGTATATTTGCATTAGAAATGGTTCTCTTTCCAACCTATAAACCATTCATTATAAAATATGCAGCAATTCGTTCATCTTCACGTACATAGTCAGTATTCCCTNCTTGACGGNCAGGCTTCGGTGACGGGGCTTGTCGATAAGGCGATGGATCTNGGTATGCCCGGCTTCGCCCTGACCGATCATGGCAACATGTTCGGTATCAAGGAGTATTTCAACTATGTCAATAAGGTCAAAGGNAAATACAAAGGCAAGCTTGCCGACCTCAAAAAGAAAATCGAGGAAGCTCCCGAAGGGGAAGCNGACAAAGTGGCAGCNGAGCTTGCGCCGGAGATAGCGAAAATAGAGAAGAAACTNGCTTTCAAACCCATATTCGGCTGCGAGATGTATGTGGCNAAAGGCTCTCTCTCAGACCGCTCGGACAAAACGGACAAGGGCCGTCACCTCGTCGTGATAGCCAAAAACCTGAAAGGCTACAANAACCTCATCAAAATCGTATCCCAAAGCCATACCGAAGGCTTTTACCACCATCCCCGAACTGACAAAGCAGCCCTCGCCGCACACCGTGAGGGACTGATCGTCTGTTCGGCCTGTCTCGGCGGCGAGATNCCCCGTCTGATAGCCGAAGGNAACCTCGCGGAAGCCGAAAAGCAGGTGCTGTGGTTCAAGGAAACNTTCGGCGANGACTATTATATNGAGTTACAGCGTCATAAGACCAACGCTCCCGGCGGNAACCGCGAGACATACGTCGAACAGGAGAAGGTCAATCCCGTCCTCATAGATCTCGCCCGCAAACACGGCATAAAGATCGTGGCNACCAACGACTCCCATTTCATCAACGCCGAGGATGCCGAGGCTCATGACCGNCTGATNTGNATNTCNACNNNCAACTNTGCTNNNCGATCCNNACCGNATGCNCTACACCAANCAGGAGTGGNTNAAGTCGACANNANGAGATGNNNGNNATNTTCNCCGACNTNCCNGANGCTCTNGANAATACGCTNGANATNCTCGACAAGNNGGANGTNTATTCNATNGACCANNCNCCNATCATGCCNTTNTTCGANATNCCNGCNGANTTCGGNACNGANGAGGAATACCGCAGCCGCATCACCGAGCAGGAACTGTTTGACGAGTTCACACGTGACGAAAACGGCAATGTGGTCCTCTCGCCTGAAGCCGCCCAGAAAAAGATCGACAAACTCGGCGGTTACGACAAGCTCTACCGCATAAAATTCGAGGCCGACTACCTGTCGAAACTCGCCTACGAGGGTGCGGAACGCCGCTACGGTTCTCCTCTCACACCCGAACTGGAGGAGCGCATACGCTTCGAGCTTTATATCATGAAGACGATGGGTTTCCCCGGCTACTTCCTCATCGTGCAGGACTTCATCAACGTGGCACGCCACAAACTTGGCGTGAGCGTCGGGCCGGGCCGTGGATCGGCCGCAGGTAGTGTGGTTGCCTACTGTCTGGGTATCACGCAGGTAGATCCTATCAAATACGACCTCCTTTTCGAACGTTTCCTCAACCCCGACCGTATATCGCTCCCTGATATCGATGTGGATTTCGACGATGACGGACGAGCCGACGTGCTCCACTACGTGACGGAGAAGTATGGCGAGGACAACGTGGCCCACATCATCACCTTCGGTACGATGGCGGCCAAATCGGCCATCAAGGACGTGGCGCGCGTGGAGCAGCTACCGCTTGCCGAGAGCAACCGTATTGCCAACCTTGTCCCTAAGCGAATGCCTGACGGACCTGACGGCAAAACGCTTAAAACCAATCTGAAGAACTGCTACCAATATGTCCCGGAGTTCGCAACCGAACTAAGCTCCAACAACTACCTCATACGCGAGACCCTCGAATATGCCCGCCGTCTCGAAGGCAATGTCCGCAACACGGGTGTTCATGCCTGCGGTGTGATCATCTGCCGTGACCCGATCTCCGACTGGGTTCCGGTGGCCACCGCCGTGGATAAGAGCGTCGATTCCAAGGAGAACGACAAGATGATCGTGACGCAATACGAAGGCTCGATCATCGAGGATACCGGTCTAATCAAGATGGACTTCCTCGGACTCAAGACGCTCTCGATCATCAAGGAAGCGATCTCCAACATAAAGCAGACCTGCGGAATCGACGTTGATATCGACAATATCGACATCAACGATCCGAAAACCTACGAACTTTACAGTCAGGGCAACACGGTCGGTACGTTCCAGTTCGAGTCCGCCGGTATGCAGAAGTATCTCCGCGAACTCCAGCCCTCCACCTTCGAGGACCTCATAGCCATGAATGCCCTCTACCGTCCGGGTCCTATGGACTATATCCCCGACTTCATTGCCCGCAAGCATGGCCGCAGCCCCATCACCTACGATATTCCTATCATGGAGAAATATCTGAAGGACACGTATGGTGTGACGGTCTATCAGGAGCAGGTCATGCTCCTGTCGCGTCTGCTCGCCAACTTTACCAGAGGCCAGAGCGACACACTGCGTAAGGCGATGGGTAAGAAGCTTATCGACAAGATGAACGAGCTCAAAGGGCTCTTCCTGAAAGGCGGACAGGCCAACGGCCATGACCCGAAGGTGCTCGAAAAGATCTGGGCCGACTGGGAGAAATTCGCCTCCTACGCGTTCAACAAGTCACACGCCACGTGCTACTCATGGGTGGCCTTCCAGACCGCTTGGCTCAAAGCCAATTATCCGTCGGAATACATGGCAGCCGTGCTCACGCGCAACCGCTCGGACATCAACAAGCTCACAGGCTTCATGGACGAATGCAAGCGCATGAAGATCTCCGTGCTCGGTCCGGACATCAACGAAAGTTTTGTGGAGTTCGGTGTCAATACCCACGGCGACATCCGCTTCGGACTCGCAGCCATAAAGGGTGTAGGCGAGAACGTGGTCAAGGCAATCATCAACGAGCGCAAGGAAAGAGGACCGTTCGAGTCGATATATGACTTCGTGGAGCGTGTACCCTCGTCGGCAGTTAACCGCCGAGTTTTTGAAAACCTTGTCTATGCAGGTGCATTTGACAGTTTNGAGGGCGTCAAACGCGAGGATTTCTTCTATGAGAATCCACGTGGCGAAGTCTTTACCGAGACTCTTGTCCGCTACGGTCAGGCNTTCCAGAACGACAAGCANAACGCTGCCATGTCGCTTTTCGGCGACGACGTGGATATGACTACAGCAGGCCGTCCGCCGATGGTNCCACAGAAAGAATGGGCGGCAGCCGTGAAACTCGAACGTGAGCGCGAGCTCGTCGGNATGTATCTCTCCGCACATCCGCTCGATCCCTACTACATGGAACTGACCTATGGCACATGNACAATAAAGGGCTACAACGAGGCCGAGCCGATCGAGGGAACGGAACTGATGTTCGGAGGNATGGTGGTGGATTTCACCAGCCGTCCGGCNCGCAACGGCGGCCAGTTCGGCATNCTGAANATCGAGGACTACACCGGAAGCGCGGAATTCATGCTCTTTGAGCAGAACTACATCAATTTCCACAATTACGGTGTCCCCGGTACGCCCATCCTCATCCGCGGACGCTTCGAGAAGCGTTTTCCGTCATCGCCCGTGCGCTTCAACATCCTCAGCATGACNCTGCTCAGCGATGTCAAAGGGAAGCTCATCAACTCAATNACGATCGACCTNCCATCTGACAAGGTGACCCAGCATATCAAGGAACTGATCGAGGAGGAGATCAAGCGTGATCCCGCAGCACAAGGCGAGCTGACCTTCCGTATCTTCGATCCGTCGATCAANCGCTCGCTCCATCTGCGCTCCAACCGCCGCATCCCTATCTCNCGAAAACTCGTCGATACGCTCTCCGAAGAGGATATTCATTTCAGTATNAATGATTAACCANANCCAAACATGATCTCCTTCATGTCAGAAAAGCAGTACATACAATTAATATTCAGCGTTTCTGACAATTCAGACGAGACAGTTTATTTGGCTTAACTTGATTTCGAGNATCCCTTCGCAACAAAAAATTCATGCATCATGAGAAAATTATTTCTAACTCTTATATCNATNATCACTCTTTCCTCACACTGCTCCGCGTTCANCTACCGGGTAGAAGGACAGGTCTCAGATCCTGNGTTCGAAGGTTGTCANATCTCNCTTTATGACAACTTCGGCGGAGGCTCCGTTGCTTCCGATACCATCCGCGANGGNCGATTCATNNTTCAAGGCCAGAGCGATGTCAGCTTCGCNGGNAGCCTGCTGGGCTATTCCAAAGAGACTAAGAAAATCAGTTGTGCCCTCATCGTCGAGGANGGGACATCGANAGTGGATATTGATAATGCCCGGCAGATTTCCGGNGGNNCTCTTTTCGGTAAATCACAGGAATTTACAGAAAAACTCTCCAATGCCACCCCTGATGAAGTTCCCGGACTGCTCCGTGAGGTGATCGTGAGCAATCCCGACAATGCCTTTGGTGAAATGGCTTTGGCCAATTACACAGAGTTCTGTTCGCCTGATGAATGGAGCGAGGTCTATGCGCTCGTNNCCCCNCATGTGCGCGAACGTGAGAGATTCAAGATATCCGATCAGGATTTCAACCGTATGCGNTCNACATGGATCGGCCAACCGTTTGTCGATATCACCGGCAAGACACCCGGAGGTGAGGACGTCAGACTCTCGGACTATGTCGGAAAAGGGAAATATGTGCTCGTNGATTTCTGGGCAAGCTGGTGTGGAGGATGCATCAANATGGCCACAAATACATTGAAACCGCTCTACGAGAATCTCAAGGCCGANGGCCGTTTCGAAATAATCGGTGTGNCCGTTAGTGACAGACCACAAAGNTCAATNAAAGCCATAGAGCAACATGCCTACCCTTGGCCNCAGATCATTGACTGTGGCGATACACCCATGACCGACTACGGATTCCGCGTCCTCCCGATGCTTATTCTTTTCGGACCGGACGGTAAGGTTGTCGCGCGGTCNGGAAATCCTTTAAATACTATTACACAAATTAATAGGATTCTTAATAAATAGTATCGGTTTATTTTAGAGATNCTTTCGNGAAATTTGCGTAATTTTGTACCAACAAAAAAATAACTCAGCATAACAACCTTCAAACAAATATCATCATGACATTCACTGANCAGAACGTACACGACATCATCGCCTCCGGCAAACCCGTAGTAATCGACTTTTGGGCAACTTGGTGTGGACCCTGCCAGCGCATGGCNCCCGTCGTTGAAGAACTCGCCGAGGAATACAAGGACACTGTAGCTATCGGTAAGTACAACATCGAGGAGGAGAACGATCTCACTACCCAGTTCCGCATCATGTCAATCCCCACCATCCTTTTCTTCAAGAACGGTGAGCAGGTACGCGATCTCCGTCTTGCCGGAGCGCAGCCTAAGGAGACTCTCGAAAAGCAGATCAAGAAGCTTATCGAACTCTAACTGGAGGANAACAAACATATCGGATGGTGCAGNTCATAATTCGGGCTGCACCATTTTTTTNTNAGTAGCCCCNCCTTGACCAAACGGATGGATCAGNCGGCCACGTTTTTGTTGAACCGCGAAGCGTGGGGTTGNCCGGCCTCGNATCAGCTAAACCGCGNAGCGGTGATGCAATCATAGCCCNACCACGAGGAGTNANANGGCAATAAAGCCCGTTAGGGCGAAAAATTGCCCTATGACNACGAGGCGTGGGGTTGCCCNGCCTCGNATCAGCTAAACCGCGAAGCGGTGATGCAATCATAGCCCNACCACGAGGAGTCACAGGGCAATAAAGCCCGTTAGGGCGNAAAATTGCCNTNTGACGACGAGGCGTGGGGTAACCGATATGGTTAATTNAAATGGGCGTCGAAGACGTCCGNCAAAGGCATATCGTTATTTTACGTCCAATGATTTTCCGTAAATCCTTACATGTAATTCCCTTGTCGGACGTCTTCGACGCCCATTTTGTGTGNTCATCCTTTACCCCACGCCTCCCGCGCTACGGCTTGAAAAAATTTCCCTACGGTCAATTTTTTCAGCCTCCGCTTGGTCGTGGTGGGGCTATAATTGCATCACCGCTTCGCGGTTAACTATCTGATACACACCTNATATCTAAGCCNACCAATATGGAAGAGCAGCCGGATTCATTAGAAAATACGTGGGATTTGCAATGCGGGTTCATTGGAAAAGTGTACATTTTATGCCGTAAATTTTATGGAAAAGTGTAGTTTCAGAGCTACTTTTTTATTGGAAAAGTGTGGTTTTTACTTGCTTATTTTATTGGAAAAGTGTAGTTTTGTGACATAATTTTATTACGAAAAGTGTAAGATCATGCTTTACAGAAAGATTGAATCCACCATATACAGACATCTCTCCAATGATTCTGATAAGATCTTAGTTGTCACAGGTGCACGACAGATAGGGAAATCCTATATCATACGCCATGTGGCCGAGAAACTCTTTAAAAACGTAATCGAGATCAATCTGATTGAAGATTACGAGGGTGACCGTCTTTTTGAAAAGATCACAAATATAGAGGAGTTTTATCTTAATCTAAGCGCGATAGCCGGTGACCGTATGGGAAACCGTAAAGACACTCTTGTTTTTCTTGACGAGATCCAGCAGTACCCCCACTTGTTCACACTGCTGAAATTTCTGCGNGCCGACAATCGTTTTGCCTACGCTGCCAGCGGCTCAATGCTCGGAATNGCCTTGAGAACCACCACATCCATTCCNCTCGGCAGCATTAATATCGTCAAGATGTATCCTCTCGACTTTGAAGAATTTCTNATTGCNAATGGTGTGGGACACAATGTAATCAGAGAAATGGAGGTGTGCTTCAACGCACGTCAGAGCCTTGAACCGGCTTTACACANAAAGATTCTCGACCTTTTCAAACGCTATCTGCTCACAGGCGGATTACCCGATGCAGTAAATGCCTATATAGAGACTCGAAATCTTGTCAAAATCCGTGAAATTCAGCGTGACATCCANACATTATATGCCATTGACGCATCGAAATATGATGAAGAACACCGTCTGCGTATAAGCCGTATCTATGAAATGATACCATCCAATATGGAGAATAAGAAAAAACGACTTNTCTATAAAGACATCGAAGGGAAAGCAGGCAAGCGCGCCAGTGACTATATGGAGGAGATCGACTATCTCTCAGCNTCCGGAATAGCCCTTGAGGTAAAGGCTGTATCCAATCCCTCCTTTCCTCTCGTTGAATCAGGACAAAAGAATTTATTGAAACTCTATCTTAACGATGTCGGCTTGATGACCGGCCTGCTTTACCGGAACAATATCCGTCCCATACTCGACGACGAGTGCAGCATAAATCTCGGTGCCGTCTATGAATGTGTGGCCGCCACGGAACTGGCTGCTCATAATCACTCGCTTTACTATTACGATAANAAATCAAAAGGTGAGGTGGATTATCTTGTAGATGATTTCACAACACTGGAGGCTCTTCCGATCGAAATAAAATCAGGTAAAGACTACACNGTCCACAGTGCGCTCAACAAACTGCTCGCCACTCCGGAATACAACATCGGAAACGGNTACGTCTTTTCCAACGCACGTGAGGTCACGATAAAAGGTGATGTAACGTATCTNCCAATATATTACATCATGTTTCTTAACGGCAATGGATCAGACGAAACGGAAATACTCATCTGACCGTTGGGCCGACAGGCATAACAGTCTGTGATAAAGCGAAAAATTAATGACCCCTACACCATCAGATAGAACAGAGGCGAAGGGGCCGGTATAGGGAATAGTGGAGATTAATCGCAGTAAGTGACGGGGAGGACACGGCTGATACTGTGGTCAAGCGAGATAAGGGTCTCAGTGCCAACAACGCCGGGGATCATCTGAATCTTGTCATTGAGAAGCTCCATGAGGTGCTCATTGTCACGGGCGAAGAGCTTGATAAGCATTGAGTAAGGACCGGTGGTGTAATGGCACTCAACGATTTCGGGTATCTTTTCGAGTTGAGGCACTACCTCGCGGTACATTGCTCCACGTTCGAGATTNACACCNATATANGTACATGTNCGGTANCCAAGCACCTTCGGATCAACAAGATAACCTGAACCTGTAATGACATTAAGATCTATCATACGCTGNATGCGCTGATGGATGGCTGCACGGGAGACGCCACATTCCTGTGCGACGTCCTTGGATGCNATGCGCGCGTTGCGCATGATAATCTCTAAGATTTTCCTGTCTAAATTGTCAATTTTTTCCATNTTGCAAAAGTCAAAAAGTCACTTCCGTCCGACAAAGATTGAAGCACTATGTCAAGCCAGAGGCTCAGCCGAATCGGCACAGGCTGAGGACAGGAAAGCGTGTTTAAGATAATTTCATGGCAAATATACACATTATTTAGCCATTTACCAACATTTTGCCAACAAAATGCTTAAATNNACGGATGAATCCATGTAAAATGNAGAGTAGGCCTCACGCTCCGTCAAGACATACGTCAGCTCCGCTTGCGCAGCTCCTTAACGGAAACAAGATAGTAGCCGAAAAACACTGCGACCGCAANCACATCAAGAATCAAAGCACTGGTTTTAAGCTCATTGTTGAACCACAGCAGNATTGCAGCAACAAAAAAANCAATCTGAAACNCCAAAAATGCGTTGAGAAATTTTTTCATGGATCAAAATATTATTTTTTCATACTTATNACTTCATCGACTGCATCTCGACGAGNCGGGTGTAGTAGCCGTTGAGNGCGAGAAGCTCATCGTGNGTGCCGNGCTCGACGATCTCACCCTCATGGAGCACACAGATCANNTCGGCNTTCTTNATNGTCGAAAGGCGGTGGGCAATNACGAGCGTGGTGCGNTCCTTCATCAGCCGNTCCAGAGCNTCCTGCACAAGNTTCTCGCTCTCGCTGTCGAGAGCGGAGGTTGCTTCGTCNAGAATGAGTATNGGNGGATTCTTGAGGATGGCNCGCGCTATGGACAGACGCTGACGCTGACCGCCTGACAGACGGCAGCCACGGTCACCGATATTGGTCTCATAGCCCTGTTCGGTGGCGAGGATGAACTCATGCGCGTTGGCAATCTTGGCCGCCTCGACGACCTGCTCCATCGTGGCGTTCTTCACGCCGAAAGCAATGTTGTTGAAGATGGTGTCGTTGAACAGAATGGCCTCCTGATTGACATTGCCCATGCAACTGCGGAGATCATGCACGCGGAGGTCGCGGAGATCGCAGCCATCGACAGTGATGTGGCCTTTGTTTATGTCATAGAAGCGCGGGAGGAGGTCGGCGAGTGTCGATTTTCCGCTTCCGCTCTGCCCGACGAGAGCCACCGTGCTTCCGGCGGGAATATCGAGATCTATATTCTTCACGACCGGCAGTTCGGGATCATAACCGAAAGTCACGTTATCGTAGCGGATATGGCCTTGCAGATCCTTGATCTCCTTCGGTTTTTCAGGATCGGTGATGGGATTCGTAGCGGCGAGGATGGCATCCACACGCTCCATTGCCGCAAGACCTTTCTGAATGTTATAGACAGCCTTGGAGAGGTCCTTGGCAGGATTGATGATACTGTAGAAGATCACCATGTAGTAAATGAACGAGGCCGCGTTCATACCCGATGTTCCGGTCAGTATGAGTGCACCGCCGAAGCTGAGCACGATGGCAATAGTGAGCGTGCCGAGAAGCTCACTCATGGGATGAGCGAGGGACTGACGACGCTGCACCGAAGCAGTGATGTTGAAAAAACGCTGGTTACCGTTGCGGAAACGATCCCTCACCTTGTCCTCAGCGTTGAAAGCCTTGATGATGCGGAGGCCGCCGAGGGTTTCCTCAATATAGCTCATGATCAGACCCCACTGCTGCTGTCCCTGAAGCGACTTGCGTTTCAGACGCTTGCCGACACGCCCCATGATCATACCTGCTATAGGCAGAAGTACGAGCACAAACAGGGTGAGCTGCCATGAGATGAAGATCATCATTGTAAGGCAGACAATGATCATGACGGGATTCTTGAAAAGCATATCGAGCGACGACATGATCGAATTTTCAATCTCGGCAACGTCACCGGTCATACGGGCCATCACGTCGCCCTTACGCTCGGAGGTGAAGTAGGATATCGGAAGCGACACGATCTTGTCATAGACAAAGTTGCGGATATCACGCACGATACCGGCGCGCATCGGGATCACATAGTAGAGGCTGGCGTATGTAGCCCCGGTCTTGAGAGCCGTCATCACGACGAGGAGAGCCGAGAGTGCTACGAGAGTGCGGATCGCACCCCAGTCGTTGATACACTCCTGCGTCATCCAGTAGAAATTATTCATAGCCACATCCTTCAGCGAGGCTGACCCAACAGGCATGAACTCATAGACAGCCTCCTTGACCTTGAAGAGCATCTCCAGAATGGGGATGATCAGGGCAAACGAAAAGAGAGTGAGGAAGGCTGCGAGAAAGTTGAAGAATATGTTCAGGAAAAGATACTTCCTGTAAGGCGGGACAAAGCGGAGAAGTATTTGATAAAATTCTTTCATCAGTAAAGTTTGTGGATTATGACGGCCCTTCCAGATGATGGCCGGGATAACGACGAAAGCCTGCACCGACTTTTGAAATAAAATTCAATGTGTCAGAGCAGGCTGTATAAGATAATTCAACCCAACTATCGGCAGACCGATTATTCAGCTGCGGGAGTCTCTGCGGGAGCTTCAGCAGGAGTCTCCGATGCAGGAGCGGCGGGAGCGGCGACAGGAGCTGCCTCAGGTGCGGCAGTGTTGAAGTCACCGGGAACAACCTGCTCGGTAGGAGTGGCTGTCACACGCGAAGAATTGAGGTTGATTGCCTTGGGCATTGCGAAAGTGGCGAGGATCGAGAGAACACAGATTGCACCTGCAAGACCCCAAGTAAGCTTTTCGATAAAACTGTTGGTGCGACGCACGCCCATGATCTGGTTTGAACCGGCAAACGATGATGAAAGGCCTCCGCCTTTGGACTTCTGAACGAGCACAACGCAGATGAGAAGCACAGCGCAGATGAGCGTCAGGATGATCAATACGATATACATAGTTAATTTGATGGTTTATTTTTTTCTTTCAGACTCGAATTGAGCATTAATTTACGCAGGAAGCGCAATTGGTCTGCAAAGTAAACACTTTTTTTTGGATTATTCAAACTCAAACCGTGAATTATTTCAAAAGCTTTGTCATAACGCTTCCGGCGTATATAGATTTTCGCAAGACTCTCGCTAAGTGAGGTGTCGGTTGCGACTTCTGAGATGCCCACCGGATGGTCAACCGGCGCGGCGACATTCGGCTCATCAGAAGCGACCGTATCGGCGGCATCAACATCGGGGCCGACTGAATCGGCCGGCCGTGGATCGCACTCCGCCGTCACCTCATCGTCAACCGGATCATCCCCTGTCACCTCGGCCGTCACCTCCGGGGCAGCCTGAATGGCTTCAGGCACAGAAAGGGTTTCATCTTCGGAGGAATCCCCGTATTTGAGGAGAAAAGAGTTAATAAGGGCATCCTGCGTATCATCGGCCACCGTGGATTGCGGTTCTGGAACCTCCTGCTCTTCGCGCGCAAGGAGCATGGAATAATCCGCGGTCGGGTGAAAGATGAGCCGTTCGAGCAAGGCATCCTCCTGCGGAGACGAATGGCCGTAGGTGGCGAGGAAGGTATCTATGACATTCTCGGTCGTCACCGGTGCTTTACGCTCGGCAGGATAAAAGTCGGTCCACGTGTCGCGTTCAGGATCGGAAAGCGCGGCGAAAGCGGCCGGGTCAGGTGCATTCAGGGCTATGTGTTCCAGCAGCTTGCGACGTGTCTCGGCAGGAAGCGCGCTCCCCTCACGCTGCATCAGCGTGAGCGCGGGAAGCGTGAAGAAGGGGTAATCCTTCATGAGTCGTTCTACGGCTGAGAGGCTGACCGGGATTTCGGGGTCGGCAAGCGCGCGGAGGTAATGGCTTAGAGCGTCGTCCATGATTTTGACTCAGGCTAAGATTGTTTTGTAAATACTAATCGGATTACCAGTCACCGAGGGTGGCGTTGAAGATCAGATCAACAAGTTCCTTTGAGATCTCGTTGCAAAGTTGATCCTGCACATCGGTGAGCATCTCCGAACTGTCAAAGTCGCGGTAGGCACTGAAAGTCTGGTCGATATCCTTGCCCTCGGCCTTATTATCGACATAACGGATCTTGACCTGAATGGTCAGTCGAGTGCGAGAGGCGTAAGCGTTCTCCGTCACGGCCTGCGGCGAAAGGCTGTAGCCGGTGATCTCGCCTTCAAGCTGAAGATCGGAGTTGGGATTATCGACGGTGCGCAGACGGGTGTTGCGCGTAATGTAGTCCAACAACTCGTTTTCAAACGTCTGCTGCAAAGGAGGATAGACCAGAGCTGCACGAATGGGGAAGTTGGACACGTAAATGGTCTTATAGACCGAATAGTCAATGGCCGCGCCATTGAGCTTATAGCTTATCCTGCATCCTCCCAGCCCGCAGAACACGAGCAGGATAAGGAGTCGCTGGAGGATATATTTAAAAGGAAATGCATTCATGGAAGCACAAAGTTACAACTTTCTTGAAAAAGTGCCAAAAAATAACTAACTTTGCAAGTCGTGAGGAATCTTACTTCCCTCACATCCTTAAAATCCATGACTTCAGACAGAAAAATAATAACTTCACCATACCGCCGTGGCGCAGACTTCGGATTGATCTTCGGGCTCTATCTCACGCTGATGTTTTTCAGCTCCATATTCGCCACCAAGCTTCCCATGCTCGGCCTGCTGTCGTTCACGCTGATGGTTGCAGTCCCGGTGGTGATCTTCTTGATGATCAGGCGTTATGACCGCGAGCTTCAGGAGTGTGCCACCTTCCCGATGATGTGGATGCTCGGCGTGGTGACTTTCGTGTGCGGTATGCTGATATGCAGCACATTCCTTGCGATCTACATGAAATGGATCGAGCCGGAATTTGTGCTGAATCAGCTCAAGAACCTCGTGGAGGTCGGACGTCAGGCTCCGGGAACGTCACTTGAGGAGGCCGCCGACATGGCCGAGCAATTGATAAAAGCCAACTTCATTCCCTCGCCGATGGCCATAATCTCCGAACTCATCATGGCCGCTATCGTCAGCGGATCGATCCTGTCAATACTCATCAGCTCTTTCTTCGCTCTGCGCCACAAGAGCGCGCGTCACCGACGGGAACGCGGAATGGAATAAGCCCTACCCTCTTCCTCCGTCCGGATCACACCGGGCAAGGAACAGTTCACCAAACAAAAAAATCAAACCGGAATTTAACCAACCCAACAGGACAACAGACAATGGATATATCAGTGGTCATACCCCTCTATAACGAAGCCGAGTCGCTCCCGGAGCTTGCCGCATGGATCGAGCGCGTGATGACTGACCACGACTTCACGTATGAAGTGATCTTTGTCGATGACGGAAGCACCGACGACTCATGGAAGGTGATACGTGACCTCACTAAGAAGAATCCCGCACTCCACGGCATATCGTTCCGCCGCAACTACGGGAAATCGCCAGCCCTTAATACCGGTTTCAAGGCCGCTCAGGGCGACGTGGTGATCACAATGGATGCCGACCTTCAGGACTCGCCCGACGAGATCCCAGAACTTTACCGCATGGTGATGACCGACGGCTATGACCTCGTGTCGGGCTGGAAACGCAAACGCTACGATCCGCTGTCGAAAACCATCCCGACGAAACTTTTCAACGCCACAGCCCGCAAGGTCAGCGGTATCAAGAACCTCCACGACTTCAACTGCGGCCTGAAAGCCTACCGTAAGGATGTGGTGAAACACATCGAAGTCTATGGCGACATGCACCGCTACATCCCCTATCTCGCCAAGAACGCCGGCTTCAGCCGCATCGGAGAGAAAGAGGTGCATCATCAGGCACGTAAATACGGAGTCACCAAATTCGGTCTCGACCGCTTCGTCAACGGCTATCTTGACCTCGCAACACTATGGTTCACAGGTAAGTTCGGAGCTAAGCCGATGCATTTCTTCGGACTCTTGGGCTCACTCATGTTCATCATCGGATTCATCGCAGTCATGGTGGTCGGATTCGGGAAACTCTGGGACATGGCTCACGGCAATCCTTACATACTCGTAACGGACTCACCATATTTCTATCTCTCGCTCACAATGATGCTACTGGGAACGATGCTGTTCCTTACAGGATTTATCGGCGAGCTGATTGTCCGCAACGCTCCGGGACGCAACCACTACGAGATCAAGGAGTGGCTCGGAGTCAAGGAGAATGAATGAAGATCCCGCCACCGGCAGAGGAACGAACAAGAACATACGCATTACCCCGCCGGCCAGACTGACCGGCCAATAAAATAGGACTGACAATGAAATCAAACGCATACCCCCAACTATACCGCATAGCCGAACAGCGATTCTCATGCCGCGCCTACTCCGACCGCAAGGTCGAGCGCGACGCCATCCTGACGGTCATCGACATTGCACGTCTCGCACCCTCGGCCTGCAACCGTCAGCCGTGGATGTTTCTCGTGGCAGACTCCGAGGAGCAGCGCGCTGCAATCCTGAAAAGCTATGACCGAGACTGGGCACGCACAGCCCCGGAATTTATCGTGGCCTGCGGTCTGCATGACGAGGCTTGGCACCGTGGAAGCGACGGCAAGGACCACACCGACATCGACGTGGCAATAGCCGTAGAGCATCTCTGTCTCGCCGCAACGACCATCGGACTTGAGACATGCTGGATCTGCAACTTCGATCCGCAGCCCGTCCGCGAGGCTTTCGGACTACCTGATGGCGTAGAGCCCATAGCCATTCTCCCCATCGGCTATCCCACCGAAGGAACAGAAGTGCCCGTCAAGAAGCGCAAAGAGCTTTCGGAAATAGTCAAATGGGGTAAGTTCTGATCCTCACGGGACGCGGCGTGCCGCGTATGCCGACATGAATGGCAAACCCGCACACGATAAACAATAATATAAACGCCCACTCTCTTTTGTGAAAAGCTTTTTCCACATAATCACGGTCGTCGTGACGATATGGCTCGCTGTGAGCGCGTGCAGCAACGTCGGATGTACGGAGAATCAGAATTCGGTTCCCCTCGCCGGCTTCTACTCAAGCTCGACCGAAGAGTCCATACTCCCCGACTCTATCGCAGTCGGAGGTGTCGATGCCCCCAACGATACCCTCCTGCTCGGACCGGGTTCGCGCGCCTCACAGGTCTATCTTCCTCTGCGTGCCACAAGTCCTTCAACGGAGTTCTACATCAAGTACAAACAGAAGGCCCTTGATTATCCGTGGCTCGTCGATACGATCCGCTTCGACTATACGGCTACACCCTACTTCGCATCGGAGGACTGCGGAGCAATGTATCACTACCTCATCACTTCTTACTCCTACACCACTCATCTCATCGACTCCGTCGCGGTCACGGATTCACTCATCACGAATCTTGACATCGAGCGGATCAAGATTTTCTTCCGCACGGCTGACCCCGACGAGGGTGACGGCGACGGCAATGGAGATGGAGACGTACAGGAAGAATGAGCACTTGGAAGTTGCCTATGACAATGCACAGATTCATATCACACATACGTCCGTCCTTCGGATTGTCGGCGCGCTTGCTGACGCTCGTAATCGTGACTGCCGTCGGCCTTCAGCTGTCGGCACAGCGACGCGTCACTCCCGTCCAGCCCACTTCACCCGGAACAACACCGACTGTGGAGCGCGAACGGAAACTTGACCGCACGAATCTCGTCGAGATGCTTGATCCCAACGGCAATAGCATCCTTGTCGATACCGTCTCCGGCAAGGAAGTGGTCGATTCAGGAATGCTCGCTGCTCCTCCTAAAATGGAATATCCGCTGCTCCATGAGATAATCGGTGGTGTGAACCTGTGGAACGGCCTCATGCGCGCCACCGGATCTCACTACGGACTCGGCGACGTATGGGCTGAAGTCAGTCTCCATAACCGCTATTTCCCCTTCCTCGCCATCGGAGTGGATAACTGCAACGATACCCCCGACGGATCTAACTTCACGTTCAGGACTCCCGTGTCGCCCTACGTGAAACTTGGTGCGTCCTATAATTTCTTTTACAACTCAAATCCCGACTACAAACTGCAGATGGGTCTGCGTTACGGTCTGACCAACTTCAAATGGAGCGTGACAGACGTGACGGTCGATGAAGGCTACTGGAATGATCCGTCGCATTTCACCATCCCTGACCAAAGATCCACCGTCGGTTACATCGAGATAACTTTCGGACTGAAAGTTAAGATCTACAAGGCGTGGTCGCTCGGATGGAACATCATCTATCACTCGGTCATGCACGAGAGCAAGAATCCTGTGGGAGAACCGATGTTCATCCCCGGTTTCGGCAAACGCGGTGCATCCATGACCGGCAACTTCTCGCTTATGTACACCATTCCCTTCAAAAAGCTCAAGAAGGGAAATGACAGAATCGTTATCGAAAAGCCGGAACAGAGCACCGAGCCACAAAATATTGAGTAGCAAGTAGAGACAAGTCATAACACTAAACAATTTACCTTAACCAACTCTTAAATATTAAAACGTCAATAAGTTTTTTCGTTAGTAACCCTTGCGGGACTTTTATA
>JAAVDF010000009.1 GCA_014801945.1 Bacteroides sp.
ATATACGTCCCTCTTATAACTCAATTGAAATCACATTCATTTCAACTGGCTATATGGATTGGTTTGATCATATTTGCTATGAGAATAAGTATCTTATGCCACCTCAAATTCATTTTCTGAAAAGCATTTTTCAGGATATTTAGCTAAATATTGAAATAAGATACTTATATACCTAATTCTTTAAATAAATTTACCTATTACAATAGCAGATTTATACCGTGTAAATATATTTGTCGTTATGTATAGATATTACATACATAGGCAAATTCTATTTACCAGTAGATTTTTCCCTGCACAGGTATGATCTACCTTTCTGCTCTCATAGGGTTATTGAGGAAGTCGGCGTAGGCCAGACGGATTCCTTCGGCGAGGGGAGTTGATGCCGTCCAGCCGAGGCTGGTGGCCTTGGAGACGTCAAGGAGCTTGCGGGGTGTGCCGTTGGGCTTGGTGGTGTCCCACTCTATCCGTCCCTCATAGCCGACGGTCTTGGCAACGAGTTCGGCGAGAGCCTTGATGGTAAGTTCCTTGCCCGTACCCGCATTGACGGTCTCGTTACCGGAGTAGCTGTCCATCAGGAACACGCACAGCTCAGCGAGGTCATCGACGTAGAGGAACTCGCGCAGCGGCGATCCGTCACCCCAGCAGACCACGACGGGATCTCCAGCGAGCTTCGCCTCGTTGAAGCGGCGGATGAGCGCGGGCAGGACATGGGAGTGTGTGGGGTGGTAGTTGTCGTTTGGCCCGTAGAGGTTGGTCGGCATGACGGATATGTAGTCCGTGCCGTACTGGCGGTTTAGGAACTCGCAGTATTTCAGGCCGGAGATCTTTGCGAGGGCGTATGCCTCGTTGGTCTTCTCGAGCTCGGAGGTCAGCAGGCACGACTCGGACATTGGCTGCGGAGCCATTCGTGGATAGATGCACGACGAGCCGAGGAACTCGAGTTTCCTGCAGCCGTTTTTCCATGCTGCGTGTATGACGTTCATCTCCAGCATCATGTTGTCGTACATGAAGTCTGCGAGGGCGGATGAGTTCGCCTCGATGCCGCCCACCTTCGCAGCGGCGAGGAAGACGTATTCGGGCTTCTCGGCAGCGAAGAAGTCGTTTACGGCCTGCTGGTCTATGAGGTCGAGCTCGGCGTGAGTCCGCGTGATTATGTTCGTGTAGCCCTGCCGCCTGAGCTCACGGACGATGGCCGACCCGACCATCCCGCGGTGTCCGGCGACATAGATCTTGGAATTCTTTTCCATAAATGTCAAAGATAAGGATTAGGGGATAAGGGATCAAGCAACTATGGCCTAGACTGATTGACAGGCCATACAGCCCACTTGAACCCTGATACTTAATACTCTATGTTTGGAGTACAGCCCCGGTTTACTTCACAATTCCCTTTTCGAGATATTCTTCAAGGTTCATCTTGACCTGCTCTCCGGCGCGCTCGACGGCCACCTTGGCCATGTCGGCATCGACCATGAGGTTGACGAGCTGCTCGAACGAGGTCTTCTTCGAGGGATCCCAGCCGAGCTGTTCCCTCGCCTTGGTCGGGTCACCCCAGAGGTTCACAACGTCAGTCGGGCGGTAGAAGTCGGGCGACACCTCGATGAGCACCTTGCCGGTCGCCTTGTCGATGCCCTTCTCGTTCTCGCCCTCCCCGACGAACTCAAGCTCGATGCCGGCGCGGCGGAAGGCGTGGAGGCAGAACTCGCGCACGGAGTGCTGCTCGCCCGTGGCGATGACGTAGTCCTCCGGTTCGGGCTGCTGGAGTATGAGCCACATGCACTCGACATAGTCCTTTGCGTATCCCCAGTCGCGGAGCGACGAGAGGTTACCGAGGTAGAGTTTCTCCTGCTTGCCCTGCGCGATACGGGCCGCTGCGAGGGTGATCTTTCGGGTGACGAATGTCTCGCCTCGGCGTTCCGACTCGTGGTTGAAGAGGATGCCCGAGCAGCAGTACATGCCGTATGCCTCGCGGTACTCCTTGACGATCCAGAATCCGTAGAGCTTGGCCACGGCGTAGGGGGAGTAGGGATGGAAGGGTGTCCTCTCGTTCTGGGGGACCTCCTCGACCTTGCCGTAGAGCTCGGAGGTCGATGCCTGATATATGCGGCAGGTATCGGCGAGCCCGCAGAGGCGGACGGCCTCAAGTATGCGGAGCACGCCTGTCGCATCGACATCGGCGGTGAACTCTGGGGAGTCGAACGAGACCTGCACGTGGCTCTGAGCCGCGAGGTTGTATATCTCGTCGGGGCGCACCTTCGACACGACCTGCATGATCGACATCGAGTCGCCGAGATCGGCGTAGTGGAGGTGGAACTGGGGATGTCCCTCGAGGTGTGCGATGCGCTCGCGGAAATCGACGGAGGACCGGCGGATGGTGCCGTGGACCTGATAGCCCTTCTCGATCAGGAACTCGGCAAGGAACGAGCCGTCCTGACCCGTGATACCGGTGATTAATGCGGTTTTCATTAGAAATGTTGGATTAGGAACTCTATATTTGAAGTTAACTTGAATTTAATGTGGTTACTACTGGCTGACAGACTATTCGCTGATGAACTGGATGTCGTCAGTCCGGGGATGCACGAACTCGAATTCGAGTGTGCGGGCAAGACCCTCGTCAAGAGTATAAGGTGCTTTGAAGCCTGACGAATGGGCCTTCTTGGCGTCAAATTCGGTGGTAGCGCAGAATTTCTTAACGCGCACGGATGATACGGTAAGCTTTTTTCCTGTGAGCTTGGCCAACACATCAAAACCGTAGCCGCCGAGCATACCGAGCCAATATGGGAAATGGGTAGCGGGTATATGCTTATCGAGCACCTTCGATACATGGGCGACAAGCTGGTTCATGTTGTTGTCAGGCTTGTCGATGTAGTTGAACACGTTGTAGCCTGTGGTCACCTTATCGATCATGAACTTCACGAAGGCCACGATATTGCCCACGTATGCCATCGACTTCTTGTTCTCGCCTTTTCCGACCATGAGGAACTTTCCGGATGAGATCTGTTTCAGTAGGTTATAGACATTGCCACGGTTACGCTCACCGAAGATGACGGTGGGACGGATGATGTCGATATTCCAGTCTGGATGTGACTCATACCATTTCTGCAGCACCTGTTCGGCCTGCCATTTAGATTTGCCGTAATGGTTGAACGGATCTGCGGGATGGTTCTCGTCGGGATTTTTCTTGTTGAGACCATATACAGCAACTGATGAGAAGAAAATGATACGCTTTATGCTATTCTTTTCCATCGCTTTCAGAGTCACCTCCATACCTCCCACATTGGTATCATAGTATAATGATACGGGTGAGACATCGTCGCGGTGCTGTGCGGCAAGGAGTATCACTATGTCAGCACCATTAAGTTCACGATCCATCTGCTCCTGCTCGCGCACATCACCAATAGTAGTTATGTCATTGAAAAAGTGGCTCGGCAGGAGATCGATATTCTTGCATTCGTATTTCTTGGAATCCTCACGTAGAAGGTCAAGCAGTCTTGTGCCGACGAATCCGCTAGCACCGATCATTGCGATTTTCATATATGGAGTTTATTTTTAATTATATTTAAAGCCTTAGGAGTGAGACGGCGTACGAGATAGAATTTAGGAACTTTAAATCCATTCTTTCTGAATGCCCGAAGTACATTCTTATTACCTTGAATAATCTTGCTGATAGATCCGGTGCTTTCGCCACCCATACGCATCTTGACGAAAGTTTTTGGGATATAGCGGTTTGAGAGTCTCCCCTTTTCTATGAAGCGGAGCATTAGTTCGAAGTCTGCTGACACATCGAAGCTGATATCGAAACCACCGAGTCGCTCATAACATTCCCGTCGGGCATAGAATGTTGGATGGGCCGGATGCCAGCCTTTCAGGAATGCCCCCGGCTCATGCTGTGAGCCTCGCCATTGCCTTACGACTTTATCGGTGTTTTCTTCATCTACGAAATCAAGATCCCCATATACGGCCTCGACTCTCTCACAGGTCTTTGCGATCGTTTCCAGAACATCTGGAGTCGCGTAAAAGTCATCAGAATTCAGTATGCCAATTATATCCCCTGCGGCACGGCTTATACCTTTGTTCATCGCGTCATACAGACCTTTGTCTTTACCGGTATGCCATTTGAGTTTTCCATTGAATTTAGGGATATATTCATCGACAATCTGCTTAGTACTGTCCTTTGAGCCTCCGTCGATTATGAGTACCTCATAATCAGGGTATGATTGGTTCAGAATACTTTCCAATGTGTCACGAAGTGTCGCACCGCTGTTGTAGGTGGCGGTGATGATGGAGATTTTCATAAAATAATAATTGATTATGGGTTTATCTGCCGGATGATTTTGGCAGGATTACCGGCAATAATGCAGTTATCCGGAAAAGTGCCGTGAACCACACTTCCAGCACCAACAACGACATTATTTCCAATTGTCGTTCCCTTCAAGATTATACTGTTCATTCCTATGAAGCAATTGTCACCAATAACTATAGGGGCACGTGCGGTATGCTCCTCATTGAGATTGAGCCTTCGTTGTTCAGGATCCAAAGGATGGAAGTCATTGTCGATTATTTTACAGTTAGCTCCGATAGTCGCATTTTTACCTATCTTAATAGATTTAGTTGAGTAGATGGTTGATCCTGATATTCCAAATCCATCTCCTATCTCAATCTGCCCCCCATATCTTGCCACCATAATGGTTCGCTGCCATAGACCAAGCATATTGCTTGTGAATGAGGAGTTTATATTACCCCCCCTAGCTGAATACAACTATTTGGAAATGAAAATATTACATTGTAGCCTTTCATCTTTATCCTACGCATGAAGAGCTTGTTTTTCCAATAGATAATATGGAAGATGATGGAACGAATCATTTTTGGAAATATGGTAGTTAGAAAGTGATATTTTTGCAATATTAATCATGAGATTCTTTATCCTTTTTACCGTATTTCTTATAGGAAAAAGAGTTATATACAATCATTCTCTTATTATTGGAAAGAGATTTTCTTAAAATAGTTTAGAGATTCTTTATAATTGAAGTTATCTGATCATTATGAACCCTATAATAAAAAGTGGATTCAAACATTTGTCGGCTATTTTTGCTGTAGATGTCAATATTTGCAATTACTTCATTAACAGCCCTAAAAAGTTCATCAATATCTGTATTAGAACTAACTGCCTTTACATTATATCCATCAATTGAGAATTCAGATAAATTATCTTTCTTTACGATTGCTGGAGTGCCAAACATTGATGCTTTTGCGAGCACTCCACTTTGTGTCGTCCTGTTATATGCATTCCAGACCACATATGATTTAGCATAATATAGGTTTATTTCATAATCTGTAAGTGGTTTCCCCTCGATAATTTTTAAGATGCCTTTCTGTATCAATTTGTCTAAGTCTGGTGTACGCGGTACCAAATTTCTAGTAGCGATTAAGAACTTCAATTTATATTTGAGATGATTATTCTCGCTTATTGATAAGATGAAATTAATAAATTCATTAAAAGCATGGTCACGTGCAATTGTTCCGATGTATGATATAAATTCTCTTTTAGGAGGTATGGAAAATGATTCATCATTAAATAGTAAAGGAATATAAGAAATATTCCGATTCACTTTATATCCAAAAGAGTCTTTATAGATATTTAATGCTTTTTTTGATGGAAGAATAATACTATCAGATATTATTAAAAACAATAAAGAATAAATGTACTTAAGATATATTTTTAATATTTCCATTTTGGACAACCCCAAATTTCTATAAGTATTAAATTTTTCAAGAGGTTCATGGAAAACATAGATAATTCGTGAATGGAATCGAATTTTTAGTTGTAACATTAATTTTATATTAGAAAATGCAGGAAACCAAAAAAGAGCAACGTCAACTGATTTTAGATTTCTAATAGAAGTCACATAGTTTAACCCTTTTGGAATAAAGGGTATTAACTTTGGATTTATGCATAGAATGCTTTTGTATCCTAATTCTTCCATTTGATAATAACTTGCCACTAAATGGGCAACATGCGCCACTCGATAATTAAGAGATATTATAACTACTGTTTTTTTTCCCATTGAATATAAATTTCTATAGAGCTTTCTTTAAAATATTAGTAGAAAAGCTCTTAATTGTTGCCATAATCCTATTTATAAATAATTTGAAACTATATTTTAATGGAGAGGATAGATATATGGTTGTATAACGGTATATTAAATATATCATGTGAAAAAGTAAATAAGCTTGTGATTTATTTACCCATGAATTACCGCCATTCCTTAAACGATATAAATATTTAGCAGATGATGATGTGGCATAAATATGCTTTACGTTTTTAGAAATTGTAAAACAAAATAGTGCATCTTCACCTAACGAAATATGTGTATCGAAACGTGTCGATCCAATCATAGATTTTGGAAAAAGTTTCATCCAAGGGGCATTTAAAAGTCTTCTAGAGCTATATAATGTCTTAAATCCTCTCTCTTTAACTATTTCATACTGTTTTGCAGGAGGATAATTTATTTGAGTACCATTAGATGGTGGATATAATTCCACATTGCTTACCACAAGGGTGGTGTTATCCCCAATTCCTGAATCTAATTCTTCTATGTATCTTTTTGTAATTAAATCATCATCGTCAATGAAAGCAATATAATTTCCTCTAGCTAAATCCAAACCTATATTCCTTGCATTCGATACTCCTCCTTTATCAGTTTGTACTATTATTGCTTTCTGAACCATATTTAACTCACTAATCCATACAGATATTTTTGAATAATAAGGTTCATTACACCCATTTAATACAATTATAAGTTCAAAATTATCATAGCTTTGACGAGATATTGAGGATAAACATTCAAAAAACAGTTCTGAAGGTTTATATGTAGGAATGATTATGCTTATCTTTGGTCTCATTATCTGTACTATCCCCTAGTTAATAAGTTATATATTAAAATATAGTTTTTTGAGTATTTAAATATAATACCTTCTATGATATGACGTATTGAACCTGAATGTCTCATTCTGTAAAATAATCTGCTACTATTCGAAAGTTCAGTGTTAAATTTTATCTTTATATCTTCACGATGATTTTTTATTAAGAATAGAGCCGAATTTAGGGTAATCGCAATAAATTTATTCCACATTTTTTCCTCTTTTTTAGAAAAATAATGATTGTCAGCAAAAAGAGAAAGATCATTACAGGTAGATAATAGGTCGAATGAGCGTTTAGAATTTGGCGTGGTAGTTATGGAATTAGAATTAATGTAGGAATGATATAATACATGGTTGGTTCGTCTAATCATTTTTGCAAAATACAATAATCGTGGAGTATAATGGTTGTCTTCATGTAAAATTCCCGGTTTAAACTTCAGTTTAGTTGACAATATAAATTCTCTATTTACAATGAAAAATTGTGCCGGAGTAAGCCAATTATCTTCACATAATACCTGTAATCCAGTCTTTATTTCAGATTCATGTTTCCATTCATCATGCCAAATATTTTGAGGCCCGTTATCATTTTCAACTTGAGATCTGATCATTATAACATCTGGAGAATCGGAATCATTGACAATAGTATATAATTGGCTTACAGCATCTGTCTCAATCCAGTCATCGGAATCAACATACCAAACATATTCACCCTGTGCAATCTGTAATCCTGCGTTACGTGCTTCTGATAGACCCTTATTCTCCTGATGTATTACGGTACATCCATGTTTATCATCCAACAATTCATCAGCTATTTCACCGCTTTTATCAGGACTGCCATCATCTACGGCTATGATTTCATAGTCCACACCTAATTTTACGTTTGATTGGTTTAGACAACTGTCTAAACAGCGGATAATATACGGTTCTACTTTATATATGGGAACAATTATACTTAAAAACATAATCAATTTAATTAAATACCTCCACCTAAAGACTGTATGTAGTATGCATACATCAATCGGTACACACCTATAATGTAAAATAGAAATAATAGTGAAAGATTCAATTTAGTTTTAAATTTATCTCTCAACATTTTTGATAATATTATAGCTAATGGGAAATATAATCCGAGTGTGATTCGTCCAGAAATAGATGTACTGCCTATACCATTTAAAGTCAATGCACAAAATACAACGATATACAAGCATATAAGGATAAAAGCCATTTGCCATATACGTCGGAATGTATTTAATGGTAAATTAAGATATTTGACAACGTATATAGAGGATATAATAAAAATAGCAAACATTAAAAGATATAATAGTCTCAAGTATATCAATATCCCTGGACCTTGAGCTATCTGATCTGCCTCAAGATATACAAAGACAGAATGAACCGCCTCTCCACTACCGAGATATGAAATAAGCAATGAGAGAAATATCTTAATTAGAATCGGTATGGCACATAGAGCCACTGTTAACATCCACTTTTTATAATATACTAGAGATAGAATAGCAGCACAGATATAAATTACCATACTTTTATGGAAATAAATAGATAAAGCCATTATAAGAAGCCCTTTTATCACAGAATATCTTTTCTTAATTGGAATTAGGACACAACAAAATCCATAAAACATCAACGCTATTCCCAAATATACCCTACCAGTACTCATTTGAATAACACTAATAGCAATTATAGAACTCCATGTAAGCAAATCATTTATTTTGAGTCTTTCGAATGAAAAATAAAGTAGTAGAAATGCCGCTCCCCAAATTATAATTCGCCACCAGATATAGAAGCCAAATGAGATAGTGGTAATGATCCACATGTGGAGTGGCTCAATATGAGAATAGGGATTAGGATGTTCAAAATTTTCAACTACTATGTCGTAATAATGATACCAATCGCCATCATAACTTGCAAACACACAAAATATAAATCCAAGAAAAGCAACAGTGGTCCGATGATCCCGAATATGATGTATGTATAAATTGCCGTTACTATATTTAATCCTAGCAAAAAGAGGCAACATTGCCAAGGTAAACAGTATTATTTGTCCTAATACTAGGCTCGGTATGGGAGACAACATCGTCAGAGTCTTATTTTAATAAAGTACGAAGAACTCGTTTTAGTCGGACAATAAAAATTTCTTTTTTTGATATATTGAATTTCTTACATATTTCTAATGCTGACCTTTTTAAATCTGGATCTTTTGAAATATCAATATCCTCTATCATAGCGAGATAATTAAGATGATCATGCCGACCTAAAGACTTAATGAAATTATGGCGTATAAGGTCTATTTCAAGCCTTTTTAATATTTTTTGAGGATTAAGTTCCCTTGAAGTCGATGTTTTTCTTATTTTCCAAACATAACTTTGGGAGGGATCTATTTGAAATGTTTTAGCATAATAGTCCACCCGTGTAGAAAAAAAAACATCATTCGAAATTGATGATTCCTCGAAATTGATTGAATGAGTGGTTATTAGCTCGTTTCGTATCAGTTTACACCAAGGTTGTGTAAACATAAACTTTAAATCTTTCTCGGCTTTTGATTTCAACGCTTTCCATATAAATTTATTTATATAGTTATCATAGTATCTTAAATTATCTTCTTCCGTCTCAAATATTGCTGAAAAATATACTATATCATAAATCTGATTACAATATTTATCTAGTAAATCATTGAAATTATCTTCAAAATAATCATCAGCATCTGCAAATAATATATATTTACCCTTCGCGTATTTTAATCCAACATTTCTGGCTTTCCCTCCACCTCCATTAGTGCCAGTCGAATAAAACTCAACATTTGGAAATTTTAATCTAAGTTGATTTAATTTAACATTACAATTATCAGGACTACAATCATCCACAACAATAATCTGTAAATCATCTCGAATAGGTATTGTCTGCAATAAACGTTCCAATAGATCAGGTATATTGTAATGCGGAATTATTAATGTATAGTGGTAGTCCATTATATATTGAGATAGTCTTATTTTGAATTATATAGTTTGATTTTATTCGCTAATAATTCTTGAGCTTGTAAGCTGAGTGAGCCACCTGTACACGCTGCTGGGGTGAAAGTGAATTCTCCAAAATAGAGTTTGCCGTCACATTCATAAAAATCCATTCTTATAAATGGAAATTCTTTACAAACCTTGCGACAAAATAATTTCATGTCTTCGAAGGTATGGGGGCGAGGTATTGGCTGTCCCTGATGAGTATGTGAGGCTAAGAGATGACTGATGTCATCCCAGTTATTGTCATATAGTCTTACGTCGTATGTGTGGTTCTTGATGCTACGGTTATACATTACTCCACAGAATTGAGGTTCGCCATTTATACAGTAAAACTTATAATCAATTAAGGAGGTAGATATCTCTCCTGTTTGCTTCAATAATTCTTCGGCTACAATTACGGGTTTTATCCTGAGATAATGTTGTTCGGCGGTCTCTATTCCGAATTTCTCTGATAAATCTTGTGTCAACTGCTTACGTATATTCTCCAAATCGGCCTTATGTTTATCTTTAATAACGAAGACACTTCCATACCCATGATTAGTTTTAAGGACAAAACTATCTGGAAGTTTATCAAAGTCTATATCTGACGCCTTATCCCAAACACCATATAGTCTAACGAGAAGATGCCCGTAGCCAAGTCGTTGAAGGTATTCCCTTACACGATACTTATCGGCAAGCAGACTCCATTTGGATGTATCAGCGTGAAACTGCATCCATCGGATTTTCTCATTGAATTCTGTTGGATGTTTCCAGTTTATATTCCTTTTGAAATGCTGACGGTATAGCTTATTAGCTTGCCATTTCGGGAAAGTCATCTTTACTAATGACTTGATTTCAGAAAAGAGAGTTTTTATCAATGTATTGTTACTCATGACTAAATGTCACCAACATAATGATAGTTAATTATATCTTAATCTTTGAAACTATTGAATCGATTATATATTTTTCCTTGGAATTTAGAGACACATAATAGATTATGATCCAATATAAAATCGTAGTGGGTATAGAACTGAATAAATATATCAATATATTTCCTATTGAATATAAGCTCCAATAAGTTAATACCAAGAAAACAAAGGGTAGAATAATTTTAATAAAGACATTGGAAATAAACTGCCAGATATGTAGTCCGCCACTATATTTCAAAAATGGAATGCGGCATAATGCACATACAAATTCAAATGAGGGATAAGTCCATATTGCAATATTAAGAGGTATATTAATATAAAGTAACAGCCATAGGCATGGAACAGTCAGAAATTTAATTGTATTGACAGTAAGCGCATATGGTCTGATATTTCCGATAGCTTGATTAGCAGAGCCTAATCCATAAGTAATCTGATCAATGAGAGCCGTATATAGAATTACTCGACAGAAGAGCACACTTCCTTCTGGTACGGTATTGAGCCAGAACTTTAGAAGATTCGGGAGGATAAATGAAATTGGGATTATCACCATTGCTAACAAAAGGAAGCTAAACTTTGAGGCGGCTTCGGCAAGGGCAAACATCTTCTTTCTGTCTCCACTTCCTTCTGCTTTTACTATCTGTGGATTTATTGAAGTTACCAAGGCAGATGAAATAAAATTAACAGACGCACTAACTTGTAAAGCTATGCCGAACGCAGCATTTATTACTGTACCAAAAAAGCGGTTGAGTATTATAGCTATCCCTTGTGTCCTGCCAATAATACACCCTGTGCTATACAATTGCCATCCGACAAATGACCCCATGGATTTTATGTATGAGCCGTTGAAATTACATAATTTTGGTAGGACACATTCCTTGTAATGACGTATATCATATATAGTGAAAGCAAAAAGATTAAGAAGGTTTATGCCTAACATAAAATATCCGTATAGAATCAGTTTGTCGTGATCCATGGATGTCAATAACCAAGCAATAACAACTTTTATGATCCCGTCAACAACCTCTACAATTGAAGTATAAACCAGATTCTCATGTGAAATCAACAATGCTTTAAAAGGAGAGGTCATGAAGGAACAAATTATCATGGCTATGGCACACTGATAAACAATTTTAGCAGCATCAATTCGCTCAGGTATGATATTGAGAAATCCATCAAATAGAAAAAGACTGGCTAACTCCAGAAAAAATACGACTATGGCACTGAATAACAGATGCAATATAATACTGTTACCAAAAATTATCTGCTGTGTTTCAAGATTGCTCCTTGTCTGATGATAGGACATGAACCTCTGAGTAGTAGAAACCATAGCATTTGTTATAAAGGCAAGCATGGAGACTACGCCAGCAATCAGTGTGAAAATACCATAATCGTCCATACCCAATGCATGAAGTATCAGACGTGTACTATAGAGCGATAGTCCGAGATTGATAAGTGTTCGTGTATATTGTGCTCCGGTATTGACGATAAGTCGTGTTGAACTTCTCATTTTAAGTGATTGTGTCTCAGATGAACGATAACTCCTTTGGGGAAACTTACTAATTCTGAAGTATAATACCGAAAAAGATCAGTCCCTCGAAAACAAATCTCTGGTATATACTCTTTCCTCGACGTCTGCGAGGTCGGGGGAGGTGCGGTTGGCGAGGACGGCGCGGGAGAGGCGTTTGAATTCGGTGAGGTCGTTGACCACGCGCGATCCGAAGAAAGTTGACCCATCCTCAAGGGTCGGTTCGTAGATGATGACGGTCGCACCCTTGGCCTTGATGCGCTTCATCACGCCTTGGATCGACGACTGGCGGAAGTTGTCGGAATTGGACTTCATCGTCAGGCGATAGACTCCGATAACACAGTCTCCTTCTGAAGAAGCAGCAAGTTCGGAGGATGAAGCGTCAGATTGTGAATTCTTAGTAGTGGGACGGAAAGTGTTATTGTCATAATAGTCATACCATCCGGCCATCTTCAGCACCTGATCGGCGATGAAGTCCTTGCGGGTACGGTTTGACTCAACGATGGCCGTCATCATGTTCTGAGGCACATCGGCGTAGTTGGCGAGGAGCTGTTTGGTGTCCTTGGGCAGACAGTAGCCACCGTAGCCGAACGAGGGGTTATTGTAGTGAGTGCCGATGCGTGGATCAAGGCCTATCCCCTCGATTATGGCCTGAGAATCGAGCCCCTTGACCTCTGCGTAGGTATCGAGCTCGTTGAAGTAGCTCACGCGCAGTGCCAGATATGTGTTGGCAAAGAGCTTTACGGCCTCCGCCTCCTTCATGCCCATGAAAAGTGTCGGTATATCCTCCTTTATCGCGCCCTGTTGGAGCAGGGTGGCGAAGGTATGGGCCGCTTCATTGAGGCGCGGGAGATCGGCCACTTTCTCAATGGCGGCATTCTCCTCGTCAAAGCGTCCATCGGGGATTATTTTGGGAATGCCTACGATGATGCGCGAGGGATAGAGGTTGTCGTAGAGGGCCTTCGATTCGCGGAGGAATTCCGGAGAGAAGAGAAGATTGAGCCTCTTCACGCCCTTGGCCGCATATTTCATGTAGAGCGACCGGCAATAACCGACCGGGATGGTGGATTTTATCACCATTACTGCATCGGGATTGACCTCAAGCACGAGGTCGATCACCTCCTCGACATGCGACGTGTCGAAGTAGTTTTTCACTGGATCATAGTTGGTGGGAGCGGCGATAACGATGAAGTCGGCATTGCGGTAAGCTTCCGCGCCGTCGAGCGTGGCGGTCAGATACAGTTCTTTTTCAGTAAGATACTTCTCGATGTACTCATCCTGAATCGGCGACTTGCGACGGTTGATCAACTCTACTTTTTCGGGTATCACGTCAACCGCAGTGACGTGGTTGTGCTGTGCAAGAAGAGTGGCTATGCTGAGACCGACATATCCGGTTCCGGCCACTGCAATATTATAATTTCCCGTTTCCATTTATGATTGTGTGATGATGTTAATTCGGATTATGGTAATAGATTTTTATACAGCATTCTATATAAAAGCGGCTATATAGGAGTCAACAGTCCATCTCTCCCCACCTTAATAGCTTACAGGCAGAGATGATAAGGGGCATTGATGATGACTGAAATTTGTGTGATTGCATCGTGCTTTCGTGCATCGATGGCATGAATGAAAGGCCGGCTTTTTAATTATAGGGCCGGGATGATTTCCAGATTGACAGTTTCGATCGAGAGTTTCGCACACCCGAAGAAATCAAGACCAACAACAAGTTCACTTTTAGCAGATTTCATATCCATGACCTCGCCTTCGAGACCCATTAAACTGCCACGGATGATGCGCACCCTGTCGCCGACCCTATAGGGGCGGGCGGTAACTGTCACAGGGATATCTGACTGACCGAGCATGAACCGCAGACGTCTGATCTGGCTTTCCGGAATTATGGCCAGCGGCTTGGCGAGTGAATTAGCGGAAGCCGCGGCGCGATTTGTCATAAACCGATTTATGAAAGGAAGAGTGACTATTTCGCGTCTTTGCTGTTCGGTACAGAATATAAATATGGTGGAGGGAATGACTACACGGTCAACTTTAGCCTTGCGTCCATTCTTCCATACACGTATTTCCGTCTGTATCGGAAGATAGTGGTCGATTCCTAAACGAGCGAGTTTTTGGGCAGTGGCTTTTTCGGTGTTATTGTTGACAATGGCAACAAACCAATGTCTTTTTCCCACGCCTACGGCGTCGCCAACGCCATTAAGCCCTGTCGCAACGCTATCTGAATTATTAATCACTGTATTCATTTAATGAACACACGTAGAATGTATGTAACCTTTGGTAAGAGGTCACTTATTCAATTGCAAAGATATAAATAAAATCTCAAATTCTTCATATTGTGGTTCATAAATTTCAATCAAATGTAGTGGACTTAACATGCAAGGGCTTTGTGAACCTTACGGCTTGTGTGCGTAATACATTGGAAAATTGTTGTTTATAGTGCGTATTATAAGCCATTTTTAAAGTCCGGAGCGAGAGGCGTAGAGTAGGGGAGTCGAGATAAAAGCAATTAAGAATGTCGGGCCTTACAGCATTGACCTTCCTCCCCCTTGATTTTTTATCTCAAATTTCCTCTTTCCCTTTTCACAATAGTTTCAGGAGACGGGTTATCAGTTGGGGATGTGGGTGATGGTGGAGAGGCCGCCCTTTTTTGCTCCGATGTAGGCGGCTACATGGAGATCACCGCGTTCGATGTCACTTACGTAGATCGGGTGTCCCACGCATAGAGTGTGGAGGGTAAATGTATCACCCGCTTCCAATTTTATATTGTGTGATTCGTTGACACGAAAGCGCATGTGGGCGATGCATTCGATCTCACATGACTTGCCATTGTTCCAACTAAGCGAGAGGCGGTCGCCGACATTGAGTGAATCGGTGTTGATCAACGATTTTTCAATGAATCCCGAATCATCGTCGGAATTTTGAGTCGAGTGACTCATCAGGAACGATTCCCAGTCCTTGAACTCATTATATTGTGCAAGATTATTGAGAGTTGTTACCGATGGAAACCCTTCATACTTCACATATCCCCATATACGCTTTATGGAAGAGAGGCTTATTGAACGACCGGTCTTTTTCTGAATCATTCGGCTGAGTTCGTTGAACTCGGTAGGAGTAGAAGGGATGTAACCAAGGTTATTGTTGGTTATACCTACAAGAGCTTCTAAAGCAAGATTTTTTTCCATGTCAGAGTGTTTTAGCTAAGCGGATTGAGGAGAAGGTGTGCTATTGTCATTGTGAGCGCAAGACAGATGCAGACCATTACGTAAGTGAGGATTTTTGAAGAAAGGAAGGTGGAGAGTGAATGTGCGATGGATGGCTGTGGAGCGGGTAATTTGATGTGCGGTATTGATTGCGGACGCTTTTCGGCATTCTGATTCGTGCATCTCTCCGCGATCAGCTCCAGCTCTTCGTCTCCGGTCATCGCTGCGAGTTCTTTCATGATGACTCCGAGAGAGTAGATATCCGTAACAGCTGATGGGACAGCTCCGGCCTTCAGTTGTTCAGGAGCCATATATTTTCTTGATCCTGCAGGATTTTTAAGTATGATGAACTCATCGCTGTCAGATAGATTGAAGTCGATGACTTTCACGGCATTGCCGAGATGTGACACAAGGATGTTGGATGGTTTGAGGTCGCGATGAAATACCTGTTTACTGTGAAGATAGCCCAATGCGTCAGCAATCTGCCCTATGATAGACCGTCCGTCCATCATGTTCAGTTTCCCAGCGGCAACTATCTCATTGAGCGGATAACCGTCGATATATTCCAATATGATAGCCTTACCTATAGCATCGACAGTCTCGATACCGATCGTACGTCTGATATTCGGATGATCCAACTGTATGCCGATCTCAAACTCCTTGGCCAGAGCCATTGTATAGATAGGGTCATTACGGTATTGCTCCTTTAGACCTTTGAGTATGAAGCGGCGTCCATAGCGTGTAGCGGCGTAGATTTCAGTAGGTCCATTGGGAGAACTATATACAGGCATAATGTTGGAAAATCGGTTGGAGAACAATCCTCCCAGATCCAGTTGAGCCGTAGGATCACCATCGTTAAAGGTGATGGATGACTCATCGTCAGTGACGTAATGTCTATCCGTCGTATCTTGTTGACTCTTGTCCATAGCTATTTCTCGGTCTGAAATTCTTCAATATTATTGAATTTGCCCCATTGCGGATGATTGCGATAGATCGCTTTGCATCCAGCAGGGATGTGTAGGGTACACTCTTCGGTAATCGAAACCGATCTGTTGACGAATGCCTCAGGAGCTACGACAGGAGTTAGCGGTGCACTCAGGTAGAGATCCTTTATGGCTGTGCCGTCGAATACGTAGTTACCGATTAATTCCGTCGAACGTCCCAGACGGACGGTGGTAAGCTGCGTGCAATTCTGAAACATACTCTCTGAGATGTTGGTGATGCCGTCGGGCAGAGTTATCTCCATGAGTGACGATCCTGCGAAAGCTCCACGCCCTATTGAGGTGACTGAGGATGGAATTTCAAGTACGGTGATTCCGGTATCGGAAAAGGCATTCTCTCCGATGGTAGTAACTGACGCCGGAAGGGTATATGTGCCGCCTTTGCCGAAAGGAAACCATAAGATCTCAGAGGCATTGCTGTTGAACAGAACCCCGTCCATAGCCGTGAAATTCACATTCGCTTTCGAGACTTCGATTTCCTTGAGGGAGTTACAGCCGGCCGACGGCAGGACATGCTCCATATCTGCTGAAAGCGTCAGTTTTTCGAGGGCCTGACAGCGGGCAAATGCATCGCGGGCCAATCGCTTTGCAGTGGTTGGCAGTATAATGCTCCGAAGCCTCGTGCAATCAGCCATAAGACCGATCGAAACTTCATCAGTCAACGTGAAGTGGCTACCATCATAGGAGCCGCCTCCTTCAATGATACGTGCGTTCGACAGATCTACGTCCGAGAGCGTGTTGCCAATAGATGATGCTTCCGTCCCGCCAGATGCTCCGAGCAGAAATCTGAGAAAACTGAAATCATCCCCATTCATACTGCCTGCTATTGTAAGTTGATCGAGTGGGATATTCGTTCCACTGTTTAACAGTACGGAGAGCATACCTGCTTCTTCGAGCACTATGCCGTTGCGTGTCGTATAGTCAAGTGATTCGCCTTTCGTCTCGCCCAATGAATTGGATGCAAATGGCGTGAGCGTATAGTTTGTTTCAAGGGACAGATCTCCGATGTAGAGTCTGTGAGAGCCTACGCTCAGATTGCCGGACGGCAGATGGATTCGTGTAGTCTGATCAGTCGAATTATTTTTAATCTCGCACCCTGCTTCCTGTATGGGTTCGCCGCCATCCTCGATGATTTCGAATGTCACGATTATCCCGATCGGACCGGTCGAAAGGGGAGATAGAGCCGACAGGGTAGGGCGTGTGTTAGGCTGCGTAGTGAAATTTATCGTTTCCGATTTTATAGTTGCGGTGGCCGTGCCTCCTTCCACATAACACGAGTATGATGTGCCCGGTTTTAAATCCGTAAGTCTTAATATCATGAGTTCAGATGTAAGATCTGTCACTGGTGATGACTGTTGGTTAACGCCACCGGTTTCGCCATAATGGAAAGATATGTATGAGAGGTCGCTTGAACCATGTCTTTCTACACGTGCAGAAATCACAGCCTCCGTACGAGAGATTTCGGTTGCTTGAAATATCTTGATGTCCGGTTCAAAATTGTCGGGACGCACAGGATCAGCACATCCCGTCAGCAGAATTAAAACCGATAGGGATGCGAAAAGTATAAGCGACAGAAGATGTCGGCGATCGGCTGCCATGTATGAATGCTTTTTCACTGGTTACTTTCCTAATCTTATACCTACTCCGATTGAACCGAACCACTCGCTGCCCTTTATGGTGCTGACCGAGGCCGCTACGGTCACCCTGTTAAATGAAAGCAGGAGTCCTGTTTCCATTGAGATTCCGCGGATACTATAGTGGGAGTTCCTGACATAGCCACCACCCTCGGAAGGGGCGAGTTGCCAAGCAAGAACTGTAGAGCCGTAACCGAGACCTTCGTAAAGGGTCAGTCGGTCCGTCAGCCTGTGGGAAGCTCCGGCATTGATCACGAATGCGCTGTGGCGGGTCGTTCCTGAATAGAACGGCATGACCCCTCCGATCATCCCATTTTTCTCACATTCGCCGGTTGTTTGACCGATTTTTCCGAAGTCGGAAGCCAGATGCAAGAATCCGCCATGACGTTTGAGGGCAAGGAGTAGCACTCCTCCCATCAATTCCTTGGACCTCCCTCCAAAGCTGAGGGTCAGCAGCATGTCGGTCTGTAGCGGCAGATGTTTCTTCACCGGTTGGACAATTAGTGTATCAACCCTCGTAAGGACCAGTGTGTCCCTTATGGTTGTCACGACCGGCTTGGTAGCGGTCATCTCAACTCTCTGCGCAGGCTCGTTGATCCTCATTTCGTAAGTGAGATGGCTGTCGATCCTTACGGGAAACACATAGTCGCGCAGCACTCCCCAGTCTGCATGTTTTATTGTCATCTTTTTCGATCCGCGTGGCACATAGAGCCATATTTCTCCTGTCTTGTCAACCCTCTTTACGATACCTAAAGGAGTTGAAAACGCGAAATCGCCCGATGCCATTACTTTGATGAGGCCGCAATCCTCGTCGTTGAGATCACGCACGGGATCGATGAAGGCCGAGACATCGTTGGGCAACATCTTGAAGGATGCCACCGAAAAACGCTGACACATGACCTCCGGAGTTCCGGCCATGAATAATATCAGCGTTAGGAGCAGTATGTTTGCAGCATGTTTTCTTGTCATGACACTGCTGTTATTCAAGGTTAAAGTCGCTGATGCCGATTATTTCATCCTCTCCGTTTTCGATCGGTGATGTCGGTTGCCAAGTCCTCACATGGATAAGCGGCATGGACATATCCCTGAAATCCCAAAGCAGGAAGAGGTATCCGCTGTCGCTGTAGGAACCGGCGGCATAGTCCTGTTTTAATGTCACGCCGTAAATTCCTTTGACGGTCGGATGCCGCATGATCCTGAAGTCGGAAAATTTCACATCGATCTCTTTGCCGGAATTGAAGATACGTGACAGATTTTCGAGATATGATTGCTTGGAACGGATACTGTAGCTCACTCTGTCGTTGTAGCTCATGGCCTTATCGTTTGAATTGCCCGATCTCACCACATGCCCGACTATGATAAGGGCATTGTCGCTGAAGACCTGACGGATGAAATCAATGTCACGCGTAGTGTAGGATGTCCGCAGGTGTTCGCAATAGCTCAATATCTTGTGCCGGCTAACAGAATCGGATTCCTCAAGATGGCCGTTGATCACTTTCAGTGCCTCCTTTCTGAAAGGATGGTCTGATAGCATGGTTCGTGGCTGAATATCCTTGAAACTCGTGGTTTCTATCCGTGTTACTGTTTTCTCTTTGTCGGAAGTGACAGTAGCGGAGACGGGGGGAGGGATGGAATCGGCAGTTCCGGTCTTTGTCACCGGAACTGCCGGAGTATCCGGAGCAATAACTAATGTATCTGATACAGAAGGATTTTGATCAACCATATTATTCTCAGGTGATAAAACAAGAGGAGGCCGCCTGTAAAGCCAGACCGCCCAACCTCCGAGTATAAGACTAAGGATTATAAGTAATATGTTGACTTTCTTCCTTCTTAAAGACATTTAAATTAACCAGTTATCAATTCCAGTTCGTGATCTCGCCTCCTATCTCGATCTTGACCTGTTCAGGATTCTTATCTACTACGAGATTGACAATATGATGGATTCCGGGTTTAAACAGGAACTTACTCTCGTAGAGGAACGACACTCCGTTCATGACCACTTCGATGAGTGGAACACGGTTTTCCAGACGCTGCGGCACCAAGATGGCCGAATAGGTTGTCCGACCGGTCTGCATGGCGGTGACGGTCTTGCGGGACCCTCGCAGAGCCTTGGTCGCCACACCTGCCGTGAGGTCTATGCTGGCATCGGTGACCGTGTTGTGAATATACACGGTCGCAGTTTCGGGAATCTCACCTTCAAAATCCTCACCTTTTATGAGACGCACGGTGATCTTGCTCATAATATGTCTGAACTGAAGATTGACCGGATTGGCTGATGCAGCAATGCCCTTGGCTGAAGCAAACAGAAAATCCGAAGCTTCATAACCACCCATTCCGGAAGCCGGAATCGAGTTCTGATCGGTGCTGACCTCAAATTCGAGATCCGTGGTTGAACTGAGTGAGCTTATATGGGGATAATAGGCATAGACGTTGTACAGGCCGTTGTCCCAGTAAAGAGGACGAGTGGAGGTCCATGCGGAACCTGAGAATGTCAGACTCTCGTTGTTGACGGTATTGCCTGAGATTTCGAGTGGCTTTTCAGCTTCCGAGACAAACAGCCCCACGACATCCCCTTTCTCAAAGGACGTCTCAGTGACGCGTGACTGCGACGGATGGCTGAAGTTGAACACCATAGTTACTTTCCCGTTAGATGTATTATCGTCCGGTTCCATTGACTCACCGGTGCAGGAGGCTAAACCGGCGGTCAACATTACAACGCTGATTAAGGAAATAATATTGTGGTTCATTGGGATGGACTTATTGATTATTTATTAAGTTTCTTGCTGAGTGAGCGGGAGGAGGACAGCGGACTTCCTTCGTGTATCACGGGCGGGAGTGAATGCATGGCGGATCTTCCCGGAGCGAAGTCAAGGCTTCTTGAGGTGGCAATCGCTCCACGATTGTCAAGTGCGACAAATTCTTCGAAGTCAAATGTCTCTCCTGCATAGTTCTTGATACGCTTCACGATGCTCTGGCGGCTGATGGTGCTGTAGTAGGGGATATCGTTGTTCATACAGCTGTTGTGCTCGGAGCGGAACACACCGCGGTTGTGCATGTAGCCACCTTCGTATATATCCACTATGTCGCTGTAGCGCGGATCGAAGATGAGATGGCTCCAGCCCACCTCGTGCATCTTGCCTGTAAGTTCGATGTTGTCGTACCATCCGAGTGATTTGGCCCATTGGACAGCATCGACATGGCCGCAGCAACTACAAACGCATGCGTCGATAAATGCATTGTGGTAGATATACTCATCACCCAGTTTTCCGAATCCATGACCACCGGCTTCATGCTGGATCACACCACGAGAATCCAAGGGATAGCCGTAGGTGCTCTTGGGACAGAAGGCAATGGCAAAGCCCGAAGCCCACATCTGACAGATTCCGCCATAGTCCGTGCTGTTGGGGACAACGATTGCAAGCGTCTGATCGATATTGGAAGTCGTCACGGTAGGTGCGTTAAGCACGTATGCTGTCAGCTCGTCATAGTCACATTTCAGACCGACACCACCTGTGAAGGTTGTGTTGAATCGGTTGTAGCGGATTGAATTGACTGTGCCGACACCGCTCTCGGTTGAAAGTGGGAAAGCCGTATAGACGTTAAAGTAGTCGCGGTAGGTGGTATAGGGTTCAATGGCGAAGAAATATTCGATCTGCTGCTTCATGTCGGCAAGATAGCTACCGTCGGCAATCTCCTTGGCATCATAACCGTCGCCGAGAATGACGATGTTTATACCGCCGTTATTGCCTTTGGTCGCTTTCTGCAATGTGAGGTATTCATCCTCACCATACTCGTAGCCGTATTGACTGACGTGGCAACTATGGGTATAATCCTTATCTTTAAGTTTGAAAACGATATCACCCTCGCGCGATTCGGTGTTGGAAGACGCTTTGATTGTAAGGGTGATTTCGGTTTTCTTGTTTCCCGAATTTTGTGAAAGCTCGCACCAGTCGGGTTTGGAGTCAAGTTCCCATTCTCCTTCCGAATCGATGACCAATGTCTGTTTGTGCTCGGTGCTGAGCGCACAAGCGACGGATGGACGGCACACAAGTTCGTGGTGGGCGGCTATGCGCTTGAAATCACACCAGCCTACTGCGGTCTGATACTGTGCGACAGATGATTCGGGCACTTCAAGAGTAAAGTTGTCCTTGGCGACACCGTCAAAAGCTCCCTGCTGGATATACGGAGGAATTTCGCTCTTGCTGACGATCGATCCTATGCCGTAGCATCCTTGGAATGCGCCACCGTCCTCAAAATAACTTGCTTCATAACGAATATTTTCGAGACTTTCCGGGAATACAAGTCCTTCAAGACTACGGCAATGGGCGAATGCACCAGCACCGATGGTCAGTAGTCCCTCGCCGAATTCAAGTGTGCCCATCAGACGCCAGTTGTAGGCAAAAGCCCGATCACCGATGGTGACGAGGGTTTTAGGAAGGACAAGTTCGCCAGAGAAATCGCAGCCGTAAAATACATTATCATTTATAACAGTTAGGTTCTTAGGTAGTATGAGTTCTCCGCGAAAATGACAGTCTTTGAAGGCATCGTACCCTATTGAAGCAATGCCGTCATGTAACAATAGTGTTCCGTCAAAGCCACATCCTGTAAATGTTTCTGCCGGTATGTCCGTTACACCCTGTGGTATTTCGAGTGATCCTGTAAGGTTGTTGCATAGGAAAAAAGCACGTGTTCCTAATCTTTTGAGTTTTTCGGGCAAGCGAAGGTTGCCATATAATCCCTTACAGTTATCGAATGCGAATCCACGGATCAGCTCAACGTTGTCTGGAATAACGAGTTCGCACGTGAATCCGCAGCCTGAGAATACACCGCCATAATAGTCGATACCTTCATTATGAGTAAAATCGATTTCTCCTGTTTCCGTTTGTCCATTACCTATATATTTCAAAGTGGTTGGGAGTGAGAGCGAACCAGTCAAAGATCTGCAACCGTTAAATGCTCCTTGCTGAATGTCTATGACACCTTCAGGGATAATTAATGATCCTGTCAGATTCATACAACCATAGAATGCCCTTGCACCGATTGATTTCAATTTGTCAGGTAAGATCATTCTTGTGAGGCTGCTTTTCCCGGAAACGGTTGAATTATAGTAGAAAGCACTTGCAGGAATCTGATCATCATGATTAACCATACCATATATTTCCTCTCTACCATAAGCCTTGATCTTGACTTCCTTAAGGTTNAGNGCCTGAAGCNNNTCCATNGAATCGCGCATGAANTAGAAGTCNCGTGAATCNACTTCNCCGGTNATNTTAAGATTCTTCAGTTGNNTGTAGTCCTTACCGGCCTCCTNNATGGCNTTTTTCAGACCGCCGGGTGTTGAATTGACTATTACATACTCTTTGGACGAAGCATCATGGCTCACGAGATCATTCTCCCATGGAGTGATGCTCTCACTGATGAGAGTGAGGGTGAAGTCTCCGGTGGCTTCTTTCTTATCCACCTTGATGCCGAAATTATTCATTTTTCCGGCAACGTATGTGAAATTCTCACCTTTTAAGAATTTGTAAGGCACACCACCNAAAGTAATACTGAACAGATTCGTCCCGGCCGAAATAGTCTGAGGAACGACGATAGCACGCCACTCGTCACCGCGTTTTGACGGAACGATTGAATTTGATCCGATTTCACCTTCAGGGGTCACCGTGCCGGTCGAGAGATCAATCACGGCATTCTGAACCGTATTGGTCACGAGCACCTGTTTTTCAAGCTCATTCCATTCACCGGTAGCAAAACCTGATCCCTCCACGAGTGTGACGCGGGCATTGGCCATACGGTGAGCNAGTGGGAGACGGATCACGTTGGTCGTAGGTTCAACGCCAGCCACTTTACCCCATAGGAAGTCAGAGGCCTCGTAGTCTCCCATAGTCCCGTCATCAAATGTGCGGTCCTGATTGGTCTTTACTGTAAATTTATAGTTATTCACATCGTCAGGTGAACCGAATGGATAGTAACCATAGACATCAATGCGCGTGTGCTTGTCCTTCCAGTAAAGATCGTAAGCAGAGGACCAGCGATAGGCCGCTTCCTCGAAGGTGTGACGCACGTTGTCGCCACGGTTACCCTGAGTCTTGAGAGTACCGGGTTGCGTACCCTCGAAATCAACGATATAGACACCCATCACGTCGCCGTCTGCAAAACCGTCGTCGTTNNCACGNGNNACGGNCTCCTGNTCNATCTGACCAGCGAGGGTGATGACGTTACGGTCGCCGGAAGGCTGTCCGGGCATGTCAAACGCATCCTCCGAACAGGCTGCGAGAAGCATGGCTGTCAGTATGCCGGTGGAAATTACATATTTTTTCATATTTGACATTNCTGTGTTTAATGATTGTAAGACATTAAAGATTTTTTACTTTATTCGGCAACTCCACCATTGTCTGTGCCGTCATCAGTCCAAGGATTGATGTTGACATTCACNCCGTTGGAAGTTTTGCTCACTGTGACGGTGAACTTGTGGCTTTTCGAACTTTCAAAGGTAAATTCTTTCTTGAGATTGTAGTCACGACCATCCACATTTACTGTAATCAGGTTGTCGGAGACCACTGTCTGCGGTACGATCAATGCCTTGTAGGCATTATTGGCAAAAAGCGGGACCACACTTGTTGCGTCGCCGGTCGGTGTCACTACTCCGGTTGATATATCCACCGTTGAGTTGCACTTCACACCATTGACCTTTACCGATACGGCTGACTTGGACAGTGATTCCTGAGTGAAACCGTTGCCGGCTTCAAGGTAGATCTGAATACGGCTCATCACGTGGTTGACGGGAATTACGGTTGCCGCCGANGAGGGNACNACATCAAGGGTCTTACCGACCATGAGGTCAGAAGCCTTGTAAGCCGTTTCGGTCGATTGATCGGATCTGACAGCAAATGGATGTGCCTTNACGGACTCCANTTTGGCGTAGGGATAATAAAGATAGAAATCCGCATGTGTTTTATCGTCGGCCCAGAAAATAGGGGCGTCCGGCGTCCACTCACCGNTGTACTTGAAGCGCATGTTATCGACATGATTTCCTGAGGTGGCGAGATTGCCGGGCGTGGAACCGGANTAATTGACCACGTAGAGACCTATGCAGTCACCNGATTCGAAACCGTAGTCTGTNGCACGTGTCTCCTTTACNGANGGACTGATTTTTATCTCCGTTTTCTGCGACACCGGTGGATTGGGAGTAGGAGTNGGTTCTGAATCGTCTGATCCTCCTGAGCAACCGGTTGCAAACATTGAATAGCAAAGAATCAAAGAAACTAAAGGTATAGTCTTCATGGAAAATTGATATTATGTTATTTCAGCCACAAAAATATACAAAAAAGAACACAGCAAAAAAATATTTCCGGTTCAAATAAGTTCAAATTGAATATAATTATGATCGGATGTGTCTGACCGGAGTTGAGCAGGTGTGAGAAGACGGTGTGCCAAAATCTGATTCCGGTCCGTTGTGGGTGAGACGTGAGGAGAAGACTGTATTCATTGCTTCTTCNTNCCACCGTATTAANTCTTTTGACACACCGTCTGTACACATTGTATATATGTCTCAGTNCCTGATCTTCTTACAGCAGTTTCAGGATACGGGCGTTGGCTTTATCGACGGCACTTGTGTCGAGGGTCGAGAGATAGATCTGAGTGGTNAGTTCGTTATCGTGGCCAAGTCCGTCGCTGATCACGCCGATGGGTATTCCCTCGGCTTTGGCTATTGATGCCCATGAGTGGCGGCTGCAATACATTGTCAACGGAAATTTCAGACCTGCGTTTTNTGCAACGACTTTAAGCCATTTGTTGACATGATACTGTTTGGAGCGGTATTGATAAAATGGAGTGGCGGTTGCNGATGTTATGATTGGTAGTAGATATTCGGTTTTATTTTCCGGATACCGGTCGAGTATTTTTTGCATCTCATTAGTCCAGCANATCGACAGTTGCTGNCCGGTCTTACGACGCCGGTAAGTGAGTTTNCCGTAGCGGAGATCGGATTTTTGAAGATAAGCCATGTCTATAAAGCTCATCCCGCGGAAGTAGAACGACAGGAGGAACATGTCGCGTGCAAACTCAGCCTTGGGNATGACCCTGAGATCCGCTTTTTTGATCTGCCTTATGGCCCGTATATCCACGGCTCTCTTTATGGTCTTGTCTATTCCGGTATAGACGTGTCTGAANGGCTGNCNATCGTCAGTTATNCCGCTGTTGATAGCGCGGTTGTAGGTCGCCCGAAGAATACGCATGTAAAATGAGATTGAGTTCGGTATCAGCCCCCGNCCTGCAAGATATGCCTCGTATGCTTCCATCAGATCCGAATTGAATCCGTCGAACNGCACGTCGTCATTGGCACGAAACCGNTTGAAAGAGTTGAGTGCCGATACGTAGGTCTCCGACGTGCGGAGTCGGCCAAGTTTTTTCAGACGGATAATTATACTTTCCATAAAGTTGAAAAAAGACTGCTGCTGTTGCTGTCGGCAGAACTCATTGACTATATCATCGGATGTGAAGCCGGTNATTCCGGATGAGAGAGTCGAGATGATGCGTTTGAACCGTTCGACATCNTGGCGTATTCTCTCACGTATGGACATGAGATAGTCCTTCCGTTCCGATTGGCATTGGACNATTACTGTGGAATTCCTGCAATCCCACTCGTTATCGAAGAGCTTATAGCCGGAAGAACATTGACGCACGACACGTTCATGGATAATCTGAAAGTAGATTTTTCCCTCATGGCCATTACCGGCAGATGGCCTGTACTTTACTCTTATGGAAGTCATAATTGATTTTTAGATTTGCAGTAAAAATGTTAGATTGGAATAATGAACTTATGGTTCAGATGTCGTCCGCAAATTAATCAATGATTATTATTGCTCCGTCAAAACAAATCTTTAATTTTGTATTTTCAATTCACTAAAGAAACTGTGTTTTCGTAAATAAATATGGCAAAACCTGAATATGTCCAGAAGAATAAAGCGTGGCTTGAGGAGAAGTCACNTGANGAGGGCGTGAAACCNCTTGACAAAGGCATATTTTATAAGTCTTTGAAAAAGNGGAACGTCGATGGGCCTACTCCCAACCGTAGCAGTGTGGTGATGGTTCATTACACCGGTAAGACTATTAACGGTAAGACTTTTGACAGNAGCCGNGGCGGGGTAGCTCCGGCCTTCCGTCTGCGAGAGCTTATACCCGGATGGATCATTGCGTTGCAGAAGATGCATGTAGGTGACAAGTGGGAAGTCTATATTCCTGCAGAACAGGCTTACGGTAAGATGAATCAACCCGGTATTCCGGGCGGTTCGACGCTAATATTTGAGATTGAACTTCTCGGCATCTCATGANTGGAGTGTCATCATTGATACATATATATAATAGGATGATCTATGAATAATCGTCGGGACAATTCATCGGAGATCTTTCCGCTCGTTGATGAGGTCGGCAANGTGATNGGATCTGCAACAAGAGGGGAGTGNCACAATGGNAGTAAATTGCTTCATCCGGTTGTCCATCTCCATGTTTTTGATTCTGAAGGAAGACTGTATCTTCAGAAAAGACCTGAATGGAAGGATATCCAGCCGGGCAANTGGGATACGGCCGTAGGAGGTCACATTGATTTTGGCGAAGATCCCCTCGAAGCCTTGCTACGCGAGGCCCGTGAGGAACTNGGCCTTTCNGNATTCCACCCGGTGTTCATGCTGAGATATGTATTTGANTCGTCGTGCGAGAAGGAATTGGTCAATGCTTACAGAACTACGGTNGATGTCANCCCCGCGCCGTCCGATGAGCTTGACGGGGGGCGTTTCTGGTCACGCGACGAGATCCTTGCCTCAATCGGTCANGATGTTTTCACTCCGAATTTCGAGAGCGAGTATCTGAGATTGTTCGGTAAACGTGATTAATGAAATTTTTATTTATTTAATTGACGCAACCGAGATTTTTTTGCTATCTTTGTAGCCAAACAATTCTAATTAATATTATTAACCAAATAACCTATTAACTAAAAATGACAAGTTATAAGGAACTCGGTCTCGTGAACACCAAAGAGATGTTTGCCAAGGCCATCAAGGGTGGTTATGCAATTCCCGCATTCAACTTCAACAATATGGAGCAGCTTCAGGCTATCATCAAGGCTGCTGCTGAAGAGAAGTCACCCGTAATCCTTCAGGTTTCAAAGGGCGCACGTAATTACGCTAATCCTATTCTTCTCCGTTACATGGCTCAGGGTGCTGTTGAGTATGCAAAGAGCCTCGGTTGGGAGAATCCCCAGATCGTTCTTCACCTTGACCACGGTGACAGCTTCGAACTTTGCAAGGACTGCATCGAGCATGGTTTCTCTTCTGTCATGATCGACGGTTCACATCTTCCCTACGAGGAGAATGTGGCTCTCACCAAGAAGGTGTGCGATTATGCCCATCAGTATGACGTGACTGTCGAAGGTGAGCTCGGCGTGCTTGCTGGTGTTGAGGATGANGTATCTTCTGATCACCACACNTACACCGATCCCGAAGAAGTGATCGATTTCGCTACCCGNACAGGTGTTGATTCACTCGCTATCTCAATCGGTACTTCACACGGTGCTTACAAGTTCAAGCCCGAACAGTGTACCCGCGACGCTAACGGCCGTCTCGTTCCTCCCCCCTTGGCNTTCAATGTTCTCGATGCCGTTATGGAGAAACTCCCCGGATTCCCCATCGTGCTCCACGGATCAAGCTCTGTTCCTCAGGAGTACGTTGATGAGATCAACGAATACGGTGGCAAGCTTCCCGANGCAATCGGTATCCCCGAAGAAGAGCTCCGCAAGGCTGCCAAGAGTGCTGTCTGCAAGATCAACATCGACTCTGACAGCCGTCTCGCAATGACTGCTGCTGTCCGCAAGGTCATGGCTACCAAGCCCGCTGAGTTTGACCCCCGCAAGTACCTCGGTCCGGCTCGTGATGAAATGGAGAAGCTCTACAAGCACAAGATTGTTGCTGTGCTCGGCTCAAACGGTAAGGCTGAATAATATCAGACTTTAGTCGTATAAAAANATTATCGCCCGCTGCTTTCAGTAAGTNGCGGGCGATATATTTATAACTTGAANAGTTTCACGGCCTGAATCAAAAAGCCATTCNTNACGAGTCTTTCCAAAGATTTTTTTGATACAGATTGATAGAGCACTTATGGCATGGCCGTCAACACCGGTCTTTATGCTTGGGCCGGTGATTGATTCCCANTATTGGAATCAGTGCGTTTATTTTTGGATTTCGCATAGTGGTGACGCCGGTTGTTTGATCNTGATTTCTTATTCGCGTCGTTATTNCCGGAGGGCTTGTCGTTCGGTTTTCCNGTTTGAGGCTTGGGTTGATTCCCTACGGAATTATTATTCGGTTTGGATGTTTTACGTCTGTCTTTACCGTCATTCTGACCTGATGGTTTTCGGTTGCCGTTGTTGGANCGGTCACCGGAACGGTGTCTNTTGTNCGGCTGACGTTTCCGGTTGCCNTTGCGTTTTTTCGGTGTATATTCAGGAGCTTCTCCAAGTTCGGCGGGTACATCCTGCTTGCGTACTTCATATCCGAGAAAATCCTCGATCATTCCGAATTTTGCCTGCTCNCGTTGGCTGATAAGTGTTACAGCCATACCATCGGTATTCGCACGCGCTGTTCGGCCGATGCGATGAACNTAGTCCTCGGCTTCGTGAGGTACGTCGTAATTGACCACCATTGAAATATCATCAATGTCAATGCCACGAGCGAGAATATCNGTCGCCACAAGTACGTCGATATGCCCGGCNCTGAATTTGAGGATTGCTTCATCGCGCGCGCTCTGTTCAAGATCCGAGTGCATCTCGGCGGCTTTGATGCGGTTGGCGCGCAGCTCGCGGGTAAGTTCCTTCACTTTAAGCTTGGAGGAGGAGAACACTATCACTCGCTTGGAATGAGCCGTCTTGAACAGATGGCGGAGTATGCCGCTCTTCTGATCCTCGTGGCAGACAAACGCCGATTGGTCGATCTTCTCTGTCGGACGGGAGATGGCTATTGTCACCTCCGCNGGATCGTTCAGTATAGCCTTGGCCATCTGTTGGATTTTNGGNGGCATGGTAGCTGANAACATCAGTGTCTGGCGATCCTTGGGCAGATGTTTCACAATCTGCATGATGTCATCNTAGAACCCCATGTCGAGCATTCGATCCGCTTCATCGAGAATGAAGTATGACACTTTNGAGAGATCGACATAGCCCATCTGCAGGTGTGCGATAAGACGGCCGGGTGTTGCGATCACGACATCCGCACCCATTTTCAATCCTCTCTGCTGCTGTGCGAAGGTTGCTCCGTCAGTTCCACCGTAGATNGCCACACTGCTTATGGGGAGATAATAGGCGAATCCTTCCATCTGACGGTCGATCTGCTGGGCAAGTTCGCGGGTCGGTGACATGACGATACAATTGACATAGTCCTTGGCCTGCGGCAGATCCGCAAGACGATCGATCACCGGCAGAAGATATGCGGCGGTCTTTCCGGTTCCTGTNTGNGCGACNGCAATCAGGTCACGACCTTCAAGTATTACCGGAATTGCTTGTTCCTGAATCGGTGTGCACTCATCGAAGCGCATGGCATCAAGCGCATCAAGTATGTCATCACTTAAATCCAACTCGTCAAATCTCATATACTTTTTCCTTAATANTGAAGTTTATCCGGATGCAAAGTTACGCAAAAAGCTTGATTTTGTGATGTAATGATCTAATGTAAATGAGTATGTGTCAAAATTAAGTAGGATAAATCACATAGTGTCCACCGGAGGATGTGCCGCCAATGTGTGTGTCGTAGCTATTGACGAAATGAAGCCTCGGCATCACTGCCAAGGCTTCAGTGTGAACATTATTTTGCTGTTATCTACTTGGTTTATGCCTAATGGTTGCCGATTCAGATAAAACCACATCCGAAGCAGATTAGGAAATCGATGAATCGACATCTGCCTTTCGGTATATTTGCCGATATTCTATGCGAACATGACTAAGATCAGCAGAAACGTTATGATGATTGTTATCAATTGGTTCATTTGTGTCGTGAATGTTTAAATTGTAGATTAATATCGGGCATGTGAAACAGTATGCCGTTTAATTCTCTGCAAATTTAGTACCACTATTTCGTTTATACCATACACAAAAGTGTACAAATATGTCCTCATGGAGGAGATTATTACTCCATACGCCTAATAATTACAGTAGTTTGCTATTGCTGGCCACGACTATTGCTTCTGAGATGTTGCGGACATCAAGTTTTTCGAAAATGCGCTGTCGGTATTTTTTTATAGTGTCGATGGAAAGACATAGCTTATCCGCGATTTCCGACATTGTGTAGCCCTGAATGGATAATGTGAGAATTGATTTTTCACGTTCGGTGAGCCTTGGCCTCTGTTGTTTATCCCAGCGGAGCGTGGTGGGATTGAACGTGTAGTAGTCGGGCGATCCTGTCCGGTGTAGCTCTACGTGTCCAGCGGTAGTGTGGGTTGAAAATGACACTAAGCACAATGCGAGCCATACTCTTCCGTCAGATGTAAGTGCGAGAGGAGTGAGTTTGTGGTGTATTAGCAGCTTACGGCTGCCATTGAAGATGTGGAAATCATAGGATATATGCCAATCCTTGCGTTCATCTATGGGAATACTATTGAAGAATGCGAATCCGGCATTGTTCAGGGTAAATAATAATTCCTGCTCATCTTCAGGTACAAAATTAAGGTAGAACTGATAGCCCAGCTCTTTCATGTCGTCAGGAGTGAGTTCTCCAAGGATTATCGGGTTGGGAGAGACATAGAGGAAATTCTTTTTGAAATAATCAATTATATAGACACTCTGATAACTGGTGCGTGAAAACGCCTCCGCACATCTGATGTATTCATCGGCATGGCTGTAGTCAAGCTCCTCGCTAAGCTTGACCTCATTGTCGGTCGTAAAGAATTTATCCGCCGTTTTCATTTCAGTTTGCAGTCTGGGGTACGGAAATCTGTGAAAAAACTGTGACAGGAGCTATCACTAATTATCAGATCTTTCATCGTGATAGCTCCTGTCATGTTTTTTTCAAGCGTGGATTATTCAGCTGCCGGTCGTGCGATACCGTCTTTCTGGCAGCGTTCAGTCATGTTTTTGATGCGTGCTGTAGTCTCCGGATGTGAGGAGAACATCTTGTTGATGTAGCTTGAGTTGCCACCTGATTCCTGCTCCATATTCTGGAACTTTTCAAATGCCATTACCATGCCCCACGGATTCTTACCGTGTGATTTCAGGAAATCATAGCCGTAGTTGTCGGCTTCGGTCTCCTGCTTCTGGGAATACTTTGCGTTGATGAGTGACTGGCTCAGGCCCATAAGCTGGGATTCAGAGAGGGCAGCCGCCTTGCCTCCGGTTGAGGCGATTCCATCCTTCAGGGCATCGCTCAGGAGCGAGGTGCGGAACGCGTTTTTGGAATGATGCTTTGCTACGTGGCCGATTTCGTGGCCGATTATTCCGAGGAGTTCGTCATCATTCATTATATCCATAAGCGATGAGAACACACGGACACTTCCGTCAGCACATGCAAATGCGTTGACATCTACAACTTTATAAACCTTGAAATTCAGGGGTATGCCGTCGGCATCGTTGAGACCCTCGGTGAGTTTCATCAGACGGATGGTATAAGGATCATCATCCGCTGCTACAGGATTGTTCTTGTCCATCCAATCGACAGATTCTTTGACGTAAGCTGCCATCTCCTTGTCGGTAAGTGTGGCGGCCTTTACTGCCTTTGTGCCTGCGCTGATGGCTTTGCCAAGATTGAATTGTGCGGGAGCAGAGACTGCAGGAAGCAGCATGACTGCGATTGCGAAAGCTCGTAGAAAGTGTTTTTTCATTTTATAAAATATTCTGAAATTTAAATAATTGATATTTACGATTGTAGAGATGCCGTATTTTAGTTAAACCGATTGGCAGGGATTGCGACAATGCAAATTTAGCTAAATATCGTAAAATTTGAGTATATTTGCAGAAAGTATTATCAATAAAATCTATTCTAATGACAAGATCGGTTAAATCACTGTGTCTATCGTTGATCCTTGGTGCAGTCTGTAGCTTTGGTGTGGCCGCACAAAGCCGCGTTATTGAAATCTCAAGTCCGAAAATGACCGTCTTCCTGCCTCCCAAAGGGCTTGAAAGTGGAAAGGCCGTGGTGGCACTTCCGGGTGGCGGATATTCTCATCTTGCTGTGGATCACGAGGGACGTCACTGGGCTCCCTTTTTCAATGAAGCCGGGGTTGCATACGCTGTGCTGGAATATTCGATGCCCAATGGTGACCGCAATCGTCCGATGGGTGATGTCGATGCGGCTTTCAAAGTTATGGCCGACAGTGCTGCAAACTGGGGATTCAAGGCTGATAATATAGGTATAATGGGCTCATCGGCAGGCGGCCATCTTGCTGCTACTATGGCTACCCATCCTACCGATAACTGTAAGCCCGCGTTTCAGATATTGTTTTATCCGGTCGTATCTCTTGACCCTTCCATAACACACAAGGGCACGCGCAAGGGGTTTCTCGGAGATAATCCGGCTGAAGACGTTGAGAAAAACTACTCGTCGGAACTACAGGTAAAACCTGAGACTCCGCGTGCCATCATGCTTCTCAGCAGCGATGATAAGACAGTCCCTCCTGCAAACAGTATCCGCTATTACACCGCATTGATTGACAACAATGTTCCGGCAACCATGATGGTGTATCCTACGGGTGGACATGGCTGGGGATACCGCGATTCATTCAAGTATCATGACCAAGTGCTCGGCGAACTCCGCGCTTGGCTCAAAAGTTTCTGATGGATTTCACATGCAGTCCGGGGGATAAATATGAGCATTTTCTCTCAGATTTGATGGATTTCACGGTTCGGGTAATAAAAAATCGGCCGTAGATTTGGAAAATCATCAAAAACTTCCTACCTTTGCATCGCTTTAGAGCAGACCATGAGTCTGTTTTGGGCGCATAGGATTGTCTTATGGTGTAATGGTAGCACTGCAGTTTTTGGTTCTGCCTGTCTTGGTTCGAATCCAGGTAAGACAACACGAATAAGGAGCTAAACCATCCGGTTTAGCTCCTTATTTTGTCGTAACACCGTGGAGTGGGCGGGGCATACCGGTCGTCATACAATNTTCAGACCGATTATTGAAATGATGAGGGTAGTGATGAAAAACAGTCGCCAGAAGTTGGTAGGCTCGTTGAAAAATATGATTCCGACAATCACAGCCCCGACAGCTCCGATGCCTGTCCATACAGGATACACAGTACCGATGGGTAGGGTTCTTGCAGCCCTTGACATGAGATACATGCTGAGGGTGAGGGCTACCAAGAAACCTCCCCACCACCAGTATTGTTCAGCCCCGACGGCACTTTTGGTCTTGCCGAGACAGAATGTGAAGGCCACTTCCATCAGTCCGGCTATGATAAGGATGATCCAGTTCATCTCGGCTCTACTGTTTACTATATTTCTTTTCAAAAATTTCAAAATGATCTTCGCCCCATTTCAGCATCGAGTCGATTATGGGGATAAGCGATAGGCCGAGCGGGGTGATCACATATTCGGAGCGTGGCGGAAGTTCGGGATATATGGTTTTGTTTACCAGCCCGTCCTCAACAAGTTCTTTGAGCTGTATGTCCAGCACCCTTGGAGCGGCTTCGGGCAGACATTTGTGGATCTCGCTCGGACGCATCGGATTGCCCGAACGGAGTTCATCAAGAATACATGATTTCCACTTGGATTCAATCAGGCTCATGGTCAGCCGGAGAGGGCAGTCCAGATCAACGGGTATTTTCTTTTCGTATGCCATACTTGGTAAGTGACTCTAAAAATAGATGTAAAAGAGTGTCTAATTGCTAATTTTTCATGCAAAGGTAAGGAATATCTCTGAAAATCAGCATACCGAAAAATTATTCGGTATATGAATAATTTTTCGGTACTTGTGTTTATGAAATTACAGTAGTAATTTTGCCGATAGAAAATCAAATAAATACAAAATAAAATGAGAGACGAGATTAAAGAATATGAGGCGGTAGCAAAGGCTGCCGAGAAGTTTGTGCGTAGTGTTGCCGAGGGAAACAGCGAATATGCAAAGACCCTCTTCACGGAGGATGCAGTGCTCTTCGGGATTCTTGACGGAACGCTTGAGCATGGTTCTATCGAACAGTTCTATCACAATGTTGACAGCGTGGGTGGTGGTGATAATTTCAAGGCACGCATTGATGTACTTGCTGTTGAGGAGACTGTAGCCGTTGTCCGCGTTCTTGAAGAAGGCTGGGGTGGCCGCATAGATTTCACCGATTTCCTACTGCTTCTCAAACTCAATGGAGAGTGGAAGTGCGTAGCCAAGGCTTATAATCAAAACTCGAATACGATTAAGAAATGAAAATAACTGTCATAACTGGTAGTCCGCGCCGTAAGGGCAACACTTTTGCAATGGTGGATGCCTTCATCAGAGCTGCTGAAGCGAAGGGTCATGAAGTGGTGCGGTTTGATGCCGCCATGATGAAAATCGGGGGTTGTCATGCGTGCATGACATGTTTCAAGACAGGCAAGGCGTGTTCGTTTGACGATGATTTCAATGTCATAGCCCCACACATTCTTGACGCTGATGCCGTTGTGTATGCCATGCCGCTCTATTGGTACTCAATCCCGGCGCAGATAAAAGGTGTCATTGACAGAGTGTTTTCATTCTACGTAGCTGAAAAACCGATTTCAGGCAAAAAGATGGGTTTGATCTGCTGTTGTGAGGAGCATGATGCTTCCGTGATGGACGGCATAAGGATTCCTATGGAGCGCACGGCGGATCTTCTTAAATGGGACATTGTCGGAGAGGTGCTCGTCCCCGGAGTTTTTGTCGAGGGTGACATTGACAAGACAGATGGCTGTCGGCAGGCGGCTGAACTTGCCGAGAAATTCTAATATTCTGCCTACTGATCAAAATCTAATTTTGGCATATAGCTATGTCAGAATGTATAAATTACTGATTGCAGGGCCTGCGCGAGCGCAGGCCCTGCAACATAGTTGATTTTGACATAGACTCTATTTTGATCTTAGATTTTATCAGAGGTATTCATGTGTCCTGATGGGTTGATCATATTATCGGGTCGAGACAATATTCCCTGCGGCCGCAGTTCCTGCAATACTCTCCGCGCCAGACACTGTCGAACTGTTCGATTGCTGCATCGACAAGATTTTCGTCGTCAGTGAGTATTCCAGCCTCGAAATTACGTCGGTTATCGCTTCTCATACCGATTCCTGCACCTGTGAGGTTGGCCGAGCCGATATAAGCCTTCTTGAAATCAAATATGAGTATTTTGAAATGGACGCGTGGACACAGCATTCTTTCCAGACCGGTTATGAGTGTCGGGTTGCGGTCAAAATCATCGCGGAACATCTGGGTTGGTTCTTTGGCATGTATGAGGCGGACTTCCACCCCTCGTTTAATAAGCCGTGCGATAACGGCGAGAAATGGTTCGACTGTATCGCAGGTTTTGACATATACATCCTTTACGTCGGCTGTCCCGATCCATAGCGACTTTTTTACGGATGACACAGCTGAGATGACTTTGGAATAGTGGTCTGATCCTGAAATAAACTCAATAGACATTATGGCTTGCGTTTAAGTGGGTGTCTTTTCAAAACAATACAATATGTTACTACAATTGTTCGATGGATATTCCATTTTTTAGTTGTACGCGCATAGAAAAAACTGTCCATCCATAAGAAAAAATATGGATGGACAGTAATTTTTTTGTGTGAATCCGATTCATCGGATCTTATGATGTCATGTTGTGACAGACGTGTTATCAATCAGCTCCGGCTTGAGCTTCAGCTGCATTCGTGTCCGGGGCGGGACCGTTGCTGCTGATTGATTTGCCATCGCGTATGATCTCTGTTGTCAGTTCTTCTGCATTGTCACCGTTTTCAGCTTTGACGTATGTCACACGGATTTCATCACCCGGTTTGAGCTCTGACTCGATTATCAGCTCAGCGAGCTTGTCTTCGAGGTACTTCTGTATCGCGCGCTTGAGCGGACGTGCACCGAACTGCGAGTCATAACCCTTCTCGGCAATGAAGTCACGTGCTTCATCCGCGATGTTGAGTGTGTAGCCGAGTTCGCTGACGCGCTTGTTGAACCCTGCAAGCTCGATGTCGATAATCTTGAAGATAGCCTCCTTCGAAAGAGGATCAAACATGATTATATCGTCGATACGGTTGAGGAATTCAGGCGCGAAAGCCTTGTTGAGAGCTTTACGGAGCACCCCTTGGCTATATTCCTTGTCATCGGTGGATCGTGATGTGAAACCGATGCCTCCGCCGAAGTCCTTGAGCTGGCGCGAACCGATATTCGAGGTCATGATGATGACCGTGTTCTTGAAATCTATACGACGGCCGAGCGAGTCGGTCAGACGTCCTTCGTCCATCACCTGAAGAAGAAGATTGAACACATCGGGATGTGCTTTCTCAATCTCGTCAAGAAGGACGATGGAGTAGGGGTGACGGCGAACTTTCTCCGTAAGCTGGCCACCCTCCTCATAACCTACATATCCGGGAGGTGCTCCGACGAGACGCGACACGGTGAATTTTTCCATGTACTCGCTCATGTCTATACGGATAAGCGTATCGGAGGAGTCGAACATGTATTCCGCAAGCTTCTTGGCGAGGTGGGTCTTACCAACGCCTGTCGGGCCGAGGAAAAGGAATGTGCCGATAGGCTTATTGGGGTCTTTCAGGCCGATACGGTTGCGCTGAATGGCTTTTACAACCTTGTCAATAGCCGGATCCTGACCGATAATCTGGCTCTTTAGGGCAGGTGACATCTCTTTGAGTCTCTTGCCCTCGGCTTGGGCCACTCGCTGCACAGGTACGCCTGTCATCATGGCCACGACTTCAGCCACCTTCTCGGCATCGACTGTCTCGCGCATTGAGTTGAGCTGCTCCTCCCATTTGGCTTTCGCATCCTCAAGTGTGGCCTTGAGCTGCTGCTCCTTGTCGCGGTAGGAAGCTGCCTTCTCAAAGTTCTGCGACTGGGCTGCACGGAGTTTCTGCGACGACACCTCTTCGATCTGCTGTTCGAGTTGCTCTATCTCCTTGGGGACAGATATGTTTGTCACGTGCACACGGCTACCGGCCTCGTCCATGGCATCAATTGCCTTGTCGGGGAAATTGCGGTCAGAGATATAGCGTTCGGTCAACTGCACGCATGCGTCAAGTGCCTCAGGAGTGTAGTTGACATTGTGGTGCTCCTCATACTTATCCTTGATATTGTCAAGAATCGTGCGCGTTTCCTCAGCAGTTGTGGGCTCGACCATCACTTTCTGGAAACGGCGTTCGAGCGCACCGTCATTCTCGATATTCTTGCGGTACTCGTCAAGCGTCGTCGCGCCGATGCACTGGATCTCGCCGCGTGCGAGTGCGGGTTTGAGAAGATTGGCCGCATCCATTGAACCGGCGGCATTACCTGCGCCTACGATTGTGTGAAGCTCATCGATGAAAAGGATGATATCCTTGTTTTTTGAAAGCTCGTCGAGAATGGCTTTGATTCTTTCCTCAAACTGACCGCGATATTTAGTACCGGCGACAATGGATGCCATATCGAGTGATACTACGCGCTTACCGAAAAGGATACGCGACACTTTGCGCTGGACTATGCGTAAGGCAAGTCCCTCGACAATGGCTGACTTGCCGACACCGGGTTCGCCGATAAGGACGGGGTTGTTCTTTTTGCGGCGGCTGAGGATCTGGGCGAGACGTTCGATCTCGACCTCACGGCCGACCACCGGATCGAGGCGGTTCTCCTCGGCAGCCAGAGTCATGTCATTGCCGTATTTATCAAGCACAGGAGTGTCGTTGCCACGACGCTGCGCTGTCTGGGCGGATGCGCGCTGTTTGCCCGACTGCTGATTGTCGGATGACTGGCGGGGTGGCATATCGTCCTCTTCGTCATCACCGGCAAATTCTGCGTTAAGGGCGGTGGGAATGTTGGCATCGGCGGCCACGATACGGTAAAGTGATTCGTAGCTTATGCCTGCGCGCTTGAATGCATCCATGAATTCCGAGTTCTGTGCATCGGAATTGTGGAAGATAGCAAGAAGGAGGTGGGTTGCATCTACTTCATTGCTTTTGAGCATTCGTGCTTCAAGAACGCTAAGCTTGATTATACGGCCTGTAAGGTCGCTCAGGCTGACTTCATTGAGGCCGACTGTGCCCTGATAAGCCGCATCGGTCGCGGCATTAAAGAGGGCTTTATCGAGATTTTCCCGCAATTCGTAGGCCGACGCACCCTTGGCGGCGCGGTCAACGAGACGTGCGGGCTCACCCTCGACATCTGTCAGAAGTGACAGGAGCATGTGCTCCGGCATGACATAACGGCTGTTGTGTCGTGCGGCCTGACGAGGTGAGTCGGAGATGATCTCCTTGAAATTTCTGGTATAAACAGTGTCCATCTATAAATGTACCTTTCTTTGATTAAGTGGTGAACTGTTCCGGGAAGCAACCGGCGGGGACAACGCATCGGTCAACCGGATTGAGGAGAGTAATGATTGTAGAATTCAAGTGTCGTTAGAGGCTGTGGCAGGGTTGCTGACCTGCATCATTGATCTCACCGACATTGTGCAATATAACAAAAACTGTGCCAAAGTCAGTCTGTTTTTCCTAATAACAATTAAAAATCATTTCTTGCTTTGCAAAGATACGATTTTTGCAAAATATTTCTTACCTTTGTCGGGAAAAATCCTTTAGAGATTTCTCTGACTACACATTAATTAATAGTAAGAAGAAAAGTTTTTATAAGAAGGCTGCTTTCCGACCGCCATTTTAGCGGAAGTTTCCGGCCTCTGCACTTGAAAAAGTTATGATTGAAGCAGATCGCATTATCAAGATCAACATTGAAAACGAGATGAAAAGTGCCTACATCGACTACTCGATGTCGGTAATTGTCTCGCGTGCCTTGCCTGATGTGCGCGACGGACTCAAGCCTGTTCACCGCCGCGTGCTGTTTGGAATGAATGAGATGGGCAATACTTCTGACCGTCCCCACAAGAAATCGGCAAACTGCGTAGGTGAAGTTATGGGTAAATACCATCCCCACGGTGACTCGTCGATTTACGGTACGGTAGTCCGCCTCGCCCAGCCTTGGGCCATGCGTTATACGCTTGTGGATGGTCACGGTAACTTCGGTTCGGTGGATGGTGACGGCGCGGCCGCCATGCGTTACACCGAGGTCCGTCTTGACAAACTTGGTGAGGAAATGCTTGCTGATATTGACAGTGATACTGTGGATTTCCAGCGCAACTACGATAATACGCGTGACGAGCCTGTGGTTCTTCCCACGCGTTTCCCCAACCTCCTTGTCAACGGTGCTTCAGGTATCGCTGTCGGTATGGCTACAAATATGCCTACCCACAATCTCGGAGAGTCTATCAATGCTTGCGTGGCTTACATCGATGATCCTGAAATAGATGTCGAGGGTCTCATGAAATATATTCCGGCTCCCGACTTCCCCACCGGAGGTACCATCTATGGTTACAGCGGTGTGAAGGAGGCTTACGAGACGGGTCGTGGCCGTGTGGTCATCCGTGCGAAGGCCGAAATCGAGGTTGAGGACAATCATGAGAATATTATTGTCACCGAAATCCCTTACGGTGTCAACAAGGCCGAGCTTATCACCTATATAGCACAGCTCGTCAACGATAAGAAGCTTGACGGCATAGCTGACATCAACGATGAGAGTAACTACAAGGGCATGCGTATCGTCATCAAGCTGAAGAGCGATGCAAATGCAAGTGTGGTGCTCAATAAGCTCTATAAGATGACTCAGATGCAGGCATCTTTCAGCGTGAATAATGTCGCTCTTGTCAACGGACGCCCGAAGACACTGAATCTCAAGGAACTGATCGTTGAATTTGTGAAGCACCGTCATGAGGTGGTGATACGTCGCACTCAGTTCGAACTGAAGAAAGCTCAGGAACGTGCCCACATACTCGAAGGTCTTATCATTGCGTCGCAGAATATCGATGAGGTCATCAAGATTATCCGTGCCGCTTCTGACACACAGGGCGCACGCGAATCACTCAAAGAGCGTTTCGGCCTTACCGATCCGCAGACAGCGGCTATCGTCGAGATGCGTCTGCGTCAGCTCACCGGTCTGGAGCAGGACAAACTCCGCAATGAGTACGAAGCTCTCGAACAGGAGATAGCGCGCCTCGAACTCATCCTTTCCGATGAACACACCTGCCGCGAGCTTATCAAATCAGAGCTTATAGAAGTGCGTGACCGCTACTCGGATGCACGCCGTACGGATATTGACTATACAGCCGGCGATTTCAATGCCGAGGATTTCTATGCCGATGACGACATGATCATCACCATCTCGCATCTCGGCTACATCAAGCGCACTCAGCTCAGCGAGTTCCGTGCGCAGAACCGTGGTGGAGTAGGTGCGAAGGGTTCAGACACACGTAATGAGGACTTCATCGAGCACATCTATCCGGCTTCAATGCACAATTACATGCTCTTCTTCACTCAGAAGGGTCGTTGCTACTGGCTTAAAGTCTATGAGATTCCCGAAGGTGCGAAGAATTCCAAGGGTCGTGCTATCCAGAACATGCTCAACATCGAGCCTGATGATTCTGTCAAGGCTTTCATCTGCACCAAATCGCTCGGCGATGCTGCTTTCGTGCGCAGTCACAATCTTGTGTTCGCAACCAAGAAGGGCGTGATCAAGAAGACTTGCCTTGAAGCATATTCGCGTCCCCGTGCCCGCGGTGTCAACGCCATCATCATCCGCGAGGGTGACGAGCTCCTCACCGTGGAGATGACCGACGGCAACAGCGAGATCCTTCTCGCCAACCGTAATGGCCGTGCCATCCGCTTCCCTGAAAATAAGGTGCGTGAGATGGGTCGTATGTCCACCGGTGTACGTGGCATGACGCTTGACGGCGACGATGATGAGGTTGTAGGCATGATCTGTATGCCGGAAGGTACTGCCAATGACGTGATGGTGCTCAGTGAGCGCGGTTACGGCAAGCGTACTCCTCTCGACACGGAGGTTACGGACGGCAACGGTGTGGTCACAGAGAAGATCCCCGTCTATCGTGTGACAAACCGTGGCGGTAAGGGTGTGCGTACAATGAACATCACTGAAAAGACCGGCCGTCTCGTAGCCATTGAAAGTGTGAATGATGATAATGACCTCGTCATCATCAACAAGAGCGGTATCACCCTCCGCATCCATGTCGCTGACATCCGTGTGCAGGGACGAGCCACACAGGGCGTGCGCATAATCAATCTTGAAAAGCGCAACGACACCATCGCTTCAGTATGCTGCGTGGATACCGATCCGGAGGAAGAAGTCGAGGAGGTAGAGGTTCAGGAAACCGCTCCCGAACTTACCGACGAGGAGATCATCGAGACTGAAGAGTTTGATGATGAANCTGCGGATGAAGAAGAGCTTGATGAAACGGATGACACCGATGATTCAGCTGATGCTTAAATCTGCACCCNCACTGACTCCGATGAAAAAGATTTAATATCAGAAGAGAAAAACTATTAACTACTCAAAAATACTAATTCCTGTTATGAAAAAGATCTGCGTCTTAACCGTTGGGCTTTTCGCAGCCGCCTCCATGACCGCTCAGGTGGCCGTGGTTAAAGAAGCTGAGAAGGCGTTCAAGAGCGTTGATAACTATGGTGCTTACCAGAAAGCTCTCAATGTCATCACTCCCGCATTCTCAAATCCGGAAACTGATAAGGATGCCCAGACTTACTGGATTCCCGGTAAGGCAGGTTTCAAACTGTATGACGACCTTTTTGCAAAGAAGACATTTGGTCAGGATGTGAACCTTGTCGATATGAGCAACGCGCTTCTCGACGGTTACACCTATGGCATGAAGGCTCTCGCTCTTGATACTGTGGCTGATGCCAAGGGTAAGCTTAAAACAAAATTCTCCAAGGATATCGCCGGCCAGATCATAGGTCATGCAAATGACTTCATGAATGCAGGTGCTGCTTTCTGGGAAGCTCATGACTATAAGAAGGCCTACGAGGCATTCTCCGATTATCTCCAGATCCCTGCCAATCCCCGTCTGGGCAAGAACGCACCCGCAGCTCTTGCTGACACTGTCGCTACGCAGATCATGTACAACTGTGCTCTTGCAGCATGGCAGGCAGAGATGCTTCCTGAAGCAGCCGCTACCTTCGATGACCTTCTTGCTATCGGTTATGATGATCCGAGTGCCTATGACTATGCATTCAGCGTAGCATATCAGATGGGTGACGAGCCCCGCAAGCTCCGCTATTCGCAGATGGCTCTTGACAAGTTCGGTACTGCCGATCCCAAGTTCCTTCAGCGTCTCGTCAACAGCTATATCGAGAACAAGGAGTATGATAAGGCCAAGACCATGCTCAACGATGCTATAGCTGCCGATCCCAATAATTCTGTGTATTATCTTTCACTCGGTGTCCTTCTCGAACAGCAGAATGACTTCAAGGGTGCGAAGGAAGCTTATCAGAAGGCTGTGAATCTCGATGCTGAGAGCGCGCTCAACAACCTCTACTATGGCCGTATGCTCGTTCAGGAGTATAATGACCTTGATCAGGCTGCTGCAAACATGTCTCAGCAGGAGTACAACAAGTACAATTACGAGACCATGCGTCCCATCATCCTTGAGGCTGTAAAGTATCTTGAGAAAGCTTACCAGCTGGATAATGAGCAGACCGACGCCCTCCGTTACCTCAAGAATATCTACTATGTTCTTAACGACGGTGACAACCTTCTCCGCGTTGAAGGTCTCCTCGGCCAGTAATGCCTAATCCAGATTAATATCACCCCGGCCGTCAGAGCCGGAAATATCTTATCAGAGCCGTGGCCTGACACCGAATACTTGAATTTCGGGTTTGCCACGGCTCTTTTTCAGTTATTATCTATTGTGTCCCTGTGACAGGAATTGAAGCACGGGGTCTCCTAATATAAATTCTAATTATAGTTATGACATCTGTAATTTCTCCGGTCAAGACTCTCGAACAGTTTGACGCAGCCCTGCGCTCCTGTCGTGAAGTCTTTGTCAATAAGCTCAAGGACTATGGTGCTTCGTGGCGCATCATGCGTCCGCGTTCGATCACTGATCAACTTTACATCAAGGCTAAGCGTATCCGCACTCTTGAAGAGGGTGAGGCTATGATCAATGAAGGGATTCTCGGTGAATTCATGGCTATAGTCAATTATGGTTTCATCGGCCTCATTCAGCTCCAGCTCGGCTATGCCGACGAGTCTGACATCACGCCGGATGAAGCGATAGCTCTTTATGACCGTTATGCTGAAGGTGCGCGGGTACTGATGGAAGCCAAGACACATGACTACGGAGATGCTTGGAGAGGAATGAGGGTCAACTCCTATACTGATTTCATCCTGACCAAACTTCAGCGCGTCAAGGAGATAGAGGGCAACGGAGGAGTGACGAAAGTCTCCGAAGGCATTGATTCAAACTACATGGATATTATCAATTATGCAATCTTTGCAGTCATCAAACTCACGGAAGAAGCTTGAGGTGATCTATAGCCCGGTGGTGGTATGGCTTTTCCGTATCCTTACCGGTGCGACGTTCATTCTGTCAGGTTTCGTTAAGAGTATTGATCCGTGGGGCAGTTTCTATAAGATAAGCGAGTATCTCGACGTGTGGGGTCTTGATATCCCCTCCGCTCTCGTAGTTATCGCAGCTTTCGGTCTCGGATGTGTCGAATTTGTGATCGGCTGTCTCGTATTCCTTGGCTGTTACCGCAGGGTAGGAGTGTGGTTGATGCTTCTGATGATGGCGTTCATGCTTCCGCTCACATTCTATATAATGGTGGCCAATCCTGTGGCCGATTGTGGTTGCTTCGGCGATTTCCTTGTGATTTCCAATACAGCCACATTCGTGAAGAATCTCTTCCTGACCCTTATGATGATATATCTGATGATGTTCAACAGGAGAATTTCAGGTCTGTTTGATCCCTACGTCCAATGGGTGGTCGGCGGCCTTCTGTCATTCTACATACTGATAGTCTCACTTATCGGATATAATGTCCAGCCGATGATCGACTTCCGGCGGTTTTCGCCGGGTGTTTCCCTTCTCGCTGCGGATGATGCTGAGGAGGAAGCTGATGATGTCGATTATGAGTTCATCTATGAGAAAGACGGTCATCGTGAAAGTTTTGCGATAGATGAGCTGCCGGATTCTACATGGACGTTTGTCGATCGTAAGGTGATCGGTGGCAGCGAGAGCCTGTCCGACGGATTTTCTGTGATAGTAGATGGCGAGGATGTGGCCGCTGATATAATCGACAGCGATAATGACGAGTTTCTCGTGACCATTCCGGATATGAAAGGAGTGGATCTGTCCTATACCTATCTGCTGAATGAGCTGAATGACTATATCACGGATCGCGGAGGAACTATGGTGGCACTTGTCAACGGAGGGCGCGATGCCATTGACTGGTGGGAAGATGTCTCGATGGCATCGTATCCGATCTATAGTGCCGAACCTACGCTGATCAAGGAGCTTGCACGCGGTCATGCAGCCATTACTTATCTCCATGAAGGTACTGTGGTCTGGAAGCGCACGCTTTCATCGATATCTTATTCCTCGATCAGTGAGGCGGCTGCAGGAGAACTGTTGCATGAGCTTGATCCCGATCTCACGTATTATCTCGAACTTATAACGCTGACGTTTGCAGGAGTCATATTCATAATATGGGTTCTTGACCGCAGCGGACATCTGGTGTCATGGCACATCCGTCGCCGGAAGATGAACAGAACCGATGTGACGGAGCATCCCGGTGACAAAACCGACCGATAAACCGGTTGTCAGGATTGTATTCCAGACAGATGTGATGGAACTTTAAGTGGTGATGAGTTGTTAAGAAAATATAGAATCTTAACAACTCATCACCACTTCAGATTATGTCAACACACGTTTCAACATCTGATCGTAAGACCGATCTTAATCCTTCGGACTTTGAGTCCGGTGGTTTTGCACATCATATTTTCTATTCCGCACGGCAGGCTTTGCGCCATCATGCGTCAGGCGGAAATGTACTGATCCTCGCTACAATTCTCGCTCTGATCGTTGCGAATATTCCCGGTCTAAATACTCTCTACAATGATTTCTGGAATCAGGAGATGAGATTGCAGATCGGTGATTTCAACATCTTCTCCCATGCGGGTCATCCGATGACCGTTCTCCAGTTTATCAATGACGCCCTGATGGCACTCTTCTTCTTCACCATCGGACTTGAGATAAAGCGCGAGGTCCTTGTCGGCGAACTTTCCTCGTTCCGTCAGGCACTTTTGCCTATCATGGGAGCTATCGGCGGTATGATTTTTCCTGTAGGACTGTTCCTGCTTCTTTCTGCCGGCACTGACTATGTGGATGGAGCTGCTATCCCTATGGCCACGGATATCGCGTTCTCGCTTGGTGTGCTTGCAATACTTGGCTCACGAGTACCGTTGTCGCTTAAAATATTCCTTACCACACTGGCTGTCGTGGATGATATCGGTGGTATCATCGTGATTGCTGCATTCTATTCCGCACACATAGATCTTGCTTTCATCGGCTATGCGGCCATAGGTCTCGCCATTCTTATAATCGGTGGAGGATTCTTCAAGATCCAGAGTAAGATTTTCTATTTCCTTGTAGGTGGAGTAGTATGGTTCTTGGTATTGAATTCCGGTATTCACCCGACNATTGCAGGTGTGCTCGTCGCGTTCTGCGTGCCTTCAGTTCCGGTGTATGCCCCCGGTAAATATGTAAAGACCATCCGCAGTTCCATCCGTCACTTCGATGAGGCCGACGATGATGAACTTGGAAAAGGTAAGTTGTTGAATCATGAGGAAATGGACTGGCTAAAGAAGATCGAGAGCGCATCTGACAAGGTGATCTCTCCGCTTCAGGATCTTGAGGATTCGCTTCATCCTGTGGTCAATTTCCTTATCATCCCGCTTTTCGCTTTTGCCAACGCCGGCATATATCTGCTCGACATGGATCCGCTCACCATCGTTTCAGGTATCAGTCTCGCCATTATAGTCGGTCTGGTTATCGGTAAATTTGTCGGTATTTTCATCTTTTCATGGCTGACGGTAAAGATGAAGCTTGCTCCTATGCCGGACAGATCGAACTGGAAGATGATTGCCGGAGTCTCGATGCTCGGTGGTATCGGCTTCACGGTGTCGCTGTTCATCGCCAACCTCTCGTTCGGTGATGGAGGAGAGGCCGGACTTGCACTGCTCAATGATGCCAAACTCGGTATCGTAGTCGGTTCGCTTCTCGCCGGTGTGATCGGTTATATGCTCCTTTCACGCTTCCTTCCGAAAGAGGGTACGGAGCCGGAAGAAACGGAATGATACTATTGAATTGGATGATATATGTATTTGCCGGATTTATCGGATGTCACCGTAAATCCGGCAAACTTTATGATTCCGCTGATGATAAAACAACCTTAAAAACCACCTTAAAAGATTTCAAATCTATTGCGATTAAAGAATTATTTCCGTAATTTTGCAACGATTACATGACAAAGTAACCAATACTCTATAAATACACATTCGAAATGACTATCGATCAGTACAATTTCAACGGCAAAAAAGCCATTGTCCGCGTGGACTTCAATGTGCCTCTGGACGAAAACGGTAAGATTACAGACGACACCCGTATCCGCGGTGCGCTCCCCACACTCAAGAAGATTCTTGCCGACGGTGGCAGCCTCATCATCATGAGCCACATGGGCAAGCCCAAAGGTAAAGTGAATCCCAAAATGTCACTCTCTCAGATCAAGGAGACTGTAGGTGAGTATCTTGGCACTGAGGTTAAGTTTGCCGAGGACTGCGCTAATGCTGCCGAGCAGGCTGCTGCTCTCAAGCCCGGCGAAGTGCTTCTGCTTGAGAACCTCCGTTTCCATCCTGAAGAGGAAGGCAAGCCCGTTGGTATCGACAAGGAAGATCCCGCATACGACGCTGCCAAGAAGGAAATGAAGGAGCGTCAGAAAGAATTTGCAAAGACTCTCGCTTCATACGCCGACGTATATGTGAACGATGCATTCGGTACAGCTCACCGTCGTCACGCTTCGACTGCTGTAATCGCCGACTACTTCGACGCTGATTCAAAGATGCTCGGCTATCTCATGGAGAAGGAAGTTAACGCTGTTGATGCTATCCTCAAGGACATCAAGCGTCCCTTCACTGCAATCATGGGTGGCTCTAAGGTTTCTACCAAGATCGGTATTATCGAGAACCTCATGGATAAGGTTGACAACCTCATTCTCTGCGGTGGTATGACCTATACTTTCGCCAAGGCTAAGGGCGGTAAGGTCGGCAAGTCAATCTGCGAGAACGATAAGCTGGATCTTGCTCTCGATATCATCAAGAAGGCTGAGGAGAAGGGTGTGAACCTCGTTCTCGGTACTGACTGCGTGGCAGGTGATGATTTCAGCAATGACGCGAACACTATGGTCGTATCATGCATGGATATTCCCGATGAGTGGGAAGGTCTTGATGCCGGTCCTGTGACCCGCAAGCTCTTTGCCGACGCTATCAAGGATGCCAAGACTATCCTCTGGAACGGTCCTGCAGGCGTGTTCGAATTTGACAACTTCGCAGCAGGTTCACGTGCGATCGCCGATGCAATCGTTGAGGCTACTGAAAAGGGTGCGTTCTCACTCGTAGGCGGTGGTGACTCTGTTGCTTGCATCAACAAGTTCGGTCTCGCTGACAAGGTCAGCTATGTTTCAACCGGTGGTGGTGCGCTTCTCGAAGCTATCGAGGGTAAGGAACTCCCCGGTATCGCTGCTATCCGCGGTTCTGAGAAGTAATCAATCGTAAATATAGCGATTATATAAAGAAATCCGGTTCAATATCATGATATTGGACCGGATTTTTTCGTGCAGTTTTCATTATCGCACTATTTCGGAGTTCTGACGTTGTAATTTTGTGGAAAAAAAGCCATACCGAAACTATCTTTACGAGTATGCCCGAAGCGTGTCAATGGACCGATATGCTCGTTGACACCAGCGAGCCTTATTCCTCTATTCTGACTTCAAGAGGTTGTCTGAGATCCTCATAGCACTTTTTGAGGCTGTCGAGCCATGCCTGCATTCCTTTCACACCACCCTTGCTCCATCCTGCGCCCCAGTAGTAGGTATAATCCTCTCCGGGAGCATATTCGGTAAAGGTCTGTAGCTGTCCGATCGCATCTCCGACTTCCGGTGTGAGGGGCACGTAGCTTATGCTGTCGGGTAAGGTCGGATTGACTATACCGATGAAGATAGCTCCATTGCCGTTGGCAGGATTGTCGGTAAGATCCACGTAGGCCAAGTAGCGTTTTTCAGGGTCGATATTGTAAGCCTTACGGTTCTGGCGGTGAACAACTATACCGGTGGTGATGGGATGTTTTTCCGACAGTCCGTCATAGCTGACAGTAGTGCGGTTGAGCCATGAACCACGGTCGAGTGTGACGGTACGCGTCTCCACGACCCCTTTGTCTTTTCCGATTGTCTCAGGATAGCAGGTTACCTTGGCAGTGACTCTTAAAGGCCCGTTGTCGAGAAACTCACATTTTTCGTATGCACATGGATAGCATATAGTGTCATTATCCATCAGGGCATTCATGCCTGCACCGAGTGTCCGGCCGACAGTATAGACATCCATTCCGCTTCCGAAATCCTTGTGGTATGACATACCGTAGTCCGCATGATCGTCATAGCGTTGTTTCAGCACAGGGTAGGGGACAGATTTCGTCCAGATGTCGTAGCCGCTCACCTTTCCTCCTTCCTGACGGTATGACGGTCCGTAGAGGCGGTAGCCGCAGCGGTCATTCTCCCAAGTGAAATCATCCTGCTTGTCATGTCGTATCTGAGCCGTGCAGACAGTGTCAGTCACCGAACTGTTCGCTTCATCTATGCTTATGATAAGGGGTGTTGTTTTCATGGCAGGGAAGTCACCGAACACGAGTAGTTTGTTATCGTATGTGAACTGCGAAGGCAGTGTCTGTCCTGCTGCATCGGTTATTCTCACCGGCTTACCTGAAAGTGAGGTGATCTTCTTACCGGTTATTTCCACTACTTCTTCCATGCGGTCGGATGAAGAGGGATTGTGAATGCTGACATGAATCTCATCGGCTGCAGCAGCTGTGAAGATGCCGCCTCCGATCATGATTGATGCAAGGATACTTTTTGTCATAATCATGTTGATAAAAGATTGGTTGACGATTGCTTGATTTCATACAAAGATACATAAAATAGCAGCTCATTTCAATAGTAATTTATGCCTTTGAGGGCACTGTAATGAGGTTTGGAATGATTTTTAAAGGGTTTGGGACAATTTTATTAATGGGAGTTTCCAAAAGCTCCGGACTGCTATTTGGGATTAATGGAAAAACACATATATTTGTATTGAAGAAAACCATGAAAGCGAATATAGGTTTTATCCATGAATGTAAGTATTAAAACTTTATTTTGTCTTGCGTGTGCGCTCGCCATAGGTATCATCGGTGTGGCCGCGCATAATCCCGTATCTGATGAATCGCGCCGGATCACCAATATCAACGTCGGAGCCGGACTTTCGCAGATGTCTGTAATGAGGATTTATCAGGATTCAAAAGGCTATATATGGTTCGGCACTCGAAATGGATTGAATAAATATGACGGAGTGACAATGAAAATATATAAGCCCAACCGTGGTGAGCGCAACTCCAATCTACTTGACGGACAGATTGCATCAATGGTGGAGGACAGTCGCGGCAATCTGTGGATAGGCACACCGCGCGGACTCAGTCGCCTTAATATGGCTACGGATCAGATCGTATCATACAGCGCGCCGGATTATCCATGGTTGGCTTCGGGAGTGAGATCCTTGTTTATTGACTCGCATAACCGTCTATGGGTAGGTGCGGTCCGCGGCCTCTATCTTTTTGAACCCGAATCGGAAATCGGACAGCCTATCCGGTTGGGTGGCGAACTTGACAATGAATTGATAACTGATATAACGGAGGATGGCCTTAACCGTCTTATTATAGGAACTGAACAGAAGGGACTTTATGTATGCGATTCGACTTTAAAGAATATCAAACATTACTCCAAGGATGACATCCTTCCCGATAATAATGTAATGGATATCCTCGTAAATGACAAGGATGGTGATATATGGATCGCTACAGCGACCGGAGGAATTGTAAGAATGAATCCTGACAAGGATCTGCTAAAGTTCTATAACAAATCCAATTCATTACTTACGACGAACAATATACGCGCGCTTGAAAGTAATGGCGAGAGTATATTGGTCGGTACGTTTGACGGCCTTTATTCCATTGATATGGCTACTGATAAGCTTTCAGTCAATGCCAAAGCAGATAAGGGCAAAGGTAACCTTAGCCACTTCTCTATCTACTCGCTCTGTGTGGATCGCAGCGGTGGAGCATGGGTCGGAACTTACTCCGGAGGTGCTGATTATTTCAGTCCATACAGCAACCGGTTCACGCTTCACGAAGCACCGATGGGCGATGACGAGTTCATGGCCGGTATATTCGGACCGCTTGTCGATACGTCCGACGGATTGCTTTACGTTGCAACAGAGGGAGGGGGTCTGCTTGAGTACAACCGCCGGAACGGCAAATCAAATCTTTATCTTTACGATACGACCGAGGCTTCACGCCCCAGTCATAACATAATCAAATCTCTATTTCTCGACGGTTCGAGGCTTTTGTGCGGCACGACTGACGGTACGATATATGAATTCGATCGCAAGACAAAGAAATTCTCGTTGCTTCATCGTCTGGTAGCTGGCCAGTCATCAATCTATTCAATGATACGGGGAGCTGACGGTTGTCTGTGGGTCGCTTCATCAAAGCCTTCGATGAGCCTCGCGCGAATATCTCCTGACAACGATGTGCAGACTGTTTTTGAGGCGAACGATACCGTGTGGCGTCCGGGCAGTGCCCGCTGTCTTTACGAAGTCTCTCCCGGAGTNCTCCTTATCGGATCACGAAGCAATGGTCTTTACCGCTATGACTACAAGGCGAAGAAATACCGTAACTTTACGACATCAGGCAAGGGCATGGATTTCATTCCATCGGATTATGTGACCTCGATTATCCGTGATCGCAAGGGACGTATATGGATAAGTACACTCGGAGGCGGTCTTAGCCGATATGAGGATGGAAAAGGGATAACGGATAATATCTCTACTGCTGACGGACTTGGTGATGATGATATATGTATGATAGTCGAGGATGATAAAGGTGTGTTATGGCTAAGTGCGAGCAACTCGATCATATCATATAATCCCGATGACGGTTCGATACATAATTATGGCGTGAGCAACGATCTCGGTGCGCAGGAATTCAGCCCTCACAGCGGTGTGCTCATGGAGGATGGCGAAGTGGCTTTCAGTTCAGGCAAGGGATTCGTCACATTCGATCCATCCAACATCAAAATCAACTCATATTTACCTCCTGTCGTCTTTACGGCCCTTGAGGTGAACAATGAGAAGATTGTCCCAAGTGAAAGTGAAATTCTTAATGTCGAACTTGATAATACGTCACGCATTGAACTGAAATATAATCAGAACAATATAGCCATCAGTTATGCGGCTCTGAATTACGTCTATCCCGATCAGAACAGTTATTCGGTCCGGATGAAAGGCTATGATGATGAGTGGCACGATGTCGGTCATCGCACGTCGGCATATTATACCAATCTCAAGCCGGGACATTATGTGTTTGAAGTCCGGGCGGCCAACAATGACGGCGTGTGGAGCGACGAAGTGCGGTCGTTGGAGATTATTGTCCGTCCTCCTGTCTGGGCTACTTGGTATGCATGGGTATTATATACGGTCCTGTTCTTCGGCACTATAATACTGATCGGTTACTATATCATTAAGAAGAAAGCCTTGGAGGAGCGCGTCCGTTATCAGCGCATGGAGCAGGAGCGGTCAGAGGAATTTCACCGCACGAAATTGCAGATGTTCACCAATTTCGCGCATGAACTCCGTACGCCCCTCACTCTGATCCTTTCTCCGCTTGAAGAACTGCTTCACCGGACGGATTTCAATAACGGTGTCAAGAATAAGCTTAGCCTTATCTATAATAATTCCCAGCGTATGCTTATCCTTGTCAATCAGCTCATGGATCTCCGTAAGACTCAGTCGGGAAAGATGAAACTGAAGGTCTCGAATGAGGATATGTGTTCGTTCATGCAGGAAATGTACTGTGCGTTCAATCAGATTGCTGAAGGAAAGGACATAAAATTTACCTTCGAGACAGCTGAGGAACGTCTGCCGGCTTGGTTTGACAAGACGGTGTGTGACAAGATGCTCTTCAATCTCCTTTCAAACGCTTTCAAGTTCACTCACCCCGGCGATAGCGTCACCATGTCGCTTATGCGTCTCGATCCTTCCGCAGCGGCGGATTTCGGCAACCGTCTGGAGAATGTGGTCAGCCCCGACGGTAAATATGTCCATATATCGGTGAGCGATACCGGATGCGGGATCCCATCCGAGGAGCTTGTCAGGATCTTTGATCCCTTCTATCAGGTAGGGGATAGCTGTAAGGAGGGGGCGACCGTCGGTACAGGCATCGGCCTTAGTCTTACAAAGATGATCGTCGAGCTGCATCACGGAGTGATATGGGCCGACAATAATCCCGGCGGCGGAGCTGTGTTTCATGTCGTGCTTCCCATCAACCGTACGGCATATACGGAGGATGAATTTGATGCNGAAGCTGCGGACCGTGTGGTTGTGGATGTGATTCCGGCCGATACTCCCGAAGACATTCAGCTTGAGAGACGTTACACAGTGCTTCTTGTCGAGGACAACGAGGAAGTAAGAGCCTATGTGAAGGATTGTCTGACTCCATATTTCGATGTCGTTGAAGCTGACAACGGAGAGACGGCTTTTGATCTCGCAATCGAACGCTATCCCGACATAGTGGTGAGCGATATCATGATGCCTCGTAAAAACGGACTTGAACTCTGTGCGCAGATCAAGGAGGATATGCGTACGGAGCACATTCCGGTGATTCTCATGACGGCCCGCTGTATGCTCATGCACATCAAGGAAGGTTTCTCATCCGGAGCGGATGACTATATAGTCAAACCGTTCAGTATGGACGTGCTCATCTACCGAATGCGTAATATCCTTTCCTCGCGTGAGAAGCTGAAGAAGCTCTACGGAAAGAAGTTCCCACTTGAGTCAATGGGAATCAAGGTGGTTTCAGCCGAGGATAAGTTTACTCAGAAGTTCTTTGAGGTTATAGAAAAGAATATCTCCAATCCTGATCTNAACATTGACATGATCTGCCGTGAGGTCGGCCTCAGCCGCACGAATCTTTACCGGAAGCTGAAGGCCATAACAGATCTCTCGCCTGTTGAACTTATCAGAAACAAGCGACTGGAAGTTGCGACGCGTCTGTTGCAGGAATCGGACTATACGGTTTCGGAAATCTCGACATACGTGGGTTTCAATAGTCACGCTTACTTCACCCAATGCTTCAAGGCTGCCTACGGATGTTCGCCTTCGGAATATCTTGCCGGCAAAAAGGCCGGCGCGACCGGCTAAGCGATCCTGTGATGTCCTGAAGAGTATTTATAGCCGGATATCATTAGCGGACACTAATGAGTTGGTATAATTTTTGAAACATTTGAAATAATACTAAAACATGATTTTGTCATTATAATATAATTTTGCAGCACTAACAGAAGCAAATTATTAAACTATATAACACTCCATGAAACTACAGTTAGGACTTTTGTCAACAGTGCTCCTTTTGAGTTCTTGCGCCGGAAAGACGGGCGTCGAAAAGGATATCGTAAGCGAGAATTTCGATTTCGCAGCGGATCAGTTGAAGTATGCATTTGTCGAGATCGATAGCGCGAAGATGCATCTTACCGACAAGCAGAAAGAGAACGGTGCGTTCTCTCCCCGCAACATTGAGCCTGACGGTTCACTCCGCCTCGTAGCATCGCGGGACTGGTGCAGCGGTTTCTTCCCCGGTGAACTGTGGTACATGTACGAACGTACCGGTGATGATTTCTGGAAGGAGAAGGCTGTCGAGTTTACTGCCCCGGTCGAAAAGGAAAAGACCAACGGTGGGACTCACGACATGGGTTTCAAGGTCTATTGCAGTTTCGGCAACGGTTACCGTCTGACTGGTGACTCGACCTACCGCGACATCATGCTTGAAGCTGCCCGCACGCTTACAACCCGCTATAAGGATAAGGTCGGTTGTATCCGCTCATGGGATCATAATAAGGATAAATGGCAGTGTCCGGTCATCATCGACAATATGATGAATCTGGAGTTGCTCTTCTGGGCCGCTAAGGAATCGGGTGATTCGACTTTCCGCAATATAGCCGAGAATCACGCGCTCACGACCATGAAGAATCATTTCCGCGATGACAACAGCTCGTATCACGTGGTCGATTATGATACCATAACCGGAGAGGTGCTCCATAAACATACTCATCAGGGCTATGCCCATGAGTCGGCTTGGTCTCGCGGACAGGCTTGGGGACTGTATGGCTACACTATGTGTTACCGTGAAACGGGTCGTGAAGAGTTCCTTGATCAGGCTAAGAAAATCTCGGACTACATATTCAACAGTCCTACGCTTCCTGAAGATCTGATTCCTTACTGGGACTACAACGCTCCGAATATTCCTAACGAACCGCGCGATGTATCAGCGGCGGCAGTGACGGCATGTGCGCTCTATGAATTGTCGATGTATGACAAGGAGAATGCAGAGCGTCATGTGGCCAATGCTGACAAGATCATTGAGAGTCTTACCAATAATTANCGTGCGAAGCTCAACGGCGACAGGGGTTTCCTTATGCTCCACAGCGTNGGTTCTGGCAATCATNATTCAGAAATTGATGTCCCCATCATCTATGCNGACTACTACTTCCTTGAGGCTCTTCTGAAAAAAGATAAATTAGCTAAAGAGGGTACAGCAATACTCTAAGGTTAAATAATGAATAAGATTGGCAAGGCTACAATTCATTTATGTAATATATTAGTTGGATTAGATATTGATAGATTGAGGTAAATAAATTATGATAAACAAAAGATTGTTAGTTCTGAATGTAGCCTTTTTTATGTTGTGCGGGACACTTCTTGGGAAGGTTCCCGTGCAACATAAAATACGCCTTAACGACAACTGGAATTTTCTCCGTCAGGATATTGGAAATATTTGGGAAGCCGTACGCCCTGTGAAAGCCGGACAACCGGAAGAGTTGCCGATATGGCAGACTGTTTCATTGCCTCANTGCTTTAATGCGGAGGATTGTGTGGATCCCGATGTCAACTATTATCAGGGACCGGGATGGTACAAGACNCAGCTTGAAATAGCCAATCCATATAAGAATGGCAGGATAATGCTTGAATTTGAAGGTGCGGGTCAGAAGACGGATGTCTATGTCTATACGACTAAAGTTGGTGACCACGTCGGTGGTTACGATAGCTGGAATGTCGATATCACGGACGCTGTCAATGATTTCCTCAATTCCTCCGAGGCTCAGCGTTTCGGTGGGAAAGTACCGTTGAGCATCCGCTGCGACAATAGCCGCGATGCTGAGATGATCCCGTCGGATCTTTCTGATTTCAATGTCTATGGCGGCATTTACAGATATCTGAATCTCATCTATCTTCCTGCGGTGACAGTGGATGAGATCAGCATTACACCTGAACTTAGTGCCGACTGCCGTAAGGCAAATGTCAAAGTAGCAGGACACTTTTATAATCCGGATGATGTACGCACGGCGGATGTCTGTGTGACCATAAAATCGCCTGATGGAAAGGTAGTGGCAACACGTGACCATAAGGGTATTACACCCCTTGGCCGTCAGGAGCTGCTTCAGTTCACTATTGATCGTCCTGAACTTTGGGATGTGAACTCTCCGAAAAGATACACATGTGAAGTGACTGTCAAGGCTGGAGATGATGAGATCGTCTCGACCGAACATTTCGGACTGCGTAAATCCGAGTTTATCGAGAAAGGCCCATACCATCTCAACGGACGTCGTCTGCTGCTCCGNGGAACTCANCGTCATGAGGATCACGCCGGTGTAGCGGCNGCCATGACCGAAGAGATGATGAGGACCGAGATGGAGATGATGAAGGAAATGGGTGTCAATTTCATACGCCTCGGACACTATCAGCAGTCGGAAATCATACTTGATCTCTGTGANGAGCTCGGCATCCTCGTATGGGAGGAAATCCCTTGGTGTCGAGGNGGAGTCGGAGGTGACCTTTATCGCTCACAGGCNCGAAGGATGCTCACCAANATGATCAAGCAGCACTATAATCATCCTTCTGTCATTATCTGGGGTCTTGGTAANGAAAACGATTGGCCCAATGACTTCCCTGTCTATGAGCAGAGTGAGATACGTGCTTTCATGAGCGAACTNAACACGTTGGCTCATCATCTCGATCCAAGTCGTAAGACGGCTATCCGCCGTTGTGATTTCTGCAGCGATATAGTGGATGTGTATTCTCCGACTATATGGGCGGGATGGTATCGCGGTACNTTTAACGAATATCAGGATTTTTCACGTCAGGCATTTGACAAAGTGAAACACTTCCTCCACGTTGAGTGGGGNGGCGACAGTCATCCCGGCCGATATGTCGAGGATACCGAACCCACAAAGAAAGAGTGGTCGGAATCCTACGTCGTGAAACTCATTGACTGGCATCTCAAGGAGCAGGAAAATATGCCTTGGCTTACCGGTGCGGCCTATTGGCCTTTCAAGGACTTCTCTACNCCNGTACGTCCTGAAAANCCCGTTCCCTACGTNAATCAGAAAGGTGTGNTCGAACGCGATTTCACCAAGAAGGAAAGTTACTATGTGTTCCAGTCATATTGGACCGATGAGCCGATGATTCATATTTTCGGACACTCGCAACCGGTACGTTGGGGNGATGCGGATGAAGAGAAAGAGATACTTGTCTATTCAAACTGCGGTGAAGTCGAACTTTTTGTCAACGGGNAGANCTGTGGAGTGAAGAAACGNGACAGTCAGAACTATCCTGCGGCAGGTCTCCGCTGGGCTGTCAGACTCNCTCCCGGTAAGAATACGGTAAAAGCTGTCGGTCATGCCAANGGCAAGACTCNTTGCNNTGATGAGGTGCAGTGGACATATCAGACGGAAAAATGGGGTAAGGAAGATNGGATACAGGCTGTGCACACCCCTGTNGATGGNGACNNAGAACGCATNGATGTCCTNCTCGTTGATGCCAACGGNATTCCTTGTCTNGATTCTCACAAGGTGCTCCGGTTTGAGATNGCAGGTGACGGCAAGTTGATAAAGAATCAGGGTACAGCCGGNGGTTCTGCAAAGGTTGAGGCTGCTAATGGCCGTGCATCCATCAGGATGAAAAAGGGTAGCGGTAAGTCAGTCGTGGCTGTTAAGTCNGATAATCTTGACACACAATTTCTAACAATAAATTAACCGTTTTTATGAAGAAACTGTATATAGGAATTGCGACAGCTGTTGTGACGGCNATANNGTGTTCATGTGCNATTTCAAAGAATGATGTCGCTGAGGCCGTNGCAGCCCCGTTNCGCGACACCGTGATCGAGCGTGCAGAGGCCGATCTGACAGCACGGCCTGTCACTGTGACATCATTCATTGCAGAGCGCAGCGANGGATCGCTCCATGATTTCTATTCGGAAGGTGACTACTGGTGGCCTGATTCACTGAATCCGGATGGACCTTACGTCCGACGGGACGGATGTACCAATCCCGACAATTTCGTCCAGCACCGCCATGCCATGATCCGTTTTAGCGATATTGTGGGCAATCTGACCTCGGCCTATATACTGACCGGTGACGAGAANTATGTGAAACCGGTGATGGATCATGTCCGGGCATGGTTCGTGGATGAATCCACGAAGATGAATCCGAATCTGCAATATGCACAGGCGATCAAGGGGGTTGCGACGGGACGCGGGATCGGTATAATAGACACAATCCATCTGATNGANGTCGTTCAGTCACTCATGCGTCTGCGTGAGGCGGGAATGGTTTCAGAGGATATTGACAGGGGTGCTACCGAATGGCTGNCNGCTTATATAGACTGGCTCACNAATCATCCCTATGGNGTGGCTGAGATGAACGCTACCAATAATCATGGTACATGCTGGGTCATGCAAGTGGCGATGTTTGCGAAATACGTCGGCAATAAGGAGGTGATGAAGATGTGTTCCGACCGTTTTAAGAATGTCTTCATCGTGAATCAGATGGCCGACAACGGATCATTCCCGCAGGAAATGGCGAGGACAAAACCATATAGTTACTCGCTGTTCAATCTTGATGCTATGGCTACAATCTGTCAGATACTATCGACGGATGAGGACAATCTATGGGATTACACTACTTCTGACGGACGAAATATGCGTAAGGCTGTCGAATACATGTATCCCTATATCGCCGACAAGGGTTCATGGGAACTCCCGGCCGATGTGATGTTCTGGGATGAATGGCCCGTAGCGCATCCGGCCATGATTTTCGCATGGAATCATTGGAATGATGACCGGTATCTGACTCTTTGGGATAAATATGAGCATTTTCCTCAAAACGAGGAAGTGGTCAGAAATCTCCCGATCAGGAATCCTCTGATATGGATCTGATCCTATAGTACCGACGTTACTTTAAATAGCCTATAATTGCCTTAATATCACGCTGTAAGATGCGATGAAGCTGGCTTCGCTCAAGTAGCACGGAGGTCAAGGCATCACGCTGTGTTTTTTTGCACTTATTTAATTCCAATTTGTTAGAATGAAAAATATTACATAATTTTGCGCTGTGTTAGATAAATAGTTGGTTCGCTATAGACGCGATTAAAAGGGAATCGAGTGTAAATCTCGGACAGACCCGCTGCTGTAAGTTCCAATAAATCCGGTGTCAAGAATGCCACTGACCAAGCAAGAGTGCGGAGGTTGGGAAGGCGACACAGGGATGGAATAAGTCAGAAGACCTGCCAATATTGTTGATCCGCATTTAAAGCGTTCGAGGTTAAACGCTGCGGCAAATACATGTTGAGAAAATGAACCATCCCTCTTTGAGGCTATTACGTGGTTTCGTGTGTCTGTCTTTCATGACAGGTGGCGCATATATCGTTTCAGCGACTCCGATAGAGCCGGTTGACAGTACGATCCAATTGACTGAAGTGCAAGTTTCAGCCAATCGCCGTCCTATAGCGACAGTGCAGGAATTGGCAGGGGCTGAATTACAATCTCTGTCAACGACCACTATTGCAGATGCACTGAAATATTTTGCGGGTGTGCAGATCAAGGACTACGGTGGCCTTGGGGGGCTTAAAACGGTCAATGTACGTTCATTGGGGGCTCAGCATGTAGGGGTGTATATCGACGGTATAAGGATTACGAATGCCCAGAACGGGACTGTCGATTTAGGAAAGTTTTCACTTTCGACACTCGAATCAGTTTCTCTTTACAATGCCAATAAACTTGATGTCTGCCAGTCGGCTTCCGAGTATGCTTCGGGGGCTACGGTTTATATGCGTACACGCAAACCTACGAGCGATTCCATTTCGCTGACTGGTCGTGTCGCATCATTTCATACATATATGGGGCGGATCAACGCACAGATGTGTAGAAACGGTTGGAGCGGATTCATTGATGGAGAGTATCTAAAATCAAAGGGGGATTATAAGTTCAGATATAAGTCCGAGTATGAGGACACTGTAGGCCGACGCAGAAATTCCGATATAGAGTATGGCAGGGTAGAGGGAGCACTGTTCAAGGGGGGATTTTCATCACATGTTTACTATTATCAGTCGGAACGCGGTTGTCCCGGAGGTATCGTCAGGCGTCTGTCTGACAAATATACCAATGTCGGCAGGGAATGGGATCGTGATTTTTTTGTTCAGGCGTCCTACGACCAACTTCTGAATCGTAGATTCCGTTTCAGAGCCAATGCCAAGTACGCTTATGAATATCTGCGCTACTGCACTGACTATCCTGAAAACCAGAATACGGCTAAAGTTGATAACCATTACAGGCAGAATGATGCATATTTAGCTCTTTCGGGTACTTATTTCCCTGTGGATTGGCTGTCAATCAACGTCGGTTATGATGCCCGTATGTCATGGCTTCGCGCCGATCTGAAAATGTTTCAGCCGGTCAGGCGAATGGATCAGAAGGCTGTATTGGCCGGTCAGATTCATTATAAGGCGTTACGCGTAGCAGCCTCGATTCTCTATCAGCATTACAAGGATTATACCACTCTCAATGTCGGAGCTGCTGATCCTCTGAGTAAGTTTACTCCAGCCATCTCCGTGGGCTATGCATTCAAGGATCTTACAGTCAAGGCATGGTATAAAAGCATATTCCGCGCACCGACACTCAATGATCTTTACTACACGCAGGCAGGTAACCGCAATCTGAAACCTGAATATACCAAACAGCTCAATTTAGGAGCTGAATATCATCATGCCGCATCGAATTATTTAGCTTCAGTTCAAGCTGATGTGTATCAGAACCGTATCGATAACCGTATAGTCTGTCTTCCGCTGAGAGGAACCTACACATGGTCCATGATGAATTATGGCGAGACGCTCTGCCGTGGTCTGAACGCTACCGCCTCATTCCGATATTTTACCGGTGCATGGAATTTCTCGCTCCTCACTTCCCTGACTTGGCAACGGGATCTCAACAGGACAGATCCTGATGATGAGGATACATATAATAAACCGATATGTTACTCACCCGCATTGTCATACGGAATTACCGGTATCGCTGCGTGGAAGACTATTTCACTGACAGTTTCAGATCTGCATGTCGGGGAGAGAATGTGGTCCTACGCTGACAGTGAGGACATTTTGGATGCATATAACAACATTGATCTTAAAGTCAGCGGGAACTATCGGAATATCTTGGCCTCGCTTGAAATCAATGATCTTCTTGACGTTCAGTACGAGCATATTCCCCGCTATCCGATGCCGGGACGTAATTTCAGGCTCTCACTGACTTTCACACTCTGATTCAATACAACATATCACATATAATCTCTCAAAAAAACATATTGTTATGAATTCCAGATTAAAGTTTATATCGGTGGTGGTGTGCATCATCGTTGCGCTCCGCTGTCATGCGCAGGAAAGGATAATTCTGCTCAATGAGGGCAACTGGCAGGCTGATAATGGCAAAGTTACCTATTTTGAAAACGGTAAAATCGTAAGTAATCAATGGTTTAGAGATGTCAATGGATCGAAACTCGGTGACACACCGAACGATATAATCCAAGTCAACGATGATCTTATTGCCATAGCGATCAACTGGTCCAATATCGTTCAATTCATTACTCCGCAGGGTAAAGCTGTCGCTGCTACTGAAGATGTCCCCAATAACCGCAAGCTCGTTGCTGACGGTGATTACGTCTATGTCACGTCCTACGGACACGAGTGTCGCGTGGGTGACGCGTATCGTGAATTTACACGAGGATTCGTAGCTAAGATAGATATCTCTAACTTCAAAGTGGTTGAAACCTGCGAAGTTGGATATGAGCCGGAAGGTATAGCCTATTATAAAGGGCATCTTTTCGTTGCAAATACCGGTGGATATGCCTTTCAGGAAAACCACGAATATGAAAGGACAGTGAGCATAATCGATGCTGCTTCAATGAAGGTGGTCAGGACAGTCGATACAGGTCAGATCAATCTGTATGGGAAAATGTCGCAGAGCGGTAGATACCTGTGTATTAATTCTCCCGGTGATTATTATGACATACAGGCTGCTACGATAATCTTTGATTGTGAGGCTGCTTTGAATTCAGCGGATGACAAGGATTGCTTTACCAAGCTTGAGTATGCGGCTACATATAATTGTGTGACAACAGCGGGTATTTTTTATGCCATTGGTTCACGATATTCCTATTATACGGGTGAATATGCTTTCAATTATATCACAATAGATCCCGAAAAAGTCATGGCCACTGATGGAGTTGAGGGTATAGATACCGCTTTTCCCGGAACTCTGCTTGAGGATATTAAAGGAATGGGGATGCCCTACGGCATTTACATAAATCCTTATTCGGGATACATTTATGCTACGGATGCAGGCTCTTTTGCAGCCGCCGGTGCAATGTATCAGTGGTCACCGGAAGGAAAACTCCTCGGCAAACACAAAGTCTATATCAATCCCGCACACTTCCTTGCCCTGAAACCTGACGGATATATGGGGGGGCTTGAAGATGTCACTGTAGATATGACGGATGGTGATACTGCTATTTATAATCTTCAGGGAATACGCGTCACCAATCCGGTCAATGGCCGGATATATGTTCAGAAAGGTAAAAAATTCCTCTATAATCAACATTAATTTTAACCAATCATGAAACTAAAACAACTCTTAGTTCCTTTCATGGCGACAGCTTTCTGTTTTGCGACAGATGCAGCCAATGTAAAAGTGACAATGAATTCGGTTTCCACGACCATGAGTCTTGCTTCCAAAGATTCAGGCACAGCTGTTGAAACCGGCGAACCGACCAACAGGGTCTATGATTTCGAGATCCCGGCGGGTCAATACGTCCTCACCGCTTTCGGTACGGACGGTGAGACAGTTAACGGTACGATCGTTCTTGATGTCACTGATGCTGCCGAGCAGCAGTTTACAGTCATCACCAATACCGTTTATGTCACAAATAAGCATGAGGATGGTACGGCATGGACTGTAGCCAACGGCGATTTCACTATTGATGTCACAGTAAATACCCGTGAAGGCAGTAGTATTACCTCTACACTCGGAAACAGTGTGACGGCCGGTAGAAATACTTTCCTCGCACTCAACGGCAACAGTTACTATCTGGCGTTTAACCCCAATGAGACCCTCAAGGCTGCGGGATATACTACCTTATATCGTGCAGGAACACTTACAGCTAACGTAAATGTCTCCGGTGCAATTCCGATGGGCGAAGATTACTCTATTTCCGTGCCTGCAGATGCCGATCTCTTCATAGGTATGAAGTTCTCGCATTTCACCAACTATACCCAGATAGAGCCGAAATCAGTTGAGACAAAGGGCGGGAAGAAAGTTTATACTTATTACCTGTCACAGAATCAGACCTATAACTATCGCACATGGAAATCCGGTGAACTTACTCAGGGCGGTTATTTCACGATGAGTGCCGACAAATCACAGTGTCCTGAAGTCAATTTCACAAATGAGGATTACAAAGCATACAATCCTAAGCAGATAAACCATGATGTAAATAGCAATCAGGGATATGAGACCGGCGATATTTTTGTGAACATCAACGAACGCGGTCATCTTGATATGAAAGTGGGCGACACCTTCTTCGCTCATGCCATGCGTACGTGGGAGCTTACGGACAATTCTACCAACAACTACTTTATTGAACCGGATTTCCATTATACGGTCATAGGGCTCGACGGTAAGCCGAGCACCGGAGTAATCGAGATTGAGAATGCCGATGCATGCGTTTCTCCTTGGTCGCAAATCAAGGCCGTAGGTAAAGGCACTGCTATCGTCCTTGTGACATACGATGCCATCGGTCTCAATTATTACAGCGGTACTAAAAAGTCCAACTACATGGGTGGCGAATACTGGGGTGCGATCTGGCCTGAAAATACAGGCGTATATGTCGTGACAGTTGGAGAAGCTGCTTCAGCAGTCAAACCAAATATGGTCATAAATGACGCATACAATAAGGAAACCCTTAAACTTGCCGGTAAATATGTAGATGCTGAACATGATGTGTTCTACTATCTTGACAATGAAGAGGGAGCTAAATACACCTTCACTCCGGAGGGTGTGCAGGAAATCACTATTGCCTATCCGACTATCGGAGAGCAGATGGCTTCTTATTCAGGATTTACTTCCAATGGTGTTACCAAAAATGAAGATGGCTCTTATACGCTTCTGCTCAAGGAAGGCCGTCAGATCGTCAAGATGACAGATGCTTCCGGAAATGCAGCTTATCAGGTGCTCACCGCAAAGACTTGCCACAGGGAAATTACCAACGTTTCTCGTCCCGGCAGCAAGATTTTCCAGCCCGGTGATCAGATCAAGATCCAGTATTCAGGTCTCCGCCATCCTGCTAATAAGCTCGCAGGTATCTATAACATGTCGGCTTATGTGACCTACAACGGCATTCCTAACGGTTCGTCTCTTATCCTCGGTTCAGGACAATATACATTCGGTTCTGCTCCATCAGCACAGGCTGTCACCGTAAATATCCCGGCAGACCTTGATGTGGCTGCAAATCCTGAAATCGTGATGGATAACGGTGTCATTCAGGTTAACGGTTATGGTGATCCCATCGGCAACCACCGTACGATCAGCCATCTTGCCGGACGTTCGCC
>JAAVDF010000010.1 GCA_014801945.1 Bacteroides sp.
CAGGTATTATCTAATTGGCTTGTAGGGACGCGGCGTGCCGCGTATGCCGAACAAAATAGTTATAGCCGTNATTTNGGAAAGATGTATTATTCCATTCGGCATACGCGGCACGCCGCGTCCCTACAAANCATAAATTCATAATGAATAATGCNGTNANTCCATCCCTTTCAGGAGNTCGGGGCGGAGGCGACGGGTNCGTTCGAGAGCTTGCTCGTGTTTCCAGTCATCNATCTTGGCCTTGTGGCCTGAGAGGAGGATNTCGGGGACACGCCATCCCTTGTACTCGGCNGGACGGGTATAGACGGGAGGTGCGAGGAGATTGTCCTGAAAGGAATCGCTAAGCGCGCTCTGCTCGTCACCTATAGCACCGGGAATAAGGCGCACGATAGCATCTGCGATCACTACNGCNGGGATCTCACCGCCGGTCAGCACATAGTCACCGATTGAAATTTCCTTNGTGATGAGATGTTCGCGTATGCGGTAATCCACCCCCTTGTAATGTCCGCAAAGNATTATNAGGTTCTGTGCGAGTGAGAGCGTATTGGCCATAGGCTGATCGAANTGCTCTCCGTCAGGCGAAGTGAAGATCACCTCATCATAGTCACGTTGCGATTTGAGATCGGCTATGGCGCGGTCAACCGGTTCGACCTGCATGACCATTCCGGCCTCACCTCCGAAGGGATAGTCATCGACCTTGCGATGTTTGTTGGTGGTGTATTCGCGCAGATTATGGACCACGATTTCAGCCAGCCCCTTGTCCTGCGCTCGTTTGAGGATCGAACAGTTGAGGGGCGATTCAATCATTTCGGGGAGTACGGTGAGAATGTCGATTCGCATTGTGTATGGTAGATTTTTTTTGACGGTTGTTTTTTCAGTTGATTTTTGATTTTATNCGCCAAGGAGCNGGATATAGATTATTGGACCGGTTGCCGATGTTCTTCACAAAACCGAGCGGACGGTCATGAAAGGTAAGCAGGACGAAACCNCGCGGTGTGCCGTCGGGCAGGCTTACAGCCTCACCCGAAAGATAGGCAAGTGCCTCATCGCGCGTGAGNTCACAGTGTGGNAATGCTTTCCGTGCCAGCAGTGGCGACAGGGCAAGTGACTGTGAGGGAATNAGGTCGCGNCCNTTGACATTGCCGATGAGGACNCCTTCATGGATTACGTCAAGCTCTTTTTTTATCTTTTTAAGCATATCGGCGTGAAGGCGCGGAAACGCGCTNATACGGTCTTCTTCGCNGTAGATGGTATATTTGTCCTCAGAACCGGCCTGAAGCCAAGAGAGGGCNTGTGAGAGCNGNTGTGATGGCTTGTTTTTGGCATTCTTCTCTTTGCCGGAGGATCTTTTGTCGGCATGTGGCTCACCCGGCTTACGGATGACAGCCACGAAGAGACCTTCACCTCTCACGCGTCCCGGCAGGAAGCGGTAGCAATGAGCGGCCGTCCCGATTCCGGGGCTTATCCCCCACTCCGGATTGACATTGATCTCCACGCTTTCACCNTCGAGCTCACTGATGATACGCCCGACCATCTCCTCGTTCTCACTGCGGTTGAAGGTACAGGTGCTATAGACGAGGTATCCGCCGGGTTTAATGGCCGGCCACAGGTTGCCGACTATCTCCCACTGGCGTTCGGCACANTCGCGTATCAATCCGGGCGACCACTGGCTGACAGCCTCGTCGTCCTTACGCATCATGCCCTCGCCCGAACAGGGGACATCGGCTATCACTATNTCGAAACTCTCCTTCAGGCGACGGAATGATGCCGTGTCGCCGCGCGTCACTATGACTGATGGAGATGACCACTTGATGATGTTNTCGCGGAGGACAGCCGCACGTGAGGGGACATATTCGTTGGCCACCANCAACGATCCTTCTGGGAGCACGTCGATCACGGCAGTGGTCTTACCTCCGGGAGCTGCACACGAGTCGAGCACACGCAGAGGCGATGAGTTGCCGGCGGTGAGTTGCGCCACGACATGGCTGTGGAACATCGAGGATGCCTCCTGCACATANTAGCCTCCCTGATGGAAAAGCGGATCGAAGGTGAAGCGCGGACGGCTGTCGAGATATAGACCGCTGTCACACCAAGGGACGGCCGGGCCTCNGAAGTCAATATCNCTCTCCTGAATCCCTTTCAGGCGGTTGAGGCGCACGGATGTGGATGGTTCGCCCTCCGAAAGAGCCGTTTTAAGCTCCTCCAGACCCATTTCGGTCAGCATGGCGAGAAATTCATCAGGAAGTTGGCGTGATGACATGGATCGGGTGTATTATTTAGCGGGTGGATAAAATTATTCCTGAGTTTTCTTTTTCTGAAGNTTACGGCCCTCGTAAGCTTCNAATTTCTTTACCCATTCGTCCGATATGGGCATTGAAGTGTTGGTCTTGATGTCGAAACCGGCCATCACTGTGCGGCATGAGCATTTNACCTGACGGTCNGGNAGGGCGTAGATGCGCTGTTCGAGGGTTATGCTCTTCTCTCCTATGGCCACGGCTGCGGTCTCGACCTCGATTTCTTCATGGAANAATGTCGGCACGCAGAAATTCGCGTTGATATTGACTATCACTACGCCCATTTCGCGTATATCCACCGGACCGTCGTTGACCGCCTCGAAGTAACGGGCTTTGCCAAGATCCATNAANGTAAGATAGACACTGTTGTTGAGGTGTCCGAGCAGATCTATGTCGTTGAACCTCATCTGTAGGGGGATGTGATGACGGAATGCGTCAATACCTACTTCGCAATGGTTGGTACTCATGATTATACTGGAAATTGTGAAGTTTTTATTAGTTCGACAGGTCAGTGAAACTGCACGTCGTTGATGACCTCGACGCCCACCACACGGTTNATGGCTGCTATGAGTCGGTCACGGTTGAATGAAAGTTCGTTTTTGAGGGGTGCGGANGTCATATAGACATGGAGCACNCCGTGATCCACGTAGCGGCGCGTGGTGTAGCGGTTGATTGCCGGGCCTACCACATCGATCCATGCNGCTGAGGCCCGCTGCTCGTTGAGCGAGTCTGTCAGTCCGGCNCGTGCCATCGCTTCGTCGATGATTCCGGCTATATGTTTGGGATATGTGCGCTTCATGATTCAGTGGGNGTGAAAATACCGTTATCGACCTGCCACATGCGGTAATCGCCNCCNGTGCGCTCCATGATCTCGTCGAGATGCTTGCGGTTGGTGTCGGTTATGAATATCTGACCGAAAGCGTCGGAGGTGACCAGTTCCATGATGCGCTCCACNCGTGTTGAGTCGAGCTTGTCGAAGATATCGTCGAGCAGTAGCAGCGGNCGTATTCCCGTGGCCGTGTGGAGGAAATCATACTGCGCGAGGCGNAGGGCTATNGTGAAGGTCTTGCACTGACCCTGCGAACCGGTACGCCTCATCGGCATTCCGTCGAGNTCCATCCCGATGTCGTCGCGGTGGGGACCCACGGANGTATGTTTGACAATCTCGTCGTGGCGGCGCGCCTCGTCGAGGAGNATCTGCATGGTCGTTCCNTCGCGNTTCAGACCNCTCTGGTAAGTNAGGGTGACGTTTTCGTCGCTCCCGGCTATTGCCTTGTAGTAGCGGTCGAAGATCTCAGTNAGCTCACTGATTTTGTCCGCGCGGACCGAGTGTATGTATGAGGCCGACATATCCATGACTATCTCGACGGCNGCATAGAGGTTGGCATCCACCGCTCCCTCGCGNAGCAGACGGTTGCGNTGTTCGAGTGCGCGNGTGTAGCGTATGAGATGGTCGAGATACACNGGATCGCTCTGCGAGATCACCACATCCATCCAGTGNCGGCGTTCCTCACCGCTCTCGCGGATGAGGTCGATGTCCTGCGGGGCTACCATGACGAGCGGAAAACTACCTATGTGGGAACTGAGACGGTCATACTCCTTACCGCCGCGTTTGAGGGTCTTGCGGCGTGTGGCCGACAGTCCCAGCATCAGCTCTTCGTCAACACCTTTGCGGACATAGCGGCCGCGGGCTATGGCAAACTCCTCGCCACGGCGAATGAGCATCTTGTCTGGCATACGTGAGAAACTCTTGCAGAAACTCAGGAANTANATGGCGTCGAGCATATTGCTTTTGCCCATGCCGTTGTTTCCGAGAAAACAGTTCACCTTTCCCGAAAACTCCAGCCGAGCCTCCGGGATGTTTTTGAAATTGGTAAGTGATAGTTCCTCCAGCCTCATAATGCCACAAAAATACTCAATTTTCACGTGATGGCAAAGTCGTTTTACCAAAGTGCTGCATTTTTGAGAAAAAGCCGACTTTGGCAGGGGGAATTCATATAGTTTGCATACTGGGGTCAGATTTTATCATTATGACCCTTATTTTCAATAAAGTAATAAAAACTATTCTACAACTATTTTGCAGAGGACGAAATTTATAGTATATTTGCGATTGGAATCAAAAAGAGCTGTAGAGACAGCCTCAATCGTTTCCTTTTTTCTAAATGGCGGAATTTTCCGCCGAAGGTGTTATTGAAATTTTATCTTCTAAATTCAAACTTGGCCGTTAGAACACGATGAAGATAGATTGGCAATAGCACCGCATTGGTAGCTATACCTATACCCGTAAGGGTTCAGTATATGCCTATCGGTGTGGGGCTGTCAGTCGTATTCATCGTGTAGGTTGGCCAAGACCTGAATTTAGGATACGACGGAGATACGATCCTCACACCTTGTTTTTTATCATGACTAAACATGCTGACTTCGTGGATTGGGTGGCACAGGAAAATTAAAAATGAAAAAGCTGCTGTTTTTAATGTCTCTGCTTCTTGCGCTCCCATCTATGGCGCAGGAATTTAAAGACTTTGAGTATGAGGGAGTATGGTACACCTTTTCATCCTCAAATGACAAGTATTGTTTTACAAAAGATGGTGATTTATTCTGGAAAGACTCTGCATTTGATACTATATCAGGTAATACAGTATCGGGTAACTTGAGACTTCCTATCCATGCGATCAATGAAGGACATACCTATACTGTACTACAGATTGGTGACTATAGCTTCTATAAATGCAGTGAGTTGACAAATATAATCCTTCCGGATAGTCTCGAACAGATAGGTTGGGGTGCTTTTCAATCCTGTACATCTCTGAAAGGTATAGATATTCCGGATAGGGTCACATATATCGGATCACATGCTTTTGACGGATGTACTTCCCTGAAGTATGTAAAACTATCACCGGATTCTATAGACATTATCGGTAATGAGGCATTTTATGGTTGCAGTAGTCTGGAAAGCTTTGAAATTCCTAAAAGGGTAAGGTATATTGACGCTGGTCTATTTACAGGTTGCTCATCCCTATCACGTGTATCTATCCCGAATTCGGTCACTTGGATAGGTCCTGATGCATTTAGGTCCTGTACTGCTCTTACAAGCATAGACCTACCGAATGGCGTTGAAAAGATTTATTATAATGCCTTTACTGATTGCTCGGCTCTCACGCACATTTCTATTCCAAACTCTGTTACTGATGTTGAAAAGCAGACATTTAAGGGGTGCACAGCACTGACTAATGTCGAAATATCCAACTCACTCACTCATCTTAGCGAGGGACTGTTCGAAGGATGTTCGTCATTGAATAATGTAAAGATACCTGATTCCGTATATGGTATTGATTCTAATGTTTTTCGTCAATGCAGTAGTCTGACCGACATCTCAATACCGGTTTCCGTCAAATCTATCGGTGAGAATGCATTCAGAGGCTGCTCTTCATTGACAAACATTCAGCTTCCGGATTCATTGAGGACTATTAATGGATTTATGTTTGCTGACTGCGGTGCTCTTAGTAAGATTGATATACCGAATCAAGTATATCAGATTCATAACAATGCGTTTATGGAGTGTAGCAACCTCACAGAAGTATCTCTTCCTGATTCCCTATCTTCCATAAGTGATTCTGCTTTTTATAATTGTACGAAACTCGCACATATAGAAATACCGGATCGCGTCTATTTAATCGGTCCGGGTGCCTTTATGGGCTGCAGTAATTTAAGGAATATAGTGATTCCTAATTCTGTAACAAAAATCGGCAATTATGCTTTTTCAGGTGTTAAGGCTTCCGACATATATTGTTATTTGAATGAACCGATAGTTATTCCCAAAGAAACTTTTTCTGATTTTTCCGCTACTCTGCATGTTCCGAAAGGAAGCTTGGATGCGTATAAATCTTTTTATATTTGGTCAAACTTTTTTAATATCATTGACGATTTAAGTATTGATGGTGAATCAGGTATAGAAAATGTCAGCATTAAGGATTATGCGGTAAAAAATATTACCAGTGGTATTGAGGTTAATTGCCCGGTCAGCACCAAAGTACGCGTAATCAACCTCAATGGTACAACAGTATGTGAGACAATCGGGGCAGGATATATTGATCTCCCCATTGGATTTTATATTGTTACCTTCGATGGTACAAGTATAGTCAAAAAAATAATGGTCAAATAAAAAGAAGCTCCCGAAGTGAAAATTTAGCGTACTTGGCTTTGTAATATATTGATTTCCTGTATGATATTATAAATTCTTGCAAATCTAAAGTCTCACTTTAGATTTGCAAGAATTTTGTTTTTGATGGTATAAGAATTTGATATATAGTGGTTTGATATTGAGAAATATCATTGGTTGATATAGCTGGGTAAGTACGCCGATCCGCGATTGCTGGTAATAAAAATCGTTCCTTTGTCCGACGTCTTCGACGCCGATATCGGATGATATGTCGTTTTAACCCCACGCCTCCCTCACAGTCGGCTGAAAAAATTTCCTTCGGTCAATTTTTCCAACCTCTGTTCGGTCGTGGTGGGGCTATGAGAGCATCACCACTTCGTGGTTTTACGTGTGTGGTTATAAATGAGTGGCTGAACGGTAGTTGCCGATTACAGCCATCTGCATTGTTAGCGATTCCATAATTACGCAATTTCGATTGAATCATCACTTTATCTTCTGTAATATTTTGATTTTCAATGAACTATTCGTATTTTTGCAAATCTAAAGTGATACTTTATAATTGCAAGAAATGATAATACACCACCAATTATCGTCTAAAATACAACAACTTAGCACAAAATTTCCGATTGTAACCGTGACTGATCTAAGACATTTCGATAGATAATAAGTAAAACGGGTTCAGCCCTGCTTGCGTTTATAGATATGATACTGCAAGCAGGGCTGAACTCGTTTTATCGTGAACCTGAAAGACTTTGATGGAGGAGATGTAAGTGAAAGTCAGTCAAGTCTATAGGGTCACTTCCCGTTGACGATCTCCATGATGATCTTGGGGAGGTCGGTATTGTCGTTGAAAGAGGCGAATTTCTCTGCGCCGACACCGACGGCATAGACGGGAACGAGACCACCGCTGTGGCCGTTGGTGGTCCATCCGAGACCGGTAAAGCTGTCAAGCACATGGAACACTTCAAGAGTGAACTGGTCGAAATCCTTGTAGAGAGTCTTCTGATCAGCACCGTTGCGGTTGACGATGCAGCGTTCGAAAAGTTCTTTCAGCTTTGCAGTCTGTTCGGGATTGACGGGAACGTTTGTCCAGAAACCGAGTTTGTCTTTGAGGAAATCCTCCATGTCGTCCCAACGGTAAACGTTACGCGAACGAGCGAGTCCACGGCAATAGTCGGAAAATTCATCCTTTGAAATCTTCTGATAATCATAGTAGTTGAGGTGGAGATCATAGCCTACGGCATTGTTTCCGAGTCCCATGCCTCCTGTCTCGTGGTCGGCAGTCACGACGATAAGGGTTTCATCGGGGTGCGCGAGATAGAAATCGTAGGCAAGCTTGAGTGCCTCGTTGAAATTGAGGACTTCCTTGATGATCGTACCCCCGTCATTGGCATGGCCGGCATGGTCGATGTTGCCACCCTCAACCATCATGAAAAAGCGGTCGCGGCCATTGCGCTCAAGATGCTTAATGCAGGCTTCGGTCATGGCCGGGAGCGTGAGCGCGCCGGGGATGGAGTCGATGGTGTAGCCGATGTTGGATGTGCGGTCCTCGAAAGGCGAGAGCATGAGCACTCGGCGTGATGTGATGGTGTCGAACCCTTCAGTACCACGGATCACGCGCACGTCATTCTCGGCGAAGATATTCATGAGGTCAGTGGGCTCACCGGTCTTTTTATTCTTGATTCCGCGGAGATTAGAGCCTCCGATGAAGTCATAGCCGCAAGATGCGGCATCCTTGCCGATCTCGTAGTACATCGAGCGTGAGGGAACATGGGTATAGAACGCACCGGGGGTGGCATCGTCGGGATACACGGAGGTAACGAGGCCCACACCGTAGCCGTCGTCAAACAGAGTCTTGGCTATTGACGTGACAGCAGCACTGTCGGGAGTAACACCGAGCATACCGTTGCGGGTCTTGTTGCCGGTCGCAAGTGCTGTTCCGGCTGCTGCGGAGTCAGTCACGGGTGACGATGCTGAATATGTAGTCGAGACTGCTGAAACAGGAAACTGCATCATGAGCAGATGGTCGTTCTTGCCAAGAACAGTGCGGTAATAGGCTTCTGCACCCATCACCTGCCCCATGCCCATACCGTCGCCGATATAGTAGAAGATATACTTGGGAGAAGCTGCAAACAAAGAGCCTGCGGCCATGATAGCCGCGATTGCTGAAAGAAATCTGTGTTTCATCGGGGTTGGATTGATTTATGTTACTATGTTGATTTATCAGCTGAAGTTGAGGTGAGGATTCAATGCCCGGTGGAGTTGAATTTCAATATTTCATCCATCGGGTGACGTGAGTTTGAGAGACGGGGGACTTTGCGCTGTCCGCCAAGCTTGCCGGTGGATGCAAGCCATGCGTCGAACACTCCTTTGCGTCCCTTGATCACTGTGAGCGGATCGAGGAAGATACCGTGGCTGCGCTTGGCCTCATAGTCGCTGTTTTCCTGCTGGAGAGCGAGGTCGAGATGACGGGCGAACTCGTCGAGCGACTCCGGCTCGCGGTTGAACTCTATGAGCCATTCATGGCGACCGCGGGAGTGGTCGGAAGCATAGACCGGCGCGGCTGTATAGTTGGCTATCTCGCAGTCAAGTTCATGGCAGACCTTTGTCAGGGCCGCTTCGGCATTCTGCACCATGAGTTCCTCGCCGAATGCGTTGATGTAGCTTTTGGTGCGTCCTGAGATGGTGATTTTCAGCGGATCTACCGACTCGATGCGGACAGTATCGCCTATCGGGTATCGCCAGAGACCGTTGCACGAGGTGATCACCAAGGCATAGACCTCGCCCTCCTCCACTTCCCAAGCGGGGATGATCTCAGGATGCTCGCTGTCGGCCTCGTCGGCGCGTATGAATTCGAAGAATGTCCCGGCATCGAGCAGCAGAAGCAGTGAGGGATCATCAATGGCATTCTGGAGGGCAAAGAAGCCTTCGGAAGCATTGTAGCATTCGAGATACCTCATGCGTGGAGATGTAATGTGGGCGTACTGATCCCTGTAAGGTGCCATTGAGATACCGCCGTGGAAAAAGACTTCGAGATTGGGCCATACGTCGTGGATCGTGGCGGCTCCTTTCTTTGCGATGATCTGTTTGAGCACGGTCAGGAACCACGAGGGAACACCGGAGATGTTGGTGACGTTGCAATCGGCAGCTGCATCCACGAGCGCGGGGAGCTTGACAGCCCAGTCCTCAAGGAGTGCAACCTGCTTGGAGGGCACGCGAAACAGGTTGGCCACAGGATTGATCCTGTCGATGAGATTGGCCGAGAGGTCGCCCACTTTTACTCCCGGAGGGAGCTTGAGCTCGTTGGCGAAACTGCCTCCGAGTATGAAACTCTTGCCTGAAAAGAGACGGCTGTCGGGGTAAAGGCTGAGATAGTGGGCCACTACGTCCGCTCCGCCGCGGTAGTGACTGCGCCTGAACGATTCGGGGGTTACGGGGATGTACTTGCTCTTACCGTCCGACGTACCTGATGACTGTGCGAAATTACGCGTCACACCGGGCCATAATATGTCCTTTTCACCGGCTATCATCCTCATGACCCACGGGCGCAGTTCGGAATAGGGTACTGTCGATGGGAGCGCACGGCGGTAATCGTCGTAGGACCTCACGGCATCCAGTCCGCGTTCAGCAGCCCACCGCGTCGAGCGGAGAGCTTTCAGCAGACGGTCAAGTTCGTTGAGCTGGGTTTCCCTTGTATGACCTGTCCATGAGCGCGAGGTTTTAACCCGGTTGCTGAACAGTGAACGTGCGTATGGGGTGAAGTCCATGAGGATCTGTAATTGTGTGAAAGGGAGAGGGCTGTTGTGGATGATGATTATATTACCGGTGAGGAGAAGTCTATAGATCTTTTAGCTGAATATTGTCCGGCTGGAGTGTTAAAGCTCGTCGGGATGCTTGCGGTAATATTCCTGAAGGAGAGGCCCGATATTGAAATAGTAGCCTCCACGGTTTTTGCCTTCGGCATCCTTGACGGTAATATATTCGTAGGAAGGATCATAGAACACATGATCATCTACGGTGTAGTCCATCATGTTCAGCAACACGTATTCATGCTGAGGTTCGATGACATACCATGCATTCTCCTCATCCTCGCCTGTTCCGGTCGAGACGATGGCCATGAGGAGATAGTTGAGCTTGTATTGCCAGATATTTGCGAGGTTAGCCTTACCTTTTTCGCGCAGAGCGTTGATCAGCAGCACCATCTCGCCGAGGTTGAAAGGATTGTCGGCGAGAGCCTTTTCGGCGTATGCTATCACCGAGTCGCATTCCTGACGCGTGAGTTTGGTGGAACGGTTGAGGACGTTGTACTGGATGGCGCGCTGCGACGAGCGGTAAGGATTGTAGTCCTCCTGAAACATGTAGCCGAGATAGAGATGACGGTATTTGTCAATCTTCATCAGGGTGTCGTTTCGCTGGAACTCCTGCATCAGGCGGGGATAATAGTAGGGTGATTTACTGTCGAGTGTCTCAGCTTTGATTTTCTCAAGGTCAGGTTTCTCGCGTTTGAGTTTATTGATCTGAGCGGAGGCGGAAAGCCCTATGACTATGGTGAGCAGAAAAGTTATGATGGAGCGCATGGGTTCTTAGGGATTGATGAGAGGTGAAGCGGACATTTCGGAGAGAATGGCTGTCAGCCAAAGTATGGCGGTGCCTACGATACATGAGGAGACAACAGCCGGAAGTCCCTTGGCACAAAGATAGTTTAAAAATTTGGAAGATGGAAATTCCATCACACTTCCTGCGGGAGTACGGCTATAAGCGATTCCGCCGAGTATGGCACCTGCCACCGCCCCGACGATCATCCATTCGTGTGAGATGGCGAGCCCTACGAATGTGCCGGCGAGTGTGGCACCGGCTATGTAGCCCACGCCACGGGTCGATTTGGCGATATTTTTCGGTAAGAGACATTGGATCACAATGACGATACCTGCTGCCACACCCCAAAAAATCAGTGAATTACAGGGAAGTTCATGGATACTCATACCTATTCCGAAAAGTCCGGCGTATGACACAGCGACGGCATACCTGTTGGAGAGAAACGTAAGGATCATCCCGGCGGCAAGCAGCAGCAGGCTGATGGCGAGGACGGCGAAGATTATGGTGATGACGGCTGTCGTGATCATAGGAAGCGGAGTTAGGATAGTTGAAAAATACGTGAAGAATACCGGAAGACCTTTCGGTGATTTTCAGTAACCTTTTATATTTTTAACGTTGATTGGCTTCCGATTGTTGTCTGCACAGGAAATCAGCTTCGACTATGCGCAGACGGCCACCCTTTTTGTCGCCTTTGTCAAGAGAGTTGGCTGTCTCGGCTGCAAGTTCGGTTATCTGCCCGAACGCATCATTTTCCTTAGCAGCTCCTTTCAGACGTATGGTCATGCGTTCGGTTAGCGTTGGCCTGACTGGAATATGAACGTAACCGAGCGAACGTTCGGTGTCGCCTGACCATACTATTTCATTTCCGGCAAGTATTTCGATCGGATAGCTTTGCCGACGCCAGCCGGTTAGCTTGAGTGAGACTTCACTGATAGTTTCCGGACGGTCAAACACATAGGTGATCCATGCGTTGCGGAGCGGTCCTTCATTGTGCCACTCGGAGGTCTCATTGTCATCGACGCTTCTCTCAGCATCAGCCTGATTGCTCCCGGCTATTATTTCTTTCACGTTTACAGCACGTTTCAATTGCGTGAATGAGGGCTCAGCCGGGGTCTCCCCTCTTTCGAGATTAGACGGTAGGGTGGCTTCGGGGCGGAACGCCGTCAGTCCATTCTCTATCCTTACCGGATCAATTTTCCATTCGATTGTGGCCGAGGGTAAGCCGTCAGCTTCTGCGAGGAGTCTCACTGTTCCGCTCTCGGTACGGCTGCGCACTATAGCGCGGTTCACTCCGCACTCCACGGGTAGCGTGGTCGAAAGTATGCGGTTGCTCTCCCCTTTGGCAATTCCTCCGCGCCATTCCGCAGGACCGTCGAGTGTGAATCTCACTTCGCGATCATCAAGCGGACAACGGTTGCCGTCGGCATCTGTTACTTCGAATTGTATGAGTGCCATGTCCGCGCCATCGGCTTTCATTCCACCGGGGGCGGTCATGAGGGTCAGACGTATTGACGCAGGTTCTCCGGCAGTGGTCAGGGTGTCGGAGGAGAGTACTTTGCCTTCGCTGTCAAGAGAGACAGCTGTGAGTTTGCCGGGACTGTAAGGGATGGAATCAAATGTGTGGAGGAAATGATAATCAATCTTTTCGTTTCCGATAGGCTCACCGTTGAGCCGGAGTTCCACGCGTGGTGCGTCCGAAACCACATAGACAGGTTTGACAGTCCCTTCGGGATAATTCCAGTGGCCGATGATATGTGTGCGGGACGTTTCTGGAGTGACCCAGCCGTCCCACATTACCTGATGGGCGTAGTATGAATCCTTGGGGATGCGCATGGCATCCGTGACACCGCTCGTGCGGTAGTCCGACTCGCCGCGACAGTGTGAGTTGGTGTCTGAGAAAATGATCTTTACACCGCCGGAGCTGACGCGACGGCCTGTTCCGGGCCGGACGAGCCAGTAGTCATACCAGCGACGGATGTGTTCGATGGCGAGCTGATCGGCATTGAGGTTGTAGGCCGATGCATCGGCGTTGCGATAGAGCGGGCCGTCACCGTTTTTGTGATACGGATAGGACTGCTCGTCCCAGTAGCGGCGCAGACCTTCGTCACGGCAATATTCCATGGCCCATACAGGTTTCGACCCGCTTTTGTTGATGTAGAGCATCTCTCCTCCATATTCTGCCGTGGGGCTGTCGAGCATCTCGCGGCTTCCGATGGCACGGCCGCCGTGAGGGTCGTAGAGGTCGCGCAGAGCCATCATTTCTTTTATATGAGGTTCGCTGATACCTTTGTTTCCACTTTCGTAGAAGATCACGCTGGGATTGTTGCGGTTATAGATGATGGCATCGCGCATGAGGCTGACACGTTGCTCCCACTGCCGCCCTTCGGCATCCTTCTCCGCATCGCCCGCCGGGAGAGCCTGAAGAAGACCGACGCGGTCACACGACTCCACATCCTGTTTCCAAGGAGCGACGTGCATCCAGCGCACAAGGTTACCGCCCGAACGGACTATCTCCCTATTGGAATAGTCACTGAGCCAAGGAGCTACGCTCATCCCCACACCGGGCCATTCGTTGCTTGTGCGTTGGGCGTAACCGTGGATCATCATTACGCGGCCGTTGAGTTTGAACATACCGTCGGCAAACTCCGTCGAGCGGAAGCCGGTTCGGGTTGTCACCTCATCGATGCATTTTCCATCGGCTACAAGACGTGTGGTGACATCATAGAGGTAGCCGTACCCCCAGCTCCAGAAATGGAGATCGCCGACGGGGCTGCTTGTCTTCAGGACTGATAGTTCCCCTGCCTCGACGGTCTGCGGTGACGAATGGAAAGATGCTATTTTTTTGCCGTCAGGATCGTTGATTTCTACTTCAAGCATGATTTCCTGCGGTCTGTCGGTCTCGTTTTTAACCTCCGACTCCACGCAGATGTCGGCACTGCGGCTTGCGATGGAGATATTCTGCGGATAGATATATACGCCTGTCGTTGCCAACGATGAATAGAGCGGTAAAGTCTGATAGACAGGGCCAGTGACGTGGAGACGGACGTTCTTTGGCAGACCGCCGTAATTGGCGTTGAAATTCCGGTTGTTCCACTGGAATGTGCTTCCGGCAGGGTCTTCCTTCTCCCTGTAGTCCCAGTCATTGTCGGTGAGGACTTCAAGACGGTTTTCGCCGGATGGATCCAGGTAGGGAGTGAGATCGAAACCGAACGCCATGACGCCGTTCTCATGCCGTCCGAGGCGGTGACCGTTGATCCATACCTCTGCTCCTTGACGTGCACCTTCGAATTCGATAAAAACCTTACTGTCCTTTGCCGAAGCGGGCAGAGTGAACTTCTTCGTATAGCGCACCGTATCGGTCGGGAGACTGTCGATCAGCACCTTATAGGCATAGTCCTCGTTGAAAGCATGTGGAAGCGTGATATTTTTATGAGCTTTCCCCTCGAAACTATAGTCCCATCCGGGATTGAAATTCCACACCTGCCTCCCGGCGGCATAAATACAGTTAATTCCTCCTAAAAGCATGAAGGATAGGAGTATAATCAGACTGGCAAAACGTTTCATGATACGATTTTTAGGACTATTAGTTTACAAATGTAGGAAAAATCCGTGTAATATGACTAAATTTGTCATTATCTTAATTTCAAAATGACAAATAAAATGATTCGTAAAGCTACTGAACACGATCTTGCAAGGGTAACTGAAATTTATGGTAAGATTCATGATGAGGAACATAAGGGTCGTTACACTATAGGCTGGAATCCCGACATATATCCGGTTCATGCTACTGCTGCCGATGCCCTGAAGCGCGGAGATCTTTTCATATACGAGTCCGAGGGAGGTGAGATTCTCGCTTCGGCTATTATAAACAAGGAACAACTTGACAGTTATGGTATGGCCAAATGGACTCCCGGTGTTAAGGATGAAGAAGTGATGGTGCTTCACACTCTGACGGTTGATCCCTCCGCGGGCGGAAAAGGTGTCGGACGCGAGTTTGTGAAATTCTATGAGGATTATGCCCGTGAGAACGGTTGTCGTTCGCTCAGGCTTGATACACAAAGTATCAACACCGTTGCCCGTCGTTTTTACCCTAAACTTGGCTATAAGGAGGTTGCTGTCGTCCCCACCACCTTCCACGGCATGAGGGATATCGACCTCGTATTGTTCGAAAAAATTATATAAGTAAGATCTATTGGAAGACATATCAATAATATATTCAAAGAGGGTGAACTTGAGGAATCTTTGGTATGTGCAAAATTTGCACATACCAAGAATTATGGTCGTAGAGAGGGATTTACTCAAAAAACAGAAATGCCATTNCTGAGNATGNGATATNNACAACTAATAATTTAATNATCNNTTAGTCGGAAAAAGTTTGTAACTTTGTAGATTCAATACNGTTAATTCATTTCGTTNNACAATGAGCAGCAGTGATGAGAATCNGGATATGAGTCCGGTGGCGGCTAAAAGACGCTTCTGGTCATATCTGCTGAAATATGGTGTGCCTCTGGTGATATCCGTGGGGNTGTGCTGGNTGNTGTTTCAGAATGANGANATNAANCCCGCNCGNATGTGGNGGATTATCCGTGAGGAGTGTGATTTCCGNTGGATGTTGCTCAACATCGCTTTAGGNTTGGCGGCACAGGTATTCCGTGCGGCGCGATGGCAGATNCAGTTGCGGGCACTTTCAATCCGTCCNTCTTTCGGNGANCTNTTGNTGAGTATTTTCGGAACATATTCAGTCAATCTCGTATTTCCTCGGCTNGGTGAGGTGTGGCGCACCGGATATATAGCCAGCCGGGAGAAAGCACCGTTCACCACCGTGTTCGGCTCGATGGTGGCCGATCGTCTTGCCGATACATTGACGGTGTTTCTCCTGCTCCTGCTNACATTCATTCCTGCAGGCGCGCAGCTCCGGGCTTATTTCGGGCAGGACGGAGGACTGATGGTGAAACTTCTNGATATACTTAGNTCACCTGTGCTCTGGGGAGCTGTGGCTGCTACCGGTGTAATGTCGGTGTGNNTNTTTATCCGTTTCCCCGAACATAAGATCATTGTGAAAATCAAGCAGATATTACGAGGTTTGTGGGAGGGTTTCGCCGTGGTGGTCAGNATGCGCGGTAAAGGATTATGGTTGCTTTACACGGCCTTGATATGGGGCTCCTACATAATGGCTCTCTACTGTGCCTTACGCTCATTTCCGCTTATGGCTGAAATGCTTTCGCGCCACGGACTGGCGGCACTTGCGGTGTGNTTTGTGTTCACGAGTATATCAATGGGTGTCCCCTCCAACGGCGGTATCGGNCCTTACCAGTGGGCCATGATCTTCGGNGTGGCTCTTTTCTCTGCCGATATTCCGGGACTTACGCGGGAGTATGCCCTGTCGTTCGCCAATATGCTTGTAGGTGTGCAGACTTTGGTACTCATTGTTCAGGGACTTCTGACTTTCGGCTGCATCGCTCTNGCGAAACGTCGAAACCATCCTGCTGAAAATTGAAATAAATACTATTAAAGATTGAAATTATATGAAATTCGACGATAGCGATCAGGATTATTTCCTCCATGATTTCTCTAAAGATAAGGATGATACCNCTACCCGATCNGAGTCCAATCCGGATCTGAGGGCATCCGATGACCGCTCTCCTTCTTTTGATTTTACAGATGGTGCCGGGACAAGTGCGCCTGTACCTGTCAAACNTAAGAAACGGCATGGATGGNTTTGGTTCTTNCTTATTGTTTTTATGATTCTTGCCGTAACGGTANGTATCAGATATTTTGTGCCCTANGTCACGGAATCAAAGGTGACNGGCTATGTGACGCTCGTCGAAAAACGCGGTATTATCTGCCGCACATTCGAGGGAGAGATGGTGAGCGAATCCCAGCTGGCCGACAAAGGAAATGTCTATTCCCGCGATGTATATTTCAGCATTCCTGATGATGAGACGGCACGCCGCCTGCAGCAATATCAGGGGACGGGCACTCCGGTGACCATCACATGTAAGCGTTACTACGGCACTCTCCCTTGGCGCGGAGCTTCCAACAATATACTTGTCAGCTTTCAGCCTAAATGACGGATGCNGACCGAAGATAAATATTCCCTCCCGACTCACGAGGCTGTGTCGAAATTAAATCGNCTGTAGGGNCTGCGCTTGNGCTGGCCCTACAAACAGAAATCTGATCGTTTTGGCATTGCGATATACGATAAATCTAATAATCACCCCTCATAATACAAAGAAATTTTGGACTATAGAATACTTCCCCCCGATGGATTTCTGGAAGCGCGTCTGCAACTTCCGCTATCCAAAAGCATGAGCAACCGTGCTCTGATCATCAATGCCCTCACTCCGGGTGCNNCANCNNTGGANGAAGTGGCGGTCTGTGACGACACGGATGCGATGCGCCGTGCGCTTGCCAATCAGGATGCCTCTGAAATCAATATCGGTGCGGCCGGTACGACCATGCGTTTCCTGACTGCCTATTTTGCTTCCAAGGAGGGGTCAGACCTCATACTTGACGGAAGCGANCGTATGCGCCANCGCCCTATCAAGGTTCTCGTCGAGGCCCTGCGCTCTCTTGGAGCGGACATTGAATATGCCGGGGAAGAAGGTTTTCCTCCACTCCGTATCCGCGGACACAGACTGAAAGGTGGCGAACTGACGCTTGACTCATCGGTAAGCTCACAGTACATATCGGCTCTCCTGATGATAGCACCGACGATGGCCGATGGATTAAAATTGACGTTCACGGGCGAGACCGTCTCACGNCCCTACATACTCATGACCTTGAAAATGATGGAGGATGCAGGAATCGAAAGTGATTANTTCGATGATGTAGTGACTATAAATCCGCAGACCTANCGTCCTTACGACTTTAAGATCGAGGGTGACTGGAGTGCGGCTGCTGCATGGTATGAAATATCAGCCATATCATCCGGTGCGGTGACCATTGACAATCTCGCGCGTAAATCATGTCAGGGTGACNGAAAGCTCGCGGATATCTTCGGGCATCTCGGAGTGACCACTGAGTGGGAGGGCGAGGATGGAGGAACTGACCTCGTCCCGTCACCTGATCAGGATGCNCGTCTGCGTGTGGATTTTTCCGATACNCCTGATCTCGCTCAGTACGTGATAGTCACATGTGTGATGCTCGGCATACCTTTCCATTTCACCGGACTTTCCACACTTGCCATAAAGGAGACAGACCGCGTGGGCGCGCTGACCACCGAANTGGCTAAGATNGGTATATTCCTCCAGCCGGAGGGGCGCGATGTNGTGGCTTGGGAAGGTCAGCGTAGGCCGATAGACTCACTTCCTGTATTTGACACGTATGATGATCACCGCATGGCCATGTGTCTTGCCCCGATCTCCATATTCTTACCCGGAATTATCATACGCAACGCNGAGGTGGTNGCCAAATCATATCCCGGATTCTGGGATGAACTCCGTGCGGCAGGTTTCACCCTGCTTGACGGTGATGCACCCCTCCCCGANCCTNTTGACGAATAATATTCTGGTAATCAATATTTAAAATTAAGAAATATAGATTGCATTTATGACTGGAGCATTGATCATACTTGCGGTGACTGTGCTGGCAGGGATTATTCTCCGCCTCACCCATCGTCCGGATGACAGGAAGGACAAAGCCGATGACCGGCAGGAAACTTCCGATACTGAAGCGGAAGTGTGCTGCGGTCTTCACGCTGTTTGTGAGAAAGGTCTTAGTCCAGATGGAAAGGCTGTCTATTTTGACGATGAGGAACTTGACCGCTTTGCCGGACGCCGTCCCGATGAGTATTCTCCGGAAGAGATCGAGGAGTTCCGTGAAGTGCTCTATACACTTCTTCCGGCCGATGTCTATCCTTGGGGATTCTCGCTCACACAGCGCAACGTGGCTCTCCCGACGGTACTGCGTGATGAATGGGTGATGATGGCCGGAGAATCGGACGGCGCAAAGAGAGTGTGAATGAAGAAATAATTGAATTGATTGTCCTGTGGAAATATTCGGATACGATTTTTTTCGTAATGCCTTGATAGGCATGATCCTGCTGAGTGTCGCATCGGCAGTGATCGGAACATACATTGTCACCCGACGTCTTGTGTCTATTTCAGGAGGTATCACCCATGCCTGTTTCGGAGGTCTGGGGTTAGGTTACTTTTTAGGATGGAATCCGATCATCATGGCTGCGGTGTTTGCGGTAGCGTCCTCCTTGGGTGTCCAGTGGATGTCGAAGCGTCATCGTGTCCGCGAGGATTCGGCTATAGCCGTCATCTGGGCTTTGGGCATGGCTGTCGGAACATTGTTCATCTTTCTTACACCGGGCTATGTCCCCGAACTTAATGCCTTTCTGTTCGGAAACGTACTAACGATAACCAAGGCCGATCTGTGGGCATTCGGTTCCTACACGGTCATTCTGCTTCTCTTTTTCGCATTTTTTTTCCGGAAGATAGTGATATGCGCGTTTGATCCGGATTTCGCTACCGTGCGTCATCTGCCGGTCGGATTCATAACCACCGTGATGACTGTGCTTGTTGCGGTCTGCATAGTGTTGACCATACGTCTTGTGGGCGTGATGCTGCTGATGTCCATGCTTGCGTTGCCCCAGATGGTGGCCGAGACTTTCTGTCACCGTTTCAAGACCATGATGTGGCTCTCCATAGCTGTTTCGACCGCATGTTGTGTCTGCGGATTGCTGCTCGGAGCGGTGATCGACGTGCCTTGCTCGGCACTCATCGTCCTTACGATGACCGGGGTCTATGTGGTAACGCGTCTGTATGCGTTCATGAAACAGAAGTGAAAAAACCGATATAAAACGAGCCGTTTTTTACGGAAAATGCAGAATCGTCAGGAGGAGGCGCGCATAACTTTTTGAATGTGCCGATTGTTATTTATCATATAGACAATAACTTCGGCTATGAAAAAGAAACACACACTCCGCCTATTTCTCTCGCTTGGAGCGGGAGTGGCACTGTCAGGCTTGCTGAGCGGTTGCGCCGGCATGTGGCTTGGGACTGACACCGATCTGAACTTTACCCAGCCCGGCGGTTTCGGAATCGATATCGGTGTCGGTGGCCCTATCGGTCGTCCGACTCCTCCCCCGCCTCCCGGTGGTCCCGGCGGACCTCCTCCTGCCGGACCTGTGACTCCCGCTGGTCCTCCTCCGTTCGGATGGTAGCTGATAGTTTTGGTGGGGTTACAGATTTTTCGTACTTTTGCCTTTGAATCAAAAGCCAATTATCTCAACACTTATGTCCCAGTATTCCTATCTGCACATCGCCCTGCGCGGCGAGCTTGAGGGAGCTACACGAACCATCTATGCCTATCCTGCCGCAGGCAGTGAGATTGATCCGCGCTGGAACTCAACTATGGTTGAACCGGGTGCGGCTATCAGACGTTTCCTGAACACTTCGGAATGTTATATACTTCAGTCGTCGCCCCGTGGCCATTATTTCTCTCTGATAACCCGCAATACGCTTAATCCTGATGCGGGCTACATGATGATATCCATTCTCCTGAACAACGGTTGCGCCCTTACGGGACGCCAGTTGATCGGAGTGTTCAACAATATCAAAAAGACACTTGCCGATGAGGGATCGCTCACCGACGAGGCTGTCGAGGACGCTCTCAAGGATGCGGATGTGCCTGAAGAACCAATGATGCTTGAGGCTTGGATGTATCATGCACCGGAGGAGGATATACGCATGGAAGAGGCGGCTTACCGTACCTATATTTCGCAGCAGGAACTGGAATCCATCTTCTCGTTCCCTTGCCAGCCGGATTACGGTAAGTACAGATGTATCATCGTGATTTCCGCTACGGCTTCCCTGCGTCCCGGAGTGAGGATGCCGCGTATCACCGCCCCTATCCGCAAACTCTATTCCGTGGTCTGTCCGGAGGGTGTGACCACTTCCGATAAGCAGGCTTACGAGGGTGAACGCCTTGAAATCATGTATGAGAAGGATGGTTTCCGCAAGCATAAGGAGAATGTGATTGTCGGAACACCTTCAGCCTACATAAAGTATGAGGGTTCGACGATGCAGGTAAGGACTGCAGTGCAGACCGGTATCCGTTTCGAACGCCGCATTCCTTTCAAGGTAGTTTCGGCCAAGGGGGGTGCTGTCAATGGCTATACCATTACCCTCAACGGACGGCAGGTCAATACGATGGTGCCGTATATCGAGTTTTATGAGAAGGATCTGAAGCCGGGAAGCGAGGTTGATCTCGTGGTGCGCTCAAATAATTTCCGTTCGCTTAAACTTAAAAAGGCTGCTGAGGAGATGCTCGTTACGGAGGAGCTTGAACTGGTGATGCAGCCTGTGGAACAGGGAATCACCCTGCGTCTGGACTTCGGTGACGGACGTGTGTTCGAGCAGCAGATATCGATTGAAAAGAACACTCCGGAATATAACCGTCTGCATTCTGGCAATTTCCATGGCTTCCGGGCCATGCGTCAGATTGCCGATGATGACAGCGAGGTCTATAACGTTGATGTCCGGGCTAACGGATCGGCCGTCGGAAATGACCGTAAGCAGCCGTCGGACAGTGATGAACCTAAGCAGGAGACTGTCAGCAAAGCACCTGTCTTTGAGAATATCTCTGATGAAGTTGCGGATGAACGTCCGAAGATCGACGCGACTCTTCCGACTACTGAGATAATCGAGGATAATACGGATGATAAAGATCCTGCCGATACACGTGAGAGCCGTATTCCCAGCTATTCCGAATATAATCCTGATGAGGATGATGAGGATGATTCTGACGGCCGTGCCGAAAGTGGGCAGGATCGCCGTAAGTCATGGCTGTGGATCGGTCTGGGTGTGATTCTTGTGATCATTGCCGGCGTGATTTTCATTCCTCAGTATCTCGGTCCGTCGGATGAGGAGACTCCTGCCGAGGAAATCGAGGCCGAGGAAGCCGGCACACAGACTCCTGTAACCGTGGCCGCTATGACCCCTGAAGAGACCGAGGACGTCAATTATATGAACTCTTATCCTGTATGGGAAGTTGCGAAGCTGAGGAGTCCGATGGCACATAGCCTTGTGAAGGCTATTACGGACGGTGATATTGATGCGGTGGTCAACAATGACTACTTCTCAGTTCCCGGACGTGCCACTAATGATAAGGCGATACTTTTCGCTGATCTGATGTGGCGTGCCAAAGGATCTTATAGCGAGTCGAGCAACCGCCGTGTGATGCGTTCGGCCATAAAGAACGGACAGCTGAATCTCAAGGAGTTTTCTGACAATCTTGCCAAACGCCGTCCTGCCGAAAGGGAAAATTCCGCTCCCCGCCCCACAAAGTGATGCGAGCAAGAGGGTGTTTCATAACCAATGTTAAACCTTTCACGTTGGATTAAGTCAAACAAATTATAATCATATTACTCAATCTCTAATTTAACCGACATTATTTAATCATGAGACTACGCTCATTGACAATCGCAGCTGTTGCAGCTATGTTGGGCCTCACCGGATGTGTGAGCAACAAGAAATATGTGGCTCTTCAGGCAGAACACGAGTCGCTGCAGAAGCAGTACAATGCCTCGCAGGTAGAGCTTGCCGAGACCCGTGCCAACGGAAAGAGTCTTGAGACCCTTCTCGCACAGGCAAGGGCAAACAACGAGGAGTTGAAGCGCAGTCACGCTGCTCTCCAGAAATCGCTTGACAACAGTATCAATCAGAATACTCAGGGTAACGCCAACATCTCCAAGCTTGTTGACGAGATCAACGCTTCGAACCGTTATATCAAGCAGCTTGTCGAGGCCAAGTCCAAGTCTGATTCACTTAACCTTGCCCTCACTACCCGTCTGACCCGCTCACTGGATGCAAGCGAGATGGATGAGGTGAATGTGAAGGTGCTCAAGGGAGTTGTCTATATCTCGCTCGCTGACAATATGCTCTTCAAATCCGGTAGCTATGACGTCAACGAACGCGCCATGGAGACTCTCGGCAAGATCGCCAAGATCATCAAGGATTACCGTGACTATGACGTGCTTGTGGAAGGTAATACTGATCCTGTGCCCATCAACCGCACGAATATCCGCAATAACTGGGATCTCAGCGCACTCCGTGCAAGCTCCATCGTGCAGGTGCTCCAGAATGATTTCGGCATTGATCCTTCCCGCCTCACCGCTGCTGGACGCGGCGAATTCAATCCTATCGCCGACAATACGACAGAAGTCGGCCGTCAGCGCAACCGCCGTACAGAGATCATCATTACTCCCAAGCTTGATCAGTTCCTTGATCTCATTGACAAAGCTCCTGAAACTCAGGAATAAATCCATTTGCTGATGGTTTCCCTGTCAGATTACTGACATCACCCCCCATAAAAGCAACAGGCTTTATCATCTACGTGAAAGGATGATAAAGCCTGTTGCTTTTAGTCAGCTATAATGTATATATGTAGATTGGATGAATATCATTTACTGATTTCTCTCGCCGTAGCCGTCGGGACGGAGATCGATGACGGTTATATTGGGGTCCATCTTTGAAAACAGACGGGAGAGAGTTGAAATGGCTGATGCGCGTGCGCGCTTGACATAGCCCTTGGAGTAGAATGATTTCTTATAGCGTGCGGCCATACGTTTCTTGATCGCATTCTCCTCTGCGGCAGTAAGTTTGCGCAGACCGAGCAAGCTGCTGTCCCATGTGTCGATAACCTCGTAGGCATTGTCTGAGGTCGATTCATAAATATCGATTTCCTCTGGAGGAAGGATCACGAATACGGAATCGTTGCGCAGCTGATAGTCAAGGCGTTCGAGGTCGAAGCGAATATAGCCGTTGACAGTGCTTTTGGCAAAAATCCACTTTCCGTTTATCGAATCCTTGAATGCGATGTCATCGCGTACCTCAAGGGAGCAAAGCTTCACCATTTCCTTTATTTCAGACAGTTTTGTCTCGGAAAATGACATGTTGGTCGAAGCCGAAGTGCTGCGCCATAGCAACAGACCGACACAAGCTATACTGGCGGCAAGCATGACAATTCCTGCCAGATGCATACCTATAAATTTCTTGAACATAATTGGGATTAGTGTGATTTGAGAGGTATCGTTATTTATTGGAATGAGATCTCGCTGTCATAGCCATAGCTATGCAGGAGGATGGTGAAAAAGCCACGGGCTTTGGCCTGTGCTTCCTTGACGAGCAGTGAACGGTATTCGGCATTACCCTCCACATCCTTTTTGAGAGCCTTGCTCATCTTGTCTTTAAGCATGGCGCGTTCCTTGGCTGTGATTTCTGACCGCAGCAGACTGACGCGGTAATGCTCCTCCTTTACACCGAGATCGCGGCCAATATAACGGGTCTGGACCGGAGGAAGTGTGAGTTTGACCAACTTACGTTTTTCATCGACCTCCACATCCTGATCGCGGAGCTGCCCTAAGTCAATGTAGGCCTCAATATAGGTCTGGAAGGAATATGCGGCAATGCGGTCACCCACTTTCAGATTATTGACAAGAGCGTCGATACCTTTTGCCCCCTCATCGCTGATAGTGCCGACCTTGTTGAGCGACATCTCTGTCAATACAAGTTTCTGCACATCCTGAAGCTCATGAAACACGTTGATTTCCTGTTTCTTCTGACATGATACGGTCAGTGTCAGCCCCATCACAGCACAAAGTATAAATTTCAGTGTGTCATACATAGTTAAACTGATGCATTTTAGGAGAGTTAGTAATTATTTGCATGATCTCACTTCACAAAAATACGAAATAAAATCATATTTCATCCGTAACCAATTATCTGAAGCAGAGATTTTAGACTTTTTTATAAGACTTTTTCATTCTCAAATGGTTTAAAATCGAAGGAAAATATACATAATCTACCCCCAAAATGAGTCAATCTGAATCAGTAAACCTATAAAACCAAGTCAACTTTTTTCAGGAACGGCCACTATATTTTAAGCTCATGGATAGGGCGGTGATTTTGTTTGGAAAAGTGGGAAATTGTGTGTAAATTTGTGGATATGGAAAACTATATTGTCTCGGCAAGAAAATATCGTCCGGCGACGTTTGACAGCGTGGTCGGTCAGAAAGCTCTAACCGCCACCTTGAAGAATGCCATTGCCACCCACCGGTTGGCCCACAGTTATCTTTTCTGTGGTTCGCGTGGTGTGGGAAAGACTTCGTGTGCGCGTATCTTCGCCAAGACAATCAACTGTTCAAATCCTACGCCTGAAGGCGAGGCATGCAATCAGTGTGACAGCTGCCGTGCGTTCAACGAGGGCAATTCGCTTAATATAATCGAGCTTGACGCTGCCTCAAACAACGGCGTGGATGATATACGCCAGCTTGTGGAGCAGGTGCAGATTCCGCCGTCGCAGGGTGCTTACCGCGTGTTTATCGTCGATGAGGTCCACATGCTGTCGCCGGCTGCCTTCAATGCTTTCCTAAAGACTCTTGAAGAGCCGCCGTCCTACGTGATCTTTATCCTTGCCACGACCGAGAAGCATAAGATCATACCCACGATTCTCTCGCGCTGTCAGATTTATGATTTCAAGCGTATTACGGTCAGGGATATGATTGATCATCTCGCGTATGTGGCCTCGCAGGAGGGCATGACGGCTGATCCTGCCGCGCTCAATGTAATTGCCCGCAAGGCTGACGGAGCTATGCGCGACGCACTTTCGATATTTGATCAGGTTGCGGCCTCGTCGCGCGGAAATATCACGTATCAGAGTGCCATAGAGAATCTCAATGTGCTTGATTATAATTATTATAACAAGCTCCTTGATTGTTTTCTAAACGGGAAGGTGCTCGACACATGGCTGATATATAAGGAGATCCGTGACCGTGGATTTGACTCGCATTTCTTCATAAACGGACTTGCCGATTATATGCGTGATCTGATGGTCGCGCGTGATCCATCGACAATGGTCCTGCTCGAAGCCGACGATGAGGCAAGGAAGGCAATGGCTGCTACAGCAGCCAAATGTCCGCCTGAGTTCATCTATAAGGCTATGAACCTTTGCAATGAGGCAGACCTGAATTACCGCGCGGCTTCCAACAAGCAGTTCCTTATAGAGCTGACATTGGCAAAAATATGCCAATTGTTAAGCCCCTCTCCCGATAACAGTGGCGCAGGCGAGGGGCAGTTACAGAAGATACAGTCCGCCACTTCACAGCCGCAGGCCAGACCGGCTGCTACAACGCACCCCGCAGCGAATCATCAGCAGACGGTCTCACAGCACCCCGCACAAACTGCTCCCGTTGCGACTCCAAATGTCCATAATGCTGCTTCACAACAGCCGGTATCAGCTCCGCAACCACGATCCGGCATGGTGACTCATGGTGGCGGGCAAACCGGTCAGAATCATCCCTCAACATATCCTCCGGCCACTCAGCAAGCCCCGACAGTAGCGGCTTCCCCTTCTGCATCTTACGGTGCAGTAGCCGGCACACCTCCGCCACCTTCACAGTCGGCGACAAAGCGTCCGCTTAAACGACCGACATCCACATTTTCCATCAACCCGGCCAAGGCTTCAGGCCAGAACGCTGCACAGACATCGGCATCCGCTACGGTGCAAGAACTGCGCAACGGTCTCTATTCGCGTGAACAGCTCAACAAAGTATGGCAGGATTTCATCAAGGCGCATCCTACAGAGCATATACTCATAAATACCATGCGTGCGTCTTTTCCCGCTCCGGTTGAGGGACATAACTACAAGATGATGGTGGAAAATGACATGCAGCTCAACGTGATAGACCAAGTGACCCCGTCACTGCTTAAATTTATCCGTGACGCGCTTGAAAATGACCATTTCACGCTCACTGTCGAACTGAATCAAGGAGCGGCATCTCCGCATACATGGAACGAGCGCGATGTACTTAAACACATGGTGGAAAATATTCCGGCTCTGCGTGGATTTATCGATGATCTTGGCCTGACTTTAGGCTGATCACATACCGACCTCCGGATTAACTTGACATACTTTTATTTATGGATTACAATATCATACGTGAGCGTCATTCAGTGCGCTCATATACTAACGTACCGTTAAGCTCCGGAGAGATAACGCAACTTAACGAAGCAATCGACGCCTACAACTCGGAGGGAGGGCTTCATCTGCAGCTCGTCACTGACGAACCGGATGCCTTCGGGAAGTCCATAATGGCACGTTACGGTAAGTTTGAGAACGTCCGTAACTATGTCTGCATGATCGGTCCGAAAGGTGACGATACGGAAGAAAGGATAGGTTATTATGGAGAAGCATTCGTCCTGCTCGCGCAGGAATTGGGGCTCAACACCTGCTGGGTCGGCATGACCTTCAGCAAAGGTAGGATTCCGGCAGAAATAGGGGAGGGGGAGAAACTTTATGCGGTCATTGCGGTCGGCCACGGTACCACGCAAGGTTCAACACACCGGATCAAGTCTCCGGAGCAGATCTGTCGGGATATTGAAGCAGCTCCAGAGTGGTTCAGGCTTGGAATCGACTGTGCGCTTCTTGCACCTACGGCAGTCAATCAGCAGAAATTCCATTTTAAATGGTTGGGAGAGAATCGCGTCTCAGCCTCAACTTCATGGGGATTCTATACGAAGATAGATCTCGGTATAGCCAAACTTCATTTTGAACTGGGTTCACGGCCTACGGTCGTGGAATGGGTGTAGCCAGATGTCGGTTACAGACGAATGGCTGCCGTAAGGGTATATGGTAAAATAGAAGAGAATTAAATATCTTATAATAAATAGAATCGGGTCATCCATTTTATGTGGATGACCCGATTCTATTTATTGGAGTGTCTCTATGAGAAAGACTTACTTATAGAACTTGTTGATGTTGTTGCTTACCTTCTTATTACCGAGGAGGATACGGTCAAGAGAGTTCATCATGCGTGAAGCACCGCGCTGCTGATTGTAGCGGATTGAATTCTCTTGGAAGTCGTAGGGACGACCTTCGTTGTCGATATCGGTCACCTGAAGTACGATCACAGAGTTGTTGGCCTGCATAGGACCTACGAGTGCACCTTTCTGTGCATTTGCGACCTTACCCTGAACCGCGCTTTCGCTCATACCGAGACCGGGAACCATGTACTGGCCGAAGTTGACAGTAGTAGTATCTACCGATACATTCATGAGCTGAGCGTAGCCTGCTACGTCCTTAGCCTTACCGTCGTAGTCAGCGAGGAGTTTGGCTGCTTTCTTGTCATTGCGTGCCTGAGCTGCAAGGATGGTGTGAACCTGAGCGTCGCGTGCAGGAACGTAGCCGCCGTCATAGATATCGTTGACAGCTACAGCGATGAAACGACCGGTCTGAACATCACCGAATACGGGTGAAACCTGACCCTTCTTGGCATCCATTACCCAAGCGACAGCTGCGTGTGAGTCATTGAGGTTGCCGATGGTAGGAGATGATGCGCTGACAGTAGCGGGGAAGGTAGTGTAGCCTGCCTCCTGAGCGTTTTCTACAAAAGTCTTTGAGTCCTTGTTGTCATCTACATATTTGCGGAGAGCGGCATCAAGTTCGTTGATTGTAGCGTTGGAAGGCTCTGTTGTGAAAGTTATAGTTGCAAGATCATAAACGGTAACGGGAGCTTCACGCTGGCTTACACGCATGATGCGGCCGCCTTCAGCGAGAGTGTCCGGAGTGAAATATACACCGGTTGCACGGCCATCGATGAGTTCCTTGACTGAAGCTGCATTGGCATCGAGGAGTGATACTTCCATATCCTTCTGAGCCTGCGCTACGAGGGGAGAAGCTGATACGCTGTCGAATGACACACCGGCGTTGAGCTGGCCGACGAGTGAGTCAACCTGTGCGCGGCTACCCTGAACAGCGAGGAAGTCGATCTTCACCTGTGCAACCTCCTGATCCTTACCGATGAGTTTGGCAAGAGTGTAGTCGTTACCGTTCTTGCTGACGAGAGTTGCACGGCCTACAGAGAGGCTGTCGAGGGCTGCTTTAAGACGAGCCTGCTTATCGACATCAGACTGAGTGATTTTATTGCGGTCACCTACGAATTCAGGCATCGTAGCTATGCCCTGAAGTTCGGGATTGTTGTTGAGAGCCAAGAGAGCGTCCTCGACTTTCTTCTGACCGGCGAGAACGTCGGCTTCAGAGGGCACGATGTTTACAGCGATATAGCTGACAGTGCGGGTGGGTTCGTCGAGTGCGTAGCGGTTCTTATCCTTATTATAAAGAGCGTTGATGTCGCTGTCGCTTACTTCAAAGTCATCATCCTTGAGCGATGAGAAGTCTTTCTTGGCATAAATGATGTGGGCTGTAGCGGCGTTGTCATCATAAAGAGCCTTGGCATCAAGTTCGTTGGCTACGAGTGTTCCGGCGAAAAGATTCTGGAATTTCTGCTGAAGGAGCATACGCTCGACATTGTTTTCGAGGTCGATCCAGTAAGCCTGAAGCTGCTGAGCCTGAGCCTGCTGCATGCCGTATTTAGTAGGGTTGAAAGCCATATCGTGGGCAGTCTTTGCGTCGGGTACACCGAGTTGCTGCTGCACCATACGATCGACATACTGTGAATTTTTGCCTACCATCATGTCAGTGAGTTCCTGATCAGTCACTGTAAGACCAAGATCCTTGATCTCCTGATCGAAGAGTTTCTCTGCGATCATGGCATTGAGCACCTGCTGCTGGAGCACGGCGTTGTCCATGCGCTGATTCTGGGCCTGAGCCTGCTGCGAGGCGTCCTGCACGCGACGCTGGAATTCCTGAATGTCAATCTTGTTACCATCGACCTTTGCAATGGTGGTGCCGGTGCCGAAAATAGTGCGGCCCGAAGTAAAGAAGTCACCGATGATAAAAGCCAGCAGACCGGCTCCCACGATGATGAGCAAGAGGGCTGACTTGCTACGGATTTTTTCTAATGTTGCCATTTATGTTTAGATGATTTTTGATTTTAAGGGTTATAAATGCTGTAAATAGCCGTCAATAAGCCCCACATGGCAGAGGCTACGCGGATTTAAAGCACAAAAGTACGATAAATTCCATTTAATTCAAAACGAACCTATTGAAAATCATTGGACACGGAGGGAAAAATGAGTGAAAAATTATAAAAAATACTTCGTAAGAGTGTAATATACTTCCCGCTGTGTGCGTTTTTCTAAGCAAAGGAGTGGGTCGGAGTCAGTTCTGCCCCTTCCGAAAATAAGTTAATTCATCTAAACCCACCATTTGACATGCGCCGTCAACTATTTATTCTTTTGTTTACTCTCGTTTGCTGCTCTGTTTCGCTTTTTGCTGTTCAGCCACGTCCCGGAGTGTCGATACTCGGTGACTCATATTCCACTTTCGAGGGTTATGTGACTCCGGATACCAACTATGTATGGTATTTTAAAGTCCCGAACACTCAACAGACTGACGTGAGCGATGTCAAGCAGACTTGGTGGCAGCAGCTCATCCGTGATAAGAACCTTCGTCTCGTAGTCAACAATTCATTTTCCGGTTCTACGATCTGTAACCGAGGATATCGCGGCGAGGATTATAGCGACCGTTCATTTCTGACTCGTGTGAAGGAGCTTGGTTCGCCTGATATAATCCTTGTGTTCGGTGGCACTAATGATTCATGGGCCGGCGTAGAGGTCGGTGAATATCTTGATGAGAACGGTCTTACGGCTGATGGCAGCGAACCGGATCTCTATACTTTCCGTCCGGCACTTGACCGTATGCTATCTACAATGAAGGATTACTATCCGGGGACGGATATATACTTCATCGTCAACACAAAGCTCCGACCCGAAATCACGGAATCAATAGTGACCCTGTGTGGACGTTATGGAGTCGAGACGATAATGCTTGAGGATATTCACAAAAAAGCAAACCATCCCTCTGTCAAAGGGATGGCCGAGATTGCCCGACAGGTCGGGGAAAGATTGAAGTGATGCCGGAGGGATTAATCACTCTCTGACACAGTGTGTGATATCGATGGCGGCGTAGAATTTTTCCTTATCCCGCACGTTGCTAATTGCTCTTACAGGCTATCACGTTTGGCGAAGAGTCCGTCGAGCCAACGGGTGATGGTCTCAAGAGTAGTAGGGGAGACGTCCTCCGTGATTGTCGCATACTCCTGTATCATACCGGTTTTGCAGCGTTGGAAAAGATGGTTATGCTCAGGGAGGAGCTTGATTATAGCTCCGGGATTGAGCTCGGAGATGGTATTGAGATTTTCCGGAACCACCTGTAGGTCAAGAGTCCCGTTAAGCGCAAGCCAAGGTTTATTGATGGATTTTATCTCTGCGGTAGGATCATAACGGAGCATGTTGCGATACCACGGAGAAAGCATTGTCTCCACTTGCGCGGCCAATTGCTTTTGCACTTCGGGTAACTTCGCTCCTTCACCGAGACTTTCAGCGAGGGTCATGTAGATGGTTGTGTTGGCCTGCTTTGCGGGTAGATCGGATTTTGCTGTCTCAAGTATCCGGCGTTGGAGTGTCTCCCCGTCCCAGCGACCGGTCATGCGGGTAGCTATGGCGCGGGATTGGGACATTATGACTGAATCACCCTGCCATGCAGGAGCGGCAAGAGTGACGATAAATTCACATTTGGGGTTGTGTGCGGCATTGCGGATAGCTATTGTACCGCCTTCGGAGTGACCGATGACACCAACCGGAATCCGGGAGTAACAACTGTCAATATATGCCACTCCGGCCGCAATATCATGGACAAAGTCGTCAGTAGTCGCCGAGGCGAAATCACCGCCGCTTCCGCCTATGCCACGGTCATCCATGCGCAGGACGGCGTAGCCGTTTGCCGTCAGATGGTCCGCTATGGTTTTAAACGGGCGGTGTCCGAGTATTTCTTCATCGCGGTTTTGCTGACCGCTTCCGGTGGCCATTACTATGGCCGCTTTTGGCTCTATGGTGTCAGGCACGGAGAGTGTCCCGGCAAGAGTTATTCCGTGGCAGTGGTTAGTGATGGTTACTTCTTTCTCCAGACCGTAGGCAGAGGCGGAGAGCATGAGAAGTGAGGTAATAACTATGATTCTATACATCTGATTCCGGAGTTAACGTTTTTTTATCCTTACGGTTGGGATTGGCGGGAAACCATCCGCGTGCCACACGTTTTTGCTGCTCGAAGATCTCACCTATGGTCCAGAAGGATGAGAAAGAGAACACTCCGAGCAGTGATGACCAGAACACATCATCGACGAGCAGTGAACCTGCAATCCCCGCTATGCCGAGAAGGAGAAACCACCACCAGCAGCGTGTGCCGAAATAGTACTCACATTTTATTGTGATCGGATGAAAGATTCCTATTATAAGAAAAGTGCATATCCCTATCGCAAGGCCAAGAAGATTATGATTTGAGAGTAATTCGCTCATTAAAATTCGGTGTATATGTGTATTCGGATTATGGTTTTGACGTTAATTCAGTCTCATTCGGGCCGTCGGCAAGATCTGTCATGGTTATATATGAGATCACCGTACATGTCACACGGTAGGGGGTGACATTGGCCACTCTCGGCTGACGGCCTCTATAATAATAGAAAGAGTTCTGTCTATCCCATGATGGAAATTCCACTCTGCGTGTCGCTCCGGCCGGAATATCATCATGGAGGTCAATGACTTCCTCATGAAGTGTATGGCCGGACATGTCGGAATATGACAGCCGTATATTTAGACCAACGATTCGGCAGGGGAGTTTATTGCTTACAAACATGCTTTCCTTGCGAGAATTGAGAGGTTTGTCATAACCGGAAAGGCGTATGTCGGCCTGTGAGGTGACGGCTATTGTGTCGAAACGTATCTTCTGCACCTTTTTCTCCACTGAGGTCGCCCCAACTGCTTTTGGGCGCAGACGCCCCCGCAGAGTCTTTTCGGCATTGGCTTCAGTTAGTGCTCCTGCAAGCAGGATTGACAGGAAAACGGTTAGAAGCCTTAGGGCGTGGATAGGCATAGATGATTGTAGTGGTGAATTACTTGTGGGAAAATGGGAGAAACATTAGTAAGCCTTTAGAGATAGCGTGGTTCTGTGGGGATGGCAGGTGCGGGAAACACTCGCAGGCAACCGTCGATATCACCGGGACTTTTTTCCTGTTTTGTTATCAACCGGCGATACATGTATGGCAATAGTCTCCACCAGTTGAAGCGCAGGGAACTTCCGTAGCGGCTTATCACGAGGCGGCTTTCATCGTCACCGAGGGTGAGGGTGACCTTTTTCGGCGAGTGGAGGGCAGTTCCTGAATCCGTGCGCCCGGTGTAGATACGTCCGTCATAGACCCCGCGTTTTGCTGTCGGTGACAGATAGCCCATCACTGTGCCGGGACGCAACGCCATGTCGGCAGCACGCACTATGACCATGCGGTAGGTGACAGCACCGGCCTCGTCCCTTGCCGGATCATCATTATCCTCGCGTTCGATGGCCATCAGGGTTCCCTCGGCTGCAAAACGCCACAGACCTTCCACGGAATGGAGTGGTAGTGACTGCATCCGCTCCATGACTTCAGCGGCCGTATCATAGCCATTTACGGTAGTTGAGATCCGTGGTGTCCCGTCAATAACCTTCTCCTCAATCAATTTAGGCAGCTCAGAACCGCCCGCAGTGACTGCTGCGGACCAGAGTAGGAGGGAGAGGGATATGAGCAGCCGGATCATTGTCAATAACTAAGGAGTAGGCTTATCTGTTGGTAGAAAAAGGTAGGGGAGAGGATATAGGGGTTCAGACGATATCGCCGTGTTTAGATCGAGGAGAATTTATAGGCGAATCCGAATGACAGGATCTCTTTGAGCTGAAGTTTATGCCAGTCTTCATTCTCGGTAGCAGGGGTGGTTGTGTCGTAACGCAGGTGGACATAGATCTGTGTCGAGAGGAAGCGGTTGATGTTGAATGAGAGGGTGTTTTCCCAGTCACCGTAGGCATACTCATAGTTCGTGAAGACAAAGAGACGCGAACGGAGATTTATATTTTCTGTGAGCACCCAGTAAAGTTTGGCTTCGGCATTGGAACCATACTGACTGACGGTCTTGCGTCCCTCTTTTATTCCGTAAGAAGTCTCGTTCATGCGGTGGTTGATACATGTCTTCATGTTCCATGAGAACGGAGAGATCGAGGCATCGAGGGTGAATGTCTTTTTGGGGTTTGCGTAGTTGTACGTCATACCGACGCCGACGTTAAGTTCGCCGGGCGACATGAATGCGCCTTTCAGGTCTCTTGTGTTGGGTTTGTAGTTGTTGAGGAACTGGGTCTTGAATGAGACGTTGGTTGAATAGTACCAGTATTTCGACGCTTTGTAACCGGCAAGAAGATTCCACTGGAAGAGGTCCTCGGACACTGAATAGTTGCGCAGAGAGTCATTTGGCGCGTCGTTCATGCCGAGTTTATACTGGAAGGTGGTCTCGAAAAGAAAATTTTTGTGGAAGGCAGGATTGAGCTTGACATTGTAGAAGAGATTGACAAGCGCATTTATGTTGTTATTACCGCCCTGATACCAGTTGGGAGACACGTATGCCTGAGAGAACTGTATGGAGCTTGTGAAGGTTCTCAGCCAGTGTCGGCGGTTGAACTGCACCTCCATCTGCTGTTTAGGTGCTTCCTTAACGGGAAGTTCAGCGATTACGATTTTTGCAGTTTCGGGATCGACCTTAGCTTCGTATTTACGCGGGGCTTCGGGAAGTTTGGACTCATCGAAACGGACATACTCAGGAAGGTTCACAAAGAACGATTGCTTGGCACGACGCACGAGATTATTATGATAGTTGTCCGTTACAAGCCAGCCATACACGGGATCATTGAGTGATATGCCTGAATCGTTCAGAGGAAGATGTATGGAGTCGAGCAGCTGGAACGAATCGAACACTACGGGACGGAAATAATAGTCCGGCAGGGCTGTCGTCGGGACATACATGGTGTTGAGAAGGCTGTCGGTCGGTAGAGGCCATATAATGGAGTCAACCGCTTCCTTATTTCCAAGTGGATATGCGGACACAAGATTGACCTGATCGATCAAATCTACAACATCAAGTGTATCTGGAAGTTGGTAATTGTAGATCTCCGAGCGATTAGAGGATGTTCCGAAGAAAGAACTTGTCTGACCGAGGATCTGAGAGAAGCCTAACACAGTCAGAAATAAACCTGATAGAAATGTCCTTACCATAATGATTGATGAATCCTTGGAATGAATAAACATGTCCGGAGCCGGACAACCGATAACCTAAAATGTTATAATGTGCAAAATTAAAGAAAAAATCACTTAGTAGCAAAAATTAGACCGTATTCGCAACAAAAATAAAGGGAATGATCATTTGGGAATGTTGGAACGATATCAAAAAAGACACGCGTCTGTTTTATGGCAGACGCGTGTCGGACAAAAGATGGAGAAAAGTTTTGGTCATGAACGGATATTATCATCCATCTTTATTAATTACTACGGCATATTTAGAAGCTATAGCTTAATCCTATTGACGGGATGAAAGCATGAAGCTTGTAGTCGGCAGTAAACTTACCGGTGGTGCTGAATCCGAACTGGTCAATCGCCTGAGAGGGGAGACCGGCAGCCTGAAGTTTTCCGATCATGGTAGCTCCGAGGAGATCGGAATATTCGCACGAAGCGTTATCTACGCCTAATCCAGCCACATACATGAATGCAAGATCAATCGAAAGCGATGGGATAGGGCGGAATGACAGACCGACGGTCGGTTCGATCTTGGTCATGCCCGGAGTCTCAGGGTTATAGTAATTCTTGTTGACAGGTGACGTGTCTATCATGAGTCCGAGACGTGCATCGAAGCGATCCGTCACCGCATATTGTCCACCGATCGAATAGCACCATGAATTTTTGTATTTCTTGGTGATGTTCTGATTGTAAGGGGTAAGTTGTTCGGCAAGAAATTCGATATCGAGACGCTTATATGCATGCCATCCCGTAAGTCGGGCATCAAAAGCGAGGGTAAGACGGTCAACCGGTTTGTAGGCGATGCCGAGACCCATCACCCACGGACAGGGCATTTCAGCCGTGAAATTGGCTTCGTTTATTAGGTCGAGGCTTTCACCGAGAATCCCCTGCGCGATTTGATTAGCATACTTCACGTAGGCGTCTCCGGCTTTTACTTTCATAGCCATTTTTGAGCGGTAAGAAGCACCGACTGTGAGCTGATCGGTGATGTTGTACATTGCGCCGACGTTGAAGCCGACCACCATGTCCGCTTTTCCGTTAAGATTTACCGAGGCAGGAGTGGTGTTGCCGAAAGCCGGTGTTCCCTGAGGGAGCTGTCCGAGGGTGGTGAGTGTTGTGATGGCCTTGTCCATCGTCGAAGCCGTCACGAGTCCCTTGTTCAGATCCACCGTACCCCATGAGATCATGGCACCTGCTCCAATGGAGAACTTCGGTGTGATTGCCCATGAGAGCGTGGGTTGGATGGTGAACACTTTCAGGCTTACATTCTGATTGAGCACTGCACCGGGCCAGTTGTCTGTCCAGTTGATCGATGATCCGTAGGGAGTGTAGAATGAGATACCTCCTTTGAGGTTATCGTATATAGAGAATGCTCCGTTGACATTTATCGGAGTAGCGATACCGTTGTCGGTTTTATAATCAACTCCATCGACAGTGGCTGTGCAGGTTGGCATTATGCCTGTGACGGCTCCTGAAAGGTCAAGAGTCTTATCCATATAAGCCATACCGGCCGGGTTGAAGAACATGCTTTCAGCACCGAGCTTGAGGGCGATACCGGTGTGTCCCATACCGATCTGTTTTGCGGATAATGAATTGATCTGGTAGCCTTCGGCTAAAGCTGTATTGCCAATAGTTGCTACTGCAATAGCCGAGATAATGAATTTCTTCATAGATAAATAGGTTAGTGAGAGTTGGCAGAGTGATCTGTTATATCAACAGGAGGTCTCTGCCTGAAATTTTTAATATTTGTAGAAATTGTCGGCAAAGGTAGAGTTAAACCATGACATCCCCAATATAATACACACTTTTTAACGAAAAAATTTGACTAAAAGTCAGATTATTTGGTCTAAAATACATGTAGAATAATAGGCGAAAATTGTAGATTAAACTCTTTAATAGCTATAATTCAGAAGGATATGATTGCAGCATACTGTCCATTTTACGGTATCTGTAAGCGATCCAGCCGGATGCTTCTTAAATATACACGTATGCAAAATAATAAACAGTCTGTATAATTTGTAAAATCAATGAATTTCAGCTATATTTGTAACATAAATCACATAATCTTCCGCCACATGAACTCTGCCTCTGCTACATTTATCAATCCACTGACTGACTTTGGTTTCAAATACCTTTTCGGTCAGGAGGAGCATAAACAATTTTTATTGTCGTTTCTCAACTCACTTATGACCGGTCAGCGTGTCATCACGGATGTGGAGTTTGTTGACAAGGAACGTATAAATGAAGATAAGGATGGTCGTGCATTGATCTATGATCTGCACTGTAAGACGGCAGATGGTCATAAAATAATTGTCGAGATGCAGAACCGCTATCAGACATATTTTCGTGACAGGGCAATATTCTACATGTCAGGTGATATCTATCATCAGGGACGCAGAGGTTCGGAGTGGAACTATTGTCTAACACCGGTTTATGGAGTTTTCATGATGAACTTCGATTGGCATGAAGGACAAGAGGAACCATTGCGTGAAGATGTTTGTTTGATGAATGAGTGTACACATGAAGTTTTCTCGGATAAAATGAGGATGACATTCCTGAAGATTCCGATGATGGATAAGAATGCCGACGATTGCCGTGACACTTTTGATAGATGGTTGTATTTGCTAAAACACATGGATAAGATGGAGGTGATGCCTAAAGTATTTATGAATGATCCGGTATTTCGCCGGTTAGGGGAAGTGGCAAAAGTTGCTGCTTTAACAGATAATGAACGGGAGGCTTATGATAAGTCTCTTAAAGTCTATCGTGACAGCTATGCTATCGCCGAGACAGAACGTGCTGAGGGCCGGGAAGAGGGTCGTGCGGAAGGTCGTGCGGAAGGTCGTGCGGAAGAAAAGCTATCAAATGCCCGTAATCTGAAGAAATTAGGGATTCCGATAGACATTATTGCGAAAGGGGTAGGTCTGTCTGAATCTGAAATCGCGTCCTTGTAATGCGCGTTTAAACATTGCGGGTAATTATTTTTTCATCATGATGAGGGGTTATGATGAAATCATCGTGACCTAATTTTATGGAATCACGGCAGAATTTTGTATCTTTGCGTGTTTTCAAGTGTAGGTAGGTAATGTGTACTCCAAGAAGTATGAGCCTGCCGCAGTAATAAGTACGAAAAAATTACAGCTATGACCATTGATCAGATACAGAACGATATTGTCGATGAGTTCTCTGAAGTCGATGACTGGATGGATCGTTATGCCATGATAATCGACCTCGGTAATAATCTTCCTGAGATAGATGAAAAATATAAGACTCCGGATCACCTGATCGAAGGGTGTCAGAGTCGTGTATGGCTCAACGCAGAGCTCTCAGAGGATGGAAAGGTACACTACACCGCCGACTCTGATGCTATAATTGTCAAAGGTATCATTTCGCTTCTCATACAGGTGCTCAACGATCAGACGCCCGATGATATCCTCAAATCAGACCTTCATTTCATTGACGAGATAGGTCTGTCTGAACACCTCTCGCCCACTCGTTCCAACGGCCTTCTTGCCATGGTGAAGCAGATGCGTCTCTACGCTCTTGCCTTTCAGGCTAAGCAGAACAAGGCCAGTCAGGAAAATTAAAACCGATTACTGTTGAATAATGGGAAAAAACAAACTTAAAAAGTTTGCTGAGATGGAGACGCTTGCTTGCGTCCATCAATACCCGCAATCTGCGCTTAACGGTGAATGCCCCTTGCGTGGAAAGTGGGGGAGTGAAGTGTTCGGCAATTCCAATCCGATAGTTCTTGAACTCGGTTGTGGCAAGGGTGAATATGCAGTCGGGATGGGAAAACTTTATCCTGACCGTAATTTCATCGGGATCGATATAAAGGGTGCACGTATGTGGACAGGAGCCAAGGAGGTGGATCAGCTCGGACTCACCAATGTGGCATTCCTGCGTACATCCATCCATCTTCTTCCGCATTTTTTCGCTCCCGGCGAAGTGTCGGAGATATGGATTACCTTCCCTGACCCGCAGATGAAGAAGGTGAACAAGCGACTGACTGGCACTCACTTCCTTGACATCTACCGTCAGGTTCTCGCTCCCGGTGGTATCATACACCTCAAGACCGACAGTCCCTTCCTGTTTGCCTACACAACGGCTATGCTTGAGCACAATTCAATAACGCCGCTTCATGCCACGGCTGATCTCTACAACTCTCCGCTTGACGCAGTTGTACCTCCGATCAGGACATATTACGAGCAGCAATGGCTCGGACGTGGAATACCGAGTAAATATATCGCATGGCGATTACCCTCCGATGAAGTCGTGCTTAGTGAACCTGACGTGGAGATCGAACCGGACACTTACCGCTCGTTCGGACGCGGCATTCTCCAGTCAACCCCTGAATATCAGAACTAACTCTCCATAGCAACCCCGAAGCAATATTGCCCGTGGTTGAAACCATCAACAGATCAAATTTACAAAACTAATGCAGCTATATCCCTCACTTATAACAGACGCGCTCAACACCGTCCGCTATCCCGGCAACGGAAAGACTCTCATTGAGGCCGGAATGGTCGAGGACGACATCCGCATCGACGGTGACAGCGTCAGCTTTTCGCTCATATTCGATAAACCGACCGATCCGTTCATCAAGTCAATGAAAAGAGCGGCAGAAACGGCGATCCATACCTACATATCTCCTGACGTGAAGGTGACAGTCAACGTTGTCTCTCATCAGCCTGCTCCTCTCAAGCCAACCCCTGTACTTCCCGGAGTGAAAAATATCATCGGAGTATCGTCAGGCAAGGGCGGTGTCGGCAAATCCACCGTGGCATCTAATCTTGCCGTGGCTCTGGCAGCCGAAGGCTATAAGGTTGGACTTCTCGATGCTGATATCTTCGGACCGTCCATGCCAAAGATGTTCGGTATTGAGGATGAGCAGCTTTACATCCACGATGTCGATGGCCGTCAGCTTATAATACCTGTTGAACGCTATGGAGTTAAGCTCCTTTCGATCGGTTTCGTCGTAGATAAGGAAAAGGCAGTCCTTTGGCGCGGTTCGATGGCCTCCAATGCTCTCAAACAGCTCATCACTGATGCAGACTGGGGTGAACTCGACTACTTTGTCATTGATATGCCTCCCGGTACGAGCGACATTCATCTCACCCTCGTGCAGACTCTTCCGATCACAGGCGTTGTGGTAGTCACTACCCCTCAGGAAGTCGCACTTGCCGATGCACGCAAGGGTATAGCCATGTTCAAGGAAGATAAGGTCAATGTGCCTATACTCGGTCTTGTAGAGAATATGGCCTACTTTACTCCGGCAGAGCATCCGGACGAACGTTACTATATTTTCGGTAAGGAAGGAGGAATCCGTCTTGCCGAGAAACTCGGTGTGCGGCTTCTCGCCCAGATTCCTCTTGTAGCCTCGATAGCTGATTGCGGTGATGCCGGTAAGCCTGTGGCTCTTACGGAGGGAATTACAGCACATGCGTTCGCTCATCTGGCACATGAAGTCATTGATGCCGTCGCAGAGCGCAACCGTGAGCTTCCTCCGACACAGAAGGTCGAGCTCAAACACTGAGCATTTTCCTCGTGACCACCGGGCATCTTGCACCGGTCAAGCTCATAGCACGTTAATTTTTGACTTTTCATTCCTGACTGAGATTCCAATGAATAAGTGTCATTCACGGGAGGGTCACGTAACCTTTCTGCGGATGACATTTTTTCAAATTAGAGTAATTAGTCAATGTGAATCTCAACAAAGGCGTAAAATGATAACAATTAAATGATCTTGAGAATGTACAGATTGATTCTGATCCTTATCCTTATAGTGGGGAATAGTTCGGAATGGATGCGGATATCTGCGACCGTAAAATCTTTTTCGACAGCTGATGGAATGTCGCATGACCGGATCGTGGGTCTATGTCAGGATGACAGGGGTGTGGTATGGATCTGTACGTGGTATGGGATTGATCGTTACGACGGCTATGGATTCAAATCCTTCCATCCTCAGGGTAAGCAGGATACCTATAGTCGTTTTAAGAAAGCTTTTTTTCGTAATGACAGTATATTCGTCAGTACTGTAAACGGTCGGAATCTTGTGTTTTCACTTGCTTCGCTCACATACGGGACTTATGACGGCCCAGTGCCGGACAAAAATCAGCGTTGCAGCGTTAATCTCATTGACAGTGATGGAAATGAATGGGACGCTACATACGAAGGAGTGACACTTACTAAACGCGTGTCTGATAATTATCATCTGCTGACAAATCCGGCCTATCCTTTCGTACGTGCTCTTTACGAGGATTCACAGGGTAGGCTGTGGGTGGCATGGTGCGGTAATCCGGATGCCGGAATGTCGGATGGAGAAGTTATTGTATATGACTCCAATGGACATCCTACAGGATTGAAATTTGAGGGGAAGGTGGTATATTCTATCAATGAAGACAAGGATCATAATGTGTGGCTTGGGACGCGTCAGAATGGCCTCTCGATTTTGAGGCCTTCGGGTGGAAATGAGTTTACGGTGTATGATTATTATCACGATGATAACCCCAATTCTTTATCATGCAATAGAATATTTGATATTTTGCAGGATTCATACGGACGGATATGGATTGCGACGCTTGGAGGAGGTGTCAATTTAGTTGAAAAAGGCTATGATGTCGCGGATCTCTCGTTTTCCGTGCCGGAAGAGTACCCGTTGGCAACCAATCCACGAGTGCGGTCCATTGAGGAATGTGAGGGGCTACTACTCATAGCTACTGATAACGGGCTTATCAAGACCAAGCTAAAATCCATGGGAGATAATCACAGATGGATTTTTCAACCGGTAACAATGGAAGTTGATGCGGATGGACCGGCAGAGGAACTCATACATATAATAAAAACGGAGAGAGGGAAAATCCTGATTTCCTCTTTCGGGAGGGGGATATGGGAGTATCAGATTGATAAATCGGCTTTCCGTCACGTGGCTGCTGATGACATCGCTTACAAACAACCTGTATTTTCTGCTCTTCCGCAAGGCAGGGACTCGCTGTGGGTTGTTTCCCGCAGTAATCTGCTGCTGTATGATAAAAGCGGGAAGAATTTTATCACTCCGGTTAATCATGCCTATACAATGATTGAGACGAAACCGCTGAAAGACAGCAGTGGACGGAACTGGTTTGCAACAAATGACGGGCTACTTTGTATTGAAAATCCTCTGGAAACCCCACGGATCGATGAAGGTTGTAGCCCTGTAGTTATATTTACGGAATTAGTACATGACCAAACAGAATCGTCCCGAAGTCTATCCTACACCGATTCCATAGTAACCATCATTCCGTCTCAACGAAATTCAACGCTTCTGTTCTCGTCACTTGATTACGGAAATTCCGACAGGATCAGATATTACTGGAGGATTGCTGAAAAAGATACAACATGGAGGGAGACGAGTCACGGACATTCATTATCCTTGGGAGAGATTCCACCGGGAAAATGGACGATGGAAATCAGATCGACCGATGCGTCTGGACAATTACTTGATAATTCCGGCCGATTGCATCTTGATTTCGAGGCTTATTGGTATGAAAGGCAGGCTGTCAGGGTGGCAATTTATGCATTGATCGGTCTTTTTGTCCTTTTTGTCCTATGGCTTCTCATTAAATACCGACGGTTGCAGACCATATACTCCAAGCTTCTCGATAGTCAGCCGGTCGCAGTGGTGAGTGCCGCTATGACGGAGATCAAGGATACGGAAGAATTGACCGATGCCGATAGAGAATTCATTGATACGATAAACATGAAACTCGAAAGTGGGCTTAGTGACACAGATTTTTCCATTGATGATCTTGTAGGATCATTAGGGATGAGTCGTTCGGTATTCTACAGGAAACTTAAATCCATAGTGGGGCAATCACCTTCGGAGTACATAAATCAGTATCGCCTTCAAAGAGCAGCGGCAATGTTGCGTGCAGACGATAGTAAGGCCATATCGACGGTTGCGTATGAATGTGGCTTTTCTTCTCCCCAATATTTCAGCAACCTTTTCCGTAAACGTTATCAGATGACACCCAATGAGTGGAGAAAAAATGGACGATGACCTGATTTTACACTTATAAGAATAGCATTTACAATTCTAAGAGTATGTTAATCTGTAATTTTGCCTCATCATAAAACCGTAGTTAAAAAAATATCATGAGGTTAAAATCATTATTAATTCTTGTCTTTGGAACCATCAGTTCCAATTACTCGTTGTCCTTGGCTGCTGAGGCACAAAATGAGCTTCCGCGTGTGATAGTCCTGACAGATGCGGAGACGGATGACCGTTGTTCGATGGTTCATTTCCTACTTCATTCAAATGACATGCAGGTGGATGGTATAGTCCAGACAAACTCATGCTTTCAGCGTAAAGGCTGGAGTCACGAGCCGTGGCTTAAGGAGATGATCGATGCTTACTCAAAAGTATATCCCAACCTTAAAGTTCATGATCCTTCATATCCGACACCGGAATATCTGTTGTCGCGTGTATATGTCGGCGATGAGGATCCTGATCATATCATGCTTGGAGGCGGAGCATGCAAGCAGTTGCTACCCGGTGCTGAGCCGATAATAGATCCTTCACAATGGCCGGATACGCCCGGATCTGACCGTATAGTCGAAGTGCTTCTGGAGGATGATCCGCGACCTGTCTTTATCCAGTGCTGGGGCGGAGGTAACACTGCAGCGAAAGCATTCGATAAGCTTAAAGAGAAATATCCGGCTGATTATGACCGTGCGATACGCAAGGCGGTTCTTTATTGTATATGGTATCAGGATGCTGCCGGTTCGTACATAGAAAAGTATCATCCGTCGGCAACAATATTGCTTAACCATCATTTCAGCGGGAGCTGGGATTACGGGACAATGACAAATTCGACAGAGTTTGTGGATAAGTATATGCATAATGGGAAGAATCCTCTTGGCGATCTATATACCCAGCCTTACATAAGCGAGGGTGATACACCTGCTTTCCTTTATTCTCTTGATAATGGTCTGCGTTCCTATGAGCATCCTACCTTCGGAGGATGGGGTGGACGTTTCTATAAGGTCAAAGGAACAGAAAATGTGTATCGTGATACCGGATTCGGGGAATTACGCGAATGGATTGAGCCTGCGATGCATGATTTTCAGGCCAGATTGGAATGGTGTGTCACCCCTGAATACGCCAAGGCCAATCATAAACCGGAAATTAGTGTCCCGATGGGCCTTGACCACACCGTATGTAGCGGTGACACCGTAAGGTTGAAAGCCGATATTAACGATCCGGATCAGTTTGATGTCGAGGCTACATGGAAATTGCGTGGCGACATGTGGTCGCAGAAAGGAATCACGAAGGAATTTGTCGCAGCCAATCCTGACCGATTCCATACTCCTTGGCGGTGTGCGTGGTATCAATATCCTTCAGGTTCTTACAAGGACTACGTCGATCTGCAAATAGGATCCGAAAGGAAAGCCGATATGTGGTTTGTAGCACCTGAAGTGGATGAGCCGCAGACAATACATATTGTTTTGGAAGCATACGATATGTCCGTGCCACGTCTGACATCCTACGCACGCTATATAGTCACTGTTGAGCCACGTAAGGCATCCACTGTATCAAAATAATATTCAGGTCATGAAATGTTTATCTCTACTATTGTTTGCTGTGGTGCTGTCTGCTTGCATGCGTATGGAAGCGCGTGACGCGACCGTTACCGAAAGACCGCGTATTCTCGTAAGCACTGACATAGGTGGTACTGATCCTGACGATAATCAGTCCATGATCCATCTGCTGATGTATGCCAATGAATTTGATATCGAGGGTCTCGTTTCCTCCCCATCTTTCGGTGAAGGTTCGAAAGAGGAAATATTTCGTATGATATCGCTTTACGAACAGGACCGTCCATCGCTCGTCAAAGGGCTTAGGAACAGCTTCGGCGACAGTCACGGGACATATCCGTCTCCTGAATATTTGACTTCAATCGTGAAACAAGGTCATAAAGGGAGTGCCCCGTTGTGTGGCTATGATGGATCGACCGAGGGTTCGGAATGGATAGTGAAATGTGCGCGCCGCGCCGATCAGCGTCCGCTGTGGATTCTTGTATGGGGTGCGCTTGAGGATGTCGCACAGGCTCTCCATGATGCTCCGGATATTTCCGAGAAGATCCGTATCTACTGGATAGGTGGTCCGAATAAGAAGTGGGGTTGCAATGCCTATAATTACATAGTTGAGAATTTTCCTTCGCTATGGTTCATAGAAAACAATGCCACTTATCGCGGATTTATCGGCTCAACTTCGGATACATCAATCTATCAAAAAGGATTTTGGCCGACATTTATGGAACACGCCGGTGTGATGGGTAACGATTTCGTGAATTATTATGGAGGTATAGTAAAGATGGGCGATACACCCTCGCTGCTCTATCTGATGAAGGGAGATCCGGAGCGACCATCGTCTGATCATTGGGGCGGCCGTTTTGAAGTCATGAATTATACGCCGCGTTATATCATTACCGGACCCTTATCTGCTTCGGACACTGTCCCATGTTATTCTCTCCTTGAGTGGCGGCTCAATGGACCGCAGATTGAGCTTGCGCCAGACTCAGTGTGCTTTTCACTGACAATAGACCGGCAGAATTGGCCCGGATACTACGCCGGAGACGGAATTTATGTGGTCAGATACGCACCGAAAGCACCTGCTACACTTGACTATACGGTGAATTCTAATATTGTAGGTTTCCCGATTCATGAAGGCACGTTTACCGTTGGTAAGAAATGGCCGGCCATTGGAGATTACAGTCCCGGTAATCCTAATATTGTTGCAAATCACATCCCGTTGGGAAAAGTAGATGAGGATGGCAGGTATATGTCAACATGGTTCACCGATATTCAGGACTATTCCTCCGCTTGGCAAGGTAGTTCCACTATATCCGGATGCCGGAATGATATCATGAAAGATTGGAGCTTACGTTTTCAATGGCTAAAATGAGTGATGGAGGCTTCCGGTGTTAAGAGATCGGTTAAATGGCCGGTTTATTGCCTCATATCTAACAATTACGATATAAACTTATTGTAATATTCCATAAATCTTCACCAAGATGGATGTAGTTTTAAAACTTTTGTGTAACTTCGCAGTGTTGACTCCTCGAAGAAGTTCCAAGTGTGATCCAACAACAACAATCATCATCAGCTAACTACCTTAAAATAGAATATGAATAATCATGAATTAACTAAACAGGCAGAAATCAACCGTAAGAGACTGCTTGAAATTGTTTACAGTGCGAAAGCCGGGCACATTGGAGGCGACCTTTCATGCCTCAACATGCTCACTGCGTTATATTTCGACATTCTTAACGTTGATCCGGCCAATTCGGAAGATCCTGACCGCGACCGATTCATCCTCAGCAAGGGTCACTGTGTCGAGGCTCTTTACGTGACTCTTGAAGCCAAGGGTTACTATGGACGCGAACTGACGGATACTCTCGGAAAATTCGGTTCGATCCTTTCGGGGCATCCCACTATCGAAGTCCCCGGTATCGAGGTCTCGTCCGGTGCTCTCGGACATGGTCTGTCCATCGGTGTGGGAATGGCCATCGCGGCCAAGAAGGACGGAAAGAGTTACAAGACATACGTCCTTATGGGTGATGGCGAACAGGGTGAAGGCTCTATCTACGAGGCAGCTATGGCCGGAAATCAATATAAACTCGACAATCTTGTGGCCATAATCGACCGCAACCATCTTCAGATCAGCGGTAACACCGAAGATGTGATGGCTTTGGAGGATATCACCGCCCGTTGGTCGGCCTTCGGTTGGGACGTAAAGACTGTCAACGGTGACGACATCTGTGCTATTGTCGAAACACTGAAGGGTATCGATTTCAATAACGGTAAGCCCCATCTCATTATTTCAGAAACCACCAAAGGCAAGGGTGTGTCGTTCATGGAGAATGTGGCCAAATGGCATCATGGAGTTCCCAATGAGGAGCAGTATGCCACAGCCATCAATGAGATCGAATGTCGAATCAACGAACTTTAATGAATTATGAAAGCCTGTAGAAAAGCGTTTACAGAAACTTTGCTTGAACTCGCACGCAAAGATAAAGATATTATCGCGGTGACCACCGATGCCCGCGGATCAGTTACTCTCGGTGATTTTGCCAAGGAACTTCCTGACCAGTTTGTCGAATGCGGTATTGCCGAGCAGAATGCCGTCGGTATCTCAGCCGGACTTGCCATGTGCGGCAAGAAAGCATACGTCTGCGGTCCTGCCTGCTTCTATGTTGCGCGCAGTCTTGAGCAGGTCAAGGTCGATGTGGCCTATAATCGCACCAACGTCAAGATTCTCGGTGTCAGCGGCGGTGTCGCTTACGGTGCGCTCGGTGCTACTCACCATAGCCTCCACGACATTGCAGCTCTCCGTACCTTCCCCGGCATGAACGTCGTGCTTCCGTGTGATGCACGCCAGACCCGCCGACTCGTGGAGATGCTCGTCAACCGTCCCGAACCGGTCTATGTGCGTGTCGGTCGTGCGGATGTGCCTGACGTATATGAGAACGATGATTTCAGCTTTGAGTTCGGCAAGGCCAATATGCTCCTCGACGGTACAGACCTTACTATCATCGCAACAGGTGAGACCGTCTATCATGCCTATCATGCCGGTCTGCGCCTGCGTGAACAAGGTATAAATGCCCGTGTGCTCGATATGGCTTTCGTCAAACCTCTCGACACTGAAGCAGTGCTCAAAGCCGCAGCCGAAACAGGAAAAATAATCACCGTTGAGGAACACAGCCGTTACGGCGGTCTCGGAGGTGCAGTCGTGGAAACGATCGCTGAAAATCCTGTGCCGGTTAAGATCATAGGTATTCCTGACGAAGATGTGATCCACGGTAATTCCAAAGAGATTTTCGCTCACTATGGCATGGATGCCGATGGCATTGTCAGGACAGCATTGGAATTTCTCAAGAACTGACACTCCGGAGCAGTCATGGCGAATGCTTAACAATAAATACCTTACAATATATCATGAAACATAAAATTATAGCGATTGACCAGAGTACGTCGGCCACGAAAGCGATGCTTTTTTCAGACGAATGCAAGTTACTCGACCGACTCAACATAGAGCACCACCAATATTATCCCCGCCACGGATGGGTGGAGCATGATCCGACCGAGATCTACGATAATACCGTCAAGGCCATTACCATGCTCATGGAATCAGTCGGTAAGGAAGATGACTGCGAATATTCGCTTGCCATAACCAACCAGCGCGAGACGGTCGTGGTGTGGAACCGTGTGACAGGCGAGCCGGTACATAATGCCGTCGTGTGGCAGTGTCAGCGCGGAGCGGAGTTGTGCAATCAACTCAAAAAAGCCGGTCACGAGCCTGTAGTGAGAGCCAAGAGTGGTCTGATGATCGATCCTTATTTCTCAGCTACGGGTGTGAAATGGATTCTTGATAATGTCGATGGAGCGGCTGAACTCGCCGCCAAGGGTGACCTGCTCATGGGGACTATCGAGTCATGGCTTATATGGAAACTCACCGGAGGCAAGACCCACGCCTGTGACTACACGAATGCATCGCGTACACTGCTTTTCAATATCCACACGCTCAACTGGGACAGTGAACTGCTTGATATTTTCGGCATACCTGCCTCGATGCTTCCCGAAGCCAAACCATCGGACTCCGTGTTCGGTGAGACGACAATCGAAGGGCTCTTCGACAGTCCTATCCCTATCGCGGGTGCGATCGGTGACTCCCACGGAGCCTTGGTAGGGCAGATGTGTTTTAAATCCGGTATGGGTAAGGCTACTTATGGCACGGGATCTTCCGTGATGGTCAATATCGGTACGGATGCACTCAATCCGCCAGCCGGACTTGTCACTTCCATCGGTTTTGCCGCACTCGGTAAGGTCCACTATGCTTTCGAGGGCAACATCCACTGCACGGGAGCTACTATCAAATGGCTTACCGATAAACTTGAACTGATCAATTCACCCTCTGAGGTAGAGCGGTTTGCCCTTAGCGTTCCCGACACCGGAGGCGTGTATTTCGTGCCGGCTTTTGCCGGTCTCGGTGCTCCTTGGTGGAATTCGGAAGCCAAGGCAGCGATTGTCGGCATGACGCTTGCCACCGGCAAGGGACATGTCTGTCGTGCAGCTCTCGATGCCATAGCCTACCAGATCAAGGATCTGGTGGATACCATGACCTCAGGCAATGATGTCAGCCTCTCGGAACTGCGCGTGGATGGTGGACCGACCAAGAATAACTATCTCATGCAGTTTCAGGCCGATATGCTCGGTGTGGCGGTGAACCGTGCCGATATCGAGGAAGCCTCGGCTTACGGAGCTGTGCTTATGAACTGTCTGGCCCGCGGCGTATGGACCTCTCTCGATGAGGTAGCCGCTCTGCGCACGCACAATGATCTGATCATACCCGCTTCAGAAGCTGAAAAGAATGCAGCCCTTTATGCCGGATGGTGCAAGGCTGTCAAGCTCATCAATCAGTAAGCCGGTTCGTTCAGACAGAAACAAAGAATTTCTTATCTTATTATTTAATAACCAAACAAAAAACTGTTGCAATGAAAAAAGATGCAATCAACGGTAAAGAGACTTTCGGTGTCATCATCGGAACTCGTGCCTATTTTAACTCTGACCTCGCAATTGATGTCCGCAAGACCCTTCTTTCAGATCTCGAAAAGGCCGGTTACGGCTATGTGATCCTTGATCCGTCCGACACTCCTACCGACGGCTCTATGGAAACTCTTGAGGACGGTAAGAAATGCGCCGAACTCTTCCGCAAATATCGTGACGAGATCGACGGTATCATCGTATCGCTCCCCAACTTCGGTTTTGAAATCGGTATCATCAACGCTATCAGCCGCGCTGATCTCAATGTCCCTGTGCTCGTTCAGGCTTGCGACGATGAGAATGACAAGGTGGATCTCGACAGCCGTCGTGATGCCTTCTGCGGTAAGATTTCGGTGTGCAACAACCTCTACCAGTACGGTATTCCTTTCACCGATACAACTCTCCACACATATTCTATCCATAGCCCGCTGCTCATGCAGGACATCAACCGTTTCGCCGCTATCTGCCGCGTGGTCAAGAAGCTCACTCACTGCCGTATCGGTCAGATCGGTACCCGTCCTCTCGGCTTCAACACCTGCCGTTTCAGCGAGAAGCTCCTTCAGGCAAGCGGTATCACGGTAGTGCCCGTGGATCTCAGCGAGATTCTTGAAAACGCACGCCGTATTTCCGACGATGATCCCCGTCTCGCCGAGAAGATGGCTGCTATTTCGTCATACGCCACTGTTCCGGAGAATTACCGCGAGAAACTTCCCCTTCAGGCCAAGTTCGGCCTCGCTGTCGAGGACTGGATCAAGGCCAACGAGATCGATGCATGTGCCATCCAGTGCTGGGACTCTCTCGAACAGAACTACGGTTGCGCAGCCTGCGTGACAATGAGTATGCTCAGCGACAAGCTTCTTCCCTGCGCATGTGAGACTGACGTTGCCGGTGCGGTGTCCATGTATGCCCTCTCACTCGCTGCCAAGGAAGCCTCTACGCTTCTTGACTGGAACAATAACTTTGCCGAGGATCGCAACTGCTGCGTATGTACACACTGCGGTAATGCACCCAAGAGCTTCATGAAGGATGATCTCAAGCTCGGTCCTCTCGGTGTGCTCGGACGTACACTCGGTAAGATCAACACCTTCGGTGCCGTATATGGCAAGGCTGCTCCCGGCGACTTCACTTTCTTCCGCATTTCGACTGACGATACCCTCGGTGAGATCAAGGCATATCTCGGCAAGGGTGAGATCACAGCCGATCCCTACGGAATGGATGGCTGCATCGCCGTTACGAAGGTCGATAACCTCCAGCCCCTCATGAAGTTCATCTGCAAGAACGGTTTCGAGCACCATGTAGCGATGGTGAGAACCGACGTTGTCGATATCCTGAAGGAAGCCATCGAGACTTATCTCGGCTGGAATCTCTATGTGCATGAATAAGTCCCGACATCTTCAATACGACTTGTCAAATGGTACTTGTTCATAACTATGTCCTCGCCATCATCTGCTGCTGCATCTGCTGCATCTGCTGGGGCTCGTGGGCCAATACCCAGAAGCTTGTTTCCACTCCCAAGTGGAGCTTCGAGCTTTATTACTGGGACTTCACGATCGGTGTCTTTCTGACGGCCGCTCTCGCAGCCCTGACTCTCGGCAGCATGGGGCCGGCGGACGACGGACGAAACTTCCTGAACGATCTCGCTAACCTTGACTGGAGCAGTGCGGGATGTGCGATGCTCGGCGGAGCGGTGTGGAATTTTGCCAATATCTTCCTGACCGCTGCCATTGCTATCGCCGGTATGTCTGTCGGTTTCCCCATCGGCGGAGGTCTCGGCTGGATCGGCGGCATCATCTTCAACTACCTTCTGGTCATCATTGCCGGACAGGCTTATCCGGGCAATCAAGGCCTGCTGTGGACCGGCGTTGCCATCATAATCATAGCCATCTATCTGTGTGCCAAGGCTTACGGTAACCTATCAACCGTCCGTAAGCAGACTCCTACCAAGGGTATAGTCCTCGCCGTAATTTCCGGTATCGGCCTTGTGTTCTTCTACGGTCTCGTGGTCAAGTCGCTTGATCCCATGTATGTCAGCGGAGGCACAGGCTCTCTTACCCCTTACACCGGAGTGTTCTTCTTCGCTCTCGGTGTGCTCATCACCACTCCTATTTTCAATACCTTCGTCATGCGTCACCCCTTCGAGGGCAGCAAGACTTCCTTCAAGGATTACCTTGCCGGCAGTTCACGCACACACCTCATCGGTATCCTTGGCGGATTCATCTGGATGGGCGGTATGGTGATCAGCTTCATGGGTACGAGCGCGGCCAATCCTGCCATTTCCTACGCGCTCAGCAACGCCGCGCCTATCGTGGCCATGATATGGGGTGTCTGGGTATGGAAGGAGTTCAAGGGTGCGCCCAAAGGCACTTATCCACTCATCGCAGCCATGTTCCTGCTCTTTATTGCAGGTCTTGTCCTCATCACTCTTTCAAACTGATGACTGATCCTACCGGCCATCTTGGCAGGTAAGGGTTTACAATAATGCGGATCGCCGCTTCCATCATTCTTCATGAACGGAAGCGGCGATCATTGTATCCTGATAGGACTGTTCTGGATGATCAGATTGAGTTCTTGGTACGGTAATCGATCAATTCGGCTATTGAGATCAGTTTAAGTCCCCAGCGGTCAGCCATTTCGCGCAGCTGAGGCAGACGGGCCATTGTACCGTCACTGTTCATTACCTCGATCAGTGCGGCGGCGGGGTTCAGTCCGGCAAGGCGGGCGAGGTCAATGGCCGCCTCTGTGTGGCCGTTGCGTCCCAGAACTCCGTCATCATGGGCATAGAGCGGATTGATGTGACCGGGACGTCCGAAAGTCTCCGGGACAGAGCAAGGATCGGCCAATGCCCGGATGGTGGCTGCGCGGTCATGTGCGCTCACGCCGGTGGTGCATCCTTCAAGTTTATCCACAGTGACCGTGAATGGAGTTCCGAGAAGCGATGTGTTGTCAGCGACCTGCGGATCGAGACGCAGATCCTTACACCGCGAGCGGGTGATGGGAGCGCAGAGGACTCCGCGTGCATTCATGAGCATGAAATTGACCTGTTCAGGTGTGATCTTTTCGGCGGCGATGATGAGGTCACCCTCGTTTTCACGATCCTCGTCATCGACAACGATCACGAATTTACCGTCGCGGATATCAGCGATAGCTTCCTCTACGGTGTCAAGCTTAATAGATTCCGGCATAATATGGTTATGGTTGATGTTGTTGGAATGGATTAATACTGCTCGTGTTCGTTGGGGAAATCGGAGCTCTTGACATCTTTTATATAGTTACCGACAGCGTCTTCGATGATTGTGCCGAGATCGGCATATCGGCGGAGGAAGCGCGGTGAAAATCCTTTGTTGATACCGAGCATGTCCTGCATCACGAGCACCTGTCCGTCGCAACCGTTGCCTGCGCCGATGCCGATGGTAGGGATCGAAAGACTTTCGGATACCTTTTTCGCAAGATCGGCAGGGATCTTTTCGAGTACTACGGCAAAACATCCGGCTTTTTCAAGAAGCTTGGCATCCTCCATAAGCTTGGCAGCTTCGGCCTCATCGCGGGCACGCACATTGTATGTGCCGAATTTGTTGATGCTCTGTGGAGTGAGACCAAGATGACCCATCACCGGGATTCCGGCGGAGATAATGCGTTCGATCGATTCGATGATCTCAGAACCGCCCTCAATTTTTACGGCTTCGGCATTACTTTCCTTCATGATTCGGATAGCCGAAGCAAGGGCTTCCTTGGAATTACCCTGATATGTTCCGAAAGGCATGTCGCAGACAACGAGGGCACGCTTCACACCGCGGGTGACACACTGGGCGTGGTATATCATCTGATCAAGCGTAATGGGGAGTGTCGTCGCATAGCCTGCCATGACGTTTGCAGCAGAATCGCCGACAAGGATAGCATCCATTCCGGCTTCGTCGATGAGTTTGGCCATAGAATAATCGTAGGCGGTGATCATGGCGATTTTCTCACCCTTTGCTTTCATTTCCATAAGGCGACGGGTGGTCACCTTACGGGGATCTTCAACAGTGTATGTTGACATTATGGATTAAATTAAGTGTAACTTTAAACTTATGAATTATGAAAATCCGGCCTTAATTCTACATTTGGCCGGACAAAGGTATTAAGTTTATTTCAATAATTCAAAATTCATAGGCGGTCATGCAAGTCTTGGATTACCGGACGAAGTTTTGGAATATCATCGACAATGGTAGTCCAAAGTTGTTCGGGTCTTATGGTATAATATCCATGAACGAGTACGTGACGCATACACTCTATGACATCCCATTCTATCTCCTGATGCTCGTTACGGAAATCCTTAGTCAACTTATAGACGGCCTCACCGATAATTTCAATGTGCTTTACAAATCCGAAAAATATTATGGGATCTGTCATTATGGTGTGCTGCTCGTATTTATCCTTGCTCTCTAATATGATGTTGATGGAGTCAAGGATATGGGCTAACCGTATTTTATCTGTAAGCTTGTCTCTCATATATCAGGATACGGTCATGGTTCACCGAAGGGATGGCAAACGGTTTTAGACGTCCTTCTTCAACGATATCAACTTTTCGACCAGTCAATTTTGATAAGGAGCATATCATTCTTGATATACCCATAAGCGATATGTTGCATTCCGGATCATAAGCAACCAATAGGTCTATGTCACTATCGGGCCGTTCGACTCCGCGCGAACATGAGCCAAATAGCCATGCTTTCGCAACAGGTTGTGTCGCAAAAAAGTCACGTATCGAAGGCAAAATCTGTGAGATAGAAGGATTGATCATGTAAATATTGGATTATAGCACACAAATATACGTCTTTATTCCCAATTTCCAAAACTCTCCGTGAAAGGTTTGGTTACCATCAGTTAATTTGCTATTTTTGCGGGGCATATACAGAAAAATGTATGCCCCGCAGAGATAAATAATCTATTAACCAAGAAAATACTTGTAAAAATGAAAAGTGATCCCAAAGACTGCCTCTATTGCACCAACAATGAGACCCTCCACAATCTTATGATTGAAATTGCGAAGCTTGATGTTTCGCGCGTATTCCTTTTTAAGGAGCAGACCTATCATGGCCGCTGTCTCGTGGCTTACGACGGTCATGTCAACGATCTCTTCGAACTTTCGGATGAAGAGCGCAACGCTTTCATGAAGGATGTCACCCGTGTCACCCGTGCTATGGATAAGGTGTTCCACCCCGAAAAGATCAATTATGGAGCATATAGCGACAAACTTTCGCACCTCCATTTCCATCTTGCCCCCAAGTATGTGGATGGTCCTGACTACGGCGGCACTTTCCGCATGAATCCCGGTGAGGTATATCTCTCAGACGAGGAATATGCAGATATGGTTGCCAAGATGCAGGAGGCACTGAAGGAAAATTAAAAAAACATAAGCATCGCGGGCGAAAACCCCTGCCATGCATGTCCGCGAAAAAATCACGGAGAAATTTTAAACAGATTTTAAAATTTCTCTGTATATTTGCATCGGAGAAATCGGGTTTTCTCATCTTCACCCGGTTCTCTCCGATTTTTTACGTTTATATCCTTCAAGATGACTTACAGCTTCCTTGACCTACTCTGCCTGTTGGGCTCAGTAGCCATGTTCCTCTACGGAATGAAAGTAATGAGTGAGGGCCTTCAGAAGGCTGCCGGCGACCGTCTGCGCAATATTCTCTCGGCCATGACTCGTAACCGATTCACCGGTATGCTCACCGGTATAGTCATCACAGCTCTGATTCAGAGTTCATCGGCATCAACCGTGATGGTGGTCAGCTTTGTGAATGCGGGTCTCATGACTCTGGCGCAGTCCATGGCTGTCATTTTCGGTGCGAACGTCGGCACGACCTTTACGGCGTGGATCATCGCATTGTTCGGTTTCAAGGTCGATACTTCCGCTTTCATTCTTCCGCTTATCGCCTGTGCCGTCCCGCTTCTCTTTGCAAGCGCAAGCCGCAAAAAATCCATTGGCGAATTCCTCATAGGTTTCGCCCTCATGTTCATGGGACTGGATCTTATCAGTGATTATGTCCCTGATTTGCAGAGCAATCCTGAGATGTTTGCCTTCCTCGAACGATATGCGTCGATGGGATTTGCATCTGTGCTTCTCTTCGTGTTGGTCGGTGTGATCCTGACGGCTATAATCCAGTCATCGGCTGCGACATTCGCCATAGTCCTTATCATGTGTACCAAGGGCTGGATCTCGTTTGACCTTGCCTGTGCCGTGGTGTTGGGCAGCAATATCGGTACCACCGTCACACCGCTTCTTGCCTCTATGAGCGGTAATGTGGCCGCAAAGCGAACGGCAATGGGTCACCTGCTGTTCAATTTATTCGGCCTTGTTTGGACACTTGCAGTCTTCTATCCCTTTGTGAGATTGAATGTCAACATAACCGAATGGCTCGGACAAGGCAATCCGAACAGTATCTACAGTTATGTCAATGATCTTGAGGTGAACGATCCGCAGCTCTACAACAGTATTTTTGACAATAGTCTTCCCGCCGGTCATCCTGTATTGCTCAAGATAGCGCAGATGCAGTTCAGTGTGTCGTTCGGTCTGTCGATGTTCCATTCGGTGTTCAATCTCATCAACGGTGCCATCATGATCTGGCTGACAGGGGTCTATGTCAAGATAGTCGAGAAGCTTGTGCCTGCCAAGCACACCGGTGACGAGGAATTCCAGCTCAAGTTTATCTCCGGCGGTCTCATGAGCGCATCCGAGCTCAATATAGCTCAGGCTGAGAAGGAGATTGTGGTATATGCCGAACGCGTGCAGCGGATGGTGGCTATGGCTCAGAACATAGTCCACACAAAGATCGGTGATGAATTTACCAAGCAATTCTCACGTCTTGAGAAATATGAGGAGATTTCTGACCGCATGGAGATCGAGATCGCCAATTATCTCAACCGCTGTTCGGAGGGCCGCCTGTCCAACGAGGGTAAGCACCGCATCGCCGCTATGCTCCGCATAGTCAGCGAGATCGAGAGTATTGCCGACTGCTGCTACGGAGTGGCTAAGATCCTCATCCGCAAGCAGGAGAGCCACGTCGATTTCAATGAGGAGATTTCAGAGAATATCGATTCGATGTTTATCGCTGTCGAGGCTGCCATGACAAACATGCTTCTGCTTCTCCGTCATTTCGAGACCGCTGATCAGGCCGACATCATCACCTCCTACAATCAGGAGCGCGAGATCAACAACAAGCGCAATCAGCTCCGTATGGCTAACGTCGAGAATATCAACGAGCATCATTACGAATATCAGGCCGGTATATATTACATGGACATCATCGGTTCGCTTGAAAAGGTCGGTGACTATATAATCAATGTGGTCGATGAGGTGAAGGATCAGTACCGCCAGAAGTCGGTGGGATGAACCTGAACAATCTATGTGGGCGGTCTTGACCGCATAATGTTGTGATATACTAACTATGTACAATGGCTATGGCATCGCTTAAAAACTATTTTGTACAGTATTTCTCGATGACCGATGATCTGCTTCCGCAAGCGGATGCGGAGAAAGCGATACGCGACGGCGTTTCTTTCAGGGGGACCAATCTTCTGATCCTTGTCCTTGCCATCTTCATCGCGTCCCTTGGCCTTAACACCAATTCAACAGCGGTGATCATCGGAGCGATGCTCATCTCTCCCCTCATGGGACCCATCATCGGATTGGGACTTGCCATAGGTGTGCAGGATTTTCAGCTTCTCAAACGCTGTCTGCGCAATCTGTTGATGGCTGCCGGATTCAGTATGCTCACATCGACCATTTACTTTCTCATATCCCCCGTGAGCGAAGGCCACAGTGAGCTCCTTGCCCGTACCTCCCCTACTATCTATGATGTGCTTATAGGATTTTTCGGCGGTGGTGCAGGTATTGTGGCCATAGGATCGAAGTCAAAAGGAAATGTGATCCCCGGAGTTGCGATAGCCACTGCCCTGATGCCACCGCTCTGTACGGCCGGCTACGGACTTGCAACTCTTCAGATGAATTATCTGTTTGGGGCGACATATCTTTTCCTAATCAATTCGATCTACATTGCCCTCGCCACTTTTATCGGGGTGAAGCTGATGCATTACAAGCCAAATGTTGCCGTGTCGGAGAATACGGATCGGGCGCGCAGGGTTCGCCGGGTTGTCTATACGGTGTCCATCCTCACGCTTCTCCCGTCGCTCTATCTAACCTATAATATGTTGAACCAGTCACGTTTTGAGGCAAATGCTGACAGATTCATCGCACAGCAGTTCAATTTTCCCGCCACTCAGGTGCTCAGCCGCAGTGCCACGATAGATCATGGTGAAAAAGTGATCACCGTCACGCTTATCGGAAAAGTCCTCCCCGCTGATTCCCTCCAGCTCGCCATGAGTTCCCAGCTGGCGCATTATGGTCTGGAAGGCGCGCATCTCCACATCATTCAAGGTGATTCGCCCGACCTTTCAGAACTCAAGAACGGGCTTCCGAACATGAGTGACATTTATGAGTTTGCCCGCACATCAATATCGGCACAGCAGGTGACCATTGATTCGCTCAAGAGCATAATTGCCCTCAATCAGTTCGGTGATACGATTGCCGGACGTATAGCCCCTGAGATCAAGGTCGTGTTTCCTCAGGTGGAAGAACTGGCTGTCAGCCGTGCGGTTTTCGGCAATATCAACAATCAGTCGCTCGATACGGTCAACGTGGTGCTCATCAAGTATGCTTCCGCTATGCCGGCCGCCAAGGAGCAGGAACTGCTCCGTTACCTTGAGGCCCGTATAGAACGCAAACCGCTGCAGATCATAAATATAGGAAACCAAATAACATTTACAAAACAAAAAAGTCACAATAGAACAGAAAAATGAGTCCAACCGCTCACGAAACCACTTCGCCTGTCACAGCTCAGGAACTGCCGGCACTCCCCGATAACCTTAAAGGGAAGAAAGTAGTGCTCGTCAATCACTCCGACACTCTCGGAGGGGCGGCCGTCGTGACTTTCCGTCTGCTTCAGGCTCTGATACAGGCGGGCGTTGATGCCCGTATGGTAGTATATGCCAAAACTTCGCGCGAGGATCATGTGGATGATGTCGGCACGCGTTTCCTGCGCGGAGTGTCGTTCATAGCCGAACGCCTGATGATCCTTCCGGCCGTAGGGTTCAACTATTCTAAGGTGTTCAAGGTATCGACTGGATCATTCGCGTTAAATATCCATCATCATCCTTGGGTGAAGGAAGCCGATATCGTGTGCCTTAACTGGATCAATCAGGGGCTCTTGGGCATGAGAGGTATCCGCAAGCTTCACAAGCTGGGTAAGAAAATCGTCTGGACACAGCACGATATGTGGGCTATGACCGGTATATGTCATCATGCATACGAGTGTGAGAATTATCTCAAGGAGTGCGGTAACTGTCCCTTCCTAAGCAACGGGTACTCCAATGACCTCTCCCACAGAATATGGAAGAAAAAAAGGAAACTCTACACGGAAGTACCCATAAAATTTGTCACCGTCAGCAGTTGGCTTGAGAAGCTGGCCCGCAAATCCTCGCTTCTTCATGATCAGGACGTGCGAACTATCTACAATGCCTTTCCTGTGGATCAGTTCTATGTGACGCCACCTCATACTCTTCCAAAGTACGAGACTCCCGGTAAGAAGAATCTGATTCTTTTCGGAGCGGCCCGTCTGGATGATCCAATCAAGGGACTCGACTATACGATAGATGCACTCAATCATATTTTCGATAACAATCCGGAGGTAGCCCTCAATACATGCGTATTCTTTTTCGGGTCGATAAAGAATCCGAAGGCACTGGACCGTCTGCGTTTCTCTCACCGCAACCTCGGACTCATCACTGACTTTAAGACCCTGCGCTATCTCTATTCGATAAGTAAAGTAGTGATCTCGACCTCACTTTACGAGATCCTTCAGGGTACGCTGATCGAAGGTCAGGCCGGGGGAGCTTTACCGGTCACGTTCGGTATCGACGGGCGTGCGGACGTGGTGGAGCATCTCAAGACCGGTTACATAGCCAGATATAAAGATCCGAAAGATATCGCTGCAGGTATCATGTGGGCATTGAAGTCGGACATAACGCGTGAATCCCTCCATGAAGCTGTCAGGGATAAGTTTGCATCTACGGCGATTGCTGAACAGTACATCGAGCTCTTCTCGGAGATGATGGACGGTGATGACAAGAATAAAACGAACGAAAAATGAAAGTTTTAATAGTCGGTGCAGGCGGTTTCATCGGCGGTTTTATTGCCCGCGAGGCTCTGTCGCGCGGATATGAGACATGGTGTGCGGTACGCGAGACCACATCGCGCCGCTATCTGACCGATCCTGCACTCAATTTCATAACTCTCGATTACGAGGACTCCGAAAAGCTGCGTGAAGGTCTCCAAGGCCATCACTGGGATTATATCGTCTATAATCTCGGCGCGACGAAATGTGTGAATTTCAGTGATTTCAATCATATCAATTTCACCTATCTCCGCAATTTCTGCGAGGCTCTCATAGCCAACGATCAGATTCCTGAACGCTTCCTGTACATTTCATCGCTTTCCGCCATAGGGCCGGGCGATGAAAAGACCTACGCGCCTCTCAACGGCTCAATGATACCCAACCCCAATACCCGCTACGGTGTGTCGAAAATCAAGGCCGAGACCCTTCTTCAGACTCTGCCGGCATCCTTCCCTTGGATCATCCTTCGTCCTACCGGTGTCTATGGCCCTCATGAACAGGATTATCTGATGATGATCAAGAGTATCGACGCTCATTTTGACTTCGGAGTGGGTTTCCGCCGCCAGATGCTGACGTTCATATACGTCGAGGATCTTGCCTGTGCGATATTCGACGCCCTTGAGAAAGCACCTGTCCATAAGAAGTACATTATCTCCGAACCGCGGGCTTATTCTCAGGCTGAATTCCGCAAGATAGTGGCGAAGGAGCTGGGGCGTAAACTCGTGATACCCGTGCGCCTTCCGCTTTGGGCACTGAAGATAGCCTGTCAGGTGTCCGAAAAGTATGGTGCGGCCAAACTTCAGGCCGTAACGCTGAACACGGACAAATACAAGATCATGGCACAGCGCAACTGGAACTGCGACATAAGCGATGCACAGCGTGACTTCGGTTTCAGTCCGCGCATAGATCTCGCGGAAGGAATAAGACGTACGGTCAGAGCCTACCGCAACACTCAGAACGACCGGAAGAATAAATAATAAGTAGAGAACCATGCCACAGAAAACACCGATCTGGATGACGCTGATCATCATAGTCTTTCTTCTCCCGGTATTCTCCTGTCCTTTCCTTATAGGGAATCTTCCGGCCGGCGATGAGGTTGCCAAGACTTTCGTGTGGATCTATCCTTTCTACATGGTCCTCTCGGCATGGCTGGCATGGAGCGCGTATCCGCGCCGTCCATACGTCAGCTGGATATTGCTTATACTGATGGCTCTGTCAACTATGGCTGTCTGGACGATAGTCCTGCATCCGATGGACGTTGTCTATTGAACATATTGCTTAACATCAAGAATAAAATTATTAGAAACTGTGAAAATTCTGATCATAAACGGGCCGAACCTCAATCTTCTCGGCACGCGCGAGCCGGAGATCTACGGATCGCGTACATTCGAATCGTATCTTCAGGAGCTCCGTGAGATGATTGACGGAGATGAGATCGAGTATCTGCAGTCCAACCATGAAGGTGACATCATCGATTTCCTCCACAATACCGATGCGGACGGTGTGATCCTCAATGCCGGAGCATACACCCATACCTCTCTCGCCATAGCTGATGCAATCGCCGGAATCTCCACTCCCGTCATCGAAGTCCACATTTCCAACACCGCCTCGCGTGAGGCCATCCGTCACACGTCGCTCATCGCTCCGGTGTGTCGCGGAACAATCACGGGCTTCGGCCTTAATTCATATTTCCTCGCCGCACAGGCATTCATAATGGGCCATGTCAGATAATCTCGACGAATATATTCTGACCCATATCAGTGCCGAACCCGAACATCTGCGGCAGCTCTACCGTCGGACTCACCTTCGTCACCTCTATCCCCGCATGTGTTCCGGTCATCTGCAGGGGAGACTGCTCGCCATGCTCTCGGCTATGGTGAATCCGCAGCGTGTGCTCGAACTCGGTGCATATACGGGCTATTCCGCCCTCTGTCTGGCCGAAGGGCTTGCTGAGGATGGCCGTCTCCACACCATTGAGGTTGACGATGAGATGGAGGATGAGTTACTGGAACTATTCGCCTCAGCTCCCGGCGGTGATCGCATAACACTGCATATCGGTGATGCCGAGGAGCTTATCGGTCAGATTGATGAAATCTGGGATCTTGTGTATATCGATGCTAACAAGCGTCGTTACGTCGAATATCTCGATCTCGTGCTTCCGCGCCTGAAGTCCGGAGGATTCATAATAGCGGATAATACTCTCTGGGACGGTAAAGTGACCGATACGGTCAGAAATCATGATGCACAGACCGTGGCCCTTGACCGATTCAATCAATACGTGGCCTCGCGTGATGATCTTGAAACCGTGATCTTACCTCTGCGCGACGGTCTGACCCTTATGCGAAAGAAGTGTTGAAGCCTTTTCGTTGACTTGTTGAACCTAATTATTAGTATCTGATACGATTTTATTAGTGATAAATTTGCACGGTAAACAATGAAATTGTAAATTTGCGAACGAAAAACTAAGTGTCGGTGCGTTTTTCGTTCGCAAATTATCATTATCACGTTTAACTATAGAGATTTGAAATTGAGCATGTCCGGCGGTTCAATCATCAGTCTCTCTCAAATTTATCCCTATGGCCATGAAATTACTGTTGAGATCCCTTCTCTTCCTATTTCTGTCATGCTCCCAAGTCTTTATGGTATCGGCAGAGGAAACACCTCTGTTCATTTCCGGCCGAGTAAAGGATGCGGTCACAAAGCTTGATCTTACGGACGCTTATATCTGTCTCTATGATGCCGACGGAAAGCTTACGGACTCCATTCAGGCCAACAGAGGTAAAGCAGTCCGTGATGGAGAGATTATAGATCTCTCTTTCTTCAGTTTTCCGGTCTCACGTAATGACTCTACTTACGTGTTCGATGTGGTCTGTTCCGGCTATAAGACTCAGACCATAACGTACAGTGTCGAGAGGGTAGGTAAGCGTGAAACGGATCGTCAGATGCCGCTGATCCTTATGGAAAGAGCCCCCCGTCAGCTTGGCGAAGTGACTGTGACAGCTTCCAAGATAAAGTTTTATAATAAGGGTGATACAATTGTCTATAATGCCGATGCCTTTCAGCTCGCTGAAGGTTCGATGCTCGATGCGCTCATCGCGCAGTTACCCGGTGTGGAGCTTAACGATGACGGACAGATAAAGGTCAACGGAAAATTCGTGGAGTCGCTTCTGCTCAACGGCAAGCAGTTTCTCGATGGCAACAACCAGCTGATGCTTGAGAATATCGGGGCTTATACGGTTAAGAATATTGAGGTGTATGAAGGACAGACCGAGCTTGAAAAATGGCAGGACGATCCGAATTCGGAGAAGCATCTCACGATGGATGTGAAGTTGAAGCGCGAGTATAACCGTGGGATCATCCTTAACGCACAGGGTGGTTTCGGAACCAAGGACCGCTACAGCGGACGTCTGTTCAGTTCACTGTTCACCCCGACGACCGAACTTACGCTCATAGCCAATATCAATAATCTTAACGACACACGTAAGCCCGGCAAGAACGATACGTGGACACCCGAACGTATGCCTTCAGGAACACGGACATACAAGATGGCTACTTTCAACTACCGTCATCAGAACGTGACGGAGACGAAACAGTTCAACGGCTATGCGACAGTGGAGGAGACGTCAAGCAACGACCTCTCGACCACCGCCCGTACAAACTTCCTCACGGGAGGCAACACTTATGACAACGCTTTCAGCCGCAATCATAGCCGTAAGCTCCTGCTTGACACCCGTAACTACCTCAATTTTCACAGCGAACGTTTCTGGGGAGGGGGCATGTGGGTAGCACGTCATGCACGCCGCGACAATAATAGCTCGGATATATCCGCAACCTTCAATCAGGAGCAGACCGACATCACCTCCAAGGCTCTTGAGGCTCTCTACAGTGATGCCTCGCCCGAAAGGCTCGATGCGATAATCAACCGTGCCATAACCCGCAGTGACGGAAGCCGCCGGGAAACAGAGTTTCAGGCTTTCCCGCATCTGGAGTACAAGATACCGAGATCCCGTGACCGGCTCATTATGGAGCTTGGCATGAAATACAAGGATGAGAAGGAGGAACGCTGGCGTGACTATAACATCAACTACGGTTCAGATCCTGTGCCGGCAGTCACGCGCCGCCAATATTTCGATGATTCGCCCAACCGTAGCCTTACGCTTGATGCCAGTGTTGGCTATGCCACAAATTTTCGTTTCGGTAAGGCCTCAGTTTCGTTCAGTTGTGACTATCAGTATCGCTTCGTCAACCATGACAAGGATTCCTACATGTATGCACTCGATGCACTTGCCGATATGGGTATCTATGGTACTTTGCCCGGTAACTATCTTGATTCGTTTGATCCGTCCAACAGTTATACCTCACGGGAGATCAGCAATCGTCATACCATCAGCCCGCGCATTATGTTCCACATGTATTCCTATAATTCGATGCTGACCGTACATCTCTCTCCGGATCTTGGCCTGCTTCACCAGCATTTTGATTATTGGCGTGCCAACCGGTCGTATCTTGTCAGCCGTAACTCCTTCCTTGCCACGGTGAAAAACTATCGGGCTAAGGTTGAATATCGTTTCGGTCGGGTAGAAGAAGGCAAACGCGTACGATACAGCAATACCCTCACCTATGACTACACAGTAGATACCAAGACTCCGGATCTCGTCCACATGGTCGATGTGGTGAATGATGCTGATCCTCTTAACATTGCTCTGGGAAATCCTGATCTTAAAAATTCCTACATTCAGACTCATTCATTGAGCTGGAATTACATATCGTCGGCAAAGCCACTCAACAATACTCTGCGTCTCAACTACTCCACTACGGCTGACGCACTTGTCCGAGGATACACATACGACACTTCGACAGGTATCCGCCGTAACCGCACGTATAATCTCGACGGTAACAATTCGTTAGGAGCAAGTAATACATTCAACCTGCAGTTCGGTCCGAAGCAGCAGTTCTCTCTCAGCTCCAGCACTGACGGCACGGTCATGAACTATGCTGATATGATCGGCGTGAATCGTGAAGAGCCTGAGAAATCCTCCGTCCGCTCTACCAATCTATCCGAGAGGCTTAAACTGGACTGGCAGATAGGCAAGCAGCAGATAGGACTGAATGTCAGCGTGACCAACCGCCACACTACATCGTCGCGCGAGGATTTCAACTCGATCAACGCCAACCATTATAATTACGGTATCCTCGGTCAGTTCCGTCTGCCCGGCGGCTTCGGCCTCAACACTGATTTCACCCTCTACACCCGCCGTGGCTACGGAGTGAAGCAGCTCGACACCACCGATGCTATCTGGAATCTGCGTCTGACCTATACTCCTAAGGGTGGTCATTGGGTGTTCATGGTGGATGGCTTCGATATGTTGCATCAATTGTCAAACGTCAACTATGCCGTCAGTGCATCCGGACGTACGGTGACATATACCAATGCCCTTCCACGTTATATTCTATGCTCCGTGCAGTATCGCCTCAACATCCAGCCTAAACGACGGTAAAGACGACATTCAGTCCCTGCACGGAAATCGTACGATGCTGCAAAACTGCTACGGCTGTGGGATCTGCGTAAGCGCAGCCCCACAGCCGTAGGTATAATAATTCTTTTAACACACTTTCGGGTGTATCTGATGACGATGCCAAGATTTACGCGGCAGGTTCTGTCAGGATAGTATCTTGCGGGCTTTGGCCGCATCGCGTTCGAGCTGTTCGCGGAGCTTCTCGGTTGAGGCGAAGCGGCTTTCAGGACGCAGGTATTTCATGAATTCAACCAAAATCTCCTCATCGTAGATGTAGCCGTTGTAGTCGAATATGTGCGCTTCGACGGAGATTTCTCCTCGGCCGTCAGGCTCGGCTACCGTAGGGCGGAAACCGATGTTGACCATGGCTGCACGCCTGATACCGTCAGGCGTGGTTATGTAGGCGGCGTAGGCCCCCGGTTTAGGCAGCAATGTCTCCTTGGAGTTAGGGTTGACATTGGCTGTCGGGAAGCCGATGGTGCGTCCGAGACGCTGACCTTTCACCACCATACCGCGTATGGCGTAGGGATGGCCGAGAGCTTCAGCGGCTTTCTCCGGTTGGCCTGACTGAAGATGCTTTCTGATAACGGACGAGCTGACCGGTGAACCTGCCCCACGGTATTCAGGAGCCGGGATGACCTCCACACCTATTTCATCACCGATCTTGCGGTATTCTTCAAGGGTTTGCGGCCGGTCGTGACCGAAACGGTTGTTGAAACCGAGCACAAGGGTGTCGATTCCGTATGATTTGTGGAGCATCGAGAGGAATTCGCGGGCACTCTTGTAGCGCAGCTTGTCATTGAACGTAAGGATTATTATATCCTCAGCTCCGGCTGCTCCGAGAAGACGCAGACGTTCCTCAAGAGAGGTCAGGAGACCCGGCGCCTCAAGAGGACGAACCACAGAAAGCGGATGCTGCGAAAAAGTTATTACGGCCGGGGTGAGCCTGCGGCTTCCGGCTTCGAGACGCAGGTAGTCAATAAGAAACTTATGTCCGGCATGGACACCGTCATACATTCCGACGGCTGCTATGCGTCGCCTCGATGTGTCGCTCTTCGTGATTATTCTCATTAGTGCTTGTTTGGATAATTCTTATTGATTAACACCCGGTGGGGTAGAGGAGTTTATTTCTTACTATGACAATCTGCTGATTATGACACGTATTCTTTCAGAAGATCCGCAAATTCATCACCCGGTTTCACGAGCACGGCATTGAATCCGTAGGAACGTGCGGCATCAACGTTTGACTGCGAATCGTCAAAGAACAGTGTTTCCGAGGGGACGAGTCCTCCCTCACGTTCGGTATAGTCAAAGATCTCTTTGCCCGGTTTGCAGCATTTAGCCTCGTAGGAAGTGAAGATGCCGTCGAAATAGTCCGACATTTCAAGCCCTTCTTTACGGAACTCCTCGGCGATACGGCTGTCAAACATTATAGGATTGGTGTTGGAGAGGAGACAGATCCGGTAGTTCTTGGTAAGTTCGCGGAGAGCCGCAAGACGATGGACGGGGATACCGACGAGAAATTCGATGAAAGCATCGTCGATTTCCTTATCGGTCACGTCATCGCGCCCGATAAGCCCGCGTACCTCCCTGTGAAATTCATCAGGACCTATCTGTCCGGATTCGAGGGCGAGGAAAGCACCTTTCTGTCCGTAAACACCGAGGAAATCGTCGGCATCCTTCATGCCGAGTCGTTCGAACGCCCTGACGCAGCGGTCACGGTCAAGATCCATGATCACGCCTCCGAGGTCGAAAAGCAGATTCTTTATCATTGGATGATTGTATCAAAAATTCTATTAAGTGAGAGCAAAATTAAGAAAATATCCCCGAATTTTTTGTAAATTTGCGCCTTAATTATCATTGGCACGTCGTTGAAGTACATCAATCACAATATCAAGCGTGGAAACTAAATACATTTTTGTGACCGGCGGCGTTGTGTCGTCGCTCGGTAAAGGTATCATCTCTTCATCGTTAGCATGTCTGCTCAAGGCACGCGGTTTCAGGGTCACCATTCAGAAGTTTGATCCTTACATCAACATCGACCCCGGTACGCTTAATCCCTACGAGCATGGTGAGTGCTACGTCACCGTCGATGGTCATGAGGCTGACCTTGACCTCGGTCACTACGAACGTTTCACCAACATACAGACCACGCGTGCCAATAATGTGACCACAGGCCGTATCTACAAAAGTGTGATCGAGAAGGAACGCCGTGGCGACTATCTCGGCAAGACTGTGCAGATCATCCCCCATATCACCGATGAGATCAAGCGCAATGTGATGGCTCTCGGAAAGACAGGTAAATTCGACTTTGTCATTACTGAGATCGGTGGCGTGGTCGGCGACATCGAGTCGCTTCCCTTCCTTGAGGCTGTCCGTCAGCTCCGCTGGGAACTTGAGGATGACTGTATATGCGTCCATCTTACATACGTGCCCTATATCGCTGCTGCAAAGGAGCTGAAGACGAAGCCCACACAACATTCGGTGAAGCAGCTTCAGCAGCTCGGCATACAGCCAGATGTGCTCGTGCTCCGCACCGAGCATGAGATTCCGGCCTCGATGCGCAAGAAGATCGCCCAGTTCTGCAATGTCGCGCCTGACGCGGTCATCGAGAGCCGTGATGCACACAGCATATACGATGTCCCCGTGAAGATGCATGAGGAGCATCTTGATGAAATAGTCATGCGCAAACTCGACATGGATCCCAAGGGGCAGCCCGACATGGGGCCGTGGAAAGAATTCCTCACAAAGATGCGCACAGCCGAGAAGAAGGTCCGTATAGGACTCGTCGGTAAATACGTCGAGCTTCAGGATGCCTATAAGTCCATCTCGGAAGCACTCTTCCAGTGCGCCACATATTCGAACCGCGTGCTTGATCTGGTCTATATCCATTCCGAACGCGTCACCCCGGAGAATGTCGATGAGCAACTGCGCGATCTCGACGGAGTCATAATCGCACCCGGTTTCGGTCAGCGCGGCATCGAGGGTAAGTTCGTGGCACTGAAATGGTGTCGTGAGCACGATGTCCCGACCTTCGGTATCTGTCTCGGAATGCAGTGCATGGTCATTGAGTTTGCGCGTAATGTCCTCGGTCTCAAGGAAGCGAATTCAACAGAGATGCAGCCTCACACGCCCGACAATGTGATTGACCTCATGGAGGAGCAGAAATCCATCTCGAACATGGGCGGAACAATGCGTCTCGGTGCCTACGACTGCCGTCTGACACCGGGTTCACGTGCGGCTCAGGCTTATGGGGCGACTGATGTTCAGGAGCGTCACCGTCACCGCTTCGAGTTTAACAACGATTACCGCGAGCGTTTCGAGGCTGCGGGAATGAAATGCGTTGGTGAGAATCCAGCCACACATCTGGTTGAGGTGGTGGAACTCCCTGATCACCGTTGGTTCATCGGCACGCAGTATCATCCTGAATATTCTTCTACCGTCCTCTCACCCTCACCGCTTTTCATGGATTTCATAAAAGCTGCCATCGCCTATGGCGAGGAGCGTGAAAAGAAATAAATAAAAAAACGAATCAAAATAAAAAACTACCCAGCAAAACCGACTCATGGATAAAAACTCCATCATCGGGCTCATATTGATGGGCCTCATCATCTTTGGTTTCACCTATCTTAACCGCCCCTCGGCTGAGGAGCTTGAGCGTCAGCGCATAGAGCGCGAGCAGATGCAGGCTCAGGAGGCCGCAAAAGCTTCCGACAACGGGGCACTGAAATTCGATTCAATAACTTCAGCCGAAGTTGCTGCTATCAAGAGTACTGTACGCGAACTTGGAGTGACCGACACTGTGACCGGTGTATCGGTTCTCCATGTCGATAAGGTGGATCTCCGTCTCACCGCAGCCGGTGAGCTTGAGGGAACTGTCGATGCGGACGGCCGCGTTGTGCCTGTGGCTGATATCATCAACAACAATTCCGGTCTCCCTGTCACCGTCGGCATTCCCGCTACCACAAATCTCCGGAAAGCACTTGCTACCGTGGCGCGTTACCGTGGTTTCGCCCGCCATCTCACCGGCGACAGCACTACAGTCCGTCTGGAAAACAAGATGCTCTCGCTTGAGATCTCCAACAAGGGTGGTGTGATTTCGCGTGCGTCGCTCCGCGACTATGACAGCTATGACTCCACAAAGGTCATGCTTCTCTCTCCGGAGACAGATATGTACAGTTTCACCCTCACATCCGCAAATCAGCGGTTCGAGACACGCGAGTTCTATTTCACACCTGTGCAGGTCAACGACTCGACTGTGTTCATGAAGCTTGATCTCGGCGACGGTGCCGTATGGGGTATAAAATACACTCTTCCTGCCGACGGTTATCTGGTCGATATCGACATCGTTCAGGAGGGTATGCAGTCCATCATTCCGTCATCGGTAGCCTCGATGGATTTCACATGGCATCAGAAGATGCGCCGCAACGAGGCCGGCCGAGTGTTCGAGGAGCGTAACTCCGCGCTTTACTATATGTATCCTGACGGCGATGTGGATCATCTGAGCGAAAGCGGTGATGACGATGAGGAAATCAATCAGCGTCTCAAATGGATCAGCTGCAAGAATCAGTTCTTCTCGGCAGTGCTCATGGCCCGCACCAACTTCAGCAGCGGTGTCCTCACAAGCAGCGAGCTGAAGGATAACCCCGATTTCATCAAGGAAATGAAGCTCGACATGACCCTTGAATACACTGCATCGGCAGCCAATCCCGCTTCGTTTGTGATGTATCTCGGTCCTAACTCCTATCCCGTCATGAGCTCTCTTGAAAAGGAGATCTTCCCGGAGGAGAATATGCACCTTACCAAGCTCATCCCCCTCGGATGGCCGATCTTCCGCTGGATCAACACCCTCATCATCATTCCGGTGTTTACCCTCCTCGGCAGCTTTATCTCCAACTACGGTATCATTATCCTTATCCTCACCATCTTCATCAAGCTCATCCTCTTCCCCTTCACTTACAAGAGCCTGATGTCACAGGCGCGTATGCGTCTCCTCGCTCCTGAGATCAAAGCTATCAATGACAAGTATCCCGGAAATGAGAATGCGATGAAGCGTCAGCAGGAAACCATGGCACTCTACTCGCGTGCAGGTGCAAATCCGCTTTCAGGCTGTCTGCCCATGTTGCTTCAGATGCCTATCCTTGTGGCTATGTTCTGGTTCTTCCCGTCGGCCATCGAGCTTCGCGGTGAATCTTTCCTCTGGGCCAAGGATCTTTCCGCTCCGGACGCCATCATCTCATGGAACACCAACATTCCCTTCATCTCAAGCACATTCGGCAATCATGTGAGCCTCTTCTGTCTTCTCATGACCATCACCAATATCATCTATACCAGAGTCACCATGCAGACTCAGAATTCATCGGGTATGCCGGGCATGAAGTGGATGATGTATCTGATGCCGGTTATGTTCCTCTTCATCTTCAACAACTATGCCGCCGGTCTGAGCTACTATTATTTCCTCTCGCTCCTCATCACCATCATTCAGACCTACATCTTCCGTAAAGTCGTCTCTGAAGAGAAGATGCGTGCCAAGATGGCCGCAGCTGCCAAGAAACCCAAAAAGAAATCCGGTTTCATGGCCCGTCTTGAGGAAGCGCAGCGTAAGCAGCAGGCCATGCTCCGCGAACAGCAGAAGCGTCAGGGTCGCCGCTGATAAGCGCACTCGATATGTAAAAGAAAGTGGCGGATATCGGTATCCGTAACTTAAATAAAACTCCCCCTACCGGCACTCAGTAGTTTTAAATATTCTCTGTCGGCAGGGGGAGTTCTATCTTTGGATTACTTGATGAATCAATCATTTCCATAACCTCTTATTATTGATCCATAAACAGTGACATTATAATTATGAGAAGGATTGCGATTTTTGCCTCTGGCAACGGTTCGAATGCTGAAAATATCATCCGATATTTCAACGAAGGTGATCATGGTGCGGTGGTGGCACTCGTGGTGTGTAACCGCCCCGGTGCGGGAGTGATCGGGCGTAGCGAGCGGTTGGGAGTTCCGGTGAGTGTGATGAGCGCGGCGGAGATCAGGGATGCCGACCGCATGATGAAGGTTATGGACGAGTATGAGATCGACATTGTTGTCCTTGCGGGTTTTCTGTTGATGATACCTGCATTTCTCACGGAGCGTTATCATGACCGGATGGTCAATATCCATCCGTCGTTGTTGCCAAAGTTCGGCGGAAAGGGGATGTATGGGCGTCATGTCCATGAAGCGGTGGTTGCTGCCGGCGAAACCGAGACCGGTATCACAATCCATCTTGTCAGCGACGAGTGTGACGGCGGCCGTATAGTTTTTCAGGCGAGGGTAGGGCTAACGCCTGATGACACTCCCGAAAGCGTGGAGCGTAAGATTCATGAACTCGAACGGGTGCATTTCCCGTGTGTGATAGAGGAAACATTCTGCTGATACTGATGACCTTCCCGACCTGACCATAACCATGATTTTAACATAAGCGCAAGGGTCGCAAATGTTAACTCACCGTGATTATTTACTTATAGGGGAGGTCTGATGTTATATAATACACTTATACATAGTCATATAAACTTACCGCTCATTTACCCGTCAACATTACCCGATATTGTGGGGATTTCACATAATAAGTAATTTTGTATAAAGAGTGTTGAACACTTGGTCATACCATAGAAAACGGTGTATTGCCCCCATCAGGCCATACACTTCTTGTCCTCTTAGCTTTTTATATAAAACCCTTTTATGTTTGTCAAGCCTGTCATAGCTACCATGAAGTCATCACTACGGAAACATATTTCAGAAATCGGCCATGGATTTCCGGTCTTGCTTCCTTCCGTCATTGCCACGTTTGTGATCTTTTCAGCGAGCTTTAAGATCCATGGATCTTCGCGTGATATCAGATCGATAAACGACGGATGGAAATTCTCATACGCCGGGGATACCTCATCAGTGAAGGTGCGTCTGCCCCACTCGTGGAACGGCGATGCTTACTCGCGTCGTGACTATCGTCGTGGTGAGGGAACATATATGCGCAGTCTTGCCCTTCCCGCCGGTTTTGAGGGAAAGAGGGTGTATCTGAAATTTGACGGTGCGGCATCTGCATCGGAAGTAAGCATAGACGATAAGAAGGCCGGGGATCACGTAGGTGCTTATTCATCGCATATTCTTGACATCACTCCCTTTGTCAGTCCGGAGACCCGACACCAGCTGACCGTCAAGGTGAATAATGCCGACCGGAATGTTCCGCCCTATTCCGCTGACTTTACATTTATGGGTGGCCTTTACCGCGACGCTTGGCTGATGGGCTTGTCACCCTTACATCTTGACATAGTTAACGGTCCGGAGGAGGGATTCAAGGCCACTCCGCTCCTGCTGCCTGACGGGACATGCCGCCTGACGGTCGAAGGACGTGTGGTCAACCATACCGGGAGTAATTCCAAACCGTCAGTCACAGTGACATTGCGCGACGCTTCGGGTAAGGTGGTCGGTAAGCGCAGCGAACGGTTAAATATCCCCGACGGGCAGGACCGCCCGTTTAAAGTGGATCTCGATAGACTTGAGGGTCTGGACTTATGGTCGCCCGAATCGCCCGCACTTTACAGAGTGGAGACAGAGGTGACGGGACGCGACGGAAGCGTGACAGACAGCGGCGATGCATGGATCGGATTCCGTTCGTTCAGCTTTGATGATGCCGGACGTTTCATTTTGAACGGCAAGCCATATAAACTGCGTGGAATGTGCCGCCATCAGGATCAGAAACCTATGGGTATAGCCCTGTCCGACGAACAGCATCGCCGCGATATGCAGCTCATCAAGGATATGGGTGCTAACTTTATCCGTATCAGCCACTACCCGCAGGATGATGCCGTGTTGGAGATGTGTGACCGCCTCGGTCTTATCGCATGGGAGGAAATTCCGGTGATAGACTATGTGCCTGAAGGGGAACGGTTCGCCGACAACAGTGAGATAATGCTGCGCGAGATGATACGCCGTCATTACAACCATCCCTCGGTGGTGATGTGGGGTTACATGAATGAGATTCTTCTGCGCACACCCCGCGAGGGACGTGATGCGACGTATGCCCGTACACTCGATCTTGCCCGTCATCTTGAGGATGTGCTTGCCGAGGAGGATTCAACACGTATGAGCACCATGGCTTTCCACGGAAGTGATGTCTATCATGAAGCAGGACTCGGCGAAATCACCGATGTCAAAGGCTGGAATCTCTATCAGGGATGGTATGGAGGCCGATTCCCTGATTTTGAGGCATATCTCTCGCGTCAGCACCGTGAACATCCGGATCATAAACTCATCGTGAGCGAGTATGGTGCGGGATCTGATCTGCGTATCCATTCCCTCCATCCTCAAGCCTTCGACTTCAGTATGGAGTATCAGCAGGATTATCTCGAACATTATCTTCCTGTCATCGAGGATTCTGTCTTTGTCGCCGGAGCTTCGCATTGGAATTTCATTGATTTCTCCTCTGCCAACCGTGCTGAATCAATGCCGCATATCAACAATAAGGGACTCGTCACGAATGACCGCCGTAAAAAGGACGTCTATCATTACTACAGGGCCAGATGGCACGATCTCCTTACGGATACTGTCGCCCACATAGCCGTCCGCGACTGGCAGGAGCGCACGGATGTCGATCCGGGTGAAGGCAAAGTGAACCGTCCGGTGAAGGTCTATACGAATCTTCC
>JAAVDF010000011.1 GCA_014801945.1 Bacteroides sp.
AGACGCTCCGTGATGCGACGGCGACGCGACTCACGATCGATATCCACACCGATGACCACCGCATCGGTCAGCGGATGCGGTTCGGCCTGACGGGCGGCGTCGGGATGAGCGGCATAATAGGTCTGGATCTCTATGGCGCGTATGGCACGCTTAGCCGTATCGACATCCGTCACATTGTGGAGGGTTTTCATCTCGGAAAGCATAGCGGTGAGTTCGTCGAGCGACTTACCTTCGAGACTACGACGGAGTTCTGGATTCTCCGGAACTTCGGGAAGACGCAGACCTTTCAGTACACTTTCGACGTAGAGTCCGGTGCCACCGCAGAGTATCACCCTTTTCCCACGGCTCTCGATGTCGGCCTTGGCAGTCTCGAAGTCGCGGAGAAACTCGTAGAGATTATATTTATAGCCCGCAGGACAGATGTCGATGAGATGCACGGGGATGTCACCATATTCCTCCATATCCTTACCCGTACCGAGATCCATCCCGCGATAGACCTGACGCGAGTCAGCACTTATGATCTCAGCACCTATGGCACGCGCCAGACTGACAGCCCGGCGCGTCTTACCGGACGCAGTCGGTCCGGTGATGACTATGAGTGGTTTACTCATTATGAAATGATTGTTTTAAAGGATATATACATCAATGGCGTGCGGTGGCGTGGTTACGGCGACGCACCAGACGGCGCAGTTTAAACAGCGGAGAGTCCTCGTTGAAGCGGGCCACATCAAGCCAGCGGGGATTATTGAAATCGACATTCCACTCACAGATTCCTTTAAGCCTGAAAGCCGGCCGATAGTTCTTGATCTTGTAGAGACGATATCCATCAATATCGTATGTTTTCCAAGCCATGGTCACGGTGTGGAGACGATGGATCTCGGCTGCCAACGTATGGGACATCTCATGATTGTAGAGCAGACGCTGGAGCTGAGGGATTGTGTACCACTCACCTCTCAGAGAGGTCTCGTCAACGACACTTTTGGATGACACGCAACAAATGAAATGAAACACATTGGCCATGCCCGACAGGTCATTGCTCTTGTACATGAAACGGAGTGAAAAGTCATCATCCGACATACCGCTCATGTTCTTCAGATATGTGGCAGCCTCATCAAGACTCACATAATGGTAGTGACGAAGACTGAGATTGGCAGGAGTGTCGTACTTATCTCCGTCAGGGATATCGTCAAACTCCGAAACACGCGAGAGGAACACACTGTCATCGTGAATAATGAGGAAACGGACTCCGGAGCCATCCATGCGGACTCTGGGATTAAGCTCTATATGGTTGTAATAGTAGCTCCAGAGAGTGAAGTAGCGCATACCGAAGAAAATTATCGAAAGTCCGTAGAAAATCAGCGGAATCCAGTTGTAGAAGAAGTTATCGGCACTATTTATGTTGACATTGACATAGAAATATGCATAGTAGAACCAGCCTATTGCCGACAGAACCGTAGCGATCAGCAACAGACAGCGAACCTGATAACGGCTCTCCTGCGAGAAAATTTTTCCAAGAAATCCGCGTTCAGTCGCCGGCCCGTACTTTATGATGCAGCGGCGACAGACTCCCGCCTTGTCACCACGCAGGGCGTAGTAGAGGCAGTTGATAGCAGCTACAGGGGCAAGGATGAGCACCGAGAGATAAGGGACGTGCACGTTGATAAGCTCCTGCGGATAGAAGAACGAGATTAAACCGCGCGCATAGATGATGGAAATAAGCACCATTATCGTTGCAGAGATGCAGAGGGTGCGCACACAGATGGTCTGAACAAGATCACAGGACGAAACCTGAAATTTATGACCTGTGTTGCGGTAAAGGATGAGCAGGAACATTACCATGAAAGTGACAGCCGGAATCCATGGACGCGGAAGCACCAGTGCGCTGAACTGCGGTATGGCAAGAGCCCCGACAGCTATTGTCCAGTTAAGCCATAGCGTGAAAATGGCTTTCTCATTTGTGATATGTTGTGACATATAAAAATGTGCGGTTATATTACTACTGTTCTTAATTCTGAAGCGAGGAGAAGTGCGGTGATCAGCGGAGATTGGCCGCGAAGTATGCGAGCATACGGGAATAGACCGACAGACGTGCGCCGCAACCGTGGATGGAATGGTTCATATTGGGATATATGAACATATCGCACCACTTGCCTGAAGCCTGAAGAGCGGAGGTATATTGCACGGTGTTCATGAAGTGAACGTTGTCATCAGCAGTGCCGTGCATCATGAGCAGAGGTACCGAAAGATTGGAGGTAAGGTTCACGGGGGCCGACACACGGTAACCGTCCTCATTCTCCTGCGGGGTAAGCATGTAGCGTTCGGCATAGATCGTGTCATAATAACGCCAATCTGTCACGGGTGCGATGGCCACAGCCGCAGCGAAGGGTGTTGAGGGTGTGGATACACACATCAGTGTCTCGTAACCTCCGTAGCTCCAGCCGCAGATACCGATGCGCTTACCGTCGATATAGGGCTGGGATGCAGCCCAACGGGCCACGGCCTGCTGGTCGATGGTCTCGTAGTGACCGAGGTTGCGATAAACCACCGTTTCCCAAGCTCGCCCACGGCCACCAGTCCCGCGTCCGTCGGCACAGATGACGATGTAGCCCTTCATGGCCGCATACTGTTCCCAGTCGATAGACCACGAATCGAGCACCTTCTGCGAACCGGGTCCGCTGTACTGGGTCATGATGACTGGATAGGTCTTTGACGATGAGAAATCAGCCGGTTTCAGCATGAACGCGTTTATCGAACCGTCAGGAGTATCGACCGTGAAGAACTCACACTTGGGAGCGGAGGCATATTTGGTCTTCACGGCTGCATTGTCCTCAAGCACTCGCACATCCTTGTCGGCTATTGTACGGAGAGTATAGACGGGAGGAGTCTGCGCGTTACTGTAGTTGACGGTATAGTAATTCTTGGCAGGTGTGAACCATGCTGAGGCGCAACCTTTCTCCGGAGTGATATGTTTCATCACACCTTTGACATCGATACGCGACACCACCCGGTTGATCGGGCCTGTAGCGGTTGACTGAACATAATGGTTGCCACGGGCATCTGTGCCGTAATATTCGAGCACATCGAAATCGCCAGCGGTTATGGCACGGGTCATAGCACCTGAATAGGTGTATTGATAAGCATGGGTATAACCGGTGCGAGACGAGAGCACCACGAAATTATCGGCGTTGAGGGTCAGATTCTCATAGACCGCAGGTTCAAGCCAAGCCTTCTCTTCCTCGACGAGGATCGATTTTGCCACATTCGAGCGTGGATTCATCGAGAACAGCTCCATGCGTGTCTGCGCACGGTTGAGCGTTGTGATTATGAGGCGGTCGGGTGATCCGCCGTAGGCTATACGGGGGATGTATTCGAAATTCCCTGTCGGTATGGTGAGATTTTTGGTTTTGCGGTTATCGACATCATAGCTGTGGACACTCACTTTTGAGTTAGGCTTACCGGCCACGGGATATTTATATGTGAACGATCCGGGATAGAGCGCATACTGCTCCATCGGGTCGCAAGTGCCTTCGTAGAGCGGGAACGAATAGGCGGGAACTTCGGATTCGTTGTACTTGATGTAGCAGAGCGTCATGTTGTCGGGAGCCCATGCCATTGAGACAGATGTGGTGAACTCCTCTTCATAGACCCAGTCGGGAACACCGTTGATCACATGGTCGGTCTTTCCGTCAGTCGTGACATCGACCTCGGTATTGTAGTCTATCTTGTGGAGATGGATATTGTTGTCCGGACCGACAAAAGCCACCATACGTCCGTCGGGCGAGAAGAGAGGTTCCCGCTGATACTCGAAGTTGACCGAGAGGGGGTGGAGCTGACGTGTGCGGATGTTATAGACATAGTTGCGCGACATGGACGAACGGCGGTAGATAGCCTTTCTGTCACGGCTGACAAGAAGCTTCGTTCCATCAGGGCTGAGAACGAAACTCTGGATGGATGGGATGGTAGTCTCACGGGTGTGGGTCACATCCATCACTGTCTCCACTTCCTTTCCGGAAGCGGTCTCGTACTTGATCACCTTCTGACCGTCGGCCGAGAGGGCGAGATAATGCAGACCGTCGGCAGTATAGGCAGGCCGGCCGAGACGCGCGGGAGCATTGAGCGGATAGACGTAGTCCGCAAGAGCCTTATCATTAGATATGTCAGCCGCACTGATCTGAAAAGCGGCGGCGGCCATGGCGACGTATGCTATAACTTTTTTCATATTCATTGCCGGAGAGAGTTCATATTGTGAAAGCGGCTTCGACTAAAGTCGTGAGCGCGTGGATTGATTGCTTATATTTGATAGTCGTCGGTTTAAGCGACGCTAAGGAGGGAATTGCTTCAGAAGAGCGTAAGCTGCGCCTCGTTATCGTTGACCGGCTTGCGCGGAGGCTCGTGATAACCGAAATCGGGATCGTCGTGCTTCGGAGCTGTCCCGGCAAACCAGTCAGTATTGTCGAGATCAGTGTCGATGCGTGCCTTCTTCGGACGTCCGCGCCGCTTGGCGGGACGTTCTGCCACCGCAGGTGCATGCTTTGTGGTCGGATAACTGACCGTGCTCTCCGACTCCTTATGATCATCAGGCGAGAGGCGTGCTATCTCTGCTTTCAGATCCTTGATCTCACTCCGGAGTTTCATCTCGCTATTGGCCTGATTGTAGAGATTGGTCTCTATCGTGCGGCGCAGCGATGCGTTCGACTCCTGAAGCTCATGGATCTTGGCATCCTTCCGTGCCTTCAGATCTTCGAAACCGTCAAGCTGCTCCTGAATCTGAAGGAGGACCGATTCCTGCTCGTGCTGCATCTGTTCCAGTTCGTTGCGGGCGGCGGCAGCCTGATTGCGCAGATCGTTGATCATCGCGTCGCTCATTGCGGTCTTGACCTCAAGCTGCTCACGGAGAATGGTCTGCCGCGACACTTCCTCGCGCAGCGCAGCGCACTGCGAGTCAAGTTCAGACAGCTCGGAATGAAGCCTGCGGTTCTCTTCGGCAAGGCTGTCGCGCTCCTCGACTATGGCGTTTTTTTCAGTCTCAAGTACTGAATTGAGCTTCTCGATACTGTCAATCCGGGTCTGAAGTTCAGACATCGGGGCGGCGGCGTCAGCCGTCGTTTCAACTGATTGTTCCGTCGTCTCCCCAGCCACTGCCTTTGATTCGAGATCCTTGATCTGGAGATCCATTTCGGCTATGCGGCTGTCGAGCTGCTCGTTGCGGTCACGCATGGTCTCTGCCTCAGCCTCAAGTTCCATCACCCTCGCATTGGCCCGGCTGAGCTGTTCGGGATCAGCGATATTCTTGCGTGAACAAAGGAGATCGTGTTCCTTTGCCTGCTGTGAAAGCTGTGATTCGAGATCCTGAATGCGGTCAAGGAGGGCACGTTTCTGAGAATCAACGGTCAACTGGAGTTTATGATTCTCCTTGCGCAGAGTCTCCTTCTCGCTGTCATCATCACTTTCAAGCTCCGCTATTTTCTTTTCAAGCCTGTCCTTTTCACTTTCCCACTGGCTTCCTTGCGGCGAAAGGGCTGAACGCAGCCTCTGCCGGAGATTTTCGGAAAGAGAATTAAGTATGTAGCGTCGCTGAGCTTCGATGTTCAGACATTCCCTGACAAAGTCCGGCTGTGTACGGTTGAAAAGCTCGATCACCTCATCAAAGATATCGTCCGTCAGCGCACTGTCCTGTTCAATCCCGTCTGTGTCCGGCTCAACAACCGGTTCGGTCTCTGCTACGGCCTCCTCACTGAGATCCGCGGCAGGCTCCTCCGGTTCTGCTTCAGTCTGTGTAGTCTGTCCGTCATCCTCGGTCTGTTTGTTTGAGGCATAGGTCGGGACTGAAGGATCATAATCAACATCCTCCTCCGTTTCCGGTGAAAAGCCGAAAGCACGACGTAAAAGTCTCATTATAGCCATATTTGCACAATATTGAGTGGGCACGCCGGCTGTATGACCGACGTCCGTCCGATTTCAAGGTATAGCGTTAATTCTTGCACTGGTGCCACCTGACTGAAACGCAGCCCGTCAGCCGGGCCGTGAGACTTCAGTATGCCACAATGCAAAGATAGCTGAAAATTTCCAAAAACCGCCACTCTCACCGACAATTGTAACCAAAATTTCTCAAACGGATGAAAAAATCTGCGTAAATTTGCGCAGTAATAGCTTATTTAATCATTTTTCAGACGTGAGAACCGCAATTGTTTTGACCTTGGCATTAGCTATCTTCTTCACTGCGAGAGGGACGGACGGAAACGGCATACCCGCGTGGGGCGATCTCGGCGACGGGACGTTTGCCAATCCGGTACTAAACGCCGACTATTCCGATCCGGATATCATACGCATAGGCGACAAGTATTACCTGACCTGTTCGGAGTTCCATTACATGGGGATGCCCATGCTCGAATCAGACGACATGGTCAACTGGCGCATAATCGGTCAGGTCTATGACCGCATCGACCTGCCGGGCTATTCCGACATGACAAAGTATGCCGAGGGTACTTGGGCTCCTGCGTTCGGCTATCACGACGGAAAACTCTGGATTTTCGTATGCACTCCGGAGGAGGGTCTTTTCATGACCAATGCCGAGAATCCCGCCGGTCCTTGGCAACCGCTGCATCTCGTGAAAGGGATCGATAAATGGGAAGACCCCTGCCCTTTCTGGGACGAGGACGGACAGGCATACCTCGTGCGTAGCCGCCACCGGGCCGGGCCTATCATCATACACCGCATGAGTCCTGACGGACGTGAACTTCTCGACGAGGGTGTCACTGTCTATAAAGGGCCGGTGGCGGAAGGTCCGAAGATGTTCAAAAAGGACGGTTATTACTATATAAGTATTCCTGAAGGCGGTGTAAGCAAAGGATGGCAGACGATCCTGCGCTCACGCGACATCTACGGCCCTTATGAGTCACGCCGTGTGCTCGAACGCGGATCGACCGACATCAACGGCCCGCATCAGGGATCGCTCATTGAGACCCCTCAGGGCGACTGGTGGTTCTATCACTTCCAGTCAGCCGGCACGAGAGGCCGCGTGCTCCATCTGCAACCCGTCACTTGGGCTGACGGCTGGCCTGTGATCGGCACTGACTACGACGGTAATGGCGTAGGCGAACCGATGCACATAGTCCCGATGCCCTTCGGCAAATCTGCTGAATCCTTCACCCCGCAGACCTCCGATGAGTTTGACGGCGACCGTCCCGGCATCCAGTGGCAGACCAACCACAATCCCGTGGATGAAAATATCTCGCTCGCCAAGCGTAAAGGTCATCTGACCCTACGGCCGCTCAATGCGGCAAAGCTGCGCGAAGCGCGCAATCAGCTGACACAAAAGATCATGGGATTCAAATCCGTAGCATCGACAGCCATAGACTGGAGCGATATGAAGGAGGGTGACCGCAGCGGACTCGCATGTCTCGGCCAGCGTTTCATGGGAGCAGGTGTGATGATGGAGAAAACGGATGGCAGAAATGTCCCCGTGATCTATCTGGAGGCTGACAGCACGGTGACTTTCCGACAGCCGCTGCCCGGACTGAGAAAGAACCGTCCTGTGATCATCCGTCTTGAGATCGACACGGCGGCCAATCTTTTTGTATATTCCTACAGCACCGATGGCAAGACTTTCAAGCCCCTCGGAATGCCATTTGAGATGCAGGGCGGTTTCTGGAAAGGCGTGCGCACGGGTCTCTATGCCTATACGACATCTCCCCTACCCGGCGAAACCCATTTCGATTACTTCCGCTACACTCATGACGGACCGCCGTCACTCTCCCGACGATAACACTACAAACACCGGAACGAATAATGAACTGATCTATAAATCGTGATCTCTAATAAAAATTATGAACAGACGTCTTAATGATTCAGCATCCGAAGGCTACACTATGCTTGAGGCCATCAATGAGGCCAAACGCTGTCTTCACTGCAAAAATCCCCTTTGCAAAAAAGGATGCCCCATAAGTCAGGATATACCCGACTGGATTCATGAGCTTTCCATGGGCAATCTCGGAAACGCGATGTCCATCATAAACGCCAAGAGCAACCTCCCGGCTGTATGCGGACGCGTCTGCGCCCACGAACGTCAGTGTGAGGGAAACTGTATCCTTAACAAGAAGAATGCACACATCAACATCGGTAAGCTCGAACGCTTCGTGGCCGACTTCGACAGCGTGATGAGCCTGACACATGAGCATCTCGTGCCCAAGACGCGCGGACGCGTGGCAGTGATCGGTAGCGGTCCCGCAGGACTGACCGTCGCAGGCGAGCTGTCGCGCAAGGGTTTCGATGTCGAGATCTTCGAGATGGAGCCTGATGCGGGTGGTGTCCTCATGTTCGGTATCCCCGAATACCGCTTACCCAAGGATGTGGTGCGCCACGAAATCAAGAAAATCTCGGAGCTCGGAGTCCGGGTGCACTGCAATGTCACCATCGGGCGTGACTACACCGTAGATGACCTGTTCGCACAGGGCTTCGACGCAATTTTCATGGGTACGGGCGCGGGCAAACCTAAAAAGCTTTCCATCCCCGGTAACCATTTCGATGGCGTCCGTCAGGCCATCTATTTCCTGCGTCGCGTCAGTCTCTATAATTCCGGCCTCATCGGCCGCGATGAAATTCCGGTCAAGGAGGGCGACAGAGTATATGTGATCGGCTGTGGAAACACCGCTATGGATGCCGCCCGCACAGCCCTGCGCATGGATGCCAAGTCGGTCACGGTGGTCTATCACCGCTCCATCGAAAAGATGAGTGCCCTGCGTGCCGAATATGACGAAGCCGTCGAGGAAGGCGTTGAATTTATGTGGAATTCCTCCATCACCGAGATCCGTGGCGAGGATGGACAGATAAGCGAGGTCGTCATCGACCGCGAAGGCGAGACGATTACCCTTCCGGCCAATAAGGTCATAATGGCAGTCGGCAGTCAGCCCGCAAGCCGTATTGTCTCGACAACTGAAGGCATAAAGGTGGATGAAAAAGGCTATGTGCTCGCCAGAGAGAATCCCTACGGCATGACCAGCCGCAAGGGTGTCTTTGCCGGTGGCGACGTCACCAATCGTCCAGCAACTGTTGTCCACGCCATGCAGGACGCCCAGAAAGTCGCCGAAGGCATCATGCAATATGTCGATGCCATCAAACTCATGGCAAAGATTGACAGCGAGGAGATCTGAGAAATCTCTCCATCGTAGCCGACACTGACACAAAGCCAATACCGATCTAAACTTAAATCATATTAATGCATACCTTATATCTGTATTAAACTTTTAGTCAATTGTTTACAGCTGCTTTTTACTACTTATTTATGGTCTCATTTGAAACCAACAGATTAAAAAAATGCATTCATTTCAAAAAAAGTTTCAAAAAAATTTGCACAGACCAAATAAAACCCCTACCTTTGCAACGCAAAAACGGAGAAACACCTCCAAAAGCAAAGACATAACGATGGTGCCATAGCTCAGTTGGTAGAGCAAAGGACTGAAAATCCTTGTGTCCCCGGTTCGATTCCTGGTGGCACCACAGAAGACCGCTAATTCTTAATGAGTTAGCGGTCTTTCTTTCATCCATACCCCTCCAAGTCACCACATTAGTCACCACCCCACCATAATTTGTTGAATTATTGTATGTTATGCGTGTTGCGGGATACACATATCTAGATTGCTTATATTGTAATGTATTGATTATCAATATTTAATTTACTATCATTCATCATCATTCGCAGCCATTCACCTGCCCCTCCGCTCCAAGAAGGGCAAACTTTAATAGACTTTAACTATAATCGAATGGTAAAACCTTTAGCTCGACGAGGCTTGACCGAGTCAAATGTGGTGACCTCAGCCTAAATTTATCATAGGTCACCACGCGAGATAGTTAAAGACTCAAAAATTTTTCGTAACTTTGTACTCGGAATGGTGTATGCCATTCCACGACATATTGAAATAAGGAAGCGTTATGCTCATCTTGTAGTTTGAGAACCTGAGAAATTCATTAAACAGAGCAAGAGATAGCATAGTGGTTCTCACGCGTATAGCGTGGGCTGCTATTGTTACATCTGCTCACAGGTTTTCTCAGGACCTTCAAACTAGAACGTGACATAGTTGGCTCACGTTTTCTATTGATAGTATAAAGAATAAACTAATCGGAATGGCATCTTTTGTAGGATATATTGAAAGCATTGTGCCCAGTTCAAAGAACGAAAGTGCATTTGAAACTCTCTTTTCTGAATATGAAAGAGTGATTATTCAGAGTCTAATTTCATCTTTTGGATTGGATTTTATTGTTAGAGATCAACATGGTGGAGATGTTGATACAATCCATAACGTGCGAAAGATTGGTAGTGACAGCAGGATGCACTATAAGGATTCTGCAAATGAACAGGCGTACAGAAATCGTGGAGAATATGATGGTGCGTTATATCACAGTGATAGACGTTTTGCAGATAAAAAGGCAGCCGCCAGACAAGATTACAATAATAATGGAACCCTAATACAAGATGCATACACAGGACAAAGTCTAGAATATACAAAGGCATCAGCGGTTCCTAAGGATCGTCGGGTAGAACTGGATCATGTTGTGGAATGTAAGGCCATTCATGACGATAGAGGACGTGTTTTGTCCGGAATTAGTGGTGTTGATCTTGCAAATCAAGATGACAACTTAGCATGGACTAATAAAAGCCTTAATGCTTCGATGGGGGCATGGGCACGCGGAGTAAATGAGAGATATAAGAGGGAGCATGGATGTGATGCACCAATGGAAATGGTTGATATGGAGGCTTACATTCGTGCTCATCCTGATTTAAATGATCAGACTGTCAATAATATGCGAGTTCAATATGCTAAATCAAGAACAGCTTATGAACAGCGTATTAGTTTCGCATATTACACCAGTTCATCATTTATGAAAGCTACAACCAAAGCATCTGCTAAGGTAGGCTTCAAAATGGGACTTAGACAAGCTTTGGGCTTAGTCTTCAGTGAAATATGGTTTGCCGTCCGTGATGAAATTAAGCGGGCAAAAGGCTCTTCACAAAGTCTCTTTACTACAATAGGAAACGCCATAAAGCGTGGTTATGAAAACGCAAAGACTCGATATAAAGAGATCTGGAATCAATTTATCAGTGGTTCCATAGCTGGAGTCTTTTCATCGTTAACAACAACAATTTGTAATATTTTTTTCAGCACGGCTAAAAATATAGTGAGGATACTGCGTCAATCATGGGCCTCTTTGGTTGAAGCCGCTAAAATATTATTTTTCAACCCGGACTCCCTGCCAGTTGGAGAGAAGTTTCGTGCTGCATCAAAAATTATAGCGACAGGTGCCTCTGTTGTAGTTGGTTCTCTGGTTGGAGATTTGATTCAAAAAACAGGAATTGGTGCAATCCCTGTGGTTGGAGAAATTGCGACAGTTTTTTGTTCATCTCTAGTTACTGGTATAATGAGTTGTTCTCTTCTGTATATGCTTGATCATAATTCAGCGATAAACAAGCTCATAGACATCCTCAATAAAATCCCATCTGTAGCTAATTATGTTGCCTATTTCAGACAACAGGCTGCCTTATTGGATGAATATGCGGCCAAACTCTTTGAGATTGATTTAGCATCATTCAAAGCAGAGACATCCTTGTATATTTCAACACTGTCTAAACTTGAATGTGTCTCTAACCCTATTGAAATGAACCGAGTCCTAAGAGACTTGTATTTCAATAAGTTTAAGTTCAGTTCTCCGTTTGGCCGGTATGATAATATTGACAGTTTTATGTCTGATCGGTCCGCTGTTTTAACATTTTCATAATGTTTAGCTGTAATAAATGCGGTGAATGCTGCAAACATCTTCACTTGAGTTCTTTGTATGCAGACTTAGATAGAGGCGACGGAGTATGTAAATATCTTGTCAATAACTTATGTAGTATCTATCAGAATAGACCTATAAAATGCAGAATTGATGAGTCATACGAGCTATATTTCAGTAAAATCTATTCCCTTGAAGAATTCTATGAAGTTAACAAAACAATATGTAATAAACTAAAACATTTATAAATATGCCATTACCATTAATCTTGGGTATCGCAGCGGCAGTTGCCGGTGCAACCGGAGTTGGCCTTGGTATCAAAGGCGCTGTTGATATGGCCGATGCCAATGATACTCTTAACAAGGCAAAAAAACGTGATGAAGAAAATCTGAAACGTCACAAGAACACTGAAACTCGCACTCTTAAAATCATGGATGAATTGGGTGCGTCGGAGATAAACGCTTTAAAGGACTTAGATAAATTCTCGAAGCTTTTCGAGAAGATTCACAATAAGCCCAAGTTTGAAAAGATCTTGGGAACAAATGTTAAGATTGCCCCGTTTACTCCTAACGAGTTGAATAACGCATCTGTAGGAGCCGCGGTTCTTGCGGGTGGGCTTGGTGGTGCCGCTTTGGGTACTGCCGGCGGTTTCGCTGCTGCAAGTGCAACAACTGCCGCAGTGATGGCTCTTGGAACAGCTTCTACAGGTACGGCAATCTCTACACTCAGTGGTGTTGCTGCCACTAATGCGACATTAGCGGCATTGGGTGGAGGCTCAATAGCTGCTGGAGGAGGAGGAATGGCTCTAGGTACTACGATTCTTGGTGCGTCCACTTTGGGCGTAGGACTTCTCGTAGGTGGAATCATCTTCAGCCTTTCTGGTAGCTCAATCAGTGACAAAGCAGACAAAGCTCACCGGCAGATGTTAGAGAACGAGAAGAAAGTTAATGCTATCTGTAAGTTCTTGGAAGAACTACGCACCTCTGCTAATATGTATCTTAACATATTTCGTAGGGTTGTCACGATTTATGACTATCACCTATCAAGGATGCGCAATATTATTGAAGTTGCCCACTCTCCAAATCCTAACTGGAACGATTTCTCAACAGAAGAGAAAAAGACTATAGAGAATACGGTTCTCATTGTAGGTGTGATCTACAACATGTGCAAGGTTAAGCTCGTATCATCGAATGGTGGAAATGGCGTAAATAAGGTCAATTACGAAGACATTAATAAGGCTACCAGTATGGCCAACGATACTATGGCGTCCGTTAATCTATAACACACCATTTGGAACAAAATGCCACCGAGGGAGGCTGTTGCTTCTCTCGGTGGCGTTGGTTTAGAGTCCGTGGGACATTCCCATGTTATGGGAGNGNCCGTAGTTGAGTTTGAACATTGACATTGCTTCCTGATTTGTCAGCATGGGNTGTGAGCGGCGGAAGCGTTTGAANGCCTCTTTGTCAAAGNCGCTCAAGCCGTTGTAGAATGCCTCGTATTCGGGATGTACGCACTGAACGAAAGGAATTGGNCTGTCAGTTATTGAAGAGGTTNGCTTCCGTGTATTGNGGCGTNGATTTTGNTGTANCCGCTTTTTTCGTAACTTTGCATCCGGAACTCTTGGTTCTACCGNGCGATNCGCCGATTAGCCTGCCGTCCATCCGTNACATTTTGAAAATAATAAANGNTNGGCNATCTTGTAAGTCAAGAACGTAATAAACTATAGAAAAAAATCATGAAACTGACATCACAATTAGTACTTTCTTCCANATTGGGGNTNCTGTTNANCTCATGCAGTGTTTCCAATCAAGCGTCAGACCGTGTCGCCGATAAAGNGGCGACAAAGTTTGGAGATGGTNTTGATTCCATCAAAGTTGAAGTGTCAACCAAGGTTGGCGGAACACGCAGTATCATCCTGAAAGACAATGCCGATGCTGTGGCNCGTTTTGAAAATAAACCTGACAGTACGCTTTCCTCTTCGACNACAGAAGAATTAATTGGACTTGCCGACTCTCTGTTTGTGGAGAAGAACCGTGAGATAATNCTGTCGCAGGAGGATGCCGAAGGACGCACGGGNTATCCCATTTTCACAGTATCTCTCTATAAAGACGGTCAAGGTGAAACTATACGCTACGACATGGGGACACAGGATGGAAATATAACACACTGCACAACNTGCGACATCCATTATAGCCCTGANTTCCGTCACTTNACTTCCCAAGTATTTGAAATATTAGGACNTTAACATAATACTTACATTATTCTATCATNCTATGAATGAACTGGAAANGATGCGTCGTGGAGAGCTTGCCGACATGAGCGTGCCTGAATTGCNNGAAAGNTTTATCCATGCGAAAAAACTTATTGCAAAACTTCGGTCCATGAGCTCATACGACGATGGCTACCGTGAATTGCTCAAAGACCTCATTCCCGGAATTCCGGATACTTCGATCGTATGTCCGCCNTTTTACTGTGACCACGGTCATGGCATCAGGCTTGGTGAGCATGTGTTCATCAACGCCAACTGCACTTTTCTCGACGGTGCCTTNATCACCATAGGCGATCATACGCTTATCGGTCCGGATGTGAAAATCTACACCCCACATCATCCGATGGANTANATCGCACGGAGGGAAAGCAANGAATATGCCTATCCGGTCACCATCGGAGCTGACTGCTGGATTGGCGGAGGAGCAATCATCTGCCCCGGAGTCACNATCGGNGACCGCTGCGTGATAGGTGCCGGAAGTGTGGTCACCAAAGATGTGCCTGATGATTCCGTCGTGGCGGGTAATCCNGCAAGNCCAATCAAACCATCCCGACAGTGAGATTTGAGCGATTGACTTCCCCTTTCAGCCATTTTTTCGATGATGGNATGGCTCTCTATGCCACTTCGTTCCCTTTGCATGAGCAGAGGGAACGTGAGTCACAACTCAGCATAATGTCACATCCCGACTATCATTTCAACCTCATCCTTGATGGTGAAAAGTTCGTCGGACTAATGCTTGGTTGGGAGACGGTAGATTTCATCTACGTGGAGCATTTCTGTATTTTCCCCGAATTAAGGAACAACAACTACGGCCGCCGCTCCCTCGAACTACTTTCACGGAAAGGCAAACCGTTGATACTTGAGATCGATCCNCCCATCGACGATATATCCANCCGCCGGAAAGGCTTCTATGAGAGAGCTGGATTTGTCCCGAATCCATTCAAGCATATCCATCCCCCGTATCATACCGGCAATTCCGGACATGAGCTGATGATCATGTCCTATCCCTGCCGGCTTTCAGAGAGTGACTATGACCGCTTCAACAGATACCTTTCCGAAACGGTCATGCATCAAAACCACTGACCATGATGGAATTGCCGATAATGNAATCCNGAAAATNCAATATNCCGCTTAGCCTATAATGAAAATCNGCAGTTTAGAANATACNGATTTCGACACGCTCTTCCGTGGATTTGAAAGAGCCTTTTCCGACTACGAAATCCATTTTGACAAAGATGAAGTCCGCTCCATGCTCNTAAGACGCGGTTATGACCCACGCCTTTCGTTCGCGGCTTTCGACAATGGCGAGATTGCGGCATTCACGCTNAACGGGATCGGNCNATTCAACGGCATNCCCACAGCCTACGACACCGGCACGGGGACAGCACCCGAATATCGCGGACAGGGACTCGCAGGTGAAATCTTCACCCACTCCCTGCCGTTTTTAAGGGATGCCGGCATACGGCAATACCTCTTGGAAGTGTTGCAGACCAATCAGAAAGCCATCGCCGTCTATCGTCGGATGAAGTTTGAAGTTACGCGCGAACTNGACTGCTTCCGGCAGACCATTGACAGCATCCGCACCACCGTCAACGTCAATGCCGACTGCCGCATCGGACCGATAGACGTATCTTCCATCAAAGAGGCCGCCTCATTCCGTGACTTTGATCCTTCGTGGCAGAACAGCATTGAATCCATCGTGCGCGGTGAATCATCGCTCACCTGCCTCGGAGCTTTCCTTGACGGAGAATTGGCGGGCTACTGCGTCTTCGANCCCTCGACCGGTGACCTGACACAAATTGCCGTCAGCCCGGAACATCGCCGTAAAGGGATTGCCTCACGCCTTCTCCATGAAGCAATCCCCCGCTTCTCCACTGACTTCATCAAGGTCCTCAACGTAAGCGCNGNCAACTCCACTCTCCCGTCCTTTCTCCGGAGCATGAACATCACCCCGGCAGCCAGTCAGTTCGAGATGATATTGCCGCTCTGACTTGACTGTCACTTCGTCCCCGTAAGGATTCCCGAATCGTTGTCCGGCTCGTCATCCCTCACCGTCACNTCCCGNCCCTTGCGTCCGAAATCAAGCGACAGATTGAACTTNACGGCTATGTATGAACTGCTGCGTCCGCTATGCGCCTTTGACGTATAGGGTGCAAGNGCCGAGAGATTGCGCGTCTCCATCCAGTAATTCTTCATAAAGGCATTGAACACCCCCAGATGCACCGACCACCTGTCACGTTTATAACCGGCCATGATCTGATTCATATCCTTTTCCTCAATAATCTCCTCGCCATACATGTANTTGGCCGGTCCTGACATTATATTGCCGTAGGCAAGCCACTTCCCGTAACTGAAATCCACGCTCAGCCCCACACGAAATATGTTGTGACAATGACGGTAATCCCTGCCATGACTGAAATACCTCATCAGCACCGGCTCGGCCATNATTGACAGATGNTCCTTCCACGGACGTAACGAGACAGCACCNCCGACCGTCAGACGCTCAAACGANCGCTGATTGAAATATGTGCGGACAAATCCCCCGTCCTTGAATATCACGGACTCCATTATCGGTTTATTCTCATTGCGGTATTCAATTCTTGGATTAATCCCGATGAAACGGCTCTCGAACGAAATGTCAAACGCCTGCTCCGTCACCCTGAACGGCTTCAGGTCAGGATTGCCGTGCCGTACCATCCCCGCCTGTATCGGCTGTTCTACGTCACTGATTTCCGCTGCCGACGGCATTTTGTAGTCCAGCGAGGCCGAATACCGCACAAACCATCCCTCCCGGAATCGGTAAGAGATGTCCATTGACGGCACCACAAANACTTTGTNGATCTNTTTGTCGTCCTGTCCGANATGACGATATGCGGCCTTTACATTTCCCCTCACACCCCAGTTGCCGAAGCGATCAGTATATTCACCCATAATAGCCGTCTCCGACTGGTTCACGCGCACATTCACCGTTTCCTCCTGCCTGTAAGTGTTGTCAATGAAGGAAANGTTATTGGAAACACCGGCACTCCACACGCGGCTTCCGTTACGCACCTCATACATTCCGATAAACTTCACCGTATATTTATCGCCCTCCACCCGGCTNCTCTCACCGATTCCGTTCTCGGCATANTCATGAAGCATNCGGGAACTCATGTAGGANGTCTGCCCGTCAAGAATCAGACTGCGGTTCTCCGACAGCCTGTGCTGATAAAACAGCCCTACATTCGGNCTGACCGAACGCTCTTGCGTATGTTCGGTCACCAGAACCGGCTCTTCCGCATCCGAAATATGCAGCATCGCCCGGCGGTCGCCCTCCTCTTTCTCAGGCTCGTAATTCAGATCAAAGCCCAATCGCAGATTGAACACATTGCCCGACGGATGCAGATAATTATAGTTGACGGCACTTTCAAGCCCGTGNTGTCCAACGCTTACCGGCAATCCGTCCTCATGGCGGCTGACGGCGGCCTCCGGATAGTGCCACGNCTCGTCATAATCCCGCAGCCACTTGTCTTTTCGTTGGCCGAAATAACTGACGTTGGCTGTCCATACCGAACGTCCCTGATTGTACTGGCCGGCCATATTGTCGATCGAAGCCCAACGACCCTTNGCAAAAGCTCCGAAAGCATCAANCATCANATTTCCTCCNGAATCATGACGCGAGGTAATGTAATCNATCACCACTGCAGCTCCATCGTATCTCATACCGGGACTGTCGTGATACTCTATTCTCCTTATATCCTCCGGCCTTATGGCAGCTATCTGTGCGGAAGTCGCCTCGACGCCGTTGATGCAGAGCATTACCTCACCCCCACCCCTGACCTCGACANTATTGGTCAGCGGATTTACCGTGATGCGCGACAGCTGTAATTTGCGAAGCAGATCCATTCCGTCAGCCGATGTCCGCAGCATTTCGCCGTCAGGATACATGACCCTCCTGTCCGTCTTGTTTATCACGGAAGCGGCCTTTACGGTGACCTCATCAAGAAGCATCGGAGATATGGAGTAGTCGGCTATTGAGTCACAAGCGATTGAATCAGCAGATANCCATTCGTGAGCACACACGACGGGGNCTGTGGCGCATAGACATGCCCACATAGTAAAAATTTTAAGCATAATGAATTTTGATTTTAGGACTGTGTGATCAAGGCATCGTAAAGATCATGGAATCTTCCGCGCAGATACTTCACAGCATAGTGTTTTCGTGAGAGAAGTGTGGCGACAGGTATNCCCGTAGCCGTGGATATGTCCTTTACCGGTATGCCGTCAAACACCGTCATGCAGAACACCTCGCTCTGTTCAGGAGGCAGATCGGCCAATGCATCGTCAAGCTCCTGCCACACCAACCGGCGCAGANACACGGNGTCAGGCGCATCCTGTGGAGCGCAGAATAGAGTCCGGGCAATGTCATCACANACCGGATCTTCCGTGTCAAACGNCACCTCCCTCTTCTTCCGCCAGAAATTGAGCACCATATTGCGGGNCACGCGATAGAGCCATGCCGAGACGCGCTCTATCTCNGANCCNTCTTCGGCTGACGAACGGGCAAGTTGATAAAAGACATCCTGAAGTATATCCTCCGCATCCTCCCTATTGCTGACCTGCGACTGTATGTAGCCCAACAGTCTCGGAGAATACTCGGNGAATACATCNCCTATGTTGTCATTCCGCGTCATCCGCCGGAGTGTGATTATGATTGCGGAATCCGAAATGTCNCATATCCCTGCGCCGACGCTCGATGAATTCNCGCNGCTGCTCGTCGGTCATGCTATGCCAGTGACTGTGCCAATGCGCACGTGAATGGATTATCGCATGAAGACTCCCGAATGTCATGAAAAGCACGATTATGAAACCGCTGCTCAGAAGCTGACCGAGAAGGAACANCCCTACCCCCTGCCAGAAACTTATAGCCGCGAACCCGCACACCGAGGTGACAATGTTGTTCCAAAGNGCAGCGATACCGAGACCCGCAAGTGCAGGTGCGCCGGCAAGGATCATCAGCAGGAATAATATCTTGATGGTCTTTCTCATAATTCTGTAATTTNTTGTTCTGTTATCGTTTCTTTAAGTTCATTAATCAGAGCTGCTCTATCAGTTAAGACACGCGAATCATGATAATATTTTACACCGGTTGAAAAAATTTCGGGAAAAGTCACTTTTTTCGTGAAAACAAAAAAATCCGGAAGCATCGTTGAAACCGATACTTCCGGACATTACTATTTCAGATTCTTATCGAGAGAAGCTGATTTACTTCACGAGTACCTTNCGGTAGCTGCTGCTGTCCTCAGTGCGGACAACAATGATCACCACACCGGGTTCGAGGTTACCGACGGTCAGCTGACCGTTGTCAACCTTGCTTGCCATNGCGATTCTCACACCGGCCACGTCATAAACCTCAACCGACTTCACTGCCGAGAGATCACCCTTGACAGAGATGCTGCCGTTTTCGCAGATCACGTCGTAAGAGTCATCGTAGATCGAACCGATAGCCGAGCTACCCTCGATAGTGATTTCGTAAGGATTGCTGAACGAGCTTACAGGCATTTCCTCGAAGCGCATTGCAGTAGCGGAGAGCATTTCCTCATCCATCGGGNTGATGAAGCGGAAGCTGATGTGATCACCGGCGTTACCGTGAACATTGATCATCACGACTCCGTCAACCCATACACCGACACCGCGGCACTCATTGCCACAGAAGGCAGCCACTGCATACTCTTCTCCATCGACCTTGCTACCGTCTCCTCTTACGAGACAAGCGGTGACAGGCATAACGGATGCATACTTATGGTTGTCGGCCATCCAGACACCACGGGCCTTCGAGGGAGCTTCAGCCCTTGNGGGAGCTTCNTCCTCNGAAGCGGGAGTGAGCGTATAGACAAACTCCTTGTCAGAGTTGCTGAANTACATGTAACCGACACCGGGTTCGAGGCTCGAAAGCTCACCCTTCCATGCGCCCTCGGCGTCANCCTGAGCGAAGCCGTCGAGACCGACAAGCATATCACCCTCCTCAGCCTTGAGGTCAGAGAGAAGATCGGCCACGAGCAGACTGCCGTCCTCGATAGGACAGCCGATCCAGTTCCAGCCACGCTGGAGTTTCACGGTAGCGATGGGGTCGAAAGCAACACCTGAAACCGAACCGGTCCAGCCGGCATCGGCTACGCAAACCTTGTAAGCCACAGTCGGGAGGAGTTCCTTGAGGTTACCCACGAGACCAAGCTTCGGATCGCGGATCACTTCCTGAGTCTGCGAAACAATATTGCTGATACCCTTGTCACCGGCGAAATCAGCCACTGCGACTGCGTTCTCGGCGTTGTGTGAGATCCAGTTCCAGTTCTTGGCGAGATCATAGTTCAGGTTCACTTTCTTGAGCTCATAGTCAAGCTCGATGCTTTCAGAAACATTGCCCTTGTACTCGGCGATAGCTTTCACTGTCATGCTCTCGCCTTCCATAGCGAAGGGAGCTTCATAGAGCTTTCTTGTACCGTCGGCCACTGCGGGATCGCTACCGTCGGTAGTGAAGTAGATCGAAGCACGTCCGGTTGCGGATACGAGCTCAATCTTATCCGAGCGGTAGAGACGGGTACCGTTGACGCTTGCAGCCTCAGGATTGTGNATCCAGAGCGGATGTTCACCGATCGCAAGTTCATTCTTCGCGCTATTCTCGTTGGCGCAGAGATATGCGGCAAACGGGAGCAGAGCAGCGATGGTGTCACCCTCGGCAGGACGGACGAATGTGCTTCCATCCTCGTTGAGCGTGTAGCGCACGACAGTCGAGCGGGCCTCGCCGTCAAATGTTCCGTAGAGCGAGAAGTCCTTACCGGTTGCCACGGTCTCTTCAGGCACGGGAGTAAACACTACGTCATAAACCAGTTCGTCACCNTCTGACTTGCCTTCGGCGAAGAATGTCACGGGAACGGTAGCGAACGGAGCGCATACGTTGGCCATGTANGGACGGTTGGCGAGGAGCGAAGCCTGCTTGGTCATGGTCTCGGCATTCTCGTCGTCAAACGAGATCAGGTTAATGCCACTGCCTTCGCGCTTGTCGAACTCGACACCATATTCCATACCGGTCGGTTCGAAGGGAAGCATGATGCCCTTCCAGCCGCCGTTCACGTCATTGAAGTCACTGCCGGGGATATCGACTGTGAATGAAATGCGATGCTTGCCGAGGCTGAAGCTTGCGGGAGCATTGAACGGATGGTTGCCGTCGAGCACGATGTCCGATGCGGCCACGCGGTGTCCGTTTTCATTGAGGATAAGGTTGATCGACTCTGCATCGGGGATCTCGTTCTCACCGACATAGATGATACAGTTGGGGTTGAGACCCTTGAACGAAGCAGCGGTCACGCCGTCGCCGGCAGCTCTTGAAACAGCCTTGCCTACGGACGGGAGGAGGATGCTGGTAAGATTGTCGCAACCTTCGAATGCACCTTCACCGATTTCGGTCACGCCGGGAAGTGTGAGTGATTCGATGTTACCGCAATCCTTGAAGCAGCCTTCACCGATGACGACAACATTTTCAGACACGATCACATCCTTGAGCTGATCCATGCCTTCGAATGCGTTGGCAGGGATNGTGCTGTTCTCGATACCTGAGAGGTCGAGGCTTTCAAGTGAATCGAACTTATCACGGATAGCTTCGAATGACTCCTCTGTCATNTTACCTGTGAGGGTAAGTTCTGAGAATGTTCCTACGTCCTCCTTATCCATATTGTTGAGGGCTTCGGCAGGAATCAGATCACCCTCCTCGTAGTGGTGAATACCTGAAATTCTGATCCAAGTATCGCCTTGGAGGGCAGGAATGGTGTAGATACCGTTNTTGCCCTCAAGAGTCATTTCTTTCTCCTCATACTCAGGCTTAGAACCGGTCTTGGTCATGACCTTGGTCATGAGGTTGACCACATAGTCGGTGTTGTCGTTAGTATTGCCAAGCTGGAACTTGATCTCACTGCCCTCACGGTAGAGAACCGGAATTGTGTTTCTATTCGCAAGTTCGAAATATGTCATAGGNACATTTCTCCATTCGCAGCCTTCCGGCATCTCAACGATTTCGGCAGTGACACCCTCGCCGCCAGCCTTGTTCTCAAAGTTGAGAGCATAGTAGAAATAGATATTGATCTCATGATTCTGGAGCATTGTAGGACCGCTCGTAGCGGAATGGTTATAGCGAATGCCNAACTTACCTGCTGTCATACTCCAGTGGTGATAGGGATAGTAGTACTGGCTTCCTACATTATACTGGTATGCGCCGAGGTTGGCGAATACATCAATACCGTTATCATAGATCTTGAAGGGTACACCCGGACGCAAGTGGGTTTTATATTCCTCCTTATAAGACGAACGCTGAACGTTGGGAAGCTCAAACACAATCTCCATATCTGCTGCGCCGACACCAATACTGTTGAGTGCATTACCGCTGCAGTCAAGAGATTTCGCACGTGACTCGTCAATCTTGATCCAGTAGTAATCCTTGGCCTCTGCGGGAGCTTTGTAGAGCGAGAGGAGCGACCACCATGTCGAACCTACGCTATAGCTCTCTTCAGAACCCTTGGGAACTTCCAGAGAGATGTTACCTGCNCCGGAGGGGAANGGAGATACGTTGCCGCAAGTCGGAGCGACTTTGGGCTTGGCGATAATCTTCTTCAGAGCCACGCAGGTTGCGAAAGCACCGTCACCGATGTAGCTTACGTTAGCGGGGATGGTGAGTTCAGTGATCTGTGTGCAGCGTGCGAAAGCATTCTTGTTGATGCGTTCGATGCTGTTGGGAAGGATAACGCTCTTCAGAGCCGACAGAGTGCTTGAGCTTGTGGGCGNGAAGGCATTCTCAGGAATGGTATTGCCGGTCATTGCAGCACCCTTGATGGTCACGTCGGCCATATCGAGGTCAATGATTGTACCGGCATTCGCGCGGAGTGCATCAAACTCGCTCACGTGCATTGTTCCGATGAGCTTGACACGTTCGGGGCAATCGGCGAGCTTGGAAGCAAGCTGACCTTCCTGAATGTTGAACACCATGTAGTCACCGGCATCGGCGTCGGTCACCATGATGGTGATATCAAGATCTTCGAGCACGGCAGGAATGGATATGTTGGCGTTGGGAACCTTGGTAGCCTTATTCTCACCGTTGACAGCCACTGTCACGCGCTGTGCGGGATTGATGGCGGAAGCCTTGATGGTGAAAGGCATACCGCGGACAATCTGAGTTGCGCTACCCTCGATTTTTGCGCCGGTAACGCTCGAAGGCATGGTGATGTTATGGTAAATAACGGGGTTACCGATGGCCTCAAGACGGTCAGTGATGGAATCAGCCTCAGCCCCGACGAGCTGCCAGTCCTTCTTGTTGTAGGAAGTGGCGAGACGGAGCTGATTGCCCTCCTTCACCTGCGACTCCTTCACCTGACAATTGAAATTGTAGGTAAGGTTAGCGGCGTTGTTGCTGTAATAATTGCTTACGATAGTGGAGATGAACTCCTTGATGCCTCCGTTCTTGTCAGTGAGCACAATGCCATAGAACTTAGCTGCGTCATTTCCTTGGGGAACCTTGATGGCGTTGGCTCTTACGGTGAATGACTTGCCGACGGGGACATTGACAACCTCGGTCACGAGGCCGATACCACCTGCATCGCCGGTGAGCTTCCAAGTATTATCAACCGTGGTAGCCGTGGGCTGCTTGAGCTCGACATGGATGAGGGTGGGAGCATTGACTTTTGCTGTGTAAGCACCGTTGGCATCAGCATAGAGACGCTGCGCGTTGGCATAGACCTCCATGTTTGCATCGCCTAAGGTAGCATCGCTCTCGACGCTGAAGCTGTAATCAGCACCGGGGGTAAATTCTGTTCCTTCAGTGATGGGAGTGATCTTGAGACCCTTCTTTTCCTGAATGCTTACATTGTAATGATCGGGAGCGGTAGCGTTCTCCTCGATTACTTCCTTGAAGTCCTGCCAGTATTCCTTGGCCTTATAGGCGGCAGTAGCACCGACGGGAACAACGAGCTTGTCCTGAGGAACACCGCTGAACACACACCAGTTGACCCATGCGGGCGAAGAACGGCGGACGATCACTTCTCTGAGCGACGAGCAACCTACGAAGATGTTGTACTCATAAGTACCTACCGATGCAGGGATCTCGATCGAGGTGAGACCNGTCTGTGCGAGACAGGCNTTCTTGAAAGTAGTGAGGTTCTTGGGAAGGATGATCTGTTTGAGCGAACGGTAGCCTGTGAACGCCTTGGTCGGGATGGCGTTGGCGGGATTTGANCCGGCAGCCACNATGCTCACCTGCGATATGTCGAGGCGGTTGAGCTTCATGCGGTCACGGATGAAGTTGAAGTCATTCGCGTTCATCGTACCGAAGAGTGTGAGATCGACCACTGTGGCAGCCTCCTGCTCGGTGAGGAGATTCTGGAGATTGCCTGCGCTGACCCAAAGGGTGCTCTTTGAAAGCACGTCGGCAGCATTCTGCACGATGAGATCGACNGTCTGGTCCTCAAGTACGTTNGTCAGTTTATAGCCGTTGGAGGCATCGGGAGTGAGGAGGAAGCCGTTGGCCTTGACGGAAACAACCTTGTCAGCCGACTTGGGAACTACCTTAAACGTATAGTCACGGCCCTTGATGACGCGGGTGTCGGCAACCGTAACCTCTGCATCCTCGGTCGAAGCGGGAACGATCACGTTGACATAGGGGATCTCTCCGCCCTTGGCTGCGAACTCTCCGGGTGCGAGCAGATCACCTGCCACGGGAAGCCAAGCATCTGAATCGGATGCCTTGGTCACGAGGCGGACCACATCGCCNTCGGCAACAGCTGTGCCTGNGGGAAGCTTACCTGTGAAATCGACATATTTCACGATCTGCATCGACACGATGTTGAAGTTTCGTCCGTCGTTCAGGAGACACTTCTGCTTTCCGTTTGCATCGAAAAGAGCTATAGAGAGCTTGCCTGAAAAATCGCTGTTGGAGATATTCTTCAGCGCACCCACTCTCGCGGTGAATGATGNAGCTGAAGCNATGTCGGTAACGTCGAGCGTCATACCAACCTGACACTCATCGCTGGTTACGTGGACCGGTGACCACTCGATGGCGTTGGTGGCGGGCTTGATGTTATAGACNATAGTGGTGAGGTCATTGTAGCTNTGTGCCTTGCTCACCACGGGGTTNAGNGCNTCGGAGGCATAGTAGCCGTTGGCCGAACCACCCCAGCCCCAGTTGATGTGGAAGTAGGGAGTTCCGCCTCTCATCTCGTAACCGTCACACACGAACGCGTGACCCGACGATACGTCCTGACCGCTGTAGAGCACGGGACGGCCTTCGTTGATTTCGTTGACGATCACCTCTTCCCAAGCATCCTTGGTCATTTCCGAACGCTTCTTGTAGGAGACGCCGGAGTCATAGCCGAACATTGATGTGAGAGCGTAAGGCACTTTCACCTCAAACGCGCTTGAGCTGGACATGCCGAAATCCGTACCGATAGCGATGGCGGCATCAGCCACGAGAGTGGCCACGACGTCACCTTCTTCAGCGGTGTAACCGCTGCGGTAGTTGTCGGAACGCATGCTTGACCATGAGTAGGTCGTTGCCTCACCGTTCTTGACGAGCGATGCAGGACGTGCTGCGGGGAAGGTGTGATATTTCAGGATTTCCGCAAGTGCCACGCCGACGCAACCTGTCAGACGGCGGTTGGGAATATTGTTGTTGAACGGTGCTTCCTGACTCCATGACGGNGTTTCGAGAAGCTTNCTTTCAACCTCACCGGCACGAGAGACGGGAGCTCTGAACTTTCCGCCGTTAATGCCGAGCACAGGAGTGGAAAGCACTTGGCTCGCAGCATCGGGGATCAGGGTCCATGTCGATGTGTCGGAGTAACCGATCACAGGCATGGCGTTCTCATCGGCCGATACGATCACGAAACCTTTNCCGTCCTTTGCGTTGAATACATAGCAAACCGGATTCGAGGATTCATCTTTGGCTGTGTGGACAAGGGTGAATGCATCCTTGTCGGCCAGACGATGAATTTCGCCAGACTGAAAAAATTCAGCGGCTACATTCTTGGCTTCTTCTACATTGAGCGTCGCAGCCCCCGCAATTGCAGGAGTCGAGCATAATGCAAGAATCAGCGTCTGCTGAATTGATTTAAGCATAGGTTTTTGATTAATTTATTGGTTTATTAATTTCACTTTCTATGAATCATGGTAAGGAGAGGCATTCGTGCACCTTCCGTGTGCCTGTCAGCGCGATNAAAATGCACGAATGCTTCTGTTTTTTTAGAATCAGAAACGGATTTCCTGCTTCACCAANATNTTCTTACCGTTGACGATGTAGAGTCCGGGNGCGAGGCTCACCTCTTCGGGCTTCGCATCCTTGTAGAGGAGCACTCCGTTGAGATTGTAGATGGTCACAAGACCGTCCTCGTCAGCAGCGATCTCGTCGATAGCAGACGGGAGATACGAGTATGTGCCGTGGATCTCGACATCGTGATCGGGCATGGTCGCGGGGATTTCCTCTGTCCAGCCGTCAAACTTCATGTTTTCGGGAGCTACGGGGTTGGGGACCTCGATCGGTGCGCCGAATTCAAGCTCGGTTGTCATATAGACCTCATTGTCGATGTAGAAGGTCAGGCGGTAACGGTTAGCGACATAGTATCCGTTGATCTCTACGTCGTAAGCCGGCATTGTCTCCGGAAGGTTGAACCATCCGCCGAATTCATAGCCATCCTTCTTAGGTGCGACGGGAGCTTTGACAGATTCGCCGTAGGGAACTTCGATCGTTGAGATAATCTCATCGTCGATCTTGAAGACTGCCTTATAGACATTGACCGTGTATGAACCGGTGATCTCGATATCCTTTGCAGGCATTGTCTCCGGNACATCGGCCCAGCCGTTGAAGGTATAGCCCTCCTTCTCAGGTGCGGCGGGAATTTCAATGGCTGTACCGTAGTCAGCGCGGACGGTGGCGATCACATCATCGCCGATCTTGAAGACAGCCTCGTAAGCACCTGCGGTGTAGCTACCGGTAATTTCAACGTCACCGGCGGGCATGGTTTCGGGAAGATTGGTCCAGCCGCTGAATGTGTGGCCTTCCTTCTCAGGAACTACGGGNGCTTCGATCGCCTCTCCGTAGGCTACATCAATAGTCGAAATCACTTCATCACCGATCTTGAAGATGGCNTTGTAGATATTTACNACGTAGGATGCGACAACTTCAATGTCATGTCCGGGCATGGTCTCCGGGAGGTAGAACCATCCGTCGAAAGTGTAACCCTCCTTGTCGGGAACTGAGGGAGCGACAATNGGTTCGCCGAAAGGCACTTCNACGATCGAGAGGATTTCGTCGCCGATCTTGAACACAGCCTTATAGACATTGACGATATAGCTACCGGTGATCTCGATGTTCTTGGCGGGCATGGTAGCGGGAACGTCACCCCAGCCGCTGAAGGTGTAACCTTCCTTCTCAGGTGCGTTGGGAATGTCGATGACAGTACCGAAATCAGCGCGGATAGTGGCGATNACCTCATCACCGATCTTGAAGACAGCCTCGTAAGTACCGGCGGTGTAGCTACCGGTGATTTCTACGTCATTGGCAGGCATGGTTTCGGGGAGGTTGGTCCAGCCGCTGAATGTATGGCCTTCCTTCTCAGGAACTGTGGGAGCCTCAACGGGTGCGCCGTAAGCCACATCGATGGACGAGATGATCTCATCACCGATTTTGAACACTGCCTTATAGACATTGACGCTGTATGATCCCTTGATCGTCAGGTCGGATGCAGGCATGGTTTCGGGAGCATCAGCCCAACCGGTGAAGGTGTAACCTACGATTTCGGGAGCGGTGGGAAGCTCGATAGTCGCACCGTAGGGAAGCTCGGCAGTCGAAACGGTTTCCTCACCGATCACAAAGACAATCTTGTAGATATTGACGTTATAGCTACCTGAGATTTCAAGGTCGTAGGCAGGCATGGTTTCGGGGAGGAGGATCCAGCCGCTGAATGTGTGTCCCTCCTGATCGGGCACGGCCGGTGCTTCGATCTTCTCACCGTAGGCCACCTCGATGGTCGAGAATATCTCGTCGCCGATCTTGAACACTACATTGTAAGTATTCACGGTATATGAACCGGTGAGTTCAAGATCCTTGGCGGGCATCGTTTCAGGCAGATCAGCCCAGCCTGCAAAAGTGTAACCTTCCACTCCGGGAACAACAGGAGTCTCGATGGTCGAGCCGTAGGGTACTTCAATGGTAGAAATGACTTCATCGCCGATCTTGAACACCACCTTATATGTATTGGCNGTNTAGTTACCTGANATCTCGATATCCTGAGCGGGCATGGTTTCGGGAAGCATGAACCAACCGCTGAAAGTATGACCCTCCTTGTCGGGAGCTGCGGGTGCTTCGATTGCCGCACCGTAAGCTACGTCGATAGTCGAGAATACATCATCGCCGATCTTGAACACGGCCTTGTAAGTATTGACCGTATAAGAACCGGTGATCTCGATATCCTTGGCGGGCATGGTGGCGGGAACGTCAGCCCAGCCGGCAAAGGTGTAACCCTCCTTTTCAGGGGCGGCAGGTGCTTCGATGGCTGTACCATAGTCAGCACGGATAGTGGCGATCACCTCATCACCGATCTTGAACACTATTTCATAATTACCTGCGGTATAGCTACCGGTGATCTCGATGTCACCTGCGGGCATAGTAGCGGGGAGATTGGTCCAGCCACTGAATGTGTGACCCTCCTTCTCAGGAACTACTGGGGCTTCAATGGGGCTTCCATAGACAACATCGAGTGTCGAGATTACCTCATCACCGATCTTGAATACGGCCTTATATACGTTGGGAACGTATGAACCCAGAATCTCAATGTCATTTCCGGGCATGGTCTCCGGGATGGTGAACCATCCGTCGAAGGTGTGACCTTCCTTNTCGGGAACGGCAGGTGCGGTGACAGCCTCGCCGTAGGGCACTTCAAGGATAGTCAGGACTTCCTCACCGATCTTGAACACGGCCTTATATACATTAACTGTATATGAGCCGGTGATCTCGATGTTTTTGGCGGGCATAGTGGCGGGGACGTCAGCCCAGCCGGCAAAGGTGTGACCCTCCTTCTCAGGTGCGGCGGGAATGTCGAGTTCACTGCCGAAGCTTGCACGTATGGTAGCGATCACCTCATCACCGATCTTGAACACGGCCTCGTAAGTACCGGTGGTGTAGTAGCCTGTGATCTCTACGTCATTGGCGGGCATGGTGGCGGGGAGATTGGTCCAGCCGCTGAACACATAGCCTTCCTTCTCAGGAGCAGTGGGAGCCTCGATGGTAGCTCCGTAGGCAACCTCGGCAGAAGAAATTACCTCATCGCCGATCTTGAATACTACTTTATAGGTATTGACGGTATAGCTACCGGTGATTTCTACGTCCTTGGCGGGCATAGTGGCGGGAACTTCGCTCCAACCGTTGAATGTGTGGCCAGCCAGCTCCGGAACGGCCGGAACTTCGATAGTAGCACCGAAGGGAAGCTCACCGGCTGAAACGATCTCTTCACCGATCTTGAACACTACCTTATATAGATTGACGGTATAGCTACCGGTNATCTCAAGATTCTGTGCAGGCATCGTCTCAGGCAGACCGATCCAGCCGCTGAAGGTATGACCCTCCATATCCGACACGCTGGGAGCATCGATCACCGAACCATAAGGCACCTCGATAGTAGAGATGACAGCATCNCCGATCTTGAACACNACTGTATATACATTTACAGCGAAAGTGGCTTTAAGCTCGATGTCACCATTGACAGTGATCTTACGCTCTGCACCCTTGTCGCCGTCGCTCCAACTGTCGAAATGGTATCCTTCAGCCGGGATGGCATTTAGAGTGATCTCNCTACCNTCGACATAAAGGCCATTCTCAAATTCTACNGTACCGTTTTCACCGGCCTCGACAGTAACGTTGAAATAGCGGGTCATCACATAGGGATCAGACGGGAGTCCGACTTTCTGATCGGACTTGAAGAGAAACTGTGAGTCCTTGTCTTTTTTCAGCACTGCAGTTTCACCTGTNTTTTTGTCGCGCATCAGGAACTCGATTTCCTCGCCCTCAGGACTATTGCTCCTTATGCGCATGTAGAGACAACTGCCATTGTCAGGCAACTCTAATTTTTCGGCCAATCCCCGGCATTCATCTCCGACGAATGCTCCGATCTCATACGAATCGAGATNCTCNTACTCCTTCGAAGCGAGACTGAAATAAAGACTCATGTCGTAACGATAATCCGAAGGATTCAACGTCCACGATTCTGAACGCAATCCTGCAAACGCCGACAAAAACACTGACATGACTATCACGCACAGTGCTCCAAGCGTCTTGCCTTTTAATTTCCTCTTAAACATAAGTAATTCAAGGTTAATAAAAAAACTATAAATTATAAATAACTCTTTGCGATTCATCTAAGGCCAACAGCCTGTTCAATTCAATCGGAGGAAAGTNGTTTTCATGCATTCAGTCGGAGGACAGACGACTGCGTGCAATAAATCGGAAATAAAACATCATCTTTTGCGAACTAACATCGTGATTATAAGTCGNTCACTTTGACTTACAAGAATATGNCATGTTCGCTGAAATTGTTCGGTTTGCTGCAATTATTCGGTACTGTTCTTATATATCATTTGCAAAGTTAATGATTTTTTTGAATTATCATCACAATCCCCCCNACAAAATTCAGAAATAAAAACCGGAGGCTATACATGATAAAGCCTCCGGAAATGCAATAGTTATTTTTACAAATTCAGATATATCTNATTCAAATATCATTACCACGTGATAAACTGCCGATGTAATCCCTCAATTCCTGATCAGGACTTTCTTGCGGTCAATAATATAGATGCCGGGAGAAAGAATAGAAGGNTCAGAGCCGAGATAACGGCCGTCGATCGAATAAATCATTTTAGGTTGTGAATCATCAGTGTCCTCAACGATAGAGTTTATGCCTGAGTTAGCTCCGGGCCACAGGTTCAACGCCCATACCGCCATGTCCTGAGTACCTTTGATTATCACCTCATATTTCTTCTCTGCATCGAGGGCGATTTCCAGTGCATCTGATTGCACGGTAGTCTTTTTACCTACCTCGATATTTGATTCATGCCTNCTGACATCACCGTCGGTTGACTTAACCTCAACGACAAGGTGTCCCGGTGTGGATGCCGCNCCGTTGAAATATATTTTGATCTTTTGTGTAGAAGCAAGACGTAGAGTAAGGGAGCGTGATGTGCCTACACGGATAATCTTGTTAGTTCCGTAGGTGTAGCGCGGAACGGTCTGACCGGTCACNGGATCAAGCTCGATGACACCTGTACGATCACTGACATTCATACTCGAACCGGTATGGATGACCCATGAAGAATATTCATTCTTGATTTTCCATTCGTTTTTACCNGTTTCGGCGTTCGCACGCTCCTCNGCAAACTGTGAGGCATCCACGAGTTCAAATCCATACTCCTCATGAGTGATCCGGGGGACATGATATGACAGCTCTTGGGGTTTGAGTTCAAAGTTTGCACAGATTTCACGGTCTGCTATAGCCTTGAGGGTATAGTCAGGGTTCGTCGAGAGGATCTCATTAGTCGAAACAAGAGTCCAGTTCTTGAACATATAACCCTCAGCCGGGGTGGCAGANAAAGTCACCTCCTCATCGAGTAAGGCCGTGATTTCCACGGGGCTTACCGTACCACCCTCTGCCGGACTGGNTATGGCTTTCAACAGATAGCTTTCCTTGAGAATGCGCTCCTTGATTTCGATATAGTCCGTGCGGCAGCGCATGTTGTCTCGGGCATAGAACTCGATTCGGATTTCGTCACCGGTCGCAAGTGTGATATCCTCGGAAAGGTGCTCCACCATCTTGTTGGAGTTGACAGTGGCAGTCCACTTATCTTTCTGCTCATCGTTCACAAAGAGGGCATAAATACCCTGTCCGGCAGCTTCATCGAAATAAGCCGTCGTAATGTCATAGCGTCCGTCTTTACCGGTCCAGACATANCTCAGATAACCGGGGCCCTCGTCACCGACGGTNCAATAACCGTTTGATGCATTTATCCATGACGGGTCGTTTCCTTTTTCAGGGAAGCACAGACCTCCCCTGACAGCATCCTCCGCCTCATTACGTCCGATAATGGCTTTGCTGATGTCCGAACCGAATGTCCATACATCACCAGTCACTGTCGAGCCGTCCTTGGTCTTAGTATCTACGCGCCAATAATATTGCTCGCCGNGACGCAGATTGCCCGGACGCCATGNTGTATTGGTNGTGGTTGCTGTAGTGGCATCCGTCATATCGCTGTTTTTCGATATGCTGACTATNTAGCTCTCGTCGTTCAGCCCAGCACGCCAAGTCAGGGTAAGCGGTTCGCACGGAGATGTCGCGCCGACAATTTCGTGAAGTTCAGCATGCATATTACCGTTTTCAGGCATAGGGAAACGAGCCTTTGAGTCNGCAGTCGTGAATCGGAATACGGGAGAAGTCTTACCGTCATTCTCACCTCCGACAACTGTAACGTTCCAAAAATAGGTGGTCAGAGGCTCTAATGTGAATGATGCAGGGTTATAATCACTGAGGCTATCTGCCGATTTTCCGATCTGTATTCTGTAGGAAATTGCATTNGTTATGTTACCGCACNTGAGTTCGGTAGAGCCGATGACATTGACCGCACCGTCGCCGGGGAAAGGAATNATGTCATTCTCGATACCTTCGANACATCCCATNTTNGACACAAGACCGGGCACATCTGTCGCCTTATCCATAGCAAAATCGTATGTGAAATAGCTACTGAGATCGAATGCNNTGCTCACGTTGCCTGAGGTACTACCCGTGTTACCGGCAAATTCGTTACCTGAACTCCAGAGAAAACCCCAGTAAGTGTCATCCTCGCCATAGCNCTCGGAATACATCTGACAAAAAGCCTTCTTGACATCCTTGAAGTAGCAATTTTCAACATTGAGCCTTACACGGGCGAATATNCCGACTCCGTAGATGGAGTTACCCTCGTTGTAGTCATTGAAAATATTGCCCAGACCGTAGCCAATGCGAGGATTACGNTGGGCACAGTTGATAAAGGCATTGTGATGGTAGGTGACACGCTGACGTCCGTAATCATTGATATTGCGTGTGCCCGAACTGCAAAGCGATGTCTTGTCGTGATCATGAAACTTACACCATGACACGGTCAGATAGGTCGATCCGANCGTGAAATCCAGCAGACCGTCATAATCATCACTGTCCNCGTTGATACTNGACAGATCGCAATGGTCAATCCACACATGGTGAGTGTTTCGGACNGCGATTGCATCCGGCATGGCNTTTACGATGCGGAGATTACGGATGATAATATTCTGCTGATTCTTTACGTCTATGCCGAGATTGGTGAGCGTTGCACCTTTGCCGCCACCGATAATGGTCTTGTTACTGCTCACCGACACAACATCGTTTGTCTGATTCGACCCTACAAGGTCAGCATCAAGAATGATGACGTAGGGCTGAGAGGCTTTAGCATATTTCTCAAATTCGGAGCGAGTGTTCACATGCACCGTCTCGCCCTTCATTCCGCCGGTGGTGCCCTGACAACCCATATCNCTGTAGTTTGCAAAACCGACGAGACCGGTCTGTCCGGCAGCGGGTGACACCGTGGCTGCACTCAATACAAAACCGACAACTGTTTTAATTAAGTTTTTCATCTGTTTAAGGTAAGAATATGAATAATTGTTACTTTTTGCAAANATAGTATTTTATAATTTAAATCGATCCAAAANAAACCAAAAAATTAATTTTGCCATTTATTCCTGCAAATATTTTAACTTTCTATAATANGTTTAGATCTATTCTTCACAAAGGAATATATTTATATTCAGANCNAACNGTAAAATTGAGGAAAAATATGGTAAATTTGNCTCAAAATAACCTTTTGACATAAAATTCCCTAAATCATATCACNATAATATTCATATTTANCCTATAAATTCAGCTTCGGAATATNACGCCCCTATACCATACCCCCNTATATGGNAACACGAATCTGGCGCAATTCAACACCGATNANNNTNATCGGTGTTGAATTGCGCCAGATTCTGTATTCTATATGCTTTTTAGTCTTCTACGGGTTCGAAAAGATCCTTGCCNACTCCGCATACCGGGCATACCCAGTCATCAGGAATATCTTCAAACGGTGTTCCGGGAGCGATACCGCCGTCGGGATCGCCTACTGCGGGATCATAGATCCATCCACAAGGTGTGCAAACGTATTTTTTGTCCATAGTTCAAGTGATTAAGTCGTTAATAATATTGTTTTATACTTGTTTAACACGCATCACTCTCCCATTGTTTACATCTACCTTCAAAAAAGATCTNTCACAGCCTACCGTCGGACNGNAATCCGAATCAAACGAAGCGTGGACTCCCAAGACGGCTTCCGCGAAGGAAATCGGCNGTCGGCATACGGCGTTTNCCCGGTGCTTGCAGACTCAGGATCTCCACNCTCTTTCCNTCACCTGATCCGACATAGAGCTTCCCGTCCTCACAGCTGATCTCGCCGGGAGTCAGAGAGCCGGCGGATGCCTCGTCGATCCGGGTCTCGAAAATCTTCACCGCACCAAGTTCCGCATCGCCGTCCATGAGCGTTGACCATGCAGCGGGATAGNGCGAGAGACCCCTGACAAGATTATGGATCTTCACGGCCGGAGCGTTCCAGTNNATCTTACAGGTTTCCTTGAANATCTTCGGAGCAGGCGTGGGCTCTTCCCCTCCGGTCAGCTGATCCTGCGGGATGGTGGTGAGCGTACCGGCTATNATNTCATCAATAGTCTTTATGGTNAGATCCGCGCCGAGCATCATNAGGCGNTCATGNACGTCNCCGACATTATCTGTGGGCAGGATCTCGACACGCTCCTGAGCGATGATGTCGCCGGTGTCGATCTCGTGTTTGAGGAAAAACGTCGTNACNCCCGTCTCCCTGTCGCCGTTGATCACCGCCCAGTTGATGGGAGCGGCCCCGCGGTAGCGCGGGAGGAGCGAAGCGTGGAGATTGAACGTGCCNAGCCTCGGCATGGTCCACACCACCTCCGGAAGCATACGGAAAGCTATCACCACGAAAAGATCGGCATNGAGAGCACGCAGTTCATCCACAAATTCCGGATCTTTCAGCTTGACGGGCTGCATGAGGTGCAGTCCGTGCGCGACGGCAAACTCCTTGACAGGCGATTGATAGAGTTTGTGGCCGCGACCGGCAGGCTTGTCAGGCATGGTCACCACGCCGACCACATTGTAGCCGCCATCCACAATCCTCTTCANGCTCTCGACTGCGAAATCAGGAGTGCCGAGAAACACTATTTTCAGTTCTTCTTTCGTCATAAATGAAAATCAGATTCGTTTTGAGGTCGTTAAAAACAAANCACAAACGCCCCCTTATTCCTTCGCCTCAACCGTGCCCGACGCAGCGAAGTTGGCCTCTATATCCTTGTCGCTCACGCTATAGTTCACGAGGTCACCGGCGAGATACTTGTCGTATGAGGCCATGTCGATGAGTCCGTGNCCTGAGAGGTTGAAAAGTATCACCTTCTCCTCACCCGGNTTGAGTTTCTTCACCTCGCGTATGGTCGCGGCGATGGCGTGACACGATTCCGGAGCGGGGATGATNCCCTCNGCNCGTGCGAAAAGACATCCGGCTTCGAATGATTCGAGCTGTTCGATATCCACAGCCTCCATCAGNCCGTCCTTCAGNAGCTGGCTGACGATCGTACCCGCGCCGTGNTAGCGCAGACCNCCGGCNTGGATNTTGGCCGGAGCGAACTTATGGCCGAGCGAGTACATGGGGAGCAGCGGAGTGTAGCCGGCCTCATCNCCGAAGTCGTAACAGAACTTGCCNTTNGTGAGNTTCGGGCATGACGACGGTTCGGCCGCTATGAAGCGCGTATGGGNCTTGCCCTCCTCCCCTGCTATCTTGTGGCGCATGAAGGGGAAGGAGATACCACCGAAATTNGATCCGCCGCCGAAACATGCGATCACCATGTCGGGATACTCTCCGGCCATCGCCATCTGCTTCTCCGCTTCGAGGCCGATCACGGTCTGATGGAGCGTCACGTGGCTGAGCACCGAACCGAGNGTGTATTTGCANTCCGGGGTTGTACGCGCAAGCTCCACGGCTTCGGAAATGGCCGTGCCGAGCGATCCCTGATAGTTGGGGTTNACNGTCAGNATGTCCTTACCCGCGCGGGTTGACATCGAGGGCGANGGTGTCACCTGTGCACCATAGGTCTGCATGATGCTGCGGCGATANGGCTTCTGCTCGTAGGAGATCTTCACCTGATAGACAGCCGCGTCAAGGCCGAAGAGCGACGCTGCGTATGACAGCGACGCNCCCCACTGACCTGCACCNGTCTCGGTGGTCACATTCTTCACGCCCTCCTTCTTGCAGTAATATGCCTGCGGAATAGCCGAATTGAGCTTATGGGAACCCATCGGCGACACGCTTTCATTCTTGAAATAAATGTGAGCCGACGTTCCGAGAGCCTTTTCAAGACCGTANGCACGCACGAGCGGAGTCGAACGGTAATACTTATACATGTCCCTGACCTCCTCCGGAATATCGATCCAGCGGTCAGTCATGTTCAGCTCCTGATCGCAACACTCGCGGGCGAAGATCGGATAAAGATCCTCGGCCTTCATCGGCTCATGGGTCTGCGGATTGAGCGGAGGNAGAGGTTTCACAGGCATATCGGCCTGAATATTATACCACTGGCGGGGTATGTCCTCTTCATCAAGGAAATATCTCTTTCTCTTGTCTGTCATTGTCAAAGGATTAGTTTATCAACGAACCAACTTATCAACAAATTGGAAATTTTCTGACAAATCTTAATTTCTCAACAGATTGTAGATTAAANAACAAATCGTGGATTAATTAACAAGAAATTGAAGAATTAATACAANAAATTATGGATTGATTAACAAGTTGGTNTATTGATGGATTAATTTATTACTGATTTTATNTGCAAATTTACGCTTTTATCCTTATAATCCCAATAATCACACACATTACCCCCATTATTTACACACATATATTATCCATTACTNAAATACCGNTATATNTATCCATTACTGAAATACCGNTATATTTATCCATTACTGAAATACCGATATATCTATCCATTACCGAAATACCGATATATNTATCCGTTACNGAAATTCCGGTTGAAAACCGNTATATTTGTAGGGACGCGGCGTGCCGCGTATGCCAAATTGAATACATACGCCCTTGAAAAACAACNATAAATANTCATNCANCATTNAATATTCATCCAANATTCNNAATCNATNTNCCANNANTTTNTCCGTATTTNANCCGNATTTCATTCGTATTTTATTCGTATTTCATNNGTATTTNATNNGNATTTNATCCGNATTTNATCTNGNATNTCATCTGGCATACGCGGCACGCCGCGTCCCTACAAATATATTGATATTTTTTACAAATCTAAAATCACAGATCGGCATCACATCAGTCACTCCATCCGCTAAACCGCGAAGCGGTGATGCATCCAATTAACCGATTGAGGAATAAGGCATTTGCCTACTCATCGCTAAACCGCGAAATAGTGACGCATCCAATAAACTGGATAAGGTATTCCCCTACTCCATACGCTAAACCGCGAAGCGGTGATGCTCTCATAGCCCCACCACGACCGAGCAAAGGCGAGACAAAAAAATTGACCGAAGGGAAAATTTTTTGTCCGCCGGTGCGAGGGAGGCGTGGGGTCAAATGGCATCCCAACCAACGCCGGCGTCGAAGACGTCGGACAAAGAATCAATCCACATCTCCCCACGAGCATATCTCATACCAAGATACCCACTTTCAAGCGAATTTATAGTGCGAATTATTAATGATCAAAAAATTCGTAATCCCATTTCAAAAATTCATCTAACATCCTACTAACTCTAAAATTATTTTTATACCTTTGCATTTGCAGACCGTCTCGCAGACCACGCCAGTAGGGTTAGGTTTCGCTAACCGAACCAATGCCCGGTCTGGGGTTTAGCGGAGCGGGATGTATAAGGACGCATGGAGAGCGTCCGACATAAATACATAGAAAGCGTTTATCCGCGCTGATTCTTGACAACCTGAAATTCTCGCAAAATTTCATATTCATGTCAAGGATTGAGCAACGGTAGATGCCCGTGGTTATGTAATATCTTGCGTCGGCCCTATCTCGTGAGAGATAAGCCGATAGCACGCATTGCATATACTGGCGTGGGCTTCTGCAGTTGCCGTCCGACATGAATAGGGCAATGCGAGAAGCCTCAGGTTGTAGGACGGCAACAGATACAGATTCCTACGCTTTTTCGTATAATTACAAAACGCCAACGAGAGGATGACTGCGGCAATGAAACAATATGACACAAGAAGAACTCTTTCATGCGTTCGACGAAATAGTTAAATTACTGCCAAAAGAGTTTGACTCACATGAATTCATACGTAAGTTTATATTTAACTATCCTCAACGATATGGCCAGCTTTTGATAAAGCACAATAATGTCTCTACTGCACATGGAGAAATAGCTAACTTTCTTCGCAATAATTCATGCAGACTTAGTATTGAACAGTCCCTTTATAAAGTATATTCTAATGATATATTTGGTTTACAAAAACTAAACGCCTTATGGCACAAGATTAACTAATCATTACCTTCCATCAACATATCATCACAATTATGCCTATCGCATCAGATCAAGCCAAGAAACCTATAATGGCATTCTTCTATGGAATATATTTTGCAATTTCCCTCATGATATTATTTGGTCTATTTATATTCGTAGATGGTATATACAGAGGACTTGCTATCTGGACTCCTCCTTTTTCTGATAATGGATTTTATATGTTGCGCTACCCGTTGCACTTTAATATTCCCGATTTTGCTGAAATCATTATTCTCCTTATAATACTATGGCTAGGATGGTCAATTCCCATGTATTTTGTGGCGAAAAAGAATTATACCAAAACACAAACAGATAAGAAGGCTAAAGAAGAAGAGATCAGAATTCTTCAGAATAAGATTGAAGAATTGGAGAAGTCGATAGATCAAATAAAATATACAAAAGATAGACTCTAAACATTTCACGCATCAACAATGTCAGATAAATTCAGAAAACTAAGGTTAATTGCCCTTTTTATAATCATGCCATTGGCTATTACAACTCTAGGGAAAACTCCATTGGAGGCAGGAAGAGATCTTATAGTTCGTTATGGTGTAAATCCATATTATCAGACACTTAGTAGCGTAAAGTGTCCTTATGCGGATGATTCAGATGATGCTCACGTTGGAGCTGGATGGTTCATTGATTTGCCGGATGGAGAAACTTATGCTGTTACAGTCGCAGATGAACGTTTCATTCGAGACATTGCACATAAACGGCAATCGATCCGTGAAGAATTTAGGCAACTGAATTATCCAGTCAATATAGATGGTACTGGAATGACCATTCAATATGCTTATTTTGATGATGAAACAGCATCATGCATATATTTCTATATATGTGATGAATCAATTCATGATATGAATCAGAAAATGCTTAAAAGTGATTTAAATAAAATGTTATTGAAAGATATTATCCTGAAAGGAATGAATGCGGAAAGATTCGTATCTGCATTCGTAAATATTAAATATGTTTATATCGGCAATAAATCAGGACTAACTAGTTATATGACATTTAACTGGGATGAACTGTATGACTATGTTAAGGAAAATCAATAAAAGGGGATGCCTTTTGTATATTATTTTGACACTTCTTGTTTCTTCATGTGGAAAATCTTTATCTGATGTCATGAAAGAGAAGCAACAAGAAGGATATATCATTGTACATTACGACGACCATAGCTTCGTGTATGCCAACTCTGAAATAATATGCTATTATGACCATAATCAAGAGTTGGATTCTATTCTATATAAGGATGGAGAGACGGAAATCAGGCTATTTGAGCCTAAACTTGAAATATCGGATACAGGGGAAATTTATGCCATTAAAGACTTCTCAAAAAATGCATACGAAGGTTACCTAAATTATTTTGACGGTCCATTGATGATGGAGGAAGTTAAAAATGCGTTGATTAAAGGTTTGAAATATACTGATTATGACAACAAGCCTATGTTCTTTAATAATGATGGGTTTGTGGTAACATATAATTCCAGAAAATTCTTGATATGTCCAAAATCCAGTAAATCAATCGAAGCATTGTTAGTCGATGATGAGGCAGGATATGAAATCTCAATTCCTGACTATGACTCTCACAAGTTTTTATTTAATCTATATTTTAAAATTTCAGATTTACCCGCTAAATTACAGCCCAAGTTTGCATCAAACATTGTAAACATTGCACTGTATAGCAATCTGATAGAAAACGAAGATAATCAATTAAAATGGTTTACCTTGCCAGTCGTTGTGGAAGCCAACGGCATGATTATTGAAGCAGATCATGTCATATATAATAAAAGCAAATTCAGAATTCCAAAAGACTCTTTCAAAGACAAAAATACCTTGAAAAAATCTATAGAAAATCACAAAGACATTATCATTTATAAATATAAAGATTTGATTTATGATATAGCTAAGAATAATGCACATACATTAGAGTACTATTATCAAGTATTTTGCAATAAAAACGAGTTGCAAAGGATGTATGGGCAAACGTGCTATATTAATGGATCAATTAATAGAATCTCTGAGAAAGATAAAGACGGAGATTATTATATACGTTTCGATTATTCCACGTTTGATAACATATTTTTCTTTATTAATGGATATACAAAGGATCCTCAGATAGTAAATCTACATTTGCCAGCTCACGTTATTCTAAAAGGGACATTAGGTAAACCAAATGGATTTAGCCCTAATCATCTTACATTTTTGGATGTTGAGCTTATAGGAATAATTCAGAAATAGTAGATAATATTGGTTCTTCTATAATAGTCCGACGCTTTCAATCGTATCTGAAAGGTAAGAATTTATTAATGTCATATGCATTACAAGGTTTCAATATTGCGAATATACACGACTACATTCAATATTAGTAAATGAGTATGGTATCCCAGTGAAAATTTTCTGAGATCACCATATTCTGCTATTGCTGATTAGCCTGTAAACGAAAAATCCGTCCGTGAGGCGGTCGGGGACGGCTTCACGGACGGACGACGGTGCTCGAAGCGGGACTCGAACCCGCACGGTCGCAATGACCAAAGGATTTTAAGTCCTTCGTGTCTACCATTCCACCATTCGAGCATCCTTGGTGCATGGGGTATTGACCGTTTGCGATGCAAAGGTAATGCTTTTTTTAATAAATCCAAAACATTGCGGACGGCTAATAACCATAAATCCATTCATTAAAGCTGATTCCTCACGGGGAACTACCTAAAATAATAATCCTAAATCCATTGGTTGCAACTGATTCCTTGTGGTCAAGAACCGAACACTACAACCTCGAATCCATCCGTTGAAGCTCATTCCTCACGGAGAACGTCCCAAAAAATTTCGTATTACTACTAACCAAAAATCAGAGGTGCATCCCACAGAATGCACCTCTGATCTACTGATGATGGTATTCCCGTAGGGAGTCGAACCCTAATCGTCGGAACCGGAATCCGATATTCTATCCATTGAACTACGGGAACATGACGGGTGAAACGTTGAGTTTCGCTTCACTGGAATGCAAAATTAGTGATTTTTTTGTATTTTTGCAAAGAAGTAAATTTAATTTTTAACCGCCAGATGCGGGGGAAGCATCCGAACGGCACAGGGCTACATTCTCTCAACCATATAAAAGACAGCCAACAGCCACTCCGGATTTTTCCACAAACTTCAGCCCCGCAAGCACCCAAACCATCACAGACAAATGGATGTAAGGATTGATCCTTCATGGAAAACAGCCCTCGCTGCCGAATGGGACAAGGACTATTTCAGACAACTCACCGACTTTGTCCGCACCCGCTATGCCACGCGTCAAGTCTTTCCACCGGCCGGAAAGATATTCGCGGCCTTTGACTCCTGTCCTTTCGACAACGTAAAGGTCGTGATCCTCGGTCAGGACCCTTATCCCGGATTCGGACAGGCCAACGGTCTGAGTTTCTCGGTCAATCCCGGAGTAGAGCTTCCGCGCTCGCTCTGCAACATCTACAAGGAGCTTGAGGACGATCTCGGCTGTCCCCCACCCCCTACCGGCGACCTCAGCACGTGGGCGCGTCAGGGAGTGCTCCTGCTCAACGCCACTCTGACGGTCGATGCAGGTGCTCCAGCCTCGCATCAGAACCAAGGCTGGGAGACGTTTACCGACGCGGCCATCCGCCGTCTGGCCGAAGAGAGGGAAAACCTCGTATTCATCCTCTGGGGAGCATACGCGCAGCGCAAGGGTGACTTCATAGACCGTTCGCGTCACCACGTCATCACCTCGCCCCACCCCTCGCCACTGAGTGCATCGAGAGGCTTTTTCGGAAGCCGTCCGTTCTCGCGGACAAACGCCTATCTCCAGTCCAAAGGAATAGCACCGATCGACTGGTGCGGGACAGCACAATAATCAATCCAATCTTACCATTCATAACCAATCAACACAGTCAGCAACAAAAATAATGAAATACACTCTCGAACAGCGCAAGGAACTGGCCCGCGAACTCCGCAAGCAGGGCAAGAATTGCAGCCAGTGCGTCGCTCTGGCCTTTGACGATGTGATCGACGCAGATCCTACCCTCCTCGAACGTCTGGCCTCCGGATTCGGAAGCGGATTCGGCGGACAGGGTGAGGTGTGTGGAGCAATCTCCGGAGCGACTATGGTCTGCGGTCTCGTCTATGACAGCCTTGACCGTCCGGCTCTCTACTCCAAGGTGCGACAGCCTATGGACGACTTCCGCAAGGCCAACGGTTCATACATTTGCCGTGAGCTCAAACAGCCCGGTCGCCGTCCTTGCATCGACCTCATCACCGACGGCGTGGAGATGCTTCACCGACAGCTCGAAGCCGATGGATTTTAAGAGCCGGATCAAGCGCGTCGGTGTCACTTCGGTCTGTATAGTCTTATGTATGACGGCATTGGCGGAGAGCGTCGATACGTCGCAGGGCATATTCGAACCATCGTTCCGCACGCTCCAAGTGATTGCTGAAGGTGATGAGTTCGCACAACCGATCATAGCCCTCGGCGATCCGGCAAGCCACCTGACAGTGAGTTTCGACGAAATTGCCGACGACCGCCGATTCATGCGCTACGAACTGATCCATTGCGATGCACTCTGGCAACCGGAAGGACTTGTCGCATCGGAATTTCTCGATGGTTTCAACGAAGGGATCGTCGAGGACTATGAGCATTCGCGTGCCACCCTCGTCCAGTATGTCCACTACACCATCACCATTCCCAACCGCGAGATCACCATTACTGAATCCGGCAACTATGTGCTCCGCGTCTATGACGAGGCCGACCCTGACCGGACGCTGCTTCAGGCTCGATTCGGAGTCTGCGACTACACGGCCGGAGTCCATGCCGGCGTCAGTCCACTTACCGACATCGATGCCAACCGCAATCATCAGCAGGTGAGCCTGACGGTGGATCTCCAGCATGCCACAGGTGTGGATGATCCATTCAATGATCTGAAAATCATAGTCAGTCAGGACGGCCGTCACGACAACGAAGTGCTGCTGACCACTCCACAGCGCGTCCTTGGATCAAACGTGATCTATGAGCATCTGCGCCAGCTCATATTCCCTGCAGGAAACGAGTACCGACGTTTTGAGACAGTCTCTACGACATATCCCGGCATAGGGGTGGATGCGATAACGTTTGACTCCCCCATCTACAATATGCGTCTCTTCACGGACACTCCGCGCGCAGGACGGCTCTATACCTACGACAGCACCCAGCATGGACGTTTCTTCATCCGGCAGTCATCCTCATCGCGTCCCGATACCGAAGCGGACTATGTCATGACTCATTTCGCTCTCGAAATGCCCGAACTACCCGATGCCGACATCTTTCTCGACGGCGACTTCACGGGACGCAGTTTCTCACCCCTCTCCCGCATGGTCTATAACCATGCGACAGGTTGCTACGAGCAATCGCTGATGTTGAAACAGGGTGCGTACAACTATCAGTATCTCACCGTCCCCCACGGATCGGAGAAAGGGCTGACAGCCCCTGTGGAGGGCGACTTCTCACAGACCACTAACGAATACACCATCCGCGTCTATCACCGTCCGCGCGGATCGCGCTTCGACCGCCTCATAGGCGCAGGGACGGTGAGCACGGCCTATTGACCGCCATCGCAGTCAAGACCCGACCTCATAACATATTATAACAAAAATGGAAGAAACCGAAGAAGAAATCATGTTACAGATACAGGATACACTCGTGTCGCTTGACCTCGCGGAGGTCTTTTTCTGCTGCGACATTGAAAAATGTAAAGGCGAATGCTGCATCGAAGGCGATGCGGGCGCACCGCTCACCGAAGAGGAGCGCGACGAGATAGACCGTCTGATCCCACGTTTCGAGGACAAACTCCTCCCCTCGGCAAAGGAACGGATGGCTGAAGCCGGGACGAGCTATCTCGACCCGGACGGTGACTTGGTGACACAGATAGTCGATGGACGCAACTGCATCTACACCTGCTATGCCCCCGGCGGGATCTGCCAGTGTGCCATCGAGTGTGCCTACAACGAAGGTAAGACCGGCGGTTTCCGTAAACCATCGTCATGCGCGCTCTATCCTGTCAGGCTGACGGAGTATCCGACCTTCACCGCCGTCAATTATCACCGTTGGAAGATCTGTAAATCGGCTGAACAGCTTGGACGCAAGCTCGGAATACGCCTGTATCAGTTCCTCGAAGGCCCGCTGACCGCCCGTTTCGGCAAGGAATGGTATGACGAACTCAAACTGGCCTGCGAAACCTATCTCGAAGAATACGGTCAGGAGAATTGACATTATATGGACGTGCGGCTGGGCTGATGGGAGGTTGATGCGCTTTCATTGAGAGGCTTGGGTCTAATTATCTATTTTGCAATGACCACACAAAAATTCCGCCGGCTTCCTGCGGGTGGTGGAGTGCAGGGAGTCGGCGGAGGAAGATTAGTGTGTGAAATTTATGATATTAGAGAGAATCTAATCATATTGAATAATTGCTTAGTCGAGCTTATCGGCAAGATTTGAGGCCGTGTCAGCAATCGAATTGAGCGCGCTGGCAGCACCTGATTTGATCTTATCGAGCAGTGGAGATGCCTTTTCTTTAAGATCATCAACCTTGTCAGACATAGCGTCCTTTGCGTCAGAGAGTTTATCGGACAAGGTATCCTTAGCATCGGCAAGCTTATCGGCAAGTGTTTCCTTTGCCGCGGCCATACTGGATGCAGCCTGAGCCTTAGCATCGGCGGCTGTAGCCTCGATTTCCTCCTTGTCAGCTTTGAATTGTGCTTTAGCGGCCACCTCAGCAGCCTGTGCGCTTACTTTTGCAGCCTGTGCGGAAAGCTCTCCTGCACGATCTGCGATGTTCTGTTGTATGGAGCTCATAGTAATATTTCTTTTAAAGGGTTTCTAAATGTTTTCTATACACATAGAACAAAAACGTGGCTGCTTAGGTTGAGATCCCGATTCTTAAAGAATGTTAGAGCTCACCGTTCCATCAGCGAGAGTAGTCTCGATGGTCATTCCCGGCTTTAGCTCACTCACAGACGTGACGGCATGGCCATCCACACGGGTTATCGAATAGCCACGGCGCAATGTCGCCACCGGGGAGAGCACTTCGATCAGCTCGCCTATCGAATCAAGACGGTGACGACGGCGTTCGATGATGGCCGAGGTGACCGATGAGAGCCTTTCGGCGGCCATGTCGAGACGTGAAAGTTCGGGACGCAGCCGTCCGCGCGCCGTCTCTGAGAGCGCAAGCATGGCACGGTCAAGCCTCTTACGGGCAGAATCCACAGCAGCCTGCGGAAGATAAGGCAGACGTGCCGACATATAGGCAAGCTGCTCGCGCGATTCTGCTATCATGGCCGATGCAGTGGCATGGATGTCCGAAGCCAGCATGTCAAGCCGCTCCAGAGCCACTGTGCCACGCCCGATGAGCCATTCGGCGGCGGCAGTCGGAGTCTTGACACGCATATTGGCTACATAGTCCAACACAGTCACGTCGCGTTCATGCCCTATACCTATTATCACCGGGAGGGGAAACTGAGCTATGTTGGAGGCCAGATCATAGTTCTCGAAAGCGGCGAGATCACTCGTGGCACCACCACCACGTATGATCACCACGCCGTCCCAATCTTCCTCCTCGGCGGCAATAGCTTCGAGCGCGCCTATGATCGATGGGGGAGCCTGCTGTCCCTGCATTGTCGCGGGAAAAAGACGCGTCGAGAAACGCAGTGCACGCGGATTGGTGTAGAGCTGATGGATGAAGTCACCGTAGCCCGCCGCTCCGGGAGCAGAGATCACGGCTATGCGGAGAGGGACATCGGGCCATTCGAGTGAACGGTTCAGATCCACTACCCCTTCGTCTTTCAAGCGCGAGAGGATCTCCATGCGGAGGCGCAGGAGATCACCCATCGTATAGACGGGATCAATGTCCGTAATGTTAAGCGACAGGCCGTAGGCGGGATGGTAGTTGGCCGAGACGAGCACACGCACTTTCATGCCGCTTGCCAGACGGCTTCCGGTAGCAGCCATGAAGTCGCTTTCAATCCGCGCGAAGGCCGATCGCCAGATCGTAGCACGTGCACGTGCTACCGGATCGCCCGTAACAGGGTCTTTCTGAATCAGTTCGAGATAACAGTGCATGTTGCGGCGCACATCGGAGGTCTCGGCCGTCACCCACACGTTTCGTAGCGACGGTTCGGATGAGATCAGCGACGAAAGCCGCGACGTAAACTGTTCAAGCGTCAGAGTATCAGTAGTCATTGGCGATGAATCTATTTTATTTTTAACGGAGTGGTTTTCATTATCGCATCTTTTCGGGGAATGGAGGGGTGTAACTTTGTGGAAAAAAGATTTATGAAAACAAAAACCGATAATAGGGGATCTTGTAAGGAATTTCGCAGTAACGATCCTTCCGGTGAGGGGAAGAATATAGGAAAGAATGGCTCACGCAGCGGAAACGTCCGGACCGGAAAGGTTAATGAAGCGTGGGACAAACCGGTGTCCAAGCGGTATTACGGGAAGTTGAAAGAAAAAGTAAGCCGTATTGTTCAGGCTCTGGGCTATGTGAGGGGCTACACGGATGAGCTGATGAAATGTATCGACCGTTATCTGGCTACCAAAGAAATGCCCGTGCGCCGTTATTGCGACGAGGAATTTTTGGCGATATTCTTCACTCTGCGCTACGAAATCGACGAGGCGATAGCACGCTCTGCATCAGCACGGCTCAGAGCAGCCGAACGCCGTGTACGCAAAGAAGCGGGAAAGGAGAAGGCATCCGTTGAAGAAACAAAACCGAAGGGAAACACGTCACAGGCAGATACCTACGCTCACGTCGCGCCGGAAATCACTGCTGTTCGGCCACGGGAGGCTCAGTTTCGACACGTATCAGGTCGAGACGGGTAGCACTGCGGGCTTTAATGGTGAAAATAATTCCGTCGATCTCGATCCTGTCATCCTGCGAGGGAAGTGAGCCGGTCTCATGGATTATATAGCCTGCAAGTGTCTGGTATTCGTCAGACTCCGGAATGTCAAGACGGAACTCATCGCGGAGCATACGGACCTCGATACGGCCTGAAAACTCAAACACTCCGGGGGAGATCTCCGATGCGATAAGCCCGTTCTTGTCATGCTCATCCTGAATATCGCCGAAGATCTCCTCGACGAGATCCTCAAGAGTCACCAGTCCGGCTGTACCGCCAAATTCATCCACCACCACGGCCATCGAACGCTTCTCGCTGAGCAAACGGCGCATCATAGTGTTGGCAAGAAGAGTTTCTGGAGCGTAGAGCACTTCCTTAATGTGCTCCTTCCAGTCACACTGGGGATCGAAAAGCTCGGAAACATGGACGTAGCCAACCACGTTGTCAATATCCTCCTTATAGACAAGAATCTTGCTTCGGCCAGACGACGTGAAGAGATCAGAGAGCTCGGCACGGGTTGTGGTATCGATATCGACAGCCACAAGTTCGTTGCGCGGGGCCATACAGTCGCGGAGCTGAGTCTTGGAAAAGTCAAGCGCGTTGTGGAAGATCTTGACTTCATTCTCCACCTCAACTTCCTGCGGATTCTCCAGATCGTCGATCTTGGTCTCAAGATAATCGTTGAGTTCGGTAATCGAAAGCACACCGAGACGCGTATCCTCAGCCTTGATCCCTGCGAGTTTCATAAGGATCTTGGAAAACCAAGAAGTGAACCATGCGATCGGCGAGAGGACGATATAGAAGAAATAGACCGGAAGTGCCGAGATCCTGAGCGATGTGTTGGGATTGATGCGGAACACTGATTTAGGCAGGAACTCACCCGTAAAGAGAATGACCAATGTCGAGATGATGGTCTGCAGGATAAGGATTACAACCTGATTGGTGGATATGTGTGACTCGATCCACGGTTCGAGCAAAGCAGCCGCTCCCATACCGTAGATGACAAGCACTATATTGTTACCGACAAGGATAGTGGATATGAAGAAATCCGGATGCGAGTAATAACGGCCGATGATACGGTTGATGAGGCCTCCACGGCTCGTGTCGAGACCGACACGCACACGGTCAGCCGAGATATACGCGATCTCGACCCCTGAAAAGAGAGCCGAGAAGCAAAGCGATACGATGGACAGGATTAGCCACGCGGTAAGTGTCATGGGGATGCTTAACTTGCAGTGTTGGATTTTATATTGTACATTACTGATTGTCATTGACCGAGGCGGTCTCCTCCTCAATGACTTCCTCCTCGTCAGGATCGTCCGGATTATCACCATCGCCACCCTTCGCCTTGCCGTTGCCTCGGAAAGCGTTGGCAGGGAATATGCCGGAGACCTTACGGACATTGTAGCGGGTCATTTTCTCGTCCGAGTCGAAGCCGTAGCCTTCAAGCACACGGTCCTGACGCTCGATATGGATGAATGAATCGGAATAGATCTTGTGAAGCCGCTGATCCCAGAAAAGCTGATTGGTCAGAAACTTCTCGTTCATCACATTGGTGATGTTGACATTACCGTCCAGACGCCAGATCTGCTTGTTCTTGAGATAGACGGCAGAATCAGCGACTACCGTAGCTTCCTGACGGAAAAAATTGTCGAAACGTTCGAGATTCAGTCCCTCCGGGAAACGCCAGTAAGGTTCATCGACCTCGTCATAGACATACCAGATGGGAGTCACTATCCTGAATCGGATCACACCGGAATCGGAGATAAGGGTCTCGACATCACGCGTGAGCATGGTCGGGGTCTGTTCGGGATTGACATCCCCCATTCCCACCGGGTTGCTCTCCTTACAGCCGGTCACGCCGACAGCGGCAGCCATAAGCATCAATATGCCTATGACCGGTAGCAGACGCATGGTCCGGACTGATGACGGACTGTGGGATCTCATCCTCATAGATCTACGTGACAATCAGGTTCAAAAAGGATCAACGGAGCTTGTTATGATAGAACCAGACCTGATTGAAGTTGATGCCGAGAGTGATGTGGAAATACTTCTCTTTCAGGAGAGGATCAGGTGTGGCCTGACGCTGTGAATATTCAAAACCGAGGTTTATGAGGGTCTTCTGATAGGCCGGCAGACCGACACCGCAGCTGATGCCGTAGTCCCTCACATGGTTGCCCTGCACCATCATGTAGTCACGGTTGTAGAAACCGCCGAGACGGTAGGCGATGCGTTTCAGGTAGCCTGCGCGATGATCGGGAGTGTAGCTGAGACCCGCACCGATGCGCCAACGGTTGTCAAACTTCGTATCCGAGAAGTCATCCACCTGACGGAACTTTGCTTTTGACCAATTCTGATAGGTGACATCAACCTCAGCCTGAAGGCGTCCGTTCCAGTCGTATGAGATACCCGCGCCCCAAGTGTCAGGTAGCGAGTAATTGCCGCGAAGATTGACCATACCGGGAGCGATGGTATCGGGAGCAGCCGACGTGTCGTAATATTTAAGCACGTAAGTCTTTCCGAGGAGTGACTTCGAGGGTGTGTAGGTCAGACCGAAGGTCACTGAATTTTTGCGCGAGATAGGAAGAGTGTATTGCAGACCGAACTGCAGATGGTAGTCCTTGACCTCCATCACCTGCTCGAAAAGCGACTGGGTAGCCGTCCCCGACTGACTTGAATAGACATCGTTATAGACGTTGCCGAACAGGTAGCTCACATTGAAACCGACCGAGAGATTGCGGAGGGGCATGATGCCGGCACCGATGTAGAGCTGATTAAGTCCGCCTGTTCCCTGATGGGTGGTCACACCGTTGCTGATCTCCGATCCGAATGAATAACCCACGGATGAATACGGAACCAGACCAGCACTGACACCGATAATCTTGCTTACGGGGAACTGAATGGTCAGATAATCGAGACCACCGCCCCAGTCATGGGACTTTGCACTCCCGTCCTGACGCCAGAACATCGACAGGTCAGTGCCCATGTCGAAAAGGAATGTCAGCGAATCAGTAGCCGCATAGGCCGCGGGGTTCATGACATTGACCTGAGAGCCGGAACGCATGGCGTAGCCAACACCACCCATCTGACGCTGAGCGGATGTGGCATTGTCACGGAGAAGTCCGTAGCCGAACTTCGAGTAAGGGCTGGATGTGTTCTGCGCCGACAGACCGGTAGCCGTAGCGGCAGCAATGAGAGCGAGGATGAGGATTGACTTAATTTTCATTGTATAGCAAAATTCTGTTTAACCCCTTGCTTGCAAGATGTTCATCGACATGAACCTCAAAATCACAGAGGGGGGCGAGATGACGGCCACAGCCTCCGCCAAGCACCACTACGGTGTCTTCGGGAAGACGGCTGCGATAATATCCTATTGAAGCCACGACACTGTAGATGGCCCCCAAGGTCATGGCCGATTCCGTGTCATGGCCGAGGAGGGTGTCATGGAGAGTTGACATGTGTTCGGGAAACGGGAGCAGGGGCAGACGCGCAGTGAAATGATTAAGTGCCTTCAGCTGCATACTTATGCCGGGAGCTATGTTGCCTCCGCGATAGACACCCGACGCATCCACGAGATCATAAGTGACGGCAGTGCCGGCATCGACCACAAGGATGTTGCGTCCTTTGAAATCACTCCATGCACCGACGGCGGCGGCGATGCGGTCACAGCCGAGAGTGCGGGGTGTGCCGTAGTCTATCCTGATCGGAAGAGGAGTGGAGGAATTGAGGCGATAGACACAGCGCGCGAGATGGCTGAGCTTGTTGATGACAGGTCCGTTGTTCTGGACCACCGAGCAGTAGATCGCGCCTGAAAGGGGACGGCCATTGACAAAACTCTCCACGGAAGCGGGTGTGAGCCGCTCTTCGATGACAGTGTCAACGAGCTGCATATCATTCCAAAGCGAGATCTTAGCTTCGGAATTACCTTGGTCTATAGTCAGGTAATTGGCCATTCGTGATGATTTGGGAGCAAAATTACTCAAAATGTGTCAATTTCCCCTCAAATTAAGATGTTTTTTGATTTTACCGCTGTAAGTCTGACTATTTAAGCTTCTGGCGGGGGATCATTACGGATGTGTAGAGGGTCAGAATGCCACCGGCGAGCGTGAACGCGATCCAGTCTTTCGGGCCGACGGAGTCAAGGAAGAGGAACACTGCGCCTACGAGAAAGATGATGGCGGTCCAGACTTCGATGTGGAGCAGACGGCGCAGACGGACGGGTGCGTCCTTGACACGCGGCGCGATTATGCGCCCTGCAAGCAGGATGACAGCACCTGCGGCATAGAGCCACCGCATCCAGCCCTGTCCGACTTTCAGCAACGGAAGCACTGCCGAGATCATGACGGCAAGAAGTCCGACGGTAGCCATAAGCATTGACACTGTCTCGCGGCGTCCCTGTGACGAGGGGGCGACGGCTGCGGCTGATTTCTGTTTGTTTTTCTTACTCATATAGGTCTGTTGGGATCGGGGATCGGTCCTGACGGACAGTGTGATTCCTGTAGCATCAGCCAGAATCAATCTCCGGAGGCCGGTCTGCACCGGATATTTTTATTCGTAGATATAGACATCCTCATCGGAATGCTGCATGTGGTACTGCTCACGGACTATCCTCTCCATTGTCTCCTTGTCAGTATCAAGCGAGTGGTTGAGCTCGCGGTAATATTCGAGCGTGTCCGTTGCCTCGCTTATCGCATCCTCAAGTTCCGCGATGCGACGCTCCTGCCCGACTGTGCGGAAAAGTGAGTTTTCGTTGACAAAAAGCACGAGCACCGCCACTATCAGAGCGGCGAGCAGCGTAAAAGAGAGATAGCGTTTACACCATGCGTAGAAGTTCTTCATAATCCTGCAGATGTATGTGATGTAGGTTTAGTTTCGGAGGGATATAGAGTATGGTTATGACAGATGGGGAGATGAGCATATATCGCCGTTCCAATCCTGCTCACGAGAGGACAACGGTCAGCAGAAAACCGACCGCATAGACAAGCATCAGCACGGCAGTCATTCCGAGCAGAGGGTTGAGCCTCGCACCGTCAAGCTGACCGAGGCGAAGCCACAGAGCCGTATGTCCCACAAGGTATATCGCCGGGACAAGCCACCACAGCTGGCTGGAGGCAAGCCACCCCGGAAGGGTGAGGATCAGGGCGAGGATTCCGTTGGCAAAATAGACAGCCCGCATGGCACGCCGGCCGAGGATCACGGCAAGCGTGTGTTTGCCGACACTGCGGTCATCCTCGACGTCGCGGTAATTATTGACGATGAGCACATTCGCGCCCATCAGTCCGATACCTGCGGCGGCCGCGAAGAGCCACCATCCCCAGAGACCTCCCATCAGCATGTAGGTAAGGCAGACGGGGACTATGCCGAAAAAGCAGATCACGGCTATCTCGCCGAGACCGTGATGCGACAGCGGATAAGGCCCGGTGCTGTAGGCCATGACACCGAGGGCTATCAGGACACCGGCCACATACATCCACCACTCACCGTAGAGAGCCACAAGCAGACAACCCACGGCGCAGGCCACGCCGAGGGTTGCGAATGTGGCACGTTTCATGGCGTCGGGTGTGATGTCGCCTTCGGTGACACCACGGCGCGGACCTTCACGCCCGACGCGGTCAAACCCACGCTTGAAATCGTAGTACTCGTTGGCAAAATTGGATGCTATCTGGGCAAGCAGGGCAAAGACGAGGCAAAGTATGGCCGGGACGAGGCTGAAATGCCAAGTGGCAAGTCCAAGCCCGACGGAGTAGATGACTCCTGCCAGAGAGACCGGAAGAGTCCGCAGTCTCATAGCCTCGATCCAACATGCCGCTTTGCTTCTTCCCATCAGTCTGCCGGATATAATTCGTCGTATTTAGCTGCGATGCTCTTGGCTATCGCGTCCATCTCCTCAGCGGGAAGCTGACACTTGTGACTGAAATCCATATCAGCTTCCGTGTTGATGGGGATAAGATGGATGTGGGTATGAGGTACTTCAAGACCGATCACCGCCACACCTACACGCTTGCAGGGGACAGCCTGACGGATGGCCTCGGCCACACGCTTGGCAAAGAGAGTGAGCGCGGTGTAATCCTCATCGGAGAGATTGAAAATGTAGTCGTCCTCTTTTCTCGGAATCACGAGCACATGGCCGGGAGCCACGGGATTGATGTCGAGAAAAGCGTAGTGACGGTCATCGGAGGCGATGCGGTACGAGGGGATCTCGCCGGCTGCGATCTTGCTGAAGATAGTTGCCATATCCGTCAGATCAATAGTTGATTTCAACGATTTCAAACTTCATGAGTCCGGCGGGAACTTTGATCTCAACCATCTCGCCGAGCTTGTGGCCGAGAAGGCCCTGTGCGATGGGAGTGCTCGAACCGATTTTCTTTGCCTTGAGGTCAGCCTCGGAGTCGGCCACGATGGTGTATTCCATCACCATGCCGTTTGCCACGTTCTTGATCTTGACGCGGTTGAGGATCTGGACTTCCTCGTTGTTGAGCTTGCTCTCATCGATGATGCGGGCGTTGGCCACGAGATCCTTGAGCTGGGCGATCTTCATTTCGAGCATACCCTGTGCCTCCTTGGCGGCATCATATTCCGAATTCTCTGAGAGGTCACCCTTATCACGGGCTTCAGCGATAGCTGCTGATATGCGGGGGCGTTCCACTGATTCGAGAAACGCGATTTCTTCCATTTTTTTCTTGTAACCTTCCTTGGTCATGTAAGTTATAGCCATGGCAGTATAAACTTTTGGGGTTTTATTTGTTTGAGTGATTAATTAAGCGTAGTCTATGTGCCGTCACTCAAGGGTGACAGCCACAGGAGGATGAGAGAGAGAAGAATTTCTCCGGGGAACAGTTAAAAAAGAAGGAATCCCGATGCTTGGAGCTACGAGACCCTAACGGATATGATTGATTATCAAATGTCTAATAAAATATATGGTCAGCCCTTACGGTTGACCGATACAAAGATAGTCACAATAATCCATTCCCCCAACCGAAGGGGGGAGCATTTAACAAAAATTGACTTACGGGATTGGCTTTTCAGCCTAACACATTTTCCCGTCTCTGAAGCAGGACGGTTTTATGAAAGGACAGGGATGCTTCGGGAAAATTCAATGCGGAAAAACGGGTCAACGCCGATGGCTGTTGCGAGGATGAAACATGAGGATGTCCGAACGGAGGGTCGAACGGTCAAGATGAATGTAGATCTGCGTTGTCGCAATGCTCTCATGGCCCAACATCTGCTGAATGGCGCGCAGATTAGCTCCACCTTCGAGCAAGTGGGTAGCGAAGGAGTGACGCAGGGTGTGGGGCGAGATATTCTTACGGATTCCGGCCGCTTCGGCGAGCGATTTCACTATCTGGAATATCCTCATGCGGGTGAGCTTACCGCCACGGCGGTTGAGAAAGAGGATATCGCGGCAATCGGGCTTGATGTCGAGCATATCGCGGTCGCGGAGATAGGAGGCTATCTCCTGAAGCGAGACTTCCGACATCGGGACGAGTCTCTCCTTATTCCCTTTTCCCCGAACTACGAGATAACCCTCCTCGGCAAAGATTTTCGAGATTTCAAGACCGACGAGTTCACTGACACGGAGTCCGCAACCGTAAAGTGTCTCCATTATCGCACGGTCACGCTGGGCCTCAGCTTTAAGAGGGTCTATGGCGGCGATCATGTCGTTGATCTCCTCGACCGTGAGCACTTCCGGCAGATGCAGACCGATCTTGGGCGATTCAAGCAAGGCCGTCGGGTCGGGGTTCACATAGTCCTCAAGACTCAGAAAGCGGAAAAACGAGCGCATACCGGAGACGATCCGCGCCTGTGACCTCTCGGCTATGCCGAGATCATGAAGCTCGCCTATGAAATAACGCAGGGTATCCACCGTGACATCGCGCAGAGCCACTCCTGACTGGGCAAGATAGTCGAGCAGCTTTACTACGTCGGCATTGTAAGCCTCGCGCGTATTGTCGGCCATCCCCTTCTCCATACGGAGATAGAGGTCATATTCCTTCAACAGACGCTCTATGTCGGTTATGCTGCGCATCGGTTCAACATTTTTCTGTAATTGAGGCTATATATATGTTTTTTTCAGAAATTGACTTCAAAATCCTGACGAGGGAGGTCGGCACGGCTGAAAAATATGGCCGTACGACGGTTGGTGAAACTCATGCCGAATTTCATCCGGCGAGCGAGTGAGAGATATGACCTGCGGTCGGCATCAAGGATCACCACTACCCCACCCTGCGAGAAGATGCTGTCGATAAGACCGTGGCCGGCTGAGCTATCCTGAGAGGCATCCGCATCATCAGGTGTAATCTTCCCACAGATCAGCATAACCGTAGTGCTTCCGTCAGGCAGAACATCCATTCCGCCTGACTCGATAAGCCTTATGCGTGAGTCGGCAAGCCTGACAGAAGCGGAAATCACTGCGGGCAGATCAGCCTCCACGACAACCGTATCCGGAACGAACTCGCATACGAGGCGGAAGATCAGCGCGGCGCGTAGGAATTCACTCCGTCCCTCCGCAAGTGATCTCAAACGGTCGTAACCGTAGTAATGTGACCGCTGACGGAGCACACAGGTGATGAACCGGAAAGCGAAAGGCGAATGAATGCCGAACCCCCGGCTACGCCAAGCACGCTTAATGCGCCGGAAGCCCGGAACAGAACGGTAAAACCTACTTACCTTCACCATCTTTGGCGTATCCGAAATAACGACGGGTCGCAAACCCCAAGGCTACCGCAAGGGCAATATAGATCAGGATGACCGCAACCGTAGCAAGAGTGTCGGTAGCGTGGAGCGACGGCGGATCGAAGGTCATCACGATCTCATGGTCACCGGCAGGAACGCGGAGGGCACGCAGCACGTAATCAACACGTCCGAGAGGCACATCCTTACCGTCGATCGTGGCTGTCCATCCCCACGGGAAATAGATCTCCGAAAAGACCGCTACTCCACCTTTGAGGCTATGGCTGCGGTAGGTCAGGCGATTTGGTGCGTAGGATGTCTCTACAATCGTATCGGCAGGAGACGGGGCGAATGCCTGACCGAGTTCCGGCTCAAATTTCTTGTCGGCGACGGCTACCGTGCGGGGGTTGATCTTGGAAAGCATGTCCATTTCCTCGTCGGGAGTGGCGACATAATCTATATGCTCGACAAACCATGCGTTGCCGTAGGCTTCGGGGTTACGAAGCACCTGCCCGTCGAGGCTCACCACGTAGCGTGCATTGAGCATATTGAGCACATTCCAGTCCGCATCCGTCTCCACACCGCGCTGGAAATGCGAGAGGTGACGGTCAATCAGGTCCTGATAGCGGGTAAGCTTGGCCGCATGATAGCCGCCTATCATCTTATGGTAATACGACGGATCAGCACTGCCGAAACGCGGGATGTCCATGACGCGATAATTCATGTCGGTGTCCTGAAGAATAGCTTCATCGACCGGTGTCTTGGCGATAGGTGCGCCGACGGTGAGCTGCTTGGCCACGAAACTGTCATGGTTGACATAACGCTTGTTGATCATATACAGGTCACCGAGGACGAGCACGGCAAGTACGGTAGCCGTCACTCCAGTGGAGATCTTGCGGCGGAGGAAGGCCACGAGGATAACACCTCCGAGAGCCACGAGGATGAAGCTTCGGAGCGCGTCGGAGCTGACGAGACCGAGACGCAGATTCTCCACCGCAGAATAGATCGAAGGATTCTGAAGGCTGAACTGGCGTGCGGTGGCCGCATCGTAGCCCTGCTGCATGAGCGCGCTCGTGATGTAGTTGTCGATGTCGCGGTCACTGTCGGAAATCGCGCTACCGAAAAATTCCGGCACGCAGAAACCCAATGCACAGATGAGGAGTGTGATACCGAAACTATAGCAGACAGGCTTGCGGTATCGCTCCCACGCATCGCCGGAGGTCAGAAGCTGCTGCAGAGCCATGACGGCAAGGAGCGGCATGGTGAATTCGGCTATAACCAGAATGCTTTCGACCGTGCGGAATTTGGAGTACATAGGGACAACCGAGAGCATGAAGTCCGTGAACAGCATGGCGTGACGACCCCACGCGAGGACTATCGAGAACACCGTCAGAATTACCAGTGCCCATTTCATCGGTCCGCGAACAATGATGCAGCCGAGGAGGAAGAAAGCAAATATGAGCGCGCCGACATAAACAGGGCCATTAGTACCTTCGGGATCGCCGAAATACTGGCTCATGTAACCGAGATATTGCTGCTGCATGGCATCAAGATTGCCTTCGTTGACCATCTTCTGTGCGTCGGGGAGATCAGTGAGGTTCATAGCCACCATACGGCCTTTCTCCGGCTTGGCCGAGGCACCACCTTTGATGTTAGGGATCAGCAGCGAGAAGGTTTCGGAGGGCTGATAGCTATACTGAGTGATATAGTCCTTGTCAAGACCGGCCGGAGAAGATGCTGACGCACCCTGACCTGACTGGGTAAGCTCGCTGTGGCGACCGCGCATGGTCTCCTTGGCGTATTCGTAGGTCAGATAGAGGCTCGGAGAGTTGGCGGCCACGGCCAGACCTCCCGCGATCACGAGCACACCGGTAGCTATGCCCCACTGGCGGAGCTTACCGCCACGGACAGCATCGATCAGACAGGCGATCATCACACCGAGAATGACAAAGAGGAAATAGTAAGTCATCTGCACATGATTGGAGGCAATCTGCATCATGGCAAAGAGGGCGGCCAATGCACCACCCGCGAGATAACGTCCGCGATAGCAGAGAACTATACCGGCTATGGTCGGAGGAATGTAGGCAAGGGTAACGAATTTCCAGATGTGACCCGCACCGATTATTATGACGAAGTAGGATGAAAATCCGTAGGCAATCGCGCCGATCAGCGCGACGTACCATCTCATCCTCATGGCAAGAAGCAGGATGAAAAATCCGGTCATCATCATGGCTATCAGCGAGGAAGGCGACGGGAGTCCGAGGGACATCACCGTATCGATCCACTTGTAAAGGCCGCTCGACGGATAGGATGGAGAGATCTGGAAGGTTGGCATACCCGAAAAGAGGGAGTTGGTCCAGCGTGACACTTCACCTGTCTGCTCGGCATAGGCTTTGGCTTCCTGACCGATGGCTACGCCCTGCTGCATGTCGTGCTGACGGAGTTGATTGCCCTCCGATGCATCGGGATAGAAAAATGCGAAGGCAATGATGGCGATGATCACCAGACCGCCGAAAAATGTGAGGAGTGAACGGTATTTATTAATAAATTCCTGCATAGGTGTGATAAGTAACTCTTAAAAAATCAGATGCAATATGTGTGGAGAGTGCTGCTTATTCTATGACTATCCGCGAAATCATTCTGCGGGGCGCAGCTCCATAGGAAGTTCGGATTGAGTCTTGGGTGTCACGGAGTCGGCCTTGACCGTGTCGGCGCGTTCAGCAGCCGCTCCGACGAGCGATCCGTCCTGCATGGAGTCATAATCCCTAAGACGCGAGCGGAATGCCTTGGCAATAGAATCGAAATCAAGTGCGGGATTGGCTGCATGAGCCTTACGGAATGCCTCGCGCGTATCCTTGGGATTGACACTCAAGGCTATGTCATAGACATCCACAAACTTGCGGAGAGTTTCAAGATCGCGCCGTCCCTCATGCCGCTTGGTAGCATCATTGTGGAGGGTCACGAAAGCCGTAAGCACCTGAACAGTCTGCGCGGGTGTGAAATCATCGACGAATAGCGACATGCTGTCGGCCATCACGGATGCATGCTTCAGATCGCCGGAAGTGAGAGCCTGTTCGAGCTGCGATTTCTGCACCTCGACCTCCTTGGTCTGGGCCTCAGGCACTGTCTCGGTTTTCTTTTCGCCCCCACCGCAGCTTACAGTCATCAGTCCGACAACGGCAACGAGCATTATGATAAGGAAATCTCTTTTCATAATTTCTGTCAATTTTTTAGTCCTCGCAAAGTTACGCATTTAATCCTAAAGAAAAAAGTATGTTTCCCGTCTGATTTCATGATCAGAAGGTGATATATCAGTCAACTGCTGCCGCGAGAACGCATCAAGATCACGACCCTCGCGGGCCATGACTCCGATGCATGTCACCCTTTCGATCGTTGACAAAGGGGCATGAAATGTTATTGTTTAGTGTATATGATCAGTGTATATGTATGTTCAGGGGGTGTTTTGTATCAAATCCAAGGGGTGGAAATGTTGCATTTTCTAATCACAGGTCATTCTATCCGAGGGTAATCAGGAATGGTCGGGAAAGTTGACTGATTCACCGCCATTATCTGAATCACCTTCAGTGACTTCATAGGGGGGAACATCATCCGTATTGGTCTTATTTTCGGAGGGAGTGATGTAGGGCATTTCAGGTTCATCATTCTCAGAGCATGATGTCATGGAAATGAGTGTAACTGCTATAAAGAGTGCAGACATCAGGATGGAAGACAGCTTTTTCATTGTTCAGGTTTTTTAAAGGGGTTATTTACTTTATTCTTTTTGGTGGAACGTGACCGTCGTTTTTTTCTCCCGGTTTTCGTTCTGTTTTCTGACGCAAAGTTAGGATGAAGGCATAAGGCATGAAGAATTTTTTGCCCTGATAATTTTAATCCTCACACATATTAATATCCTATATATCAATTGGTTAAGGATAGGTTAAAATTTCATTTTTTAATCTTGGTATAAGTGGCTTGTTTTCAATGTTTTAGAATTTACAAGGCGAATATATTGATAGTCAGTGTGTTATGCAATTTCATACCGAAATTCCAATTTTTTTGAGGTAGAAATGTATTTTTACCTCGTTTTTTTCGATGGATTTAGAGTTGCGGTTCCTTTGTCCGACGTCTTCGACGCCGACGTTGGCTGGAATGACATTTAACCCCATGCCTCCCTCGCATCGGCGGACAAAAATTTCCCTTCGGTCAATTTTTGTCTCGCCTCCGCTCGGTCGTGATGGGGCTACCAATGCATCACCGCTTCGCGGTTTAGTGGATGAGTAGGCAAATTCATTATCCCCCGTTGGTTTATTGGATGCATTACCATTTCGCGGTTTGGTGGATGGAGTGGATGATACGATGCCGATCCGTGATTTTATATTTGGAAAACATATTTGTAGGGACGCGGCGTGCCGCGTATGCCGGATGAAATACGGATAAAATGCGAATGAAATATGGATGAAATGCTGATGGAATATGGATAAACCGTAGAGAAAGGCAATTGGGATATGGATTTGAATGCTGGATGAATATTTATTTATCACTGGTTCTCAATAGCGTATGTATTCAATTCGGCATACGCGGCACGCCGCGTCCCTACAATAATACACATTCCACACAATACTACACAACGCTACACATTCCATACAATACTGGATAGGATGTCCGATAAAAATTGGATCAGACATTACGCCAAATTACGAGATTTTATGGATAAAAAAAGCAGGAACCGTCGGAGGGACGATTCCTGCTGATATGTTGATTGGGCGGGATTAGATCCCGACACTTGCCAATCGGCGATTTTTACTTGCCTGCAAGCTTCTGCTTGAGTTCAGCGAGAGCTGAGAGGTCACCGAGAGTGGTCTTTTCGAGAGGAGCATTGAGGGCGGGAGCCTCTTCCTGACGACGGTTGCCACCACGACGGTTGCCAGCTGCCTTCTTGGGAGCTTCAGCGCGTTCGCCCTTCTGCTCATCTTCGAAGATGCGGCTGTGTGATAGGATGATGCGCTTGCTGTCCTTGTTGAANTCGATNACCTTGAANTNGAGCTTCTCNTCNACCTNNGCCTNNGAGCCGTCTTCCTTAACGAGGTGCTTGGGAGTTGCGAAGCCTTCAACACCGTAGGGGAGAGCGATGACTGCNCCCTTCTCNACCATCTCGATGATAGTTCCTTCGTGAACAGAACCAACGGTGAATACGGTTTCAAATACGTCCCAAGGATTCTCTTCGAGCTGCTTGTGGCCGAGAGAGAGACGACGGTTGTCCTTGTCGATTTCGAGAACCTGAACGTCGATGTCAGCACCGATCTGAGTGAACTCGCTGGGGTGCTTAACCTTCTTGGTCCAAGAGAGGTCGCTGATGTGGATGAGACCGTCAACGCCTTCCTCGATTTCAACGAATACGCCGAAGTTGGTGAAGTTGCGCACTTTAGCAGTGTGCTTGCTGCCGACGGGATACTTGGTCTCGATGTTCTCCCAAGGATCGTTCTTGAGCTGCTTGAGACCGAGTGACATCTTGCGGTCCTCGCGGTCGAGGGTAAGGATAACGGCTTCGATCTCATCGCCAACCTTGAGGAAGTCCTGAGCAGAGCGGAGGTGCTGGCTCCAAGACATTTCGCTCACGTGGATGAGACCTTCAACGCCGGGGGCGATCTCAACGAATGCGCCGTAGTCAGCCATAACGACTACGCGACCCTTAACCTTGTCGCCAACCTTGAGGTCTGCGTCGAGGGCATCCCAAGGATGGGGCTGGAGCTGCTTGAGACCTAGGGCGATACGCTTCTTCTCATCGTCAAAGTCGAGGATAACGACATTGAGCTTCTGATCGAGCTGAACCACTTCTTCGGGGTGGCTTACGCGGCCCCAAGAGAGGTCTGTGATGTGGATGAGGCCGTCAACACCGCCAAGATCGATGAACACACCGTAGCTGGTGATGTTCTTGACAGAACCTTCGAGCACCTGACCCTTTTCGAGCTTGGCGATGATCTCGCGCTTCTGCTGTTCGAGCTCGGCCTCGATGAGTGCCTTGTGGCTGACAACCACGTTCTTGAATTCTTGATTGATCTTCACGACCTTGAACTCCATTGTCTTGCCAACGAAGATGTCGTAGTCGCGGATGGGCTTGACGTCGATCTGAGATCCGGGGAGGAAGGCCTCGATNCCGAACACATCGACAATCATGCCGCCTTTGGTACGGCACTTGATGTAGCCCTTGATGACTTCGTCTTTCTCAAGAGCCTCGTTGATGCGATCCCAAGAGCGGGCTGCACGGGCTTTGCGGTGAGAAAGGATGAGCTGACCCTTCTTNTCTTCCTGATTTTCGATGAAGACTTCAACAGTGTCACCCACCTTGATGTCGGGGTTGTAGCGGAATTCGCTCATGGGGATGATGCCGTCGCTCTTGTAGCCGATGTTAACCACAGCCTCACGCTTGTTGAGGGCGATGATGGTACCTTCGATTACGTCCTTGTCACGCACGGTGTTGAGCGATTCATCATAGGTTTTGGTGAGTTCCTCACGGGTCTTTTCACCCTTGGTCTCACCCTTTTCGTAGGCTTCCCAATCGAAGTCAGCGATCGGGGAGTTTTTTACTTCTTCAGTCATTAAAAAATGGGGTTAATAAATAAGGTTAATTCTACGTCTGCAGGCACANGCCCGCAAAACGCTGCAAAGGTAGGAATAAAATTCCAATCCACAAGCGTTTANCACANTGATTTTTCAGCAAGTTTTCAACATTCGGCCACNGATTCCGAGGACACCTAAGCGCAAAAGCCGCACTCGATACGCCGTAAAGCATACCGGAGCTACATAGCGTCCTCATCACGACGGGAATTGTAGATGGCAAAATAGGCTACCAAAGCAAGCACACTCGATGAGAAAAACGCCAGACACCACAGGACTTTCATGCCACCCGAAAGCCTGTCGTTGTNCAGACAGAGANNCATTCCGTAGATCATCGGGCCNAATGCGATCACTAGAGCCGCAATCCATAGCAGCACGAGTCCTATAGTCTCAATAAACAATAGCTCACACATAATAATTCAACTTTATGTAAAAAAAATAAGTAAGTAACTCTTAAAAAGTTAAATGCAAAGTTCATCATTAATAATCACAACAGCNCGCTTTCACGTTGAAATTATTTTAATCCACNCAACAGATAATACACTATAATTCAATCAATTAGATAAGGANCGTCTAACAAAATTTCATTCTGGACTAATTCNCTGATATGCAACGNCTTACGAATACANAANGCTATTTTNCTGATATTCAACAGCTTCCAAGNTCACAAAGAAACCAATNCTTATCCTCAGCATCAGATCCGGAGATCTGATTGATGATCTGTTTCTTCAATTTGTAAGTGGAGTTNCCCTGTATTCCAAGGAAGAGACCGACNGCACGCGCGTTGAGTCCGGCCAATGTAAGGGTTACNAATGTAACATCACGNTCCTTCATCNCCGGAATCTGCNCNCTCAACTTTCCGATAATGCCATCCTTACATTCGTCAACCATACGCTNTATTTCTGCGATGTTTTTCGGACGACGTATCTTTTCAAGCTCATATTCTATATTCTTNTAGAATACGAAGTAGTTTTCCTCCGATTCCTGAAGTCCGCTATATTCATTAATAATAGTNTTCAGGTGCGAGAAGCGTCCACGAAGCAGATCGCTCACCATTNCTGAAAGCCGTTGTCTTTCGGATCGGTCATAGGTCATTGCAGCACTCAGCATACTTATCTCTGTTTCCTTTTCCGACAGGACACCGATCAATCTTGACATATCACTGCTTTGTTCTTCCATCCTCTTGTCAAGAANTGTATTGTCGGCTTTCGCTTCATCCAATTCACGTGTAAGGAGCATCACTTCCGTTATTTTCCTATTGATTTCAGCATTCTTTTTCTGAATCCTGTAACGATAAAACAAAATGCCTAAAATCAGGCTNAACGTTATCCCGATCAATGATAGAACCAACTGCTTCCGCGTCTTCTCTTCCTTAAAGAGAGCCATATTTGTCTCATCTTCATAGATGTTTTGCAGGCGTAAAGATAGTGTCCTTCGTATCAAGTCATCATAATGGTTATCAAACAGACTATCCGCCACATTCTTCCATACCTTTCTATCATCCGTCATGCCTGATTTGTCAGCCAGTTTCGCCACGGCAAGTCCATAATGAAGCGAGTCACGCCAATCAACAAGATGCCCACGGGCAAGCGCAAGTAGGGCGGAAGCTCCATCATACTTTCCAAGTTCAGCTTTCACGTTGGCAACATCAGCACACGCAGCTGCATGACCTCCCCTACCCGACATGTGTATCAGCAGCGAGTCACCATAAATCTCTGCCTTGTCAAAATCACCCATGACCGCATGCAGCCCCAATCCCCCAAATGCCTTATCAATCTTAGAAGTCGCTGCGGGAATACTGTCGNTAGCAACCGTGACAGATGAGGATACAGTGTCACATCCTGCATCAAAAACAAATTTCGACAAGGTGGCCAAACGATCCAACTTACCAGCTCCTCCGACAAAATCGACCAGACAATCGATGTGGGGGACAGCATCCCTGATTCCGGGAGCGCGCCCCAACACTTCNGCCAACTCTCTCTCGGCCATAAGGCGCAGCCCCTCATTATCCAAGTCAAGAGCTGCCTTATAGGCACGCAGTGCGGGAACAATAGCATAGGAATAGTCTCCGCTACCCCTAAGNTGTNCNCTCCATAAGACAAAAGNCTTTACGGCCAAAGGAGACGGNTCATTTTCACTGAAATATCTCGCACAGGCACTAAGATAGAAATCTTTCGGCACTTTAACAGACAAAGTCATGGACATACGAGCCAGCAAATACCAATAAGTTATCAGCTGACGTTGGGTNGCAGATGAGAGCATCGAATCATCTATACTATCATGGAGCAGATGGTAGGCGGTAGAGTCCGGTGCTGTCTCCAAATTTTCCTCAGCCAGTTCAAGATAATAGTCAAANTTTCTACTCTCCTGCCGGCATGACGAGACAAGGCATAACAAAAGTACACCGAACAATATTTTGGACAAACAGATATGCTTTNCCATACNCATACTACTACTCCAACNCGGTCTGATACGAACCGTCAATCCANTCCNTTACCGAAGGGGAAGAGGGCGAGTTTCATCAGCTTGAAATGCTGGAGGCCGAAGGGGATNCCGATGACTGTCAGACAGAAGATNNNGCCCCANAGCAGATGAGTCAGCGCGATGGGNACTCCGCCGACAAACCACCAGATCACATTCATCACTCCGGCGAGNCANCCTGANGGCCACCCGTCATCGACAATGTCAGTCCCGAATGGCCAGAGGGCGACGAGGGCGAGTTTCAGAGTCTGCAATCCGAAGGGTATTCCGATAATGGTTATCATCAACGCAAGACTCGACACGGCATATTCGACGGCTATCATGAGTCCGCCAAACACCACCCATATTATATTGAGAAGTATTTTCATGTGCAAAATGCTGATTAATTAGCTTTATAGTCCTTAGAGATGGTAAATTTACGACAATACCGAAAAAATTGCAAGGAAATGCGTAATTTTGCAGTTGATTGTCCATGACACTCACGAGGGAACTATTTATTATGCTTAGGATTTTTGTGCGAAATACATTGATCGTAGTCCTGCTGCTCACTTCCGTCATAGCCGGAAGCGCAGAGGCCGCAGCGGAGACTAACCNCTGCGATTCACTGCCTCGCAGCTCCACGAGGTGGATAGGCCAGCTCATAAACAACGGATTCCAGATCCATGACTCGACCATCTGCTATCCGGCNTTTCCGCGCTTCGCACTCAATGTCTATAACTGGGGCGACAAGACCTTCAATTCCTACGATACCGCTTACGTGGTCGGTACAGGCAAAAACTGGAAACTTCAGGGAAAGGCTTACAACTGGATCGAGACNCAGACAATGATTTTTCCGAAAAATTCACTGATCTCGATGCATTCCAACCTTTTTTCGGACGCGGGCGGTTATCTAAGCTTCATGGCCGTGAGCGTGGGCTATATGTGGAACATGGACCGGCTTTTCGATCACGACACACAGCGACGCACATTCAATTTTGACTTCTCGTGCTCACGATTCTTTATCAACTACAGCAAGGTATCNTCTGAAGGAGGCATGATCCTGACACGTCTCGGCGACTATAACGACGGGAAGAACATTCATTATGATTTCGACGATGCGAAATTGATATCCACTAATCTGGACGCGTATTATTTCTTCAATCATTACAAGTANTCCCACTCGGCCGCCTATTCATTTTCAAAATATCAGCTAAGGACGGCAGGAACTGCACTCGCGGGATTCAATTACAGNGAACAGGATATAAGCATAAACTTTTCGGAACTGCCTCCCGACATGCTGGCAGAGCTTCCTCTCGGCATATCAAAATACCGGTTCCATTACCGCGACATAGCCCTGCTCGGAGGCTACGCGCGCAACTGGGCACTGAGTCCACGGAAATGGCTGCTCAACGCCACACTGCTGGGCGTGNTCGGTTACAAGCGCACTTATGAGGACGACACCGAAGGCGCGCGCAATATGCTCGCAAACGGTTACCGCTTCTCGATGAGCTGCGTNTATAACCANGGCGCACTGTTCGCGTCNGCCCAGCTACGGTCATACGGATCGCTGTTCTACAACTCANCTTTCACGCACTTCAACACCATCTCGTCACTGACGCTGATCGTCGGAATGAGATTCTGANGCGCAAGGCAGGATCAGCCAACGTCGCCNGTTGTCGGGATGGCCTGAGTCCGCAGTCCACGGGTGGCGAAATAGCGGATAAGGAGCGCGGTCACAAAGTAGAGACCGGTGAGAGCCCANAGACCCCAGTAATACTGGCCGAGGTCGGAGATCGTCGCGCCGTTGCTGTTGATACGGATAAGAGATTCTATGCCGAGTGTGGATGGGACGAGTTCNGAGATCATGTACCAGAACTTGTTGAACGCATAGCGCGGCCATGTGAGNCCTGAAAGGAAGAGGAACACAACNGAGGTGAACACCACCACAAGGAGGCTCGACTCACGTTCGCGGACAAAGACCTGAATGGTCTGGCCGAGGAAGGTAGTGGCGAGGAGCATGACAAACACCATCGGCATGAAGTTCCAGAATGTCCCGACATGGGGCAGGGCGAACATGTAGGGGATNATTTCAAGGATGTAGTAGCTCAGCGGNAGGTAGATCATCATATAGCAGAGCGATTTTCCNAGCACAGTCGCAAGCGGACCGGCATTGTAGTCGAGGGGGTCGATGCCACCNTTGCGACGGCGGCGGTCACGGGCAGTGCCGGCAAGCATGGTTATGCCGAGGAGCATNCTCTGCTGNAGGATCAGCACGACAACACCGGGCATGACGAAAGACGCAAATCCCTGAGTGACGTCNCCGAGGAAATTGGCCTGAGAATTGACCGGAAGGCCCTCGATGCTGCTCGTNATGAGACCGCCCTGCGCAAGACGCTGTGATGTAATGCGCATGGCCTCGTTCATCTGCACGTCGGTCAGCGAGAAAAGATACTGACGGTAACGGATCATCAGTGAAAGGTCGCAATAGAACTGGGCCACGGCCTGCTCTCCGCGTCCAAGACGCGTGGCATAGTCCGACGGNATCTCGACGACACCNTAACACTTCTTCTCGTGCCAAGCAGTCTTAGCCTCATTGATGTCAGAGGCATAGCCTATGATGTTGATGGACTGCGTGGCACCGAGCTCACGCACAAGTTCGCGGCTCTCGGCAGTGCGGGAGTTGTCAACCACCACGGTGTCAATCTTCTTGACCACCTCAGGGTTATAGATGAGTGTATAGACCACCGGATAGNCGATGGGAAGCGCGAAGAAGAAGAGGATCACGCCCATGTCCGTAAACACAAGCCGTGTTTCCCGGCGCCAGACTCTGAAAAGACTTTTTAACCAGTTCATAGCGTTGAGTAAAGCTTATTCCACATAGACGGGATGCAGAAGCTGATTGCGCAGACGACGCATACCGATGACGGGAAGAAGAAGGAAGGCCAGAAGGGCCATGTAATAAAATCTTGAATAGTAGAGAGGAATTCCGTTGAGTGCCTGATCAATATAGATGAGGAAATAATAACGGATGGGGACGAGGTAAGAGAAGATGGCCACTCCGCCATACATCTTATCGACCGGGAATGAGAAACCGGCTATCGAGAAGCAAAGGATACCCGTGAGCGAAACAATGCTCAAGGCCATTCGGAGATTNGGGAGCATTTCGGTGATGAAAGCCGCGAAAGCCTGACAGGCCATGACAAGGAGNAGCATGGCAAGGAGCATNTTGACCGGCGTGCAGTTGAGCGGGAAGTGCATGAAACCGAACATCATTGCCTGCATGGCCACCCCGACGAGCGTGAAGATGACCGTCTGCGGCAGGAGTTTGCCGGCAAGNGCGACCGCCATATTGCCCTTGGCCATCGCAAGCCACTCGACAGACGTCCCGGTCTTTTTCTCCTGACAGATGCTGAACACAGTCACAAGCAGGACTATAAGGGCAAGCAGACANGGAATGAAGGACTGCGAAAGATAGACCGAGTAATTGAGCCAAGGATTGTTGAGCGGATGGGAGGTGATCACTAACGGCTGGATCAGTGANCCGGCTTCCTCCTCCCCTATTCCGAGNCTTACGAGAGTGGTCTTGACCACGCCGCCGCTCGTGCCGACCGCTATGGTCTTGAATCCCTTGTAAGAGAGCGAGCCGGGGACGAAGATGGTCATGTTGGAATAGAACGANANGGTCGGAGTCTCGCCGCTCAGAGCCTTTTTCTGAAAATCGGAAGGAATCAGGAAGAAACCGTAGATCTCACCGCTCCTGACCTGCNGCATGGCCTCATGGAAACTCCGTGGCGAGTGAGAAAGATCGATCAGCTCGCTTGCGCTGAGCGAACGTCCCACCTTGCGTGAGAGCGACGTCTGGTCAAGATCGACCATACCCACAGGGATCTGCAACGGCAGNCCCTCACTCATCAGATTGAGAAAGAACAGGGTAAAGCCGAGGGGCACGATAAACATCATGAAGATGTAGATCTTGCGTGATGTGAGCCGGCGGAGTTCGCGTTTGATTATTCTTAGAAGCATGGAGCTATCACNTAAATGTGGAGTTAACTATTTGGAAGATCGGAGAGAGGTGGCGGATCTCACGTCNACACGGTCAGGACTTATTTGAAATAGACCACTGTCATGCCGGGACGGAGTTCAGGAATGGCCTCGACAGTATGAGCCTTGACTTCNAAGGTCTTGCTGTCCCACTGGCCGGTGGCNTTGGTGGCCTGCCATGTGGCGTAAGTGCCGAGGTCACGGATNTAGTAGATCTTGGCCTTGGTCTTTTTCTCGCCGAGAGCCGGGATCATGATTTCAATCTCACTGCCCATAGGCATATCGTTGAGGAGTTCCTCNCGGACATTGAAAGTCACCCACTTGTCGCTAAGNTTCAGCAGGCTCATGATCGGTGCACCGAGCGACACGAGTTCGCTTTCTTCGGGATAGACGGCATCGATCTGACCGTCNCACGGAGCNATGAGATACTGATCTTCAAGAAGGCTCTGGACTTCGGCCACACCNCCCTTGGCGACATCCACCATGGCGGCCGCGCTTTCCTTATCTTCTCTCTGCGCGCCTGCCTGTGCAAGACTCANCTGGCTCTTGGCAGCCTGATGTGCGGCCACGGCNGCATCNTAGGCGGCTTTCGCTTCATCGCGTTTCTGCTCGGAGATCACACCCTCCTTGAAGAGATTCTCCATGCGGGTGTAGGTTTTCTTGGTGATACTTACCGCTGCTTCAGCCTGAGTGACCATATCGCGTGCGGCCTGAATGATCTGCGAGCGTGTACCTGCATCGATCTTCTGGTTCTGTGTACGTGCCACCGTCTCCATGCCTTCGGCCTGCATGAGCTTGGCATCGGCNAGTGAAGAATGAATGTGGACGAGCGTATCGCCGGCCTTCACCTGATCGCCCTCATGGACATAGAGCTTGACNACGCGTCCGGGGAGCTTGCCGGAAATGCGGATTGANGTAGCGTCGGCCTGACCTTCGACGATATNCTGCGGCTTGTTGAGGAANCAGAAGCCGAGAATGGCAAGAACGATACAGATGACCACCATCACGCCCATGGCCACCATGAGAAGTTTGTTTTCGCGCTGTTCGGGAGTTGCAGCGGNGTTATTCTTTGTATCTGACATGATTCAGAGAAATTTTATAAGGTTGGGATTTCCGTTTTTTCAATAATTTAAAAGCATGNGGGTTACTTGACCACCGGTGCACTCACNTCGAGACGACCGAGCACCTTGTTGAGATAGACATCGCAGAGATATACGTCNATACGGGCATCGACATTTTCNGAATGAGCCTTGAGCCATGCCGTCTGTGCCTCCATGACGTTATCGACCGTCATCACACCGTCGCGGAAGCCAAGTGTCGCACAGCGNAGATTTTCGTCGGCCTTTGCGAGATTNGTCTCGGTCATGTTGAAAGTCTTGACGGCCTCCTGAGCCTTGAACGAAGCCTGATTGACCTGAAGATCGACGAGATCCTTGGCATTGTCGAGTTCGAGACGGGCAGCTACGGTCTGNGCCTTCGCTGCACGGAGTTTGTTGTAATTTCCACCCCAGTGCCAGATGGGGACGGTGAGCATAGCACCGACGGAGAACATACCGCTGAATTTCTTCTGGAAGCCGTCAAACATGTTAGGATTCGAGAAGGANTATGANCCGACGAGGGCGAGATTAGGCATCATCGACGCACGGGCCACATTTTCCTTTTCCTTATATATCTTAACGCCGAGTTCAAGAGCACGGAGATCGTCACGCGAGGAATAGACTTCCTCCATATTGTAGCTTCCGGCTATCGGGGCACTTGCACCGGCAATGGTAGCTGCATCCTCATCAGCAAGGGTGAACACCGTATGGACGGGCATTCCGCACACCTGTGCGAGAGCCATGCGAGAAAGCACCAGTCCGTTATCGACTTTAGTGAGGTCGATCTGAGCGGAGTTGAGCTTCACGTCAACCGTCAGCTGGTCGCGCTTGGTGGCGACTCCCTCCTTGACCATCAGCGAGACGTTGTGGCTGAGGGTATCGAGCAGATTCACGTAGCTGACCGCAAGTTTCTGTTTGGCCTTCAGCGACACTACCTGCCAGTATGCGGCATCCACGGCATAGACCACATCCTGCGCGGCATTGTCGTGCATCGCACGCGCCAGATTCTCGGCATAGCCGGTGATTTTATTCATGGCGACGATCTTACCACCCATGAAGATGGGTTGCGTAAGAGTCACGGCTCCGAAAAATACGTTGTGAAGGTCGTAGCTCAATGCCTCCTTTGGCAGAAATGCAACCTCCTCAGGAATGGGTTTTCCATCAACCATCACCGGCTCACCGGTGACAGGATTTTTTACAAAATTGAATTCGTAGCCTTTCTTTTCGAGATCGAACGTCTTGATCGGTAGAAGCTGGTCAGAACCAAGGACTGATACACCTTTCTGATTATACATGTATCCACCGGCAAAGTCAAGCGCAGGAAGATATGCAGCGAACGCCTGATCTTTCTCATAGCCGGCTACCTTGATCTGCTGGGCTGACCGCCTCAGATTCTTATTGTTTTTGAGAGCCATTTCCCGGCACTGTTCGAGAGAGAGCACACTCCCCTCCGCGACATCGGATGTCTGCGCAATCGCTGTGCCGAAAGCCCAGAGTCCAAGTAAAGCGAGGAAAAATCTTCGTGTTGCCATGATTTTTAATAGTTGGAAACTTAGTTGAATACGTGGTGACACCCATACTGGATTTATACTCAGTAGGCGGGTATGCAAATATAACCTCTTTTAACCAATAAAAGTTTAAATTTTTCAAATGAAAATTAAGCGCATAAATTCCAATTATTGGTCAGTTTCACGCATGGCAATTCCCCCGGAGCATCATGGCCCCTCCGCGGTCTTATCTTGGAGGCCGTGTCAAAATATACAAACTTCCAATTGTAGAGCTAATCCTGACACAGCATCGCTCTAAAAAAACTACTATAATAATCAATAAATCACTCCTGTCTCCGCCCTTGTCCAAAAAGCGATCAGTCAAGCAGACATGGGACTACCATCATCACCACCGTAAGCACACTNTGNGCGATAATCCACGGGAGAGAAGCCCTGTCCGATTTAGGCTTATAATNCTGAATGCTGATGAGCACATAAACAAGTGAGGCTACCCAGCAACCATTCAGGAAATACCNCCAAAAACGATATTGANTTAATCCGCAGAAATANCCNACTANNGCCANACANAATANNACACAAAATATNANNAAGGTGNATTTCGGNGTNATNATCGGANGCTTTCATNTTATTGCAATTTGATTTCGTTATGTTTTAATACATTNNACNTTGCAAATATACACTTTTTAACCAAATCACAATATTTAACTACATTTATTTACTTTCTTCCGAAATCCGCGGGGATTTCGCCCCAGTTNGGAGTATCCCACGTGAGNATCGGNTTGGTGATCTCATGGGTCTGAAGCCAGAGGGTAGCGCGGCGGANCATCTCGAAAAGCTGCGCGTTTTTCGCAGTAGGTTTCAGAGACGTCTTTGGCTGACGGTTGCGCACCCACGAACGTGCTGTCTTCGAGTCTGTATATATAGGTGTATAGGGTTGACCCTGCTTGTGGAGGAGGGCAAGTCCATGGACAAGGGCGAGATACTCACCGATATTATTTGTCCCGCCCTCGATCGGGCCTATATGGAATATTCGTTCACCGGTCCGTACCCATACGCCCTGATACTCGACCGGTCCGGGATTCTTCGAACATGCGGCATCGACGGCAAGCGCATCGAGTTTGATCTCCGGGATAGCCTCATAGTTCACCTTGACAGCCGGACCTTTGGCTATGGCCTGCAGGAGTTCGAGCTGTTCGGCCGGATCACCCCTGTAAGCAGCCACAGCTGCCTCCTGCGAGTCGAAACTCTTGAACTTGGCGTTGGGATAGCCCTTGATCTGCAACTGACACTCCTCCCATGAATCGAAGACTCCGGTGGCATGACCGTTCCATACGACGTAGAATTTCCTTCTCGGTGACATTATTACAAATAAGGCTTTAGGGGTTTCAGGAAAGTGTGAGATAGATGCTGATATCGACGCTGCGCATACCGATGGCACGGGCTATGCGCGGATTGACTATGCGACCGAAGAATGTGAACGTGGCTTTCTGCATACCGGGAAGGAGTTTAAGTGCGTTGCTGACCCCTTCACAGCTGACAATCGAGTTCATGAGCGTAAGGAATGTGTTGCTCAAGGCCATGGCAGCAGTACGCGCCACCGCACATCCGGCATGTGTGAAGCATACGCGCTCACGTATAGAGGCAGAATTGCTGACGGCAAACGCACCTGCAAGATCGACCGCAAGCATTCCGGGGAAAGCNGCTCCCGTGTCCGATGCGAGGTCAAACGAAAGTACACCGCGCTTCATCAGTGCCGTCTGTTCACGGCTCACGGCAAATGGCTCATCGGTTGGAGTCACCACGACAACGTCGGCACTGCGGAGAGCGTTTTCAAGCGTGTGGGGATGGAGCGTGGAGGTGATGACCCACGGTCCGAGTTCCTGCTGNGCGCGACGGAGGGAATAGACGTCGTTGTCATACATCCTCACCGTTGATCCGAGTCCGACAGCCGAACGGGCCGCAGCACAGGCCGCAATTCCCGAACCGATGATGAGTGTCTCGCAGGGAATGATTCCGGCCACACCTCCGAGCAGTATTCCCTTGCCACGCGTAGAGTCGGCAAGCAGCGACGAGGCCATCGCTATGGATGCGCGGCCATCTATCTCGGCGAGAATGTCGGCAAAGGGAGTGCATCCGCGTGAATCCTCGATAAGATCCACCGCTATGGAGATTATGTGGCGGTTAAGCAGTTCGCGGACAGCCTCACGGTTCTGATCCGAAGGTTTGAGCAAGGTCAGGAGCATGGCTCCGCGGCGCATACGCGACACATCGCGTGAGGTCATCGGCGCAAGATGGATCACGATGTCGCTCCGCAGCGTCTCGTCGCGGCTGACAATCTCCACACCTACGCGCATATAACTGTTGTCGGTATAGTTGATGCATTGGGCTGCATTCTCCTGCATCTTCACCCTGAAACCGCGCTCAATGAGCTGTCCCGCAGCCTCCGGGGTGAGAGGGAAACGGCGTTCAAACGGATAGTCACATGCAGGGAGACCGATGACGAAACCTCTGTGGGCCGTACAGGTCTCCTGCGGTTGCTCCTGCGGTGTAGGTATCTCCTGAACCATGATTTTCAGCTGATTTTATAGAGTGTTTAGCCTTACTTTTTGCGAGGGAGATTGAAGCGGTCTATGAAAGCCTCACATTTGGTCTCGACCTGATTCTCGTCCTCAAGCAGTGTAGAGTCAAAGACCTCAGCCGACTTCCCGTAATGAACCATGCGTCTGGCAAGCTGTTCGGTTATGAATCCGTCAAGTTCCTCATCAGTCAGCGAGGCTATGAGCGGACGCTTGTGGCGGCCACGTTTCAGGCGTTCGAACAGCCGTTCGTGTGATGTCTGGAGCAGCACGGTGATTCCGCGTGAGTTCATCAGCTCCATGTTGTCGCCGAAGCAAGGCGTACCGCCTCCGCATGCCACCAGCACATTGTCCATATCACTGACCTCAAGGAGCATACGGCGTTCGAGATCACGGAAAGCAGCCTCACCGTCCTCGGCGAAAATCTCACGGATTTTCTTTCCGGCCCGTTCTTCGATGTAGTCATCGAGATCAATGAAACGGATATCGCACCGCTGGGCGAGGGCTTTGCCGAGGGTGGATTTCCCACTGCCCATGTAGCCTATAAGGAATATTGCCTTCATCGGATTCATTCAACGTTTGATCGTTCTTTTTTTAACTCATCTGCAAATTTAGCCATTTTTTCGGCTCTTTTTTCATTATCGCATCAAAACTCCTGATATTCATACTTTACAGATATAAATTTCCCTACCTCCTGCGGGGGATGAGGTCGCGGAAGGTGATGTGTTCCATGCGCATGGCCATGAAAATGTAGGCAAGGAGAAGGGGGGTGCGGATGATCATGTTGAGCCACGGACGATGGCCGAATGCTATCAGTTCGGCAATAAACCACAGCAGGACGGCACTGAGAAAATAGAATGTCAAACGCGGAAGATTATAGTTGATCGGATATTTGATCTGTCCCATGACATAGCTTACCACCATCATTGTTCCATAGCAGGCAAACGAAGCCCAAGCACAACCCATGTAGCCGTAGCGAGGCACGAGCACCACGTTGAGCACCACCGTTATGGCGAGGCCGAGAAGAGAGAACCACATGCCCCAAGCCGTTTTGTCGGTGAGCTTATACCAGAGAGATAGATTGAAGAATATCCCGAAGAAAAATTCGGCAATCATGACTATAGGCACGACTTTCAGACCGCTGAAATAACTCGCGGCGATGAAGTGGCGCAGTATGTCGAGATAAAACATCACGGCAAGGAAAATAATCATACCGAAAATGACAAAGTATTTCATGGCATCGCTGTAGCTCTGCAGCTGATCCGCACCGCGCTCCTTGGCTCTCGCAAAGATAAACGGCTCGTAGGCGAAGCGGAATGCCTGAATGAACATCACCATCACAATGGCTATCTTCAGGTTTGCACCATAGATACCCAGCTGCGACATTGCCTCGGACTTGTCGGTATAGAGCAGCGGAAAGAGAATGGAGTAAAGGGTCTGATTCATCACACCGGCTATTCCGAGCACGAGCAGTGGAGCTGAATAAATAATCATCTCCCGCCACAGACGCGGGTTGAACTTATAGGGGAAACCACGGAGTTCGGGCAGAAGCAGCACGACGTTGATGACCGATGTGACCATATTGGCAAGGAAGATATAGCCTATGCCGAAATCCGGATCATAGAACCACGCGATCCACCCCGGTGCCTGTTTCCACAGCCACGGACAGATCAGGATGAAGAAAAGGTTGAGCCCGATGTTAAGCCCTATATTTATAAGTCTCAGGGCCGCGAAACGCATCGGCCGCTTACGGAAACGCAGGTAGGAAAACGGCAGAGCCGTGAAAGCATCGCAGGCGACGGCAATGGCCATCATCACCACGTATGATTCATGCAAGGCCGAGTGCATCGCTCCGGATATCGGCTTGATGAAGATAAGCACGAGTGCAAGAAATGCCGTCGAACTTACAGCCAACGAAATCAACGATGTCGAATAGACCTCCATCGGATCTTTGTAACGCTCATGATTTGCGAAACGGAAGAAGCCTGTCTCCATTCCGTAGGTCAGGACTATGAGAGCAAGAGCCACGATGGCATATATGTAGCTCACCACGCCGTATTCCGACGATGGAAACATCTGCGTGTAGAGCGGCACCAGACACCAGTTGAGGAAACGCCCGATGATGCTGCTCAAGCCATAGATGGCCGTATCCTTGGCAAGCGATTTTATTCCAGCCATTGATTAAAAAATATACTTGTTTGAAATGGGTTAATCAATCATAATACGGCGGCCGACATTTCCTTACCTATAGCGATAATGCCGTCACGGATCTTCTTCAGAATCGATTCTGAAGCCTTTACAACTCCGAATTTCAAGCGTGCGAGCAGAGTCCAATGNATACCGATATAGTCGGCAAACGCTTTCATGTCAAGATATGGAAACCTTGAAAGCAGACGGTTGACCTCATTATCATAATCAACCGTTTCTTCNTCAAAGAAATTCGAAATATGNATATCCTCGTCAAGNCCATCCCAACGTATGCTCCTGTTTTCATCCCACAGATAAAACGCATTCCTCTCAGCATNCGTAGCATAGAACAACGCNGGAAACACCTCCAAGGGAAGGCCACGCTCCTGATCATCAGAAGTCAAGATCCATATCCGNCCATCGGCGAACCATAATTTTTGTATGGATTGTTTCATCTTAATACCTTGTTTAACCAAACACTTTATGCCATTCGGCGATTATATCATCCTGATAGAACTCCACAGTTTCNATGGCCTTCTTTATNGTCTGGGATTTCAGTCCATTGTTCTCTATAAGCTCAATCTCAGGTGAAACCTTGATCTTTGCTGATTTTCCCTGATACTCGATATGAACATGAATCGGTTCATGATCATTAGGATAGAAGAAAAATCGTATTCCGAATATATAAAGTACTGTCGGCATTATACTGACCTGATTTTGTGGTTTATTATCTGAAATGGCTATGATACAGNCTNTAGGGACGCGGCNTGCCGCGTATGCCGTATGACCTGCGAAACNTTNGGTTGGACCAACTTCCACCNCTNNGCCATCAGAACAAAGCTCCCATGACCGTCGGGGGATTGATCTTCAGATGCGTATAGGCAAGTGANGNNACCTCGCGNCCGCGTGGAGTGCGACGCAGGAATCCCTCCATGATAAGGAAAGGCTCATAAACCTCCTCGATTGTGTCCTGCTCCTCACCGATAGCNGTGGCTATGGTTGAAAGTCCGACAGGGCCACCCTCAAACTTATTGATCATGGTCAATAGCAACTTATGGTCCATCTCATCGAGTCCGTAGCGGTCTATGTTGAGGGCTTCGAGTGCAAAACGTGCAATCTCCGGTTCGATGTCACCGTTGCCCTTGACCTGCGCGAAATCACGCACACGGCGCAGAAGTGAATTAGCTATTCGGGGAGTACCTCGGCTGCGCAATGCAATCTCGTGGGCCGCCTCAGCCGTGCATTTGACACCAAGAAGAGCCGCCGAACGGAGTATGATACGTTCGAGCACCTCATGGTCATAATATTCGAGATGACAGTTTATGCCGAAACGCGCACGCATCGGAGCTGTCAGCATTCCCGAACGAGTAGTCGCACCGACAAGAGTGAAAGGCGACAGCGAGAGCTGCACCGAACGCGCTCCCGGCCCCTTGTCTATCATAATATCAATGCGGTAGTCCTCCATTGCCGAATAGAGATATTCCTCCACCACCCTACTCAGGCGGTGGATCTCGTCGATGAATAGCACATCGTTCTCCTCCAACGAGGTGAGTATGCCGGCGAGATCTCCGGGCTTGTCAAGTACAGGTCCGGATGTCACCTTGAAATTCACGCCGAGTTCATTGGCTATAATACCGGCAAGCGTGGTCTTGCCGAGTCCGGGAGGGCCGAAGAGGAGCAGATGGTCAAGGGCCTCGCCACGCATCCGTGCAGCCTGCACGAACACTTTGAGGTTCTCGACCACTTTTTCCTGACCGTTGAACGAGTCAAAGTACGAGGGGCGCAACGCCTTCTCGAAATCTTTGTCAGCACTCAAGCGGTCATGTATGTCAAATTCTGAATCCATTTGCTTAGTTTTGCTACAAAGTTACACAAAAAGCGTGATTTTCCACACCTACCGGCAGGAAAGCATCTCCATACCGCCGCTTATTTTGGAGATAATTCCAATTTTGGCTAACTTTGCCTAACAAGAATTTACTTTGGCTTAAAGCTCCGTGAAAAAAATCAGGACAAATACTGAAAAAATCATTGAGGCCGTGTCAAAATCAAATCATCTGTAGGACCTGCGCTTGTGCTGGCCCTACAAGCCGAAATCCAATCATTTTGCCACACACCCAAAGCCATCCATACACAGCAGAAGTAATGAATAGAAAAGATTTTGAAATAATGGCTCCTGTCGGGAGCTACGAATCACTCCACGCTGCCATCGAGGCCGGGGCTGACGCAATATATTTCGGAGTCGAGGGTCTCAACATGCGTTCCCGTTCCTCCGTCAATTTCACTCTTGACGATCTCCGCAACATCGCATCGATCTGCGACGAAGCCGGAGTGAAAACCTATCTTACCGTCAACACCATCATCTATGACGGCGAGCTTGACAAAATGCGCTCGGTGATCGACGCCGTAAAGGAAAGCGGCATATCCGCCATCATCGCAAGCGATATCGCCGCCATCTCATACGCCCGCAGTATCGGGGTCGAGGTCCATATATCCACACAGCTCAATGTGACGAACATCGAGGCCGTGAGATTTTTCGCACAATTTGCCGACGTCATGGTGCTCGCCCGTGAACTGAATCTCGATCAGGTCAAGGCGATCGCTGATGCCATCGAACGTGAGGATATCCGCGGACCGAAAGGCGAGCGCATACGCATCGAAATGTTCTGCCACGGTGCGCTCTGCATGGCCGTGTCCGGCAAATGCTACCTCAGCCTCCACGAGATGAATTCAAGTGCCAACCGTGGTGCTTGCACACAGATATGCCGCCGAGGCTACACGGTAACTGACCGTGAGACAGGCGATGAGCTTTCTGTTGAAAACAAATATATCATGTCGCCCAAGGATCTCAAGACCATCCATTTCCTCAACAAAATGATCGATGCCGGGGTGAGAGTGTTCAAGATCGAAGGTCGTGCCCGCGGACCGGAATATGTGAAAATCGCTGTACAATCATATTCCGAGGCTATCGACGCTATCTGCTCAGGCACATTCACTGACGAGAAGATCCAACGCTGGGACAATGAGCTGTCGAAGATTTTCAACCGTGGATTCTGGGACGGTTACTATCTCGGACAACGCCTCGGCGAGTGGTCGGCAAAATACGGCTCGTCAGCCACACGCGTGAAACGTTATGCCGCCAAAGGCGTGCGCTATTTCCCGAAACTCGGCGTAGGCGAATTCGTGATGGAGGCCGGTGAACTGCATGTCGGCGACGAAGTTGTCATCACCGGAACTGATACCGGAGCAATCATCCTCACAGTCGAGGAGCTGCGCCTAGAATACGACCCTGTCCCGATGGTCAAGAAGGGTGATAATTTCTCCATAAAAGTTCCCCGCAAGATACGTCCATCCGACCGCCTCTACATCTGGGAGAAGACTGGAATTGACAATTGAACGTGATCACTTGACATTCGTCCGGAGGAAATCGAAGATCTCCGGATTGCCCGGACGCGGTGGATCGTTATTGACGATCGATCCGTCGGGAGCTATGAGATAGAACGAAGGGAAGCCGCCGGCAGCCAGACGGCTCATGATCTGCTCCGCCGAATCGTCGTCAGGGATGATATAGTGAAAACTATTGGACGGAAATCCTGCCATCAACATCTTCCGCCATGCTGAAGGATCGGACTTCATGGCCACGCTGACAAACACGACGTTGTCATCCTTGAAGAACTGTGCGACTTCAGGCAGACTTTTATGCGCCATGAGGCAAGGACCGCACCATGTGGCCCAAAGGTCAAGATAGATATACTTTCCGGCATATCGCTCTTTCAAGAGCTCAGCAAGATTATTGAAGTTTGTCGCCTTCGATTGCCCGTCTGCGAACTCATATATGTAGTCGTTCAGGATCATATCTGTAGGTTGTGGATTCGTATCATCCTCCTGCGCGGGAGCGAGGGCGACAAGAGAAAAAAGAGCGGGATCGATCGTTAAAGGTTCATCTGCACCCTCCAACAGGTAGGAATAGAACAGGTCGCGTGTGAGGCTCTTGGGATAGGTCTCGGTAAATACAGCCAATAGTGAATCTGCATTCTCAGTCGTATGAAACAATGATGAGAGATAATTACTTACATGAGGGAAGTACATCAACTCCTTGCAGTTCTCATCGTTACCGATTTCAAAGACACTGTCAGTGAATATCGACAGTCTATCACTGTACGGCATCCGGCCGATATTATCCATGGCTGTGTTTGCTACAGAAAAGAGGGCACAGCGTTCGATCAGCTCCCGCACGTCAGGACGGAGCCCGACACTGTCGGAATATGCGGCAATCACCTTCCGATCCGAGTAGATTTTTCTGTACAGGTCCTCCCTGAACTCATCGGTACTCCTTGTCAGGTCGGAAAATTCCTTATAGAACCCACCGGTGAGAGATTTGTATGCTTTGCTGAACTGATTGTTGAATTCAGCTCGGTCACCACTGAATTTCGGCGCGGAATTAAGATCGGTAGCATCAATTTCAATGTACAGTGAATCGCCCGGCTCTGCGTAGGCCCCGTAAAACTTACGGTCATAATATATAGTGAAGTCATGGCCGAAAGGAAGATTCATTTCCGTTGAGAAGCGACCTAAAGAGTCAAGGTTCGTCGCATGACGCTTTATCTTTACAGGGTTACATTCAATCGGCGTGATGACCCGCGCTGATTTTTTCTGGAGATTTTTGACCTGACCGGAGATCTTCACCGGAGGCACTGTTTGTGTCTGTGATGACAGGACCGGTATGGATATGAGGATACCCACACCGGTCAAGAGAAGCTTAAATATGTTTGAAATCATTTCACAATAAGCCTAATTAACAAATTATTTAGATGACGCAAAAATAAGGAAAAGTCGCATCAATTCAAATTTATCCGTGCAACTTTTTTATAATTGCCTAATTAATTCGTAGTATTGATCGGAGTTAGCTCCGATGGCTGACTTACAATGATATTTAGAGTAGCTTTTGCGTTCTCAGGCAGCCATTTCAGTGAACCGATATTGGCCTTTATCAAATAGAGTTCAGCGTAACGGTTGTTCTTCTTACTGCCACGTACTTCCATGTTCTTTATGAATCCACTGTCGTCACAGCAATCCACATTTACTTCATGTGATGGCATGGACATGGTGAAAAGCCCTATGACTGAATTTGAAAGTTTCAAATCACGCAGATTCCTGCCGTAGCAGCGGACGGTATCGATGTCACAACCGTCAAGTGTCAGGTTCGATCCAGTGCGGACATTAAGGCCGGATGCATGAATATCATTGAGCCACACGGAGGTTGAACGATTGGTCACACTGCCAAGTTTCATGTCAGTAGGGAGGATCACGCTCAAAGGCAACATCTCTGACCCGACTACCAGTCGCTTGATCTTTGAAAGTTTCATGATTGAATCGTTTATGGATGAGAGATCGGCTGCGAGGAAAAGCGTGTCATTTCTCACTGTCATGGTGACAATCTTTCCTCCTGATTCAGCTGTCCTGAGGAGCGGGGTGCTCACCGAATCGGACATACTGACGGCCACGCCCTTGAAAGTGATTCTCTGACGGTCCTTAGTGACATCCTCATAGACTATGTGGCCGAAATGAGCTTCGATCGGCTCTTCAACTGTCTTGACATCAATCATTTTGCTGATATCCCCCTCTTTATCATATTCAGTCATTGGAATCTGATGGCTGATACAAAACAGACAGGAGACGGCGATAAGCAGGAAGCCGGCTATGAAAGCCCCCAGCATTATATATGTTGTACGTTTCATTTACTTTTTTCCTTTAGATAGTTTTCATACATTGTTTTCGCTTCTTCGGGTGTGATGTCGAGAAGCATCAGTTGATGGAAGAAATACTGCACCTCACCGTTGAGGAAAGTCTCGCGGCGGCCATTTATTATTACCTCACGGGCATTGTCGGCGATGAAGAACCCTATGCCGCGACGGTTGAAGATGACACCGAGACGTTCGAGATGCTCGTAGCTGCGCATGACGGTGTTGGCGTTGACCTCAAGCGTGGCCGCATACTCACGGACAGAGGGGATGCGCGCCCCGACCTGCAGAAGTCCGGTCAGGACATCGTCAGAGATCTTGTCGGCTATCTGGAGATAGATTGCCTTGTTGTTTTCCTTGAATACCATATATGATTTGCCTCCTTTCTACCAACGCACTATTGTTTCCGCCTCACGGAATCGCATGAACGTCAGGCAATAGTTGAACAGACTCAATACTGTCAGTGCCAATACTACCAAAGTAGCGACCATATCACCGTTTTCAAGCCATTCGGGTGCGACAAATATAGTGTCGGGCTTTTCAAGCAGATCGTAAAACCAAAAGTTGAACCATCCATATACCAATCCGAGGGCAAACAGCGAGACAAACGTCTTCAGGAACGAGACACGCGGCCAGACAATGGAACCGAGAAGGAAAAACGACTGCACACAAAAGAAAGTCATGATCCCGATAAGCGAGAAATGTTTGAAAGCTATCTCCTCGGAATGGAAAAAGAGCTTATTCCAGTCAAAGGTGCTGACCTCAATATGATAATTCATGTCAATGAACGCTACCCTCACCCAATCGGCGAACATGGCGAAAGCCACATAGATTATGAAAAAGCAGGGGACGGTAACAAGCCATTTCACCATGAATTTCTCGAATTGAGAAGCCGGAATCATGATTGACGAGAGAGCTGAAGGAGCAGAGGAGAATGATTTGAAAGCTGTGGATGCGACATAAGCCCCGGCGAAAAACATAATAATCGTAAAAAATATCACTTCCGTCAATGCCATCCGTTCACCTATATGCCTGAGCCATTCCGGATCAATGTCATCCGCACCCTGAAAATTGGTTACGGCATAAAAAAGTCCGATGATGATGAGTGCACCGAGGAGGCCGCCGAGTGACAGGAGTATCTTGCGCCAGTTCTCGCGCACATCATGGTTGATCAGCAGACCGAAACGCTGCATATTGAATATCTGATTCTGGCTCATTGGTTCAGGTTGTTACGGTTAAACATATCTTTGATTATCTCCGGCTTGGCAAGCGAAAGCTCAAAGAGGATTTCAAGATTGAGTTCGGTTTCAGCACCGTCATCGTTGACCGTGACGACGGATGCTCCTTCAAGCGACGGCTGCGAATAGAGAGCCGATTCAATGACCGAGGGTGATGCTGTCTCAAAAAATTTGAGTGTGTCCGTGACCCTATCGACGCGCTCGTTGAGAAGCACATGGGAGTGATCCATGATGATCACATGGTCGAGCAGACGGTCGATGTCGCGCACCTGATGGGTGGAGATGATGATGGACCGCTCGTCGGTCATATTGCTTGCAATGAAGCGGCGAAACGCGCTCTTACCGGGAATGTCGAGTCCGTTTGTCGGTTCGTCCATAAGCAGCAGCGACGTATTGCAGGCGAGAGCGAAACTCATGAAAGCTTTTTTCTTCTGCCCCATCGAGAGTGCGCCGAGATTGAGATCTGTGTCCATATCGAAGATTTCGAGATGGCGGCGCAGATCCTCGTAGGAGAAACGGGGATAGAACGAAGCGTTGGCTTTCAGATAATCCTTGAGAGGAATTCGGGGGAGCACGAATTCTTCGGGTACAATAAAAATATCGGATAGGGTTTCGGGCCGGCGCAGACGGGTATTGACATCATTGAACAGTACCTGTCCATTTGTCGGCGTGAGCGCACCGGCTATGAGATAGAGCAATGTTGACTTTCCTGCACCGTTTCTGCCAAGGAGTCCATAGACGCCACCGGCATTGACCTTCAGAGAGAAGTCATCCAGAATCCGGCGATCATTGCGCCGGTAGGAGAATGTAAGGTTATCGACTTTAAGCATGATGGTGTATTAGTATAATAGTACACTGCAAAGGTAGAACCGTTTTTTGAATTATGCAATAGCCGGAGGGAATTTTTTGCGTCGTCAGTAAAATTTTTTTGCAAGGATATTCCGATCGTCCTATAAAACTAATCTAAATCAAATCTAACTATCATTTTAATTCAAATTCTTTGATTTAAGCATAAAACCACCTATATTTGCAGTCTGATAGGAATTTACAACCGTGCAACCGGATAAACCGCCGGAGGCCGTGACCGCCATGCACGACAGATATTAATATAAAGCATACATGAAATGAAGCCATCCAATATTCTCAATCCCCACCGCATCATGATCACAGTACTGCTGTCAGTCATCGGGACTGCCATTGCCGGAGCTGCGATACTGCGTGTGGTGTTCCGACAGGAACGCCCGAAGAGGATCATAGTCGAACGCCGGCTGACCGACCGTGAGAATCCCTATTCATATCATTACTTCCGCGACACCGTCACTGTCAGGGACTCCGTGGTGCAGCTGCGCCTCAACATCACCCAGCCCTACGACATCTCCGTGAGGGCCATAGGTTCGGACAGGCCGGGTTCACGAGTTGTCCCGATAGGCACGGATGATGAGTTAACCCTGACAATCGACTCACTGATAGAGCGTGGCCACTACAGCGGTACTGAATTTACTGACAGCCTTTATTCATTCTTCCGTCAGGAAAGCGAATTTCTGAAACGCAACGAAAATTCCGGTGAGAACATGATGGCTCTGCGCGACCGGTTTTTAGGACCGTTCGCCCTCTCCCACAAAGCCACTCCGACCGGTATCATCGCCCTCTCATATTCGTCGGACTCCGTCAAGGCCAGATATTTCGACGAACTTGATCCTGCCCTCGAATACAGCGTGGCGGCAAACGAATACGTGAGTCTGCGCAACCGTGCCCGCGCCGTCCAAGCCATCATCAATGCCCGCTCCGGCATGACAGTCGGAAAAGTAATGCCTGATTTTGCCCTCCCCGACTCCACCGGACGGATCGTGACTCTCAGCTCCATGCGCGGCGGTTGGGTGCTCGTTGACTTCTGGGCCACATGGTGCGCGGTGTGCATCCGCGGATTCGCTGACCTGCGGCAGTTCTCGGCAGAGTGTGGCGACAGGTGCAAGGTAGTGACCATCGACATAGACGATCAGGATGTGATCTGGCGTCCCTTCATCGCCGGTTACGACATGCCGTGGATCAACCTACTGAATGATCCTACCGACCACAGTGAATCCAACCCCGTTAACGCCCTCGGCATAAACTCCATCCCTGTCACCATGCTCATTGATCCCGACGGAAAGATAGCGGCTCTTGAACGCGGGTCAAAACCCGGATTTCTCGACAAAGTAAGGCATATTATAGGTATAAATTAGCCCTCTCTAATTGATTTCAATTAGTAAAATGACCCTCCGGCCACGAAATTACTTAAATTTAGGTATGGCGGAGGAGGAAATATGGCAGTAATTTTGCATCATGTAAGAGGAACATTGTCAGATAGACCTCTTCACAGACTTTACAAGATTAATTTATACGATAATTTATACGAAATTTGATAAAAAACACTTGGACAATACAAGTCAGGCTCGGTCAATATGACGCTGACAGAGCGTCAAGACGACAGACTTCTGTAATCTATTTTTGAAATTGATGCTATTGTTTAAAACGGCGTGGCCGATGGTTGTGAAACCCTCCCCCACGCCGGTTTTTTAT